>NZ_EQ973355.1:46233-203788 GCF_000157055.1 Bacteroides sp. 2_2_4 | reverse complement strand
AGCGCCACAGATTACAGCAGCAATGGATATATAGATAATAGTTTCCATTTTATGTACTTTTTTGCGGTTCATCCTAGGATCTTCTATTTGTTTACAAAGGTCAATTATGCCAATTTTCATGTTAGTTTATGTTTTAATATATCTTATAAAGATAAGGAAAATAATCGACATTAGCAAATGATAATATGTTGATAACCAACAATATAGTAAGGAAATTACAAACGAGAATATAGTAAAAAATATAATGCGTCTGCCCTGCTGACAGCTGTTGAACTTTCGTCTGACAACTGTTATCTTTCCGTCTGACAACTGTCAGACGAAAAAGATACAACTGTCAGACGATTATTTTTATATGAACTGAAGATTAAAGTTCAATGAACAGGCGATTAAATATACGTAGTGAAAGTAATAAATGTATGAACTAATAAAAAGATATACTTATGAGTGCTCAATATGATTTGTATGAAACACCGGATCCTGATTGTACCGGAGAACAAAAGCCTTTGCATGCCCGTATCGTTCCAAATGGAACTTACTCGAAGAAAGAATTCATGGAACGTGTATCTCGTTCTTCCCAGACTTTTAACTATAACGTGATAGATGCGGTAGTAGGAGTTGTATTGGATGAACTAGCCGAAACGTTAGCAGAGGGATATATCGTAGAACTTGGCGAACTCGGGCATTTTAGCATCTCTTTGAAATGTACGCATAAAGTAATGACTAAACGTGAGATTCGTGCCGAATCAATCTGTTTTGATAATGTGCATTTGCGCACTTCCAAAGAGTTCAAAAGGAAGATTAAGCGTGAAATAGAGTTGGAACGTGTGGATAAATCCAAACACTCTTCTCAAAAAGTGGAATTTTCTATGGAGCAACGCCAACAGCTTTTACAGGAATTTCTAAAGAAAAATGGTGGTATTACCCGATTGGAATATAGTAGCCTGACCGGACTTTCCCGACTGAAAGCAATAGATGATTTGAATACTTTCATTGAGAAAGGGATTCTTCGTAAACGTGGAGCTGGAAGAACCGTGTTTTATGTCTGGCAACAGGAAGAATGATAATCAACTAAAAAATCCTCGTGCTGTTACTGACAGCTTTGTGTTTTTTGTCATTCACGGTAACACATATTAAGATGTATAACTTGCTGATTATTTTTCATACTGTTATATTTGTCCCGCTATTCTATTAATCAATAGAGGGAGAATGTATCAAAAGAAAAATATAAGGGTATATATAGCATGGATGTTATTCATGACATTCATTCCCTTCTTTGTAGTGAAGACCTTTCACTATCATGGAAGTGAGGATGAAAAGTCGTGTTCCCATGCAAAGCATTCTCACCAATCATCTGATGATTGTGCGATCTGCCAATACTCCCTTTCTTTCTTTACTGAACCTCAACCGATAGAATTTCATTGCACACTGACGCTCGTGCCCTACGAGCCGATTATTTACCAGGATAAGGTTGTTTGCAAACGAACTTATTCGCATCATTTACGCGGGCCTCCGGTCGCATGATTACATACTCATATTTTCAATGGAGATAGATTGGCTTTCAATCTATCCTTACATTCATTTTACACATTAAATAAAAGATTGTAATTGATGCGTATCGGAATTATTTCGGGCGTAATAGGGCTATTTGTAACCTTATCCGTCCATGCACAGAAATCCGATTCAATCAAGAGCATGCTTTTGCCTGATGTTGTGGTAACCGAAACGTACCAGCAACGTCAAGCGAAAAAGTCTGCCCTTACGGTTGATGTAGCCGATCAGGATTTTTTGCGCAAACATTTTACAGGAAACTTCATGCAGGCGATGGAGAATATTCCCGGAGTACAGGCAATGGATATTGGTTCGGGCTTCTCCAAACCGATGATTCGCGGAATGGGATTCAACCGGATTGCTGTATTGGAAAACGGAATCAAACAGGAAGGACAACAATGGGGAGCCGATCACGGACTAGAACTGGATGCTTTCAATATCGGAGCAGTCAATGTATTGAAAGGACCCTCTTCACTGCTCTATGGCAGTGATGCAATGGGAGGAGTGATTGATGTTGTTCCGTCGGCTGTTCCTGCTGATAATCGTGTATTCGGAGATGTCACACTGCTGGGTAAATCAGTCAATGGAACCATCGGAGGATCACTGATGCTGGGAATCAGGAAGAATGCCTGGTACTCCCATATTCGTTATTCGGAACAACATTTCGGTGACTATCGTATTCCGACGGATTCTATTGTCTACCTGACACAAAGAATTCCCATATATGGGCGTAAACTCAAGAATACGGCAGGCATTGAACGCAATATCGGACTTTTTACCCAATATCAACGAAGAGCCTATAAAGCGAATTATGCTGTGAGTAATGTATATCAAAAGACGGGATTCTTTCCGGGGGCACATGGCATACCCGATGCGTCACGTGTGGAAGATGATGGAGACAGCCGTAATATTGAATTGCCATTCAGTAAAGTGAATCACCTGAAAGTGACCACCCACCAGCAATATGCATGGGAGAAACTGATCTTGTCAGGCGATTTAGGTTTCCAGAACAATCACCGTGAAGAGTGGAGTGCTTTCCATACTCACTATGGTTCGCAACCCGCACCGGAGAAAGACCCCGACAAGGAACTTGCTTTTAATCTGAACACTTTCAGTGCTTCGGTGAAAGCTCGTTTTATTGGTTCTTCTTCGTGGGAACATACATTGGGGTGGGATGGACAACATCAACGGAACGACATTTCCGGCTATTCGTTTTTACTGCCTGAATATCGCCGTTCCACTACCGGAATGCTTTGGCTTACGACATACAGACCCAACAATGTGTTTTCAGTCAGCGGAGGAGTGCGATATGACTACGGATATATGAATATCTCTTCGCATGAAGATACTTACCTTGCCGATTATCTTCGGAAACAGGGCTATGATCCGGAACAGATAGACTTCTACAAGTGGAACAGTCACTCTGTGAATAAGCACTACGGTGATTATTCTCTTTCTCTGGGATTGGTATGGACTCCCTCCGACAAACATCTGGTAAAGGTGAATATCGGGCGTAGTTTCCGCCTGCCCGGTGCGAATGAGTTGGCTGCCAACGGTGTACATCACGGCACTTTCCGCCATGAACAGGGAGATGCAAACCTAAAGTCCGAACAAGGCTGGCAACTAGACGCTTCTTATCATCTGAAGTACCGGGGAATTTCTTTCTCCGTCTCTCCATTTGTCAGTTGGTTCAGCAATTACATCTTTCTGCGTCCTACCGGAGAGTGGTCTGTATTGCCTCATGCCGGACAAATCTATCGCTATACCGGAGCAGAAGCGCTATTTGCAGGAACTGAAGCTACCGTAGATGTTGATTTTCTGCGCAACTTCAATTATCGGATTTCCGCTGAATACGTTTACACCTATAATTGTGATGAACATATTCCATTGAGTTTCTCGCCACCTCCTGTTATGCGCAATACATTAACCTGGCAAAAGAATCGGTATATGTTGTATGCAGAATGGCAGAGCATTGCCCGGCAAAATAGAGTGGACCGTAACGAAGACCGTACAGCCGGAGCAAATCTCTTTCATCTGGGTGGTTCATTGAATATTCCGATAGGTGGAAATAATGAGATTGAAATAACCCTGACCGCCCGGAATATATTCGATACCCGATATTACAATCATCTTAGTTTTTACAGGAAAGTTGAAATCCCCGAACCGGGACGTAACTTCCAGATATTAATCAAAGTTCCATTTAAAAAATTACTGAAATGAAAAATAAATTTTATCTCCCAATGATTAGCCTTTTGGCAACAGTTACTTTCATGTTTTCCTCTTGTGATAATGATGACTCCAGTGATACGACCAAACCTCTGATTGAACTTCACGAACCGGAAGAAGGTCAGGCTTTGGAGATAGGAAACGAACATGGGGTTCATTTTGAAATGGATTTGTCGGATGATGTCATGCTGAAATCCTATAAGATTGAAATTCATAGTAATTTCGACCACCATTCACACGGAGGTAATAGCAGGGCTGCACAGGAAACAGTAGATTTTAGTTTCAACAGATCCTACGATGTGTCCGGACAGAAAACCGCCCATATTCATCATCACGATATTGTAATACCGGCCAATGCTACTGCAGGAGATTATCATTTGATGGTTTATTGCACGGATGCCGCAGGTAACGAATCTTATATCGCACGCAATATCAAATTAAGTAATGAGGTGGAAGACGAAGACCATCACCATGATGAATAAGACAATACATAGAGAAAGAATGAGGTGAGGTCAAAAAGGGACGTTTGACACATTCCCATTCTGTTTTTTTACGTAATGAGTATTTTTTCTTTCGAAAGGTGTAATATCTATTACACCTTTTTTGTTTCCAATCCTTTACTTTTGTGAAAAATACTTTTTCGTATGATGAAGTTTCCAATAATAAATCGACTCTTTCCTTCTTATAAATGGAAGGTAGCGGCTGTCATCATTGGCGGTGTTATTGTGGGTGGAGGAGCACTGTTTATGTATATGCTCCGGGCGCATACCTATCTTGGAGATGACCCGGCTGCATGCGTGAATTGTCACATTATGACTCCTTACTATGCAACCTGGTTCCATAGTTCACATGCCCGGAATGCCACTTGCAATGATTGTCATGTGCCGCATGAAAATGCTGTGAAGAAATGGACCTTTAAAGGTATGGACGGTATGAAACACGTGGCTGCATTTCTTACCAAAAGCGAGCCGCAGGTCATTCAGGCTCATAAAGCCAGTTCCGAAGTGATTATGAATAATTGCATCCGCTGTCATACACAACTCAATACGGAATTTGTGAAGACGGGGAAGATTGATTATATGATGTCACAGGTAGGAGAGGGGAAGGCTTGCTGGGATTGCCATCGTGATGTTCCTCATGGTGGAAAGAATTCCCTGTCCGGTACTCCGGGAGCGATTGTTCCTCTTCCGGAATCGCCTGTTCCCGAATGGCTCCGGAAGATGGTGAATCAGAAAGATAAATAAGAAATGAAATACGTAATAAAATAATAAAACCGATATACAATGGAAAAGAAATTAAAATCATGGCAAGGATGGCTGTTGTTCGGAGGTTCAATGGTCGTTGTATTTGTTTTGGGATTATGCGTTTCTGCGTTGATGGAACGGAGGGCGGAAGTTGCCAGCATTTTCAATAACCGTAAAAACGTTATCAAAGGGATTGAAGCACGAAATGAACTGTTTAAGGATGACTTTCCCCGTGAATACCAGACTTGGACGGAGACTGCAAAGACTGACTTTGAGAGTGAATTTAATGGGAATATTGCTGTAGATGCTTTGGAAAAACGTCCTGAAATGGTGATTCTATGGGCGGGATATGCTTTCTCAAAAGATTATTCCACTCCACGGGGACACATGCATGCCATTGAGGATATTACGGCATCTTTGCGTACCGGTTCGCCCATGAGCCCGACTGAAGGTCCTCAACCGTCTACCTGCTGGACTTGTAAGAGTCCGGATGTTCCCCGTATGATGGAGGCATTAGGTGTCGATTCTTTCTATAACAATAAATGGGGGGCTATGGGCGCCGAAATTGTGAATCCTATCGGATGCTCCGATTGTCATGATCCCGAAACAATGAATCTTCATATCAGTCGTCCCGCTTTGATAGAGGCTTTCCAACGTCAGGGTAAAGACATCACTAAAGCTACTCCGCAGGAGATGCGTTCATTGGTATGTGCACAATGTCATGTGGAATATTATTTCAAAGGGGATGGTAAGTATCTGACTTTCCCCTGGGACAAAGGTTTTACGGTAGAAGATATGGAGGCTTATTATGATGAGGCCGGTTTCTATGATTATATTCATAAATTGAGCCGTACTCCGATTCTGAAAGCGCAGCATCCTGACTATGAGATTTGTCAGATGGGTATCCACGGACAGAGAGGTGTTTCTTGTGCCGATTGTCACATGCCGTATAAGAGTGAAGGTGGTGTGAAATTCAGCGATCACCATATCCAAAGCCCGTTGGCTATGATTGACCGCACCTGTCAGGTTTGTCACCGCGAAAGTGAAGAGACTTTACGTAATAATGTGTACGAACGCCAACGTAAAGCGAATGAAATCCGTAACCGTCTGGAACAGGAATTGGCAAAAGCACATATCGAAGCTAAATTTGCCTGGGACAAGGGTGCTACAGAAACACAGATGAAAGATGTGCTCGCACTGATTCGTCAGGCACAATGGCGTTGGGATTTCGGAGTAGCTTCACACGGAGGTTCTTTCCACGCACCGCAGGAAATTCAGAGAATTCTTTCTCATGGATTGGATCGTGCCATGCAAGCCCGTCTGGCTGTATCCAAAGTATTGGCAAAGAATGGATATACGGGAGATGTTCCGATGCCGGACATTTCAACAAAGGCAAAAGCACAGGAATATATCGGCTTGGATATGGATGCTGAAAGAGCGGCTAAGGAGAAATTCCTGAAAACAACTGTTCCGGCATGGTTGGAGAAAGCGAAAGAAAACGGCCGTCTGGCACAGAAATAAGAGAATTTATATATGTGGAGCAAACCATGGAGTTATAAAGAAGGGCTGGTGATTGGCGCAGGATTACTGGTGATAGGGCTATTGCTGCAAATGACAGTGGGAGCCATACATTGGGACCTGTTTGCCTGTCCGGTCAATGTGATTGTGTTAGTGGTTTATATCATTGCTTTGGTAGCCATGCACCTTCTTCGCAAACGTGTCTATTTATTCGGATGGTTGAGTCATTATTCCGCTGCTGTCTCGTCTCTATTGTGGGTGGTCGGCATGACGGTAGTGATGGGACTGATCCGGCAGGCTCCTTCCGGTCATGCTCCGGCTGATCTGCTGGGATTTTCGCAGATGATTTCTTCCTGGCCTTTTGTCCTGCTCTACTTTTGGATGGTCACCGCCTTGGGGCTGACAATCCTTCGCACCGGTTTCTCTTTGAAGATCAGCAGGATTTCTTTCCTACTGAATCATATCGGATTGTTTATTGCACTGATAACAGCCACTTTGGGAAATGCCGATATGCAAAGGTTGAAAATGACAACCCGGATGGGAAGTGCCGAATGGCGGGCTACGGATGATAAAGGTCAACTGATTGAACTTCCGCTGGCTATCGAACTGAAGGATTTCACTATCGACGAATATCCTCCGAAACTGATGTTGATTGATAATGAAACCGGCCGTACGCTTCCCGAAAAATCTCCTGTACATGTATTGTTGGAAGAGGGAGTGACAAATGGCAGCTTGCAGGACTGGCAGCTAACTATTGAGCAATCTATTCCGATGGCTGCTTCTGTGGCTACCGAAGATACTTTGAAGTTTACTGAATTTCATTCGATGGGAGCGACTTATGCTGTCTATCTGAAAGCAGTCAATCAGAAGAATCAAACAACCAAAGAGGGATGGGTAAGTTGCGGTAGTTTTCTTTTTCCCTATAAGGCAATCCGGCTGGATTCTTTAACCAGTATTGTAATGCCGGAACGGGAACCGCAGCGATTTGCATCGGAAGTGAAGATTTACACACAAGAAGGAACGATCACGGGAGGAACCATTGAAGTGAACCGCCCGATGGAGATAGAAGGTTGGAAAATTTATCAACTTAGTTACGATGAAACAAAGGGACGATGGAGCGATATCAGTGTCTTCGAGTTGGTTCGCGATCCGTGGTTGCCGGTTGTTTACACAGGAATAATAATGATGATGGCAGGAGCCATCTGTCTGTTTGTCAGCGCACAAAAGAGGAAAGAGGAGGACAAAGCATGAGTTGGGAATATTTTATACTATTTGCAATAGCCGCACTGGTTTGTTGGGCTTTGGGAGCTTTTACTGCCTGGAAAGGTACAAAAACGGGATGGGCTTATGGATTTACTTTCTTAGGTCTGGCTATTTTCTTCAGTTTCATTATCGGAATGTGGATTTCATTAGAACGTCCTCCGATGCGGACAATGGGAGAGACACGGCTGTGGTATTCTTTCTTCCTTCCGTTGGCGGGATTGATAACCTATGCACGCTGGAAGTATAAATGGATTTTAAGTTTCAGTTGTATCCTTTCATTGGTCTTTATTTGTATCAATATCTTCAAACCGGAGATTCATAATAAGACGTTGATGCCTGCTTTGCAAAGCCCGTGGTTTGCCCCTCATGTCATTGTGTATATGTTTGCTTATGCTATGTTGGGAGCGGCGACGGTGATGGCCGTCTATCTGCTTTGGTTCAAAAAGAAGGAGATTGAACGGAAAGAAATGGATTTGTGTGACAACCTCACCTATGTAGGTCTGGCATTTATGACATTAGGTATGCTTACCGGAGCTATCTGGGCAAAAGAAGCCTGGGGACATTACTGGGCTTGGGACCCGAAAGAGACTTGGGCGGCAGCTACCTGGTTCGCTTATCTGGTGTATATCCATTTCAGATTGGGCAAGCCATTGAAGGCACGTCCTGCGTTGATTATTCTGTTAGTATCATTTGTCCTGTTGCAAATGTGCTGGTATGGAATCAATTACCTTCCGGCCGCGCAAGGAGTCAGTGTGCATACTTATAATTTAAATTGAAATATCGAATCACTTAAACTTCAATATCAATGAAAACACTTTATTGGTCATTCTTGCTTATGCTATTGCCAAGCATGGCATATACACAAAACACGGAGAAAGAGAATGAATTTACGATGTCTATGCAAATCAGACCTCGTGCGGAGTATCGGAATGGTGCACTGACTCCACGGGATGAAGGGGTAGCTCCTACATCTTTCATCAATAACCGTGCACGCCTCTCGATGGATTATAAACGTTCGGATCTGGAACTAAAGATGTCGGCACAGCATGTCGGTGTTTGGGGACAAGACCCGCAGATTGAGAAGAATGGGCGTTTTATGTTGAATGAGGCTTGGGCGAAACTGAACTTTGGTGAAGGGTTCTTTGCTCAACTGGGACGTCAGTCATTGATTTATGATGATGAACGTATTTTGGGAGGACTGGATTGGAATGTAGCGGGCCGTTACCACGATGCATTGAAGCTGGGATATGCCAACAAAAATAATGAAGTCCATCTGATTCTTGCTTTTAACCAGAATAATGACAATAGAACAAGTGGAGGTACTTACTATGATTCTTCTACCGGACAGCCTTATAAGAATATGCAAACCGTCTGGTATCATTATAAAGCGGATAATGTTCCGTTCGGAGCTTCTTTGTTGTTTATGAATCTGGGATTGGAAACGGGTGATAAAGCCACGGATGATTCTCATACCCGCTATTTACAAACAATGGGTACTTACCTCACTTATAAGAATAGTAACTGGAATCTGGATGGTGCTTTCTACTATCAGATGGGTAAGAATAAAGCTGCGGAGAAAGTTTCAGCTTTGATGGGTAGCATACAAGCCGCCTATACGTTTAATCAGACATGGGGAGCCGTGGCTAGTTTTGATTATTTAAGCGGTGATAAAGGAAATGGCGGTAAGTATAAGGCTTTTGATCCTCTTTATGGGACCCATCATAAATTCTATGGAGCAATGGATTATTTTTATGCTTCTACATTTGCAAACGGTTATGCACCGGGATTGATGGATGCTCGTATCGGAGGTCGTTTCCGTCTATCTGGCAAGGTAGATATGGAACTTAATTACCATTATTTTAGTACAGCTGTAAAGGTTCAGGACTTGAAGAAATATTTAGGTTCGGAAGTCGATTATCAGATAAACTGGTCGATCATGAAAGATGTGAAACTCTCTGCCGGATATTCTTTTATGCGTGGTACGAAGACGATGGACGCTGTGAAAACCGGCAATCATAAAAGCTGGCAGGATTGGGGATGGGTATCGTTGAATATCAATCCGAAAGTATTTTTCACTAAATGGTAGAGAAATAAACAGAATGATGAGAATCCCGGTTGACTTATGTTGACCGGGATTTTAGGACTTTGATCTCTATACCGAATATCTGCTTTTAGCCGAGGTAAATCCCTGTTGACTTAAGGCATCCGCAACTCCTTTGTAATGAAACGGATGTCGGTAGAAATCAGCTGCCAGGTCTGTCCAGTTGCCTACACGATTATTCCATGGACGTTCTTTAAGATAATGGGCGTAGATAACGTCATATTCAGCGAGTTTATCTTTTAAATCAGTCTTATATGTCTCTTCGAAAAAGACAGCCTGTTGTGGAAAACGAGGCTTTAATCCCGGTTCTTCTGCGGGGTAGCCGATACATAATCCCAACATAGGAAAGACATATTCCGGAAGTTGCAATTCATGGACAATTTCCAGCGCATTTTTACGTACATCTCCAATAGGGACTGTTCCCAATCCCAATGATTCGGCAGCCACGACAGCCGCTTCGAGAGCGATACCGACTTCATGAGCTCCCACGAGCAATGTGTCAATGTCCTGCATTACTTCATCGAGCGTTTGCTCTTTCTTATGGCAGGCAAGAGCCACCCTATGGTAATCAGTACAGAACACGAGGAATACGGGAGCTTCGGCAATGTGTACCTGATTTCCGCATAATTCGGCTAAACGTCTTCTATGGTCGGTATTCTTTACTGCAATTATGGAAACGAGTTGCAGGTTTACCCAGTTCGGTGCGGCTTGTACGGCACGGATGATGGAGTTTAAATCTTCATCACTTACCGTTCTGTCGGTGTATGAACGGATGGAACGATGTGCCAGCATACTATCTATGACTTTATTCATTTTTCTTATTATAGTTCATAATTTATAGCATTTCATGTTATTACCAACCTGCCAATGGTATTTTCCGTGCCGGTGCGGGAAACGCGGTATCCAAATCATGCAAATCTTCCTCTGTCAGATGAATGGAAAGGCTTCGGAAATTATCTTCCACATGGGTTACATTACCGGCTTTGGGTATGGCAATGATACCGGGCTGACGCATCGTCCACGACAATGCGATTTGTGCAGGCGATACATCGTGTCGCCGGGCGATTTCCACCAATGTATGGTGGTGCAGAAGTCGTCCTTCTCCGATGGGCGAATAAGCCATAAGCGGCATTCTACGGGCAGCGCACCACGGCATGAGGTCGAACTCTATGCCCCGGTCGCCGAGGTTATAGAGTACCTGATCGGTGGCGCAGCCGCTTCCACCGGACAGTGAAACAATAC
This sequence comes from Bacteroides sp. 2_2_4, assembly GCF_000157055.1. Classification (NCBI taxonomy): domain Bacteria; kingdom Pseudomonadati; phylum Bacteroidota; class Bacteroidia; order Bacteroidales; family Bacteroidaceae; genus Bacteroides; species Bacteroides sp. 2_2_4. Next base: position 192,646 of record NZ_EQ973355.1, on the reverse strand, counting down.
GTTCCATGTCGGCTGTGTCCATATTACTGACACCCCATAAACGGATTTTTCCCTCTTGTTGCAATTCGGTCATCGCCCGAACGGTTTCTTCATAAGGATGGCGTCCTTTCCAGTGCAACAGGTAGAGGTCGATATACTCCGTTCCGAGCTTCAGCAAACTTCGTTCACAGGCGAGTTTCGTTCCACGATAGCTTGCATTACTCGGTAAAACTTTGCTCACGAGAAGCACTTTCTCTCTACAGTCGCGGACAGCTTCGCCTACCAGTTCCTCGTTGTCGTACATCTCGGCAGTATCGACAAGGTTCATTCCCAGCTCGATGCCATGTTGTAATGCCCGTATTTCTTCATGCCGCCGTGCGGCGGATTGTCCCATTTTCCATGTGCCTTGTCCCAACGGACAAACAGTTTGTCCATTCGGGAAAGTGATTATTGGTCGTTCTGTTTTCTTCATATTGTCACTGCCATTATGTGTTTATTGCGGCTCATTAAGCTATTCCTGATAATAATGCTTGCCACTCCGACAAGCAGGAATGCCACAGCTCCCAACGGAGATGATTGTGTTCCCCATACGGTTATGAACATGCCACATATTGCCGTTCCCAACGTTGTTCCGAGATTTGCGGCGGTCAGGAACAATCCGTTGGCAAAATCGGGTGCTTCGGTTGCCGACGTAGATACCATGAATTGATTCCCGTTATTTGCAATACCTGCGAATATTCCCAATATCAGAATGACGATTGACGTTGGTACGGTCAGTTTCCCTAGTCCGTAAAGTACGAGATAAAGTATCGCCATGATGGCAGGTACGTATTTCAACGTGGCGAAAGGACGTTGTGCCAACAATTTTCCGGCTGCGATATTTCCGACGATATTTGCCATGCCGTAAACAAACAGCAGAAGGCTGATTACCTTGAAGGAGACATCTGTAACCGTTATCAGGTAATCGGACAAGTAGCTGTAAAATCCGAACATGGCTGCATTCATCAGTAATGCCGCAAGGAAGGAGTTCCACAATACGGGTTTTTTCAAAACGCTGAGTTGTGTGCCATACGATAACCGTTCCTTAACGGGCATGGACGGTATGAGGAAAATAGTGGCGAGCAGTACAAATGCATTAACAACGGTAAAAAATACCATTGCTGCAGAGAATGAAAATTCACTGGCGATGTAGCTCGTCACGGGCACTCCGAGCACCATTCCTGCCGATACTCCGGCAAAGATTTTGGAAACGGCTTTCGGAGCATCCTCCCGACTAACGGAAGAGGCTGCGGTTGAGAAAGCGATGGATACATAGAGCGGATGAAAGAATGCCGGAATCGCACGGGTTATCAACAGTACGGTAAAGTTCGTCGTGAAGACCGAAACGAGGTTGGAAATCACGAACACGGACAAGGCGAGCACCATGACCGTTTTACGGTTTACCCGTGAAAAAAGTAACGGTACGACGGGAGCAGAGAAGGCAATGATCAGCGCAAAGAGGCTGACCGTCCAACCCGCATCCGGCACCGTAACACCGAAGGTTTCGGCAATGATAGGGATGATGCCCACTACTCCCATTTCAGTATTCAATATTCCGAATACTCCGAGTGTGAGGATGAACATCAACAAGTGGTTATGCTTATTTTTAGTTGATATACTCATGTTTTTATTTTATTTGAGGTTTGACTTGAAAAATGTTTCCAGTTTGTCAAACGGAATCTTCCGGTCGTAAAGGTCGGTGTGGTTGGCTCCGGGAACGATTAGTAACTCCTTGTTGTTGCCCTTGAGGCGTTTGAAGGCATCCTCGCTGAAATAACGCGAATGGGCATTTTCGCCGTGAATGAGCAATACAGCATTGTCAATCTCGTGGATATAGGTTAACAATGGCATATTGATGAACGAAAGAGCCATCGTGGGGTTCCATGCACCATTAGAATTGATGGCACGGGCGTGAAAAGCACGTTCAGTCTTGTAATAATCGAAGTAGTCTTTGACGAATTGCGGCTCGTCGCCCTTGATGCTAGTGGGCAGACCGGGCGTACCGGGAGTGGCCGTGCCGTTCTGTGCATCACGGGTCCGGATAGCATTCATCGCCTCGCGTTTGTTGCGGCGTACTTCGGCACTGTCCTCGGCATCGAAATAGCCGTTGGCATTCACGCGGCTCATATCGTACATTGTAGAAGCTACTGTTGCTTTGATGCGCGTGTCCATTGCCGCGGCATTCAGTCCCATACCACCGAATCCGCAGATGCCGATGATACCGATGCGTTTGGCATCTACATTGGGGTGTGCAATCAGGAAATCCACTGCCGCGCTAAAATCTTCGGTGTTGATGTCGGGCGATGCCACATTACGGGGTTCGCCACCGCTCTCACCCGTATAAGAGGGGTCGAACGCAAGGGTGAGGAATCCGCATTCGGCCATTGTCTGCGCATAAAGTCCCGATGACTGTTCCTTCACAGCCCCGAAAGGGCCGCTAACGGCAATGGCAGGGACTTTCTTTCGATATTCTTGGGTTCGTACAAGTCGGCGGCAAGTGTGATGCCATAGCGGTTTTTGAAGGTTACTTTACGATGATTAACCTTGTTGCTCTGTGGGAACTTTTTGTCCCATTCCTGTGTAAGATTCAATGTGTCCATATGATTACTTGTTTTTTGATTTGTAATACCGTTCGTGCAGCCGGTAAGCAACCCCATACTTAACAAGGCTGCGATAGCTGCGGATTTAAAATTCGCTGTTCTCATCATTCTATTATTTAAATGGTTATTGTTCTATTTCATATTGCAAAGGTACGGCTATAAAATAAGCGGCACATTATTGTCGGGCTCAAAAGGAGTTACTCAAAAGCTCAACTATCTATTTTCTTAAAAGCTCCATGCAAATGGCTGGAAAAGTAGTTCTGAATTTATGATAATCAAGTTTGGCGGTGGACAATATGGCATCAGCATACACATTGCTATGAAGATTGTATGCTCTATATTTTCCGGTAAATTATCAGGGCTGCCCTTACCGTAAGGTTACTGTAAGGAACAAGCTGTAAGTTGATATTTAAGCCTCACTGCGATGTCGCAGTGAGGCTTAAATAATTTAATTAAAAAACTCAATATATTTTGCTCCGATTTACACGAATGTGGCGGTCGGCGGCATACCGTACTGTTTTTTGAAGGCGGTTGAGAAGTGAGACGGGTTCTTGAAACCGACTTCGGCATAAATATCCACGACCTTTTTGCCGCCCTCTTTCATCAGGGCGTAAGCTACTTCGAGTCGTTTACGGATAAGCCATTTTTCGGGAGTGAGGTCGCTGATTTTCTTGAAATCCCGTTTGAATGTGGCAAGGCTGCGTCCCGTGTAGTGTGCCATCTCTTCCATCGTGAGCTCGTATATGTAGTTCTCGTTCATAAATTCCAGAATATCTATTTTCCACGGTTCATTGAAGTCGAAAAGCGTCGGCGCGAACTTTTTGTCGATATGTAATAATGCGAGCAGACCTTCCTGCAATTTCAGTTGCATCAGGTCATCCGCAGGTTTCACCTTCGGATCGAAGTAGGGCGTCATCGAAGCGAACAGACTGGCGAGTTCGGCCGTTTTCGGAAGTTTTATCACTCCGGAATTGAGTTTCGCGGTATTGGTCGGTACTTTACGTTGTTCCAACTTACCGTACATTTCACGTAAGAAACGACGTGTGAACATCAGGAAGATACCGCAGTAGCGTTCACCATCTTTCGTCTTCTTGTACATCGTAATGTGATGGTCGCGCGGTATGAAGACGCATTCGCCTTTTCCGACATGAATTTGCTCATTGCCATTGTCGAGAATCATCTCACCCGAATAGACGTAATTGATGGCATATTCGCGGGAGCGATGTACGCAGCCGCTGAGGTCATCATAGAAGAAGCTGTAGAATACATCGTTGTAATTGAAGATAAGCTTCATTTGCCCTAATTGTTCATCTGTCATATTTTTTTGCTTTTCTTTCTGATTGCAAATATAGCAAAAACAGTTTTATTTCTCTTCGGCTCATTTATATATTTAACTTGTTTTCGATATAAGAGCCAAATTATTCCTTAGTTTCAACCCTGCCCCTGTTTCTTTATTATATGAATTTCTCTAAAGCGGCCTTATTCAAAATTTCCACCCGTTTCCCTTCCATAGTGATAAGCCCTTCCTTGATAATCTTATTAATTTCTTTCGATAAGGCGGGACGTGATACATTCAGGTATTCGGCAAGTTGGGATTGCGTATGTGTAATCTCCACTATCAGGGAATCTTTCTTCTTGTGCTCGAACAGATAAACGATAAATCTTTCCCGGACAGTCTTGCGGGAGAGTGGTTTCAGACGTGATACGGTACAGATATTGCAATTGCCTGCAATGCAGAGAAAATTGTGCAATACTTGCGGGTCCTGGCTGATAACTTTAAAGGTAGAATCCTTTGTTGCCATAAGTATCACACTGTCCTCAAGGGCAGTGAAAGTAGCCGGCAATGTGTTGTCCGAGCTAAAAAGATGTGGAGTGGCAAAAGTGCGTGGCGCAATGATATATTCAATCATCACTTCATTTCCCAGTCCGTCGATAATATCCGTGCGCAATTTCCCTTCCAACAACACATACAGTTTGTTGCAAGGCGTTCCCTGCGTAACAACTATCTCTTTCTTGTTTGCTATATAGACTACGAAATCTAGTTTCTCCAATAGGGATTCTTTAATGTTTAAGGGCAAATTCCGGAAAAGGGGGATTTGAAACAGCTTTTCTTTATGTGTGTCGGTCAGTTGTATTTTTTTCATTGTATCATGTTGTTCGTATTGTGGACAAAGATATAAATTAAATATTGGTAGAAAAAATCTTTTGTTATGTTTGAATCTGTAATCTGGGTATATTTCTCTGTAATTTATATACATTCGCTATGTTATAAATAGTCTATTTTTGCAGAGTGAAAAGACTGATTAATTCTGAAAGATGAAAGTAATAAAAGAAAGTTATGGCTAAAAAAGTTTTGATCATTTCGTCCAGTCCACGTAAAGGTGGTAATTCGGATTTGCTTTGTGATGAATTTATGAAAGGTGCTATCGAGGCGGGCAATGAAGTAGAGAAGATTTTTCTGAAAGACAAAACGGTTCATCCTTGTACGGGATGTAGTGTTTGCAGTATGTACGGTAAACCCTGTCCACAGAAGGATGATGCAGCGGAAATCGTGGAGAAGATGATTGCTGCCGATGTGATTGTAATGGCAACCCCGGTCTATTTTTACACCATGTGCGGGCAGATGAAGATAATGATTGACCGCTGTTGCGCACGTTATACGGAAATAACTAATAAGGAATTTTATTTCATTATTGCGGCAGCAGAAAACGATAAAGCAATGATGGAGCGTACTATCGACGGCTTCCGTGGCTTCCTCGATTGCTTGGAAGGACCACAGGAAAAAGGGACGGTCTATGGAATCGGTGCATGGAAAGTAGGAGAGATTAAAGATACTCCCTACATGCAGGAAGCATATAATATGGGAAAGATGGTGTAACTGTTTGTTTTCCATATTAAAGATATTCATAAAGAATATGATAAATGGATTTGTTCGAATATTTGAGATATAGTTTTGAACTTAACTTTTAAAACCTGACGGGAAATCTGGAAAAGACGGTTATGTTTTCCAGATTTTCCGCCGTCTTTTTTTATAAGAAGAGGGGAAAAGGTGAGGGTAGTGAGGGTGGATTTCTAACATTCGTGTTTTTTTTAGAGAAAATATAGATAGGAGAAAATAAAATATAAAAATAAAAAGGTTGCAATTCTTCCCTCACTACCCTCACCTTTTCCCCTTTTTACGATTACTTAATTGACTGGATTGCTTGTTCTGCCACAGAATTATTATAATTTTGTGGCAGAACTTTTTATTTTGTATAATTCGTTTGATAACTAACTAAGTATCATGGGCTATAAAATAACGACTCTTGTGGAGAATTGTGTCTATGGACGTAAATTGCAGGCAGAACATGGTCTTTCTCTATATATCGAGACTCAAGAACATAGATTACTTTTCGATACGGGAGCATCCGACTTGTTTATCCGTAACGCCTGCTTGTTGCATATTGACTTGCAAAAAGTCGATTATTTGATATTATCTCATGGTCATAACGATCATACGGGCGGACTACGTTATTTTTTGGAATTGAATACGCAGGCAACCGTTGTCTGTAAGAGTGAGATTTTTTCTCCTAAATTCAAGGATGAACGTGAGAACGGGATGATGCATACACAAAACCTCGATCGTTCCCGTTTCCGCTTTATTACAGAGCAGACCGAACTGCTTCCCGGAGTTTTCCTTTTTCCCTCTATTGATATTATAAATCAGGAAGATACCCATTTTGAACGTTTTTGGGTTCAGCAAGAAGATGGATGCAAAATACCGGATACTTTTCAGGATGAATTGGCGGTGGTATTGGTGGAACCGGAAGGATTTTCCGTATTAAGTGCCTGTTCTCATCGGGGAATAACCAATATTTTGCGTACGGTTCAGGCTGTCTTTCCCGAATCTCCTTGTAAGTTACTTCTGGGAGGTTTTCATATCCATAACGCGGAAAAACAAAAATATCAGGTCATTGCAGATTATTTACAGGAATATCTTCCCCGACAGATTGGCGTTTGTCATTGTACGGGAGTGGATAAATATGCCTTCTTTTATAAAGATTTTGGTGACAGCACATTTTATAATTACACGGGAAAACTAATTCAAACCGATTTATCGGAATAAATTTATAATAATTTGATATGAAGAAACTAATAACTTCTTTAGCGCTGGTATTATCAGCATTATCCAGCTATGCAATTACTCCTTTGTGGATGCGTGATGCACGTATTTCACCGGATGGATCAGAAATTGTTTTTTGTTACAAGGGTGACATTTATAAAGTCCCTGCACAAGGAGGAACAGCTGTTCAACTCACCACACAAACCTCTTATGAAGCCAATCCGGTTTGGTCGCCCGATGGCAAGCAAATTGCGTTTGCCAGTGACCGGAATGGAAATTTTGATTTGTTCATTATGCCTGCTGACGGAGGTGCCGCTCGGCGATTGACCTATCATTCTGCATCTGAAATACCGTCGGCTTTTACTCCGGATGGAAAGTATATCTTTTTCTCTGCCTCTATACAGGATCCGGTAGGCAGTGCCCTGTTTCCTACAGGAGCAATGACGGAATTATATAAAGTTCCTGTTGCCGGCGGACGTACCGAGCAAGTGCTGGGCACTCCTGCAGAACTGGTCTGTTTTGATAAAACAGGGAAGAATTTTCTTTATCAGGATCGTAAAGGGTTTGAGGATGAATGGAGAAAGCATCATACTTCTTCCATTACGAGAGATATTTGGTTATATAACACCCAAACGGGAAAACATACGAACCTGACAAACCGGGAAGGCGAGGACCGTAATCCTGTGTATGCACCTGATGGTAATGCTGTCTATTTTTTAAGTGAGCGTGATGGAGGTTCTTTCAATGTGTATACTTTCCCTTTGAATACCCCACAGGAAGTGAAAGCTGTGACTACTTTCAAAACTCACCCGGTACGTTTTTTGTCTGTCAGCGATAAAGGTACCTTATGTTATACCTATGATGGTGAGTTATACACACAGAAGTCTGGTGCACGTCCGGAAAAAGTAAAAGTAGAACTTGTCCGTGATGATGAGCAGCAGCTTGCTACACTTAAGTTCTCGCAGGGAGCAACTTCCGCTTCTGTATCTCCGGACGGTAAACAAATTGCTTTTATTGTACGTGGTGATGTGTTTGTGACTTCAACTGATTATGCTACCACCAAGCAAATCACAAATACTCCGGCAAAAGAAGCTGCCGTTTCTTTTGCTCCGGACAACCGGACACTGGTTTATGCCAGCGAGCGAACCGGTAACTGGCAACTTTATACCGCCAAAATAAGTCGTAAGGAAGACCCGAATTTCCCTAATGCCACTCTTATTGAAGAGGAAGTATTATTACCGTCTAAAACGGTAGAACGTACTTATCCGCAATATTCACCGGACGGTAAAGAATTGGCTTTTATCGAAGACCGTAATCGTTTGATGGTACTCAATTTGAAAACAAAAAAGGTACGTCAGGTAACGGATGGTTCTACATGGTATAACACCGGAGGTGGATTCGATTACGAATGGTCGCCTGACGGTAAATGGTTCACTCTTGAATTTATAGGCAACCGCCACGATCCTTATTCGGATGTAGGCATTGTCAGCGCACAGGGAGGTGCAATTACTAATCTGACAAATAGTGGATATATCAGTGGTGCTCCGCGTTGGGTACTCGATGGGAATGCTATTCTTTTCCAAACCGAGCGCTATGGTATGCGTGCGCACGCTTCCTGGGGATCGCAGCAAGATGTGATGTTGGTGTTTCTCAATCAGGATGCTTATGATCGTTACCGTTTGAGTAAGGAAGATTTCGAATTACTCAAGGAATTTGAAAAGGAACAGAAGAAGGCAAAGGAGAAAGACGATGAGAAGACGAAAGACGGAAAGAAGTCTAAGGCGGAAAAAGCAGATAAAGGAAATGCTAACAAGGGAAAGACTGATAAAAGCAAGGCCGACAAGGAAAAGAGCAAAGTAGATAGCAGCAAAGACAGTAATCAGGATGAGTCTGCTGATGATAAGGCAGATCAAAAAGAGATACTTGTCGAGCTGAACGGCATTGAAGACCGTATCGTACGTTTGACTCCCAATTCTTCCGACTTGGGTAGTGCCATACTTTCAAAAGACGGGGAAGATCTTTACTATTTCTCCGCGTTCGAAGGTGGATATGACCTTTGGAAAATGAATCTCCGTGAAAAAGATACGAAGCGTCTGCACAAACTCAATACCGGTTGGGCATCGTTGATGTTGGACAAAAAAGGAGATATCTTTTTGTTGGGAAGCCGGATTATGCAAAAGATGGATGCCAAGTCGGATGCGTTGAAGTCCATCAGCTATCAGGCTGAAATGAAAATGGATTTGGCTGCCGAACGTGAAACGATGTTTGACCATGTGTACAAACAGCATCAAAAACGCTTCTACAATGTCAATATGCACGGGGTTGACTGGGATGCTATGACTAATGCTTATCGTAAGTTCTTGCCTCATATTGATAACAATTATGACTTTGCAGAATTATTGAGTGAGTGGTTGGGTGAGCTGAATGTTTCACATACCGGAGGACGTTATTCTCCCAAAGGAAAAGGAGATGTCACTTCTAATCTCGGACTCTTGTTCGACTGGAATTATCAGGGAAAAGGAATGCAGATTGCCGAAGTAATAGAAAAAGGTCCGTTCGATCATTCACGTACCAAAGTAAAGGCTGGTTGCATCATTGAAAAGATTAATGGAGAAGAGATAACTCTCGATAATGACATAACCTGCTTGCTGAATAATAAAGCAGGGAAGAAAACATTGATTTCAATCTACAATCCACAAAATAAAGAGCGTTGGGAAGAAGTGGTGATGCCGGTCACCAACGGGCAACTGAATGGATTGTTATACAAACGTTGGGTAAAACAACGTGCGGCAGATGTTGAAAAATGGTCGAAAGGACGTTTGGGATATGTTCATATTCAGTCGATGGGAGATGACAGCTTCCGTACTGTATACTCGGACATTCTGGGAAAATATAACAACTGCGAAGGCATTGTGATTGATACCCGTTTCAACGGTGGTGGCCGTCTGCATGAAGATATTGAAATACTGTTCAGCGGTCAGAAATACTTCACACAGGTGGTACGCGGACGTGAAGCCTGTGATATGCCGAGTCGTCGTTGGAACAAACCTTCCATTATGTTGCAATGTGAGGCCAACTACTCGAATGCACACGGAACTCCGTGGGTATATAAACATCAAAAGATTGGCAAACTTGTCGGTATGCCTGTTCCGGGTACTATGACAAGTGTGTCTTGGGAAACTTTACAAGATCCTTCACTGGTTTTTGGTATTCCTATCGTCGGTTATCGTTTGCCTGACGGCAGTTATTTGGAAAATACCCAATTGGAACCGGATGTAAAGGTTGCCAATAATCCGGAAACAGTAGTCAAAGGAGAGGATACCCAACTAAAGGTGGCTGTGGATGAACTTCTGAAAGAGATAGATAGTCAAAAGAAGTAAATACGAGTGTGATTACATCTAAAATAAAGAGTCGCTTCTTTGAAAGAATCAATTAGATTCTAACAGAGAAGCGACTTTCTTTTATAGTGATTTTCTTATATTGACCTTTTTATATGACTCCTTTTATAAGGCGTTTATTTTAAATAGATATAGGGCTTACTTCCAGACCGGCAGTAATTTATGGAGGGTTTTTCTAGTCATTATCTTCTGATTCAGGAAGCTGACGATATACCCCGTTATACAAGCGGCAATGAGTGATCCTTCTCGTACTCCCTGAATACCTTGATTCAGCAGCAGCGAGAGAATCACGGCTAATGTAACCAAAGTAATATCAAAATAAACTTTGAACTTTCCAAATTCCTTGTTATAATGGCGGGATGCATATTTCACAAATGCTTCTGCGCTCATCATGGCTACTTTTGGTTTCAGTTCAAGCACTACTCCGATAGACTGCACCATGCATCCTGTAAGTAATAAAGCAATCGACATACCATAATTAGCGGGATGCAGTTCGCTTGTCAGCATCATATTGAAATCAATGAATGCCGAAAAGATAAAAGAGAACGGTAGTTGAAGAAAAATTTCAATAATATCCTGTCGGGTTCTATTCTTTCGGATTAACCAGAACTGTCCCAGGATAAGCAACATGTTGATGATAAATGTGCAAGTACCCAACGATAAAGGACTATTCAGGCTTAATACATAATTGATGCTCGATATGGGAGTAGTTCCCAATGCCGAGCGTATAATCAACACGATACCTGCCGCTAAAAAATAGAGTCCGATAACAAACACTAAATACCTCTTAAAAATCTCTTTCATTTCCATGTCTTTTTAACCTCTTTCTATTGATTCCTTTCTCATGTATTGAAAAGGATATGCAAAGGTCTTGTTTTTTACTCTGAAATAGATTATCTAATTCCATACAGTTTTTGTCATATCCGAAATAAATCGTATTTTTACGTCATAAAATAAAGGTGTAAATGGTAAAATCTCGTATATTTGATAATACGCAACTATTGAAGGAGCATCCTGAACTTCCTCATTATAAAGAGGAGGTAGTCTGTTTCCGGAGTGAATATAAAGATAGAAGTTATCCGGCAAATGAATGTTATTTCAATCGGGAGCTTTATATGATATTCGTTCTTGAAGGCCGTTCGGAAATTCTACTGAATGGAGAGTTTATTGCGATAGAACCGAATATGTTACTTATTCACGGAGCAAATTATCTCACGGAACATCTTTATTCAAGCCGGGATATTAAATTTATCACTCTCGCCCTTTCCGAATCTATGCGGACGGACGATTCATATCTGACACAAATCACGGCAATCCTGTTGGCAACCATGAGGCGGAATAAGCAATATACGATTCAGTTGACAGAGTATGAAGCTCAAATCATCCATAAGGAGCTGGAAGTATTGATGCATCTGATGAATATTGAACATCATTTCCTTTTCCGGCGTATACAGGCAGCGTGCAATTCTCTGTTTTTGGATATAGCAGATTTTCTTTCCCGAAAGACCGTTATCAAAAAAGAGATCAGTCGTAAAGATCACGTTCTGCAAGAATTTCATGCACTCGTTACCCGTAATTTCAGGGAAGAACATTTCGTGAGCTTTTATGCGGATAAACTGGCTATTAGTGAACAGTACCTGGCACGCATTGTACGTCTTGGAACAGGTAAGACTATCAATAGCCTTATTAATGAATTGTTAGTAATGGAAGCGCGTACTTTATTGAGTTCTACCAAATTTACGGTTGGCGAGATTGCTGCTAAACTGGGGTTTAGTGATGCAGCCGGTTTTTGTAAGTTCTTTAAAAGAAATGCGGGACAGACTCCGTTGAATTATCGGAAAGGATTATTGATTTGAACGGAAAGGATTGCTGAACTGAATGGGGAATTACTGAACTGAATAGAGAATATAATGAATTTAAATAATAAGTTGGCTGATTTGAATAAAAATGGAAGTAGGTTGATGCAACTCAACTGTCCTTAAAGACCGTATACATCAACCTACCTGAATATATAGTGAATGGGTTTGATTTTAACCGATCACTGCTGTGATATCTTCTACAATCTGTTCATCCGTCAGATGATTGGCATGGAGAAACTCCTGTATATCATATCGGTCAACAAATTCTTTTTTAGCTCCAAAGTTCAGAACTTTCATGTTTGTAGCACCATAATAACGGGCAATCTTTTCACCGAAACCGCCATCCAATACACCGTCTTCTAACGTAATCACTAATTCGTGATCTGCTTTCAGTTCATCCATCAGTTCGTTGTCTACACCGGTGATGTAACGCGGATTGATGAGTGTTGCGTCAATATTGGCTTTTTCTTTCAGAAGTGATGCAACCGACTGTCCCAATCCATAGAACGAACCTAAAGCAAGAATGGCTACTTTCGATCCACGATGCGTCACTTTATAGCGATTGAGAACACTATAATCAGTCTCCACCGGTTCCCCACAAGTAATTACATCTGTTGCCGGCACACGGATTGCAACCGGGTGTTCATTTTGGCGGATACTCCATTCTAGCATAGCAAGATATTCCTCTTTGCAAGTCGGTGCCAGATAAACCATATTAGGAGTATTGCTGATGAGCGGAATATCGAAGAAGCAGAGGTGAGTTACATCATTCATTCCGGACAGTGTACCCCAGAATACCAACAAAACAGCCGGGTTATTATTGATACAGAGGTCTTGCGAAAGTTGATCGTATGAACGTTGGATAAATGTACTATACACTCCGTAAACAGGTTTTCCGCCATTGGCTGCGATGCCCGAAGCAAGAGCTACTGCGTGTTCTTCTGCAATGCCGACATCTACAAACTGTTTGCCAGCTTCCTTGCGGCGGTCCGGAGTGAATCCGAGAACGGCAGGAGTACCTGAAGTGATTGTTACCACACGAGAATCTTCTTTCATCTTTTTCAGCAGATATTGAGCGGTTACTTCGCTGTAATCTTCTTCCTCATAACTGACTTTTGCTTCTCCGGTTTCCGGATTGAATGGAGTGCGCCAGTGATAAGTCTCTTTATCCTGTTCGGCACGTTCATAACCTTTACCTTTCAAAGTGTTGATGTGTACTACTATCGGATGCTGAATATCTTTCACTTTGGAGAATGCTTCAATCAACGCCTGTACATCGTTACCGTCATTTACATATATATAATCCAGCCCCATCGCCTTGAAGAAATTACATTCGCACTGACCGTTGCTGTCACGCAATTCTTTTAGATTTCTGTATAAACCTCCATGATTTTCAGCGATAGACATTTGGTTATCATTGACGATAATAATCATGTTGGTGCCAAGCTCTGCTGCATAATCCAATCCTTCAAAAGCTTCCCCTCCGCTTAAGGAGCCGTCGCCTATGACAGCTATGATATTTTCATTGCCGCCTGTGAGGTCGCGTCCTTTAGCCAATCCGCTGGCCAGACTGACAGAAGTGGAAGTATGACCGATAACAAAAAAATCATGTTCGCTTTCTTGTGGTTCGGTATAACCGGACACGAGATTGTATTCTTCCGGATGAAGAAAAGCGTTTTTACGGCCAGTCAGCATCTTGTGTACATAACTTTGGTGCGATACATCGAATACGATTTTATCTTTTGGAGAATTGAATACATAGTGCAAGGCAATAGTTGCTTCCACCATTCCGAAGTTGGGTCCGAAATGCCCGCCATGTTCGCTTAACTTTTGTAGGAGTGACACACGGATTTCATCACTTAGCTCGTTTAGCTCTTTTACCGGCAGCTTCTTTACATCTGCCGGAGAATAAATATTTTCTAAGTACATATCAAACAGTTTTTCTAAATAATGTTTTTACTTATTTCTTTATGACACTGCAAAGATACAGCAGGACTTGAAATCTGTTTGTATATGAATTACGGATTGTTTTACCTATATTACAGTTCCCTTATTTGAGGGACTATATTTTTATGCTAAAGCCTGATTTCTGTATTCATTAGGCGTGCATCCGACGCGTCTTTTGAATAATCTGCAGAGATGTTGCGGGTATTGGAATCCTAACGAATAAGCTATCTGGCTGACGGTTTCTTCCGTATCGACAATACGTTCTTTGGCTAGTTCGATTACTTTGGTCTGAATATGTTCCTGTGGAGTTTTTCCTGTTTCTTTTTTTACCATATCACCAAAGTAGTTGGGGGAGAGATAGACTTTATCAGCAAAGTACTTCACGGAAGGTAACCCGTTTTGTATGGGAAGTTGATCTTGGAAATATTCATCCAGAAGTTGTTCAAACTTTGTAAGAGCATCTTTATTGGCACTGTTCCGGGTGATAAACTGCCGTTCATAAAAACGCATACAGTAGTTCAGTAACAGTTCGATATTCATGGCGATTAATGCTTTGCTATGTTTATCGATACCATGCTCAAGTTCGATACTGATTTTCTTCAGGCAATCCATGACTATTTCCTTTTCCTGATCTGAAAGATGTAAAGCCTCGTTTACTGCATAAGAGAAGAAAGTATATTTCTTAATATCTTTTCCAAGTGAGGTGCCGCGAATCAGGTCCGGATGGAAAATAATACCATAAACAGCCGGATTGATTTCATCTTCAATGGTACTCACACCGGCTGTCTGACCTGGGGCAAAACAGACAATGGTTCCTTCTTGGTAATCATAATACTGACGACCATATTTAATGTCACAGCTCTTGCTCTCTTTTAGGAAAAGAGCATAAAGACCATAGTTCATCTGGATATGGTTAACTGTTTTCGTTGCTTTGGTCAAGTCGATGACACTAACCAAAGGATGCAATGTTTCCAGTCCGTACAGTTCGTTATACTGATTTACATTCTCTAGTTTTATAACTTTATCCATGGCTTTTGGTATTTGGAATCGGTAACAAAGATACAGATAAATGTTCTGTTTTCATAGTAGGGAAATGACTAATCTGTAATTGGGGTTATCATACCCGTAATCCGTCTACAACGGCTTCTTTATATTCTTCTGACCTTTGCCATGTTAAATAAAACTTGATGAATCAGAGGAAATTAATAAAAGAGAGAATATGGATAGAAAGCATTTTTTGAAAAGCGTGTTACTAACAACCGGAGGCGTACTATTAGGTGGTACGACTATTTATCGGTGTTTGAATAGTAAAGAAACGACAGACACTTCACTTCCTTCGCTAATCGATAAAACACATCAGGGAAATATGAAAAAGATACTTGTAATAATGAGTGCAGGCACAAAACGCGGCAATACAGACCGACTGACCGATGCATACATTAAAGGATTGGTAGAGCGCGGACATTCTGTGACGAAGGTTTATCTGGGTAGTATGCGGATAGAAGGGTGCCGGGGATGTGGAGTTTGTCAGCGTCTTGCACATCAGTGTACTGTTCGCGACGACATGCAGGATATATATCCTTTGTTTGCGGAATGTGATACAGTGGTTATGGCTTCTCCTCTTTACTTTTGGACAATCACGGCAAAGCTGAAATCGTTCATTGATAGACTTTATGCCATTTCTGTCGATGATAAATATCCTCAAAAAGATTCGGTATTACTGATGACAGCCGGTGATGATAATGATACGACCTTCGAACAGCCCATACGATATTTTCGTCTTCTCAATCAGGCGTTAGGTTGGAATGAAGTGGGATTATATTGTGCCGGCGGTTGTACCGGATGCGAGAAACTGGCACGGCAGATTGATAAAGTACATCTTGAAAACGCCTATAAAATGGGATTGGAATTATAAATAGCATATAGTAACTATGGAACAAAAAAATAAATTAAAACTCAATTCGGGCGGTTTGCTCGTCTTTATCCTTACGGTCGGTGTATTTGGAATTATAAACACCGAAATGGGAGTAGTGGGGATCCTGCCCTTGATAGCCACAACTTTTAATGTTTCCGTACCTCAAGCCGGCTGGACGGTAAGTGTTTTCGCATTGGTGGTGGCTGCGTCAGCCCCTGCGACACCTTTATTATTTTCGGGGATTAACCGGAAGAAAGTAATGTTGCTGGCATTGGGATTGTTTACAATAAGTAATGTAATATCCATGTTCACCTCTAATTTCACAGTATTGTTGATTGCACGGATACTTCCCGCTTTCCTGCATCCGGTATATGTCTCTATGGCTTTTACGGTAGCCGCGGCGTCTGTCAGCAAGGAACAGGCTCCCAAGGCTGTTTCTAAAGTCTTTGTCGGTGTGTCCGCCGGCATGGTGCTGGGCGTTCCGGTGACCAGTTATATTGCCAGCGAAGTTTCGTTCTCCATGGCGATGTTGTTTTTCACTGTTGTAAACGCATTAGTCTTTGTTGCTACGATTCTGTTTATCCCTTCCATGCCTGTAAAAGAAAAAGTATCTTATGGTGCACAGCTTAGCGTATTGAAGAAAACAACGATGTGGTATTCAATTATTGCTGTTACCTTGATTAATGGAGCTATGTTCGGATTCTTTAGCTATATGTCGGATTACCTGAAAAAAGTAACGGAGGTCTCATATAATGTGATAAGTGCAGTGTTGCTCGTATATGGTTTGGCAAATATTGTGGGTAATGTGATGGCGGGAAAACTGCTATCAATAAACGCCAGGCGTTCAATTATCCTCATGCCTTTTGCGTTATTGGTTTCATATATCTGTCTGTTCATTGTTGGAGAATGGATTGGAGCTATGGTAATTGTCATCCTTATTTTAGGCGTATTGGCGGGTATAGCAAGTAATAATATGCAATATATGATAACAGATGCCGCTCCCGAAGCTCCAGACTTTGCCAATGGAATGTTTCTGACTTCAGCCAATTTAGGAACAACGATTGGTACAGGTATATGCGGAACTTTTATTACGGAAATGGGCACACGATATTCTGTTTTCGGCTCGTTGCTTTTCCTGATTGCGAGTATTGTATTCGTTTATCTGCGGGTTCGCGTAGCGCATATCCGGAAGCAGGTTAATATCAATATTGTAACAGAATAATAAAAAAATATAATCCGTAATTGGGGTTATTATGTCAGTAATTCATCTACAAACGGTCTCTTTCTTTCATCGTATTTTTGTAATGTAGAAAGTAGACAATCAATTCTTTAATAATTAAAAATAAGAGATATGAAACGGATTTTATTATTAACAACTGTATTTATGATGATGCTTGGAACTAGTTTTTCTTCTGCACAGACAGATGCAGATAACTTTTATAAAAGTGATTTGGTAAGTGTGGAGAAAGTTTCTTTTTCCAACCAGTATAAAATGAAGGTAGCCGGAAATTTGTTTCTGCCTAAGAATATGAAAGAAGGGGACAAATACCCTGCAATCATTGTCGGACATCCAATGGGAGCTGTCAAGGAACAGAGCGCGAATCTTTACGCAACGAAAATGGCCGAACGGGGTTTTGTAACACTCTCCATAGACCTGTCTTTTTGGGGTGGGAGTGAAGGCGAGCCGCGCAATGCTGTTCTGCCGGAAGTTTATGCGGAAGACTTTAGTGCCGCAGTTGATTTTTTAGGTACCCGTCCGTTTGTTGACCGGAATCTAATTGGAGTAATCGGTATTTGCGGCAGTGGAAGTTTTGCTATCAGTGCAGCGAAAATAGACCCTCGCCTTAAAGCCATTGCGACAATCAGTATGTACAATATGGGTACGGCTAGCCGTAATGGGTTAAAACACTCATTGACATTGGAACAGAGAAAGCAAATAATGGCTGAAGCGGCAGAACAGCGTTATGCTGAATTTTTAGGTGGAGAAACTAAATATACAGGTGGTACTGTACATCAACTGACAGAAAAGTCCAGTCCGATTGAACGGGAGTTTTATGAGTTCTACCGTACACAAAGAGGAGAATTTACCCCCGACGGAGCAACTCCTATGACCACCACTCATCCTACACTTTCAAGTAATGTGAAATTTATGAATTTCTATCCTTTCGAAGATATTGAGACTATTTCACCCCGCCCTATGCTTTTCATTACCGGTGAAAATGCCCACTCACGTGAATTTAGTGAAGACGCCTACCGATTGGCTGCCGAACCTAAAGAATTGTATATAGTACCCGGTGCCGGACACGTAGATCTTTACGATCGTGTGAGCCTTATTCCATTTAATAAACTGGAATCCTTCTTTAAGGAATATCTAAAGAAATAAGTTTTAATACTATAAATATGAGATACTATATAATAGCAATTCTTACTATGCTGACATTATCGATCGGTTCCGCATCATGTAGCGAAGATGAACCCATACAGGGAACAGGTCAACAAGTGATTCCGGGTAATGGTTCTGGTTCCGGTGATAATGGCAGTAACAATAATGGCAATAATCCCGATGATAATGACGACAATAACGATGATACCCCAGTGAGCAATAATCTTAAAATAACAATCGGACCTGTTTCATTCAATGCCACATTGGAAAATAATGAGACTGCGAAAGCATTTAAGAGACTACTCCCTATGACAGTGGATATGTCTGAACTGCATGGTAATGAAAAATATTATTATCTGTCGAATGGTTTGCCGACAGCGTCGTCCAATCCCGGGACTATTCGGACAGGTGACTTGATGCTTTACGGTTCCACTTGTGTGGTCCTATTTTATGAAACCTTTTCCACTTCATATACTTATACCCGTTTAGGACGTATAACAAATCCTTCAGGACTGGCCTCCGCCCTTGGTTCAGGAGGCGTAAATGTAACTTTTGAAATAACAGATTAAAGAATAAACTAATGGAACAAATAAGAAATAAAGAATATGGAGGCGAACGTCCTCTGTTCGCGACCCACGACCTTCAACTGGAAGATGTAACAATTCACGCCGGTGAATCTGCATTGAAAGAATGTAGTAATATTATAGCAATCAACTGTCGCTTTGAAGGAAAATATCCTTTTTGGCATACCAACGGATTCATTGTGAAAAACTGTCTCTTTACAGAGGGAGCCCGTGCTGCTCTATGGTACTCTCAAAGTCTGCAAATGGCAGATACCTTGGTAGAAGCACCGAAGATGTTCCGTGAAATGGACGGAATAAAACTCGAAAACGTGCAGTTGCCTAATGCTTTGGAAACGTTTTGGTATTGTCGTAATATAGAGCTGAAGAACGTACAGATTGATAAAGCGGATTACCTTTTTATACACAGTGAGAATATTAAGATACAAAACTATGCCCAAAACGGGAACTATTCGTTCCAATATTGCAAGAATGTAGAAATCCATAATGCAGTTATCAACTCCAAAGATGCTTTCTGGAATACGGAAAATGTAACAGTCTATGATTCCGAGTTGAACGGAGAATATCTGGGATGGCATTCTAAAAACTTACGTTTGGTAAATTGCAGGATTTCGGGGACTCAACCGCTTTGCTACGCACATGATCTGGTGATGGAAAATTGTACGATGGCAGAAGATGCTGACCTTGCTTTTGAACACAGTAGTGTGAAGGCAACGATTAAAAGTCCCGTTCATAGCGTAAAAAATCCTCGTACGGGAAGTATTGTTGCCGAAAGTTTCGGAGCAATCATTTTGGACGAAAATATTAAATCACCAGCAAATTGCGAATTGAAACTTTGGGATGATCTAACCTGTTTTAATTGAAATATGAAGTATAAATTCGATGAAATTATTCCACGCAGAGGAACGAATTCTTATAAATGGGATTCGGCTGAAGATGCGGATGTATTGCCGATGTGGGTAGCTGATATGGATTTTCGTACGGCTCCCCCTGTCGTGGAGGCACTGAAGAAACGGGTGGAACATGGAATTTTCGGATATGTATGTGTACTTGATGCATACTACGAGGCAGTTGTAAATTGGTTTGCTCGACGACATGCCTGGCGGATGGAAAAAGAGTGGATTATTTATACCACCGGTGTTGTGTCGGCAATATCTGCTGTGATTAAAGCATTGACAGTGCCTGGAGATAAAGTAATGGTGCAGACACCTGTATATAACTGTTTTTTCTCCTCTATCCGTAATAACGGATGCGAGATGATTGCCAATCCTTTGGTATATAGAAACAGGGGCTATCAGATTGACTTTGATGATTTGGAGCGGAAAGTTTCAGACCCGAAGGTCAAACTTCTGTTGTTATGTAATCCGCACAATCCTGCCGGAAGAGTGTGGAGCAAACAAGAGTTAAGGCGGATAGGTGAGATTTGTATTCGAAATAATGTCTTTGTGGTTGCGGATGAGATTCATTGTGAATTGGTATTTCTGGGGCATGAATATACTCCTTTTGCTTCTATATCAGAAGAGTTTCTTATGAATTCGGTAACCTTTGTTTCGCCTAGCAAGGCTTTTAATCTGGCAGGGCTTCAGATAGCCAATATTATTTCTGCAGATGCAAATGTACGGGTGAGAATAGATAAAGCGATTAATATAAATGAAGTTTGTGATGTGAATCCTTTCGGAGTGGAGGCGTTGATGGCTGCTTACAATGAGGGCGAAGAATGGCTGGAAGAACTTAAAATCTATTTGTTTGCGAATTACATCTATTTAAAAGGTTATTTTGATGAATATCTTCCGGAATTTCCCGTAATGATGTTGGAAGGTACATATCTGGTTTGGGTGGATTGCTCGGTCTTGAATCAAACGTCAGCAGAAATAGTAAAAGACTTGTTGAAGAAAGAAAAACTTTGGGTGAACGAAGGCAGTCTGTATGGAGAGACTGGTGAAGGGTTTATCCGTATCAATATTGCGTGTCCGCGACAGCGGTTGATAGAAGGATTAAACAGATTGAAGCGGGTACTGAAATCATAAATACGAATGAAAAGAAGTAGTTAGAAAAAAGAACGCTCAAACGGTAAATATAACATACTCCGTTTGAGCGTTTCTCTTATTAAGAAATCTTTTTGGAATGATGGGGGAGAAAACGATAAGTTATATCCTCCATTATTCCATTTTCTATGTGGTACAACCGTTGATTGGTCGTTTCAGATTTTAATCCTCCCAGAGACTCGATGTAAGGTCCCAACTTTATATATTGGAAATGAGATACATCAAAGTGCTCCGGCAGCTTGCTCTTCCCGGAGTACCATCCGACTTTTACCGGAGTGATGGTCTGCTTGTGTAAAAAAGCAGCTAATTGTTCCACTTCTGCGGGTGAAGCATCACCGCCCATGAAACAGACACAGGTAATTGCTTTTCCATATTTACCGAGCAGGGTAGAAAGACTTTCTTCCGTCAACGGTTCTCCTACGTCCTCCATTAGATATGCACTGTGGCACCCTTTACAATGGTTGGGGCAGTTGGAGAGGTTGATGGCTAATGTTACCTCATCCGGTATCTCCTGAAAAACAATATCATAATCAGCGTACCGAAGCATAATATCTTAAATCGGCCTCCTTTTGCCGTGCTTGGGAGAAATTGCTGATACGTTTCATATATCCGATGACGCGGGTCAGATAATCCACATTCTCGCTGTGACATTCGGGACATTCATGCAAATATCGTTTGTCGATATGATGGCATTTGTTACATACTGTATTCGGAATATTGAATGTGAAGTAGTTGCAACCTTCGGTAGCGGCAACACGAAGCAACTGCCGGTATTGCTCTTTGCTAAGATGCTCTTCCAGATTCATGTGCAAAGCCGAACCACCCGTCAGATGCTCGATATAACGATGCCCGTGCAGGCGGAATTTATCGACAATGTTCAGCGATTTGTCTTCTACAATATAGAAATAGCTGTTGTAACATTCGCGGTAAGTCTGGAATCCGGCTTCCTTGTCCCATTTCGCGTGTTTCACACCCACATTTTCGGCAGGAATCATTTCGCAGTTGAAAAGTACTTCTTTGGTACGATATTTCTTATTGTATTTCTCAATCATGCCGAGAATCTCCTGCACAAAAGCCTCGTATTTCGGATTGTCGTTGATGTCGATTCCCATAAATTGGGCTGCTTCCACCAGTCCGTTCACGCCGATAGTCAGATATTGGCGGCTCATATTGATATAACCCGCATCAAACAAAGGTAACATACCCTTTGCCTGCAATAATTTCAGGTTCTCATTATAGGCAAGCTGTACTTTGTGAACCAAGTCTACTACTTCTTCCAGGAAGAAAGGGTAGAGAATACCTGATTTTACAGCATGCTGTATACAACGGTTCAGATTGATGGTCAACACGCTCTTCGAACCGGTAGAGACTCCTCCGGCTCCCAATGTATAGCTAAAGCCATTGTCCTGTATTTCATTACGCAGACGGCAGCAGCTACTCAAAGAGTCGGCATTGTCACTCATATAGGTGAAGAATGAATGTCCTTCGGCATACATTTCAGCGGTGAAGTCGCCATATTCCTTATCCAGTACATCGCCGTCTTTGGTCAGGAGTGCCATTGTCTCTACAGGGAATGTCAGAACGGTGCGTGTACGCTCCTCATTAAACCATTTCATAAAACGCTTCTGCAACCAGCTAAGCGAACCCCAGTCGGGTTTGCTTCCGTCGGGGAAAACAAAGTGCTCGAAAAGGCTATTGAAATAATACTTGTCATAATAAGCCACATTCCAGAAAACTGCTTGGAAATTGCGGGCACCCGTAGGCTGGTTGATGGAATATACGATTTGCTCGAAACAGTCTGTGATGATTTTATCGATCGATCTTTGTTTCAGAGACAAGTCTGCCAGTTTATCAGGGTGTTTATAATAGTCCTGTCCGTATTCCAAACCTATGAAATAGTTCATGTACATCAGGAATTCAGGAGTGGCACATGCGCCGCTTAGCATACTGGATACGATAAATACCATGTTGATAAATCCTCCGCAGAAGGATTTCAGATTGGTCGGGGCGGTAGAATTGCCTCCTACTGCTGTTGTTCCTGCTATCAGCCAGGGATACATAGTAATACTGGCACAGTAGTTTGCCAGATTGGTTTCATCATTTTTGTAGATGAAGTGATGATTCAGGAGTTCCAAATAACGGTCGGAAGCCTCTTTACCATACATATCCCTCAAACGGTCTGTCAGCAGGCGGCGGTTGAGGCGGATGAAATTGGATTTGGGCAGTTCTCCTATCAGCGTGGCGATATTCTTGTTTTCCACATTGGCGTTGGCATCGTACTTGCTACCGCTGGCAGGGTTGGAAGCATCGCAATAATCCATGAGGAATTTAAGTTTGTCTCTGACTTCACGGTCTTCCAAATGTTTTTGACGATACAGCATATACGCTTTGGCCACGCTGTAATAATGTTCTGCCATCAAGGCGACTTCCACCTGGTTTTGGATTTCCTCTACGTTTGTTCCGTCACTGATACTGACACGGCTTAACACATTGGTTATCACATCTTGCGTAGCAAAACTACCTACTGATAAAAATGCCTTGGATATGGCATTTTTGATTTTGTCGAGGGAAAAAGCTTCTTTTTTTCCGTCTCTTTTGATAATGAATATCTCCGAACTAATCATACCTATATTTTAAGAATTAACAAAATAGATTTAGTGCCTACATAGTTATTCATGCACGACAATTTCTGGAGACTTGTAATAAAATGGACCTGTACGATTCGTTCTATTGCCTTTCACCCGAAAGCCTGGAATAACGGAAATTTTATCGGCAGGTCTTCTGACTTGTTTTTGTTGTGGCGCCTTCCCGATCCGTTTCATGAATCAGTGGCAAATGAATGCCATAACATTTCTCTTTTTTATGAGAGAGATAAAACTTACAGCTACGGGGATAGTTCTGGATTTTCACTGGATTCCCTTTTAATTCCGTCTGGTGATAATGCCATTCCGGAAACCGATGTTGGCGGCAAAGTTAGAAATTAAATCAAGATTCCAATTGAAAAGGAAGAAAAATATTCGCTCTTTATCAGAACGATATATGGCATTAACAACCTGATAACTTTCCGTTTATGTTCTATTCTTCGTATTTTAGTAGAGTCCGGTTTATGTATTTCCTGCCTGATGGATGAATGAAAGTGTAGAATAATGAAACAAGATGCATAATGGTTAGCGATGTTGGGATCCCTTTCTCTTCAGGGAATGAGGCGTTTGCATTGATGTTTCCATATTTTAGATTTTTCGAAAGCATAATAGATGTTAATAGAGCTCATGGCTTGCGAACTAATTTTTGATATGATATGTTGTTTAAAGTGAATAACGAATTAAAAAATGAACTAGAAAGTTAGACATGAACAAACAATACATTTCTAATGATTTAGCAGATAAAACATTACATTTAAAACTTATGAATATGAGAAAATCTATTATTTTATTAGCTTTTATATTGGGTGGCTTTACAGTAGCAAATGCCCAATCAGTTGTAGAAGGTACCAAACTTACAGATAATTGGTCTGTCGGAGTAAATGCCGGTGGAGTTACTCCCCTTACTCACAGTGCTTTCTTTAAAGGTATGCGTCCCACTTTTGGAGTGGGAGTCTCAAAGCAATTAACTCCTATCTTCGGTTTGGGATTCCAAGGAATGGGATATATCAATACCACATCCAGTAAAACGGCTTTCGATGCTTCGGATGTCAGCGTATTGGGTAAAGTCAATTTGATGAATCTATTTGCAAGTTACACGGGCGAACCTCGTTTGTTTGAAGTGGAAGCTGTGGCCGGAATGGGTTGGTTACATTATTATGTGAATGGCGATGGCGATCAGAACTCCTGGTCTACGCGTTTGGGATTGAATTTCAATTTCAACTTGGGTGAAAGTAAAGCATGGACATTAGGAATCAAACCTGCCATTGTGTATGATATGCAAGGTACTTACCCTGAAACAAAGAGCCGTTTCAATGCTAATAACGCAGGTTTTGAGTTGACAGCCGGATTGACATATCACTTTAAGACAAGTAACGGAACACATCATTTTGCCAAAGTGAGAGTATATAATCAAGCCGAAATTGACGGACTGAACTCTTCAATCAATGCACTTCGTGCAGATGTAAACAACAAAGATGGTGAGATCAGCAATGCAAACCAACGTATCAACGGATTGCAGGAAGAACTTGAAGCATGCCGCACAAAAGTGGTTCCGGTGGAGACTGTAGTGAAAACCGCCCGTGTACCCGAATCTATCATTACTTTCAGACAAGGTAAATCGTCAGTTGACGCTTCACAACTTCCTAATGTGGAACGTGTAGCTTCTTACCTGAAGAAATATGCTGATTCTAAAGTGGTTATTAAGGGATACGCTTCTCCGGAAGGTAGTGTTGAAGTGAATGCCAGAATTGCCGCAGCACGTGCAGAAGCTGTAAAAACGATCTTGGTCAACAAGTATAAAATCAGTGCATCTCGTATCACTGCTGAAGGTCAGGGTGTAGGCGATATGTTTACTGAACCGGATTGGAACCGTGTAAGTATATGTACTATTGAAGATTAAACTGATATATTACAGAAATAGAATAATGAAGGCTGCCCCAAAAGGCAGCCTTTGTTGCATATCTTGGGTTGTATTTTTGAATACTCTGAAAGTTTAGTAAACAGATTTCTTTGTACATTACATAAAATGGTTATTTTTGCAGGTATTGTTCATGCGCGTTCTGTGTTGAGTGTGCAAATATCAACCATTAAAAACTGTATTATGAAGAGAGTATTCGTTTTTCAAGATTTTAAATCGCAGAAATTCTGGAGCATAGAGGTAGTCGGAACAGATGTTACTGTAAATTATGGTAAGTTGGGGACCGACGGACAAACACAAGTGAAAAACTACGCAACGACTGAAGAAGCTGAAAAAGCAGCCAGCAAACTGATTGCGGAAAAGACCAAAAAAGGGTATGTAGAAACTGCTGAAGAAACTGCACGTGAAATGAAAGTGGAAGCCAAGAAATATACTTTGAGTTATGATGAGTATGAAAACAATGTGAATCTTCTGGATAAGATATTGAAAGATAAACATCTCTCTGAATATAAACAAATAACAATCGGTTGTTGGGATTATGAGGGTGGCGACTGTTCTGCCTTATTGCAGGGAATGATTGAAAATAAGGAGAAGTTCGCACAAATAGAAGGCTTGTTCTGGGGAGATATTGAGCAGGAAGAACAGGAGATTTCATGGATTGAACAAGCTGATATTAGTCCGCTGCTCGATGCCATGCCTAAATTGAAAGATCTGAAAATCAAAGGAACCAATAATCTGCGTTTGGGAAAGACTTCACGGCCGGAGTTGCGGTCACTCGAAATTATCAGTGGTGGCCTGCCTACCGAAGTGGTAGAAGATATTCTTGGTTCTGATTTCCCCAATCTGGAAAAACTGATTCTATATGTTGGTGTGGAAGATTATGGATTTGAAGCTGATATTGAGATATTCCGTCCGTTGTTCTCCAAAGAACGTTTCCCGAAGCTGACTTATCTGGGGATCGTCAACTCTGAAGAACAGGACAAGATTGTAGAAATGTTCCTGGAGTCGGATATTCTTCCCCAACTTGAAACAATGGATGTTTCGGCTGGTACTCTCAAAGATGAAGGTGCCCAATTATTGCTGGATAATATGGATAAGATCGCTCATTTGAAGTTTATCAATATGCGCTATAATTATTTGAGCAAGGAGATGAAGAAACAGTTGCAGAGTCTCCCTATGAAAATAGATATTGCTGAAACTGAAGAGGCAGATGAATATGATGGTGAATTGTGGTATTACCCGATGATTACAGAATAGGAGATGCAGATAATCGTTGTCAGCAACTCTCTGTCCAAACGTATAGAATACTTTATTGAAGCAGGCAAACACTTGCAGGTGGAAGTTCGTTTTATGACTTACGGGGAACTTTTTAACTGCTTGCCGCAACTACGGCAGGCAGTTATCAAACTGGAACCTTGTGTAAGCGATGAAACGAATTTCCTGAAATATGCGCTGTTGAATCAGGCATATAAGGAGACACTGCAACGTTTAGGCGAGATGAGGTTATCTGATGACGTGTGCTTTTTGAATACTCCCCATGCTTTATTACGTGCTCTTGATAAAAAGGAAACTAAACAAGTGTTGATGGACAGAGGGTTGAAAGTGACTCCGATGTTACCTTCTCCCCGTTCTTTTGATGAGTTGAGAGAGCTTCTTGCCGATTGCGGTAGAGGATGCTTTTTGAAACCCCGTTACGGTTCGGGGGCGGGAGGTATTATGGCTGTTCGCTATCAACCCAACCGGAATAAATGGGTAGTCTATACTACCTTGCAACAAGTGGATGGAGTCATTCATAACACTAAACGTATCAACCGTTTGAGTACGGAAAAAGAGATGATCCCGTTGGCGGAAGCTGTGATGCAAACAGAAGCTATTTTAGAAGAATGGATTCCTAAAGAGCAGTTGCAGGGAGAGAATTATGATCTTCGTGTAGTGTGTCGGGAATCTGAAATTGATTATATCGTTGTGAGATGCAGTAAAGGAAGCATAACCAATCTGCATCTGAACAATAAGGCACATTGGTGGAACGAATTGTCTTTGCCGGAAGTAGTGCGGCAACAAATCTATTTTCAGTGTCAGGAAGCGGTTCAATCTTTGGATTTGCAATATGCCGGAGTGGATGTACTGATAGAGAGAGGAACAGATATTCCTTATATAATAGAAGTCAACGGACAGGGAGATCATGTGTATCAGGATATGTTTGCTCATAATTCTATTTATATTCAACAGATAAAAAACATAAAAAAGAGATATAACCATGCAAATAGATGAACTGCCGGCTGGCGAACAGACCCAAAATCCGGATCTGGATATGAATCAGGTGGTGGGTACTCATGATATATTGATGCTTTGCTTTGATACCTTGCGTTATGATGTCAGCAAGGAGGAAGAAGAGGCAGGAAGAACACCGGTACTGAACAGTCACGGAGGAGAATGGGAAAAAAGACATGCGCCGGGAAATTTTACTTACCCGTCTCATTTTGCCATCTTTGCAGGATTTCTGCCTTCTCCGGCGGAACCTCATTCGCTACGCAGCCGTAAGTGGTTGTTTTTCCCTGTGCAAGCTGGTACGGGACGTATTCCGCCTGCGGGAAGTTATCCGTTTACGGAAGCAACTTTTGTGCAAAGCCTTGCCAATGTAGGTTATGAAACGATTTGTATAGGAGGGGTGAACTTCTTCAGCAAGCGTAATGAACTGGGGCGTGTGTTTCCCGGTTACTTTACTAAAAGTTATTGGCTGCCGACCTTTGGATGCACGGCACCCGATAGTACTGAAAAACAAATTGATTTTGCATTGAAGAAACTCGAAAACTATCCGGAGGACAAACGGATTTTTATGTATATCAATTTTTCTGCTATTCATTATCCGAACTGTCATTATGTGGAAGGCAAGATGAAGGATGATAAGGAATCACACGCTGCCGCGCTGCAATATGTCGACAGTCAGCTACCCCGTTTATTTCAGGCCTTTCAGAAGCGGGGAAATACGCTGGTGATTGCTCTTTCCGATCATGGCACTTGCTATGTAGAGGATGGATATGAATATCATTGCATATCCCACGAAACGGTTTATACAGTCCCTTACAAACACTTTATTTTAACGAAAAAATGAATCAACCGCTACCACGATATGTAGACTATATGTATAGTTATCCACATAAAACTGCTTATCGTTCTTTTCCGTCCCCGGTTTCGCTGGTTCCTTACCTGAAACAGGTGGAAGGACAGAAAGCATCGCTTTATTTCCATATTCCTTTTTGTAGTCATAAATGTGGATATTGCAACCTGTTTTCTCTGCAAACAAATCGTGCGGATTATATCGCAACTTATTTGGAAACTCTTCACAAGCAGGCGCAACAGTTGTCTCCACTCACTACCGGACTGGCATTTGATAGTTTCGCCATTGGAGGAGGCACACCGTTGCTCCTCACTGTTCCTCAACTGGAATACCTATTGGATACGGCTGCCTTATTCGGAGTGCATCCTTCACATACCTTTACTTCCGTAGAAACATCGCCGGAATATGCCGATCCTACCCGTTTGGACTTGTTGAAGCAAGCAGGAGTAGCTCGTGTGAGTATTGGCGTACAGAGTTTCCTTGACGAAGAATTAACAGCTTTGAAAAGACGTCCCCGGCAAGACATGATTAATCAGGCGCTGGAGGCTATCCGGAAGAGGCAATTCCCATTTTTTAATATTGATTTGATTTACGGAATCAAAGGACAAACTGTAGCCAGTTTTCTTTATTCATTGGAACAGGCTCTTCTGTTTCAGCCTAACGAACTCTTTATCTATCCGCTATATGTACGACCGGGAACGGCTATCACGGAGCGGGAATCCGACGATGTCTGTTTTCAGATGTATTGTGCCGCTTGTGATTTGTTGAAAGACAGAGGTTTTCTACAAACTTCGATGCGACGTTTTATTCATCATCCGTCTACTGATGCGGAAATCTCATGTGGGGATGAAGTGATGCTGTCGTGTGGCTCCGGGGGACGCAGTTACCTGGGTAATTTGCATTATGCCACCCGGTATACTGTTTGCCAGCGTTGTATTGCCGGAGAGATAGATGATTATATGGGCACTACTGATTTTACAGTGGCTCGTAATGGATTTATTCTTTCGCAGGAAGAACGGCGGCAACGTTTTATCATTAAGAATCTGATGTATTATATGGGGCTTGACAAGACCGAATATAAGCGTCGCTTTGGAGAATCACCGGATAATGTGACGTTGTTCCGACAGTTAGCTGAACGGCAATGGATAGAAAATACGGATAACGGTCGTGTTTGTCTGACTTCCGAAGGAATGGCATACTCCGATTATATTGGTCAGTTGTTCATTACTCCTGAAATAAGAGAACTGATGGAAACTTATTCTTATTGAACGAAATAGAAATGGAAAACGAAGGCTCTTTACTTTCCTTCAGGCGTATATATTATCGCGGCAAATTGAATAGTTGCAACTATACCTGTTCTTATTGCCCTTTCGGCAAGAAGTCGCATCTGGCAGATACGACCCAGGATGAACAGGCATGGAATCGTTTTATAGCAGCTATTGAACAATGGAAAGGGGAGCCGTTGCAGTTATTTATTATTCCTTACGGTGAAGCATTGATCCATCGTTATTATCGGAAAGGAATGATGCATTTGGCAGCATTGCCACAGGTGGCTGGAATTTCCTGTCAGACTAACCTTTCTTTTCCGGCTAAACACTGGCTTGATGAGATTCGTGTGACTCCCACTATGATAAGTAAGATAAGGCTCTGGGCCAGTTTTCATCCAGAGATGACTTCGGTAGAGAAATTTGCACATCAGATTCATATACTCCATCATGCGGGAATACAGGTATGTGTCGGAGCGGTAGGAAATCCCTCTGCAAAGGCCGTACTCAATGATTTACGGAATACTCTTTTGCCGGATATTTATTTATTCATTAATGCTATGCAAGGGTTAAGGACACCATTAAGTCAGGAAGATATTCAGTTTTTCAGTCAACTGGATAATCTTTTCGAGTATGACTTGAAGAATGCTCCGGCACAATGGGAAGTTTGCGCAGGAGGAAGGAATAATTGTTTTATCGATTGGAAAGGGGATATGTATGTTTGTCCCCGAAGCCGGGTGAAGATTGGTAATTTTTATCAAGGTGATGGAGCTGTTGTGCCGCTATCTTGCGAGAGGAAGGTTTGTGATTGTTATATTGCGTTTAGTAACCTGAACAATCACCCTTTACATCGAATCATGGGAGAAGAGGCGTTCTGGCGAATACCTGACAAGCCACTTATTACGACTGTTTTCTTCGATGTGGATGGAACACTGACTGATTCACAGGGAAAAGTTCCTGAAAGTTATGCTAACGCTTTGCGATATATGGCACAGTCCGTTTCCTTATATCTTGCCACTTCTCTGTCGATGGAGCAGGCGAAGAAAAAGCTGGGAAAGGCTCTTTTCGATTTATTCAGGGGAGGAGTGTTTGCAGATGGAGGTTTATTATCTTATTCGCGGCAGATTAAGTGTTTGCCGGTGAAAGTATATCCGGAGGTATATGGAGAATCGTCAAAAGTTACTATTCATAGTTATGAAGGAGTGGTTTACAAGTATAGTATATTGGTACGTGATAAAGAACAGAGAGAATCTATTCTTACCCGGTTGAAAGAAAATCCCTGCCAGGTCTTTCATAAAGCTCCGCTGATAACAGTCATTCATCCTGAAGCGAGTAAAAAAGAGGGGGTGCTTCAGTTATGTAAGGCTTTGGGTTTAGCTTCTGAACACACTTTAGTTGTAGGAAATTCGTTAAAGGACTGGCCGATGATGTCCGTGGTTTCTCATTCTTGTGCCGTAATGAATGCGGAACCCTTATTAAAAGAACGCGCACGTTATACGCTGAATCCGGATCGGTTGGCAGCTTTCTTTCGTTTTTCTAACGGAGATCCTATAGATCAAACCTCGTCTGATAATAGTTGATATATAGCTAGTTACATCTCCATAAGAAAATAAAAACCGGTTAAAATTTGGTAATTATGAAAACAAAGCCCATATTTGCAGCCCTGAAATAGGGACAGGCATAAAAATCCTCATCGGAGGGTGCTATAATAATAATTATAGTGCTGGATAAGATGAATGGTGCAAATCATTCGCTTGTCCGGCACTTTTTTTATGTTGTAACAAAATAAGATAAAGAGGAAAAGTATCGAAGAAACTATGAAAGAGTTAGATTTGACACAAGGAAGCGTACCGAAGGTATTGTTGCAGTTTGCAGTACCTTTTTTAATTGCTAATGTACTTCAGGCACTTTATGGCGGGGCTGACCTTTTCGTTGTCGGACAATATGATGATTCGGCAAGTGTGGCAGCCGTAGCTATTGGTAGTCAGGTGATGCAGACAATAACAGGTATTATTCTGGGTATTACTACCGGGACAACAGTGCTGATTGCTATTGCTACCGGAGCCAAAGACAATCGGAAAGTAGCTTTTACTATCGGATCTTCCGTATGGTTGTTTTCAATAACCGGCGTAGTGCTAACTTTGGTCATGGTACTTTTTCATGGTCGGATAGCAGAACTGATGCATACTCCCGTAGAAGCTATGGCAGATACGAAAAGCTATATTTTGGTATGCTCTCTGGGTATTCTGTTTATAGTGGGATATAATGTTGTATGTGGTATTTTGCGTGGACTGGGTGATTCTAAAACACCACTTTATTTTGTTGGGCTGGCATGTGTGATAAATATAGTGCTCGATTTTATATTGGTCGGTTATTTCCATTGGGGGGCTACGGGAGCGGCTATCGCTACTGTAACTGCACAAGGAGTCAGCTTTGGAATAGCGCTCTGGTTCTTATACCGGCACGGATTCCATTTTGACTTTTCACGGAAAGATATTCGATTGAACCGGAATCTGTCTAAAAAGATCTTGGTGTTGGGAGCACCTATTGCTTTGCAGGATGCTTTAATCAATGTTTCTTTTCTGATTATCACTGTCATTGTCAATCAGATGGGAGTCATTGCATCTGCTTCTTTGGGTGTTGTTGAGAAAATCATCGTGTTTGCTATGCTGCCTCCGATGGCTATATCATCGGCTGTGGCAACCATGACTGCACAGAATTATGGAGCGGGACTTATCAAGAGAATGAATAAATGTCTGGCTTCGGGGATTGGGATTGCTCTTGTTTTCGGTGTGTCGGTTTGCGTGTATTCGCAATTCCTGCCGGAGACTCTTACTGCTTTCTTTACGAAAGATGCTGCTGTGGTGGCAATGGCGGCAGATTATTTGCGAGGGTATAGCATCGACTGCATCGTGGTTAGTTTCGTGTTCTGCATTAATTCTTATTTCAGCGGACAAGGAAACTCGTTATTCCCGATGATTCACAGTCTGATAGCCACTTTCCTGTTCCGTATACCGTTGTCATACTGGTTCAGCCAGATAGATAGCTCGTCGCTGTTTATCATGGGATTTGCTCCACCCATTTCAACGGTCGTTTCATTATTGATTTGTATCTGGTATTTACGATATACCCAAAGGAAATTATATTTGAGAGGCACAATGATGCCTGCTATGTCGAATTAGGTGTTTTTAAGTGACATATATTAACTAAAATCTATTTTGTATGGAAGCTTATTTGAAGAAACTCTGTTTTGAGTATCAGGTGGATGAAAGAGAAGTGAAAGAGCTGTTGGCTCGAATGGAAATGGTGTATCTGGATAAAGGAGAAACGATTGCTTCTGCCACATTGCCAGAACAGAGCTTGTACATTATTGTTTCCGGTATTTTGCATACATATACCACTCATGAAGGAGAAGAGAGAACCAATCGGTTTTTCTCTGCGGGTGATGCTGTGTTATGCTATAATTCAAGTCAGTATTCTATCAAGACACTGACGAAATGTGCTGCTTATTACATCAGTGAAGAGGAGATTGAAGAGTTGTGTGCATCTTCAATTTCATTTGCGAATCTGGTCCGTCAACTGATGGAGTATCAGTTTTACTTTAAAGAGGAAGAGGATATGAATGCCCGCAAGCTGACAGTAAGGGAAAGGTACCTCTCTTTATTGGCGGAAATTCCGGATATTCTGTACAGGGTGCCATTGAAGCACATTAATCATTACTTGGGGCAGATGTGACCAGTTTGGGATATCTGGCCGGAAGTTCTAAATAGGAAATATAACCTAGACATATTTTTCTATGTATTCCTTATCAGATGGTTCATGGCTTATTCAATCGAATCGAATTTGAAAAGTCTTTGGATTATTTGGTAAGGAATACTATTTTTGTATTCTGAATGAAAAACTCAATACCTCGATATACTTTTTATAAGCATAAGTATGGGAGTGAACTTTTGGTCGATGTAGTAGAACTGAAGTATGTGAAGAAGTTCCTGGCTAAAAGTGCTGTCCACACTCTAAATTATTATGATATTACTTTTATAACAGAAGGTAAGGGAGCTTTTTCAGTCGATAACCAAACCTATGAAGCAATTCCTCGTGACGTTCTTTTCTCTAAACCGGGGGAAATCCGGAACTGGGATACTCATCATATCACCAATGGGTATGCTCTGATTTTCGAAGAAGAATTTTTGTCTTTCCTCTTTAAAGATTCTTTGTTTGTACAGCATCTTTCGTTTTTTCAGATAGAAAGTTCTTCATCGCTACTACATTTGTCTGATGAGCTTTATACACGCATACTTGAAACCTTGCATGATATAAAGATGGAGATTGATTCGTATCAACAGGGCGATGTACACGTTTTGAGAGCATTGCTTTATGAAGTCCTGATGTTGCTGGACCGTGCTTACCTTAAAATGACTTCGATAGAGGAGGGCAGAAGTAGGGAAGTTTCCAATAATCATGTAAGTAAATTCATGAATTTGGTTGCTACACATGCAAAAGAGCAACATTCGGTTCAATATTATGCGGATAAGCTCTGCATTACTCCTAATTATCTGAATGAGATGATAACCTCGACCATGGGAATCAGCGCAAAACAATATATTCAGAGCAAGGTGATGGAAGAGGCTAAGAGGCTGCTTGTTTATACGGACTTTCCTATAGCTGATATTGCATTTGAACTCTGTTTTTCAACGGTTTCTTATTTTATCCGTAGCTTCCGGCAGCATACGGGAGAAACTCCGTTATTGTATCGTAAAGTACACAAACCGTAAAAAGTGCTATTTCTACCTTTCTTTTTATTGCATTGCTTTCCTGGCATTTCTCTACTTTCGCATCAGATAATAAACCAATAATAAAAAGTAAAATGATGAGAGACGCGGAAAAAACAGTAGGCAACATGATTGATAAGCTGAAAACAGCTTTTATCGGTTCGATAGACGGTGAAGGATTTCCTACCATCAAAGCAATGCTGCAACCCAGAAAAAGAAAGGGGATAAAAACTATTTATCTGACAACAAATACTTCGTCCATGCGTGTGGCGCAATACCGTGAGAACAACCATGCGTGTATCTACTTCTGTGATACGAGATTCTTTAGAGGTGTCATGCTACGCGGTACGATGGATGTCTTGACGGATAGTGCCAGTAAAGAGATGATCTGGCAGGAGGGAGATACCATGTATTATCCGGAGGGAGTGACGGATCCCGATTACTGTGTATTGAAGTTTACTGCTATTTCAGGACGTTTCTATAGTAATTTTAAATCGGAAGATTTTGTGGTCGAATAAGGTGCAAGATGGGGTGATTGGAATGGTAATAACGGAGTGTGTCAAAACGCAGATTAACGCAAATTATCGCAGAAATAATTTTATAAGTCGTTGATTAATATATCAATATAATTGGAATAATCTGCGGTAATTTGCGTTAATCTGCGTTTTGACACACTCTGGGATAAGATGAAAAAACAGATGAAGTGATGATGACGGTAAAGTGTTGAAAACCAAAGATGAATTACTTTTCTTAATACTATAATTACTTTTCTTTATAAGCGGCGAAGGAAAAGGGGTGGAAAAGAGGTATTACTTTCTATCTTTGTTGAGAAGAGACAAGACACGACGCTGTTATAACCGTTATTGAATGAATCAAACTTTACCTTATCCGGGTTAATAACAGCTATCTCATTTTAATAACTAGAGTTGTTCAGGGGTAAGTTCAATTTGTAGCATTTGAAAAATGATGCCGTTTGTATTGAAACATTGGCGGGAAATCAAGAGGGTAAGGGGAATAGAAAAAGGTTACTATCAATAGATAGTAACCTTTACCTTTCTTATAAAAGAGATTGAGAGAATTTTAGTCAACAACGGTGATATGGTTGTTGCTAAATACATTCAATTCCAGCTTGTTCATGATGTATTGAATAGCTAACTGCGCTTTCACGGAGTTGCCCGAACCATCCAAGGGAGGAGCAAATGCGGCAATACCGAACTGTCCGGGCAGTACGCCCATCACACCGCCACCTACACCTGTTTTAGCAGGAATACCGGAAGTGTACATCCAGTCGCCGGTATGTTCGTAGAAACCTACGGCGGCAATCATGGCAGTGATTTTAGGAGCCAGGACGGCATCAAAAACTTCTTTTTTAGTCACAGGGTTCACACCACCGTTGGCGATTGTACCGGCTGCGATGGAAAGCTGCAATGCAGTAACTCCCAATGAACACTGGCGGGTGTAAAGGTCTAATGACAGATCCGGGTCATCATAAATCCGGTTGTAATTCTTCAGTAGCCATGCGATAGAACGGTTGTTGAAGTTGGTGTCCGATTCCGACTTGTACAATTCATCAATCAGTTGCGGGGCACTGCCGCATAGGTCTGTCACATTTCCTACGATGGCATCCCATTTCTTGGCAGAGTCACCGATAGGTTGTACCATACTACAGGCGGAGATGGCTCCGGCATTTACCAGTGGGGTAGACGGATGATCGTTCTCCAACAAGATAGCGATGATTGAATTGAAGGGCAAGCCTGTTGCGTCGGCTCCAATCTTGTCCAGAATCTCTTTAGCACCGTATTGACGCAGTGCCAGGATAGCCGTATGTACTTTGGATACGGATTCTATACCGAAGCGATAGTCAGTATCTCCCACATGGATGGTCTGCCCGTTGAGCAGGCAGACACTGATTCCAAAGAGATCCTTGTTGACATTTGCCAGATAAGGAATATAGTCGGCATTCTTGCCGCCGGTATTGGCCTTTACCTGATCGTATGCCTCCTGTACCACTTCTTTCAATTGAGCGAGTGTTACTTTTTTATCCATAGATCATTTTATTTTTTTACGGTTTTACGACGACCACCGTGGTTGAACATCTTGGCTTCTACCGGAAGATTCTTTTCTTGAGCCATACGGGTAGGAGTTGGATATTCCAGTTTTTCCAGTTCGGCGATGGCATTGTTGATGTCGCCCAGAAGCATATCTGCCATGTCACGGCTGAATCCCTGACGAACAACGACACGCATCACTACATAATCTTCCAGTTTAGAAGGCAATGTATAAGCAGGAACCATCCAACCATGTTGAGATAGTTTGTCTTGCAAATCATACAAAGTCCATTTGGCGCTCTTTGCATATTCCGGTTTCAGATACCAGATGAATAGCGGGTTCACAACATCTTCTGAGTAGTTAACGAACGGAACCATCTTGGCTATTTCACTATGGATATATTTGGCAATTTGCAGGGAGTTGTACTGCACTTCTTTGTAACCCTGGAATCCTAAGCGGATGAATTGATAATATTGTCCCAGAATTTGTGCGGCCGGACGAGAGAAGTTCAAACCTACCTGTGTAATGTTGGCGCCCAGATAGTTGACGCTGAATGACATTTCTTCGGGCAGATATTCTTTGCCTTTCCAACAAACCCATCCGAGTCCCGGATATACCAAACCAAACTTGTGGCCGGATACGCTGATAGAAAGTACCCATTTCAAACGGAAGTCCCATTTCTTTTCCGGATACAGGAACGGAAGGATGAAACCACCACTGGCGGCATCTACGTGGATAGGAATGTCATAACCGGTCTTGGCATTGTAAGCATCCAGAGCTTTATCCAATGCTTCGACATCATCATTCAGTCCAGTCCATGTAACACCTTGAATCGGTACGATACAGATGGTGTTTTCATCACACATTTTCAAAGCTTCTTCGGGGTCAAGAGTGGTTTTTTCAAGCGTCAAAGGCACTTCACGCATTTCAATCTGCCACAACTGTGCAAACTTTTCCCAAACAACCTGGAAACCTGTAGAAATAACAAAGTTTGGTTTATCAAATGGTTTGCCCTGTGCTTGTCTTTTCTTACGCCAACGCAACCAGGCAGCTACACCACCCAACATACATGCTTCTGAAGAACCGATAGCCAAAGCACCTGTTTTCCAGGTATCTTTTTCAGGAGAGTTCCACAAGTTGGCAACGATGTTGATACATTTACCGTTCATCACAGCGATACGCGGATATTCTGTTTCATCAATGTAGTTGATGTTGATGGCCTCATTCATCAGCTTGGTTGCATATTCGTCCATATAAGTGGTAACGAAAGTAGCCAGATTCAAACGGGGCTGAGTTTGAGCAAATGTTTCATCTTTCACCATTTGATAGGCGACTTCAGGAGTAGTAGGTCCATCAGGTATTTTCTCTACCGGAGAGGGTTGTAACATTCTGTCTGAACCAAATACATCGGTTTTTGCATCACCTTTTCTGAAATTTAAATCTTCCATACTAATTTGTTTTTTTAAAGGTTTAGGGCGATGGGGATTTTCCCCGTCGAATTTCCCACAACAACAGCAGATAGGTTTGAAAGTTTCCCGGTTTTACATTATTTGGCGTTTATTAAGGAGGAGGACGCCCTTATTGAAGCGGAGCTTTTGTGATTTAGCGGAAAAGCTTATGATCGTACTAGTTTTGAACTAATTTCGAGCTTGTGCAGATTTATTTTTGATGCCTAATGGGTTTATGGCTAATGATACATAATTTTATTCGTCTGACAGCTGTTATTCTTTCGTCTGACAACTGTCAGACGAAAAAGAAACAACTGCCAGACGAAAGTTCAACAACTGTCAGACGAATAAATTTATGTATGATGAATATTAAATCATCGCATATTACCAATTAAATTTTAGAAGAACTAAGATTAGTTCATTCCCACACGGTTATGAATCAATTGATATTTTAGCAAATAAGTATTGAAACGCAGATTAACGCAGATTTTCGTAAAGAATAAAAAAGTTCTCAAACATGGCGCAGCCTTCTAATAATCTGCGAAAATCTGCGTTAATCTGCGTTTCAATAAATGTTCATTTGGCTCATTTCGGTGCATATTTGAACTTTATAAAGCAACTATTGTTTTCTTCAAACCTAAACTTTTAACGAATAAGCATTATGAAGATACAGACGGGACGGGGAACAATTCCTCTTATTACTTTAATTGCCATCTGGTCTATTTCGGCATTGACTTCATTGCCGGGACTGGCTGTTTCACCTATATTGGGTGATCTTACGAAGATATTTCCAAAAGCTACGGATCTGGACATACAGATGTTGACTTCGCTGCCATCACTGCTCATTATTCCTTTTATATTGCTGGGTGGTAAACTGACAGAGAAAGTCGATTATGTCCGTGTATTAAAGGTCGGACTCTGGCTTTTTGCCGCGAGCGGTATTTTGTATCTGATTTCCAATCGAATGTGGCAATTAATTGTGGTAAGTGCTTTGCTCGGTATCGGTTCCGGTCTGATTATCCCTTTATCTACCGGGTTGGTTTCCAGATACTTTGTAGGAACCTATCGGGTGAAACAGTTCGGATTAAGCTCCGCTATTACTAATTTCACATTAGTGATAGCAACTGCCGTAACGGGCTATCTTGCAGAAGTCAGCTGGCATCTGCCTTTCCTGGTCTATCTCCTCCCATTGATTTCCATTCTGCTGGTAGGACATTTAAAAGAAGACCGGACGGGAGAAGTCGCTTTTACACCTTCTTCTTCTGCAGATACTACAAAAGACAACGAATCCTCCGAACAATCTACTTCCATAGATATAGGAGGCAGCAAGTACGGTATTCACATCAAACATCTGATAGAGTTGATGCTCTTCTATGGCGTGATAACATATATCGTGGTAGTGGTGATCTTCAATCTACCTTTCTTAATGGAAAAGCATCACTTTTCCAGTGGCAATTCCGGATTGATGATTTCGCTTTTCTTTCTGGCCATCACCGCTCCGGGTTTTTGCCTGGACAAGATTGTAGCCCTGCTGAAAGGACGTACAAAAGCATACAGCCTCCTGTCTATGGCATTGGGATTGTTGTTAATCTGGATAGCTCCGATCGAATGGCTGATTATTCCCGGATGTATCCTGGTTGGTTTGGGATATGGCATTATTCAACCTATGCTTTATGATAAGACCACCCAGACCGCACTGCCGCAAAAGACCACATTGGCTTTGGCGTTTGTGATGATGATGAATTATCTGGCTATCTTGCTTTATCCCTTTATTGTCGATTTTTTCCAGTGGATATTCCATACCCAATCACAGGAGTTTCCTTTTATCTTTAATCTTCTGATAACTATTGTTACTCTTTTCTGGGCATATCGGCGCCGTAATACCTTTTTGTTTAACGACCAATTAAAATAGAAAATGAAGAATAAGAAACTGGAAGCCAATCTTAGCATGGCTGTCTCGAAAGTATTTAGCGGTTTAAATATGAATGCCTTAAAGTATCTTCTGCCTTTGTGGATGAGTCCATTGACAGGAGCCACGCTCCGTTGCACATTTGCAGCAGCTGCTTTTTGGGTGATCGGGTGGTTTATGCCTCCGGAGAAATCGTCAACCAGAGATAAATGGCTCCTCTTTCTGTTGGGGGCTTTGGGACTTTACGGCTTTATGTTTCTCTATCTGGCCGGATTGAGTAAAACAACTCCTGTCTCCAGTTCCATATTTACCAGTCTCCAGCCTATTTGGGTTTTTCTTATCATGATATTCTTTTATAAGGAGAAGGCGGGCGCTAAAAAAATAATAGGAATTTCTATCGGTCTGATAGGAGCGTTGGTTTGCATCCTAACCCAGCAAAGCGATGATTTGGCCTCTGATGCTTTTACGGGGAATATGCTTTGTCTTCTAAGTTCTGTGGTGTATGCTGTCTATCTGATTCTTAGTCAGCGCATCCTCACGGCCATTGGAGCGATAACGATGTTGCGATATACCTTTTCCGGTGCTGCCGTGTCTGCCATTATAGTCACGTTTATTACAGGATTTGATGCCCCGGTATTCTCCATGCCGTTCCATTGGACGCCTTTCCTTATTCTGATGTTCGTATTGATTTTCCCGACCACTATCAGTTATATGCTGCTGCCTGTCGGTTTGAAATATCTGAAGACAACGGTCGTCGCTATCTACGGTTATCTGATTCTGATTGTGGCGACCATTGCTTCCCTTGCTCTCGGACAAGACCGTTTTAGCTGGACGCAGACATTTGCAATCATTTTTATCTGTATTGGAGTTTACCTGGTTGAAGTGGCCGAAAGTAAAGAAAAGTAAAGAAAAAAGGCATTCCATCACGGAATGCCTTTCATTATTTCATCATCATGTTTTATAGAGAGGAGTTGATTGCTTGCGCTATGGACTTGAATTCTTCATCCGACAATTTCAGTTTCGGATTCGAAAACAACATATCCGATTCCTTTTGAATAGGAATTAAATGAATATGTGCATGGGGTACTTCCAGTCCGATAACAGCTTCGCCTACCTTTTGGCAAGGGAATGCTTTTTTAATGGCACAGGCTACTTGCTTTGCAAACACGTGCATAGCAGCCAAGTCTTCATCGCTCAAATCGAAAATATAGTCTACTTCCTGTTTGGGCACTACCAATGTATGTCCCTTTACCAATGGATTGATATCGAGAAAAGCAAAAAACTTTTCGTTTTCTGCCACCTTGTAGCAGGGGATTTCTCCTGCGATGATTCTACTGAATATTGTTGCCATAACTTTTATTGATAAATTAAGGCAAGCCTCACATGGAGACCTGCCTTTACGTTAAATTGATATGTTTACTACTTCCAGTGCAATTTTACCTTGTGGAACAGTGATTTCGGCTACATCACCCACCTTCTTGCCAAGCAGACCTTGTGCAATCGGGGTGTTAACGGAAATTTTTCCTTCCTTCAGGTTAGCTTCACTTTCGGAAACGATGGTATAAGTCATCTTCATACCGTTCTTTACATTCTTCAGTTCCACTTTATTTAAAATCTGTACAGAATCTGTTTTCAGCTTAGATTCATCAATGATTTTTGCGTCTGCAATGGTAGCTTTCAATTTGTTGATGCGCATTTCAAGCATACCCTGCGCCTCTTTGGCGGCATCGTATTCTGCATTTTCCGACAAGTCTCCTTTATCTCTGGCTTCGGCTATTGCCGCAGAGATCTTCGGGCGTTCCACTGTTTCCAGTTCCTTCAGTTCCGCCATCAGTTTCTTGTAACCTTCTTCTGACATATAAGCCATGATGTTTTCCTCCTTTAATTGTTTTAAATGGTCATATAAACAAAAAAGAATTCCAACATGAGCCATGTTGGAACCCTCTTATCATTATTTCTTTGCAAAGATAGACTTTTAAGTGATACG
Organism: Bacteroides sp. 2_2_4; assembly: GCF_000157055.1. Taxonomy (NCBI): domain Bacteria; kingdom Pseudomonadati; phylum Bacteroidota; class Bacteroidia; order Bacteroidales; family Bacteroidaceae; genus Bacteroides; species Bacteroides sp. 2_2_4. The sequence goes on along the minus strand of NZ_EQ973355.1, from coordinate 150,693 downwards.
TGTCAAGTGAAAAAAGATGCTATGTAACATATTTAAATGAAATATGCTAAATTATAACAACTTAGAGCAATGACTTGACAGCTGCTTCCAAATCCTTGATATCTTCGCCGCGAAGCTTTAATTCGTTGTTACGGTTAATCAAAAAGATAGATGGAACTTGACGAACATTATATACAGCTACGTTGGTAGAATACACTCCGTTTCCATCGCGTACACAAACCCAAGGAAGGTTGTCTGCCGCAGTTTTCCAGTAGTGTTCGTCCGCATCGAGAGATACCTGATATATTTCCAGTCCTTGTTTTGCGTATTCATTATATAGTTCGCGAAGCATCAGGTTGTGAGGAGAACCGGCAGGCGACTGGAATACAGAGAAATCGAGCAATACGACTTTTCCTTTCAGGTCGGTCAGTTTGCGCACATTTCCTTTCACGTCACGCAGGGCGATGTCGATAATGCCGGTTTCCACTATTTTCTCTTGAGGAATTTCCAATGCTTTCGCCTGTGGCTGGCGCGTGTTCTTCATCCCCTTAATTACAATATTATAAAGGTTCTTGGAACGTACGGCATGAGGGAACGCATTGTTGAGGCTCGTAGCGACAGCAGCGAAACATTTCACATCATCTTTATTGTTCAACGGATCGAATATCAGGTAATTATTGAGTTTCTGGAACAGGGCAAAGTAAGCGGCTGCCGTGTTGGGAGCAGCGAAAATATAGTTCACTTTGACATCTTCCTTGTAATTGTTGAGCAACGTTGCCAGACTGTCTTCAAATACATCATGCCCCATTCTGTTACTGCGTAAAGCTGCCAGCAAGTCGTCCACCTCTTTTTGAAGGCGGATCTGCTTCAGCGTCAGCTCTTTTATCTTGTTGCTGTTTTCCGAACCTTCCACCGTGTAAGTAGTGGAGAAATCCACATACGGAGCTTTGATCTGAATCGTTTCGATAGAATCTACAGAAAAATTGATGATTTTGTCGTCAATCCGCAAACGATAAAATTCGGGTGATTCGGGACGAGGCTGCTTGAAACTGAATGTACCTTCCCCCTTCAGCTTCACTGAATCGAGCGGAACAATACCTTCCAGACCGGAAGCTTCGAGATAAAGCATTTTACCGTCGGCTCCTGATACATCCCCGTTCACCTGGAATTTAGGGCCGGAACTACAAGCAGTAATAGTAAGTGCGGCGAGCGCTGCAAAAGTAACCTTTTTCATATAGTGTGTGTTATTAACGAGATGCAAATATACTTCTTTTCGAGATTAGTCAAAGCATTTTGCCGGGTTCTTCATCCTAATTTTGAAAAAAAATCAGTTCACCACTAACTTTTTACCTCATTTCCACCTGATTACCACGATAAATGTATATCTTTGCAGGAATTTTGAAAGAAAAAGTATAGATAAAACAATTTTTATGATTAACCCAATTGTTAAGACAATCGAGTTACCTGATGGAAGAACCATCACACTCGAGACGGGAAAGTTGGCAAAACAGGCAGACGGTTCTGTAATGCTTCGCATGGGCAACACCATGTTGTTAGCTACTGTTTGTGCCGCTAAAGATGCAGTTCCCGGAACAGATTTTATGCCTTTACAGGTAGAGTACAAAGAAAAATTTGCGGCATTCGGCCGTTTCCCTGGTGGTTTCACCAAGCGAGAAGGTAGAGCTTCTGATTATGAGATTCTGACTTGCCGTCTTGTAGACCGTGCTCTCCGTCCTTTATTCCCCGATAATTATCACGCAGAGGTATATGTGAACATCATCCTCTTTTCTGCTGATGGTGTGGATATGCCGGATGCATTGGCAGGACTTGCCGCTTCTGCAGCACTTGCCGTTTCAGATATTCCTTTCAACGGACCGATCTCTGAAGTGCGTGTAGCACGTATCGACGGTCAGTTCGTTATCAATCCTACTTTTGAACAACTGGAAAAAGCTGACATGGACTTGATGGTAGCCGCTACTTATGAGAACATCATGATGGTAGAAGGTGAAATGCATGAAGTATCTGAAGCTGAATTGCTGGAAGCAATGAAAGTGGCTCACGAAGCTATCAAGATTCATTGCAAAGCGCAGATGGAGTTGACTGAAGAGGTTGGAAAAACTGTAAAACGTGAATACAACCACGAAGTAAACGACGAAGACTTGCGCAAGGCTGTTCGCGAAGTATGTTACGACAAGGCTTACGCAGTTGCTGCTTCCGGAAACAATAACAAACACGAACGTTTTGCTGCTTTCGAAGCGATCCGCGAAGAATTCAAAGCTCAATTCTCTGAAGAAGAATTGGACGAAAAGGCTGCATTGATCGATCGTTACTACCACGATGTAGAAAAAGAGGCCATGCGCCGTTCTATCCTTGACGAAGGTAAGCGTCTGGATGGTCGTAAGACTACCGAAATCCGCCCGATCTGGTGTGAAGTAGGTCCTCTGCCTGGCCCTCACGGATCTGCTATCTTTACTCGTGGTGAAACACAGTCATTGACTTCTGTTACTCTGGGTACAAAACTGGATGAGAAGATTATCGACGATGTTTTGGAACACGGAAAAGAACGTTTCTTGTTACACTATAACTTCCCTCCTTTCTCTACAGGCGAAGCAAAAGCACAACGTGGTGTAGGCCGTCGTGAAATCGGTCACGGTCACTTGGCTTGGCGTGCTTTGAAAGGACAGATTCCTGCTGACTATCCGTATGTAGTACGTGTGGTTTCAGATATCCTCGAATCTAACGGTTCTTCTTCTATGGCTACCGTATGTGCCGGCACATTGGCATTGATGGATGCAGGTGTGAAGATCAAGAAACCGGTATCGGGTATCGCTATGGGATTGATTAAGAATCCGGGCGAAGAAAAATATGCTGTATTGTCTGATATCCTGGGTGACGAAGACCACTTGGGAGATATGGACTTCAAGGTGACCGGAACAAAAGACGGTATCACTGCTACACAGATGGATATCAAGGTAGACGGTCTGTCTTATGACATTCTGGAACGTGCTTTGAACCAGGCTAAAGAAGGACGTATGCATATCCTTAATAAGATTACTGAAACAATTGCTGAACCACGTGCCGACCTGAAAGAACATGCTCCACGTATCGAAACGATGACAATTCCTAAAGAATTCATCGGTGCTGTGATCGGCCCTGGTGGAAAGATCATCCAAGGTATGCAGGAAGAAACTGGTGCTGTGATTACTATCGAAGAAATTGATGGTATGGGACGCATCGAAGTTTCCGGAACAAACAAGAAATGTATTGATGATGCAATGCGCATGATTAAAGCAATCGTTGCTGTTCCTGAAGTAGGCGAAGTTTATAAAGGTAAAGTTCGTTCTATTATGCCTTATGGTGCATTTATCGAATTCTTGCCGGGCAAGGATGGTTTGCTGCACATCTCCGAAATTGACTGGAAACGTCTGGAAACAGTAGAAGAAGCCGGAATCAAAGAAGGTGATGAAATCGAGGTAAAACTGATTGATATCGATCCGAAAACTGGCAAATTCAAACTTTCAAGAAAGGTTTTGTTGCCAAGACCGGAAAAGAAGTAAGAAAGCGATAGCTTCTATATATAATGAAGGCTGTTTCAAATTTAATTTTGAAACAGCCTTCTTTTTTTCTATCAGCATACTTCTTTTAGCCTTTTCACCACAGAGGACGCAGAGGCTATAATTATCTCTAAACTAGAACTCTGAAAACTCTATGTCCTCCGTGTCCTCTGTGGTGAAATAGTTCGTTTATGAAACAAGAATGAGGTTTCCGCCTAAAACTAGGTTTTACAGGAGATGATTTCTGTATATCTTAAAAAATAAGATTTCTTATTAGTATCATCCGGAGCTGAACTGTTTTATATATAGAGTTAGTATATATTAGATTTATTCAGTTTATTAAAACCTTTAAAAAGATGAAAGACACCTTATTATATCCTCCCCAAAAAAGAATCGGAAAGTACCCCCATACTTCCCGATTCGAAACAGTCAAAAATCGACCTTAATCAATTTATTAACTTAACACGTCGCAAAGATATGAGAAAAATTTCTTTGAAAGAGCTTTTTTATTTAAAAAGTTTATGATACAGGCAAATATACCAGTTAATAAGGTCGTTTTTCTTGCTTTAAAACCAAAGCTTCACTCCTTTTAAAGGAACGACCCCTTCCTTTAAAAGGAAGAGGCCGTTGGTTCTAAAGAAATCTGGTGGGGTGTTTATATAGAAATTTGGATTAATGATTTTTCAATTATATAAATCCGTTTACAAGTTTGTTTTATACTCCTCTTTTATTCGTATTATGTGTGCTAAGTTCTTTTCCAGTAATTCATTTAGCTCATCATCCGAAAAACATTCTCCTAAATAGATCGTGCTTTCTGTTTCAAAATCAAATGATTCGTCGTCTTCATTCACAACAATCTCAATTTTTCCTTGTGCATCTGTAGAGATCACTGCATTGTATTTAGTCATCAATTCTTTGAGCCCTTTTATGAACCTGTATTCTTTGCTTGTCAATATTCTTTTCATCTTCACTTGCTCTTTTGTTTTGTTGCCCTTTCGTGCGGTAAAGTTCGTGATAATTTAACACATTATGCGCTGTTTGAAGTATTCATTTTATTCTATTTGTCAGGTTGTAATATTCCTTTTATCCATATTATCACATCTATTCGTTTTTTTCGTATATTTGCTTCGAGCGAAACTTTTCATTTGTATATTTGTTGGATTTTAAAAAGAAAGAAAATAAAAATGGAAACAGAAGAATTGACAATTGGGAGAGTCCATCACGGACGCAATATACGTCGTACCCGTATTGAAAAGAATATGAACCAGGAGGGTTTGAGTGAATTAGTACATCTCTCACAACCTGCTGTTTCTAAATATGAGAAGATGAAGGTGATTGATGATGAGATGTTGCAACGCTTTGCACGTGCATTGAATGTCCCTTTCGATTATCTCAAGACTTTGGAGGAGGATGCACAGACGGTGGTGTTTGAAAATAATACGGTGAATAATTCAGAACAAAGTGCAGGTGGGGCAAACATCAGCATGGGTATAGTTAAGTCTGATACCGAAGATAGTATTAATGATAGTCGAGTTAACAACTTCAATCCTATCGACAAAATCACTGAACTCTACGAGCGTCTTTTAAAAGAAAAGGATGAAAAGTATGCAGCATTAGAACGCCGTTTGCAGAATATTGAAAAAAGTCTGCAGAAATAAGAGACAGATAAATTGAAAGGAATCGCAATATGATGAAACAAATACCTTACGGAATAACTGATTTTAGCCGAATTCAGAAAGAGAATTATTATTATGTAGATAAGACAATGTTCATTGAAAAAATAGAGATGCAACCGCCTTATCTGTTTCTGATACGTCCTCGTAGATTTGGGAAGAGTCTGACTTTGGCTATGTTAGAGGCCTATTATGACGTAAATCATGCTGAACAGTTTGACGAGTTGTTTGGTCAGCTATACATAGGTCAGCATCCGACGAAGCTTCACAATCAGTTTCTCATCATGCGATTTAATTTTTCGGAAGTGAGTTCCAATGTCAACGAAGTAGAACTATCGTTTAAGCTACATTGTTGTAGCAAACTTAAAGATTTTGTCTTTAAGTATGAAGATTTGTTAGGAAAAGAAATTTGGGATGTTCTTGATGAGAAAATACAAGAAGAACCCGGTGCTTTTCTGTCTGCGATTAATTCCTATGCTACCCGTAAGAAAAATATTCGTATTTATTTACTTATTGATGAATACGATAATTTCACCAATACCATTCTTTCAACTTACGGTACGGAGTTTTACAGGAAAGCAACGCATGGCGAAGGTTTTATTCGTGGCTTCTTTAACGTGATAAAATCTGCCACTACCGGAACCGGAGCTGCTCTTGAACGGTTGTTTATTACCGGAGTGAGTCCGGTGACGATGGATGATGTAACTAGTGGCTTTAACATCGGAACCAATATAACGACTGATCCTTGGTTTAATGATTTAGTTGGTTTTAGTGAGAAAGAATTGCGTGAAATGCTGACTTATTATAAAGAACAAGGAGTGTTGATGCAATCTGTAGATGAAACTGTTGTCATGATGAAACCTAATTATGACAATTATTGCTTTAGTAGAAGTAGATTGGTGGACTGTATGTTTAATTCTGATATGGTACTTTATTTTATGAAGTCTTTTGTTTTGCATGGGGAAAAGCCTGAAGAAATCGTAGATCCCAATATTCGCACTGACTTTAACAAGTTGGCATACTTGATAAAGCTAGATCACGGGTTGGGAGAGAATTTTTCCGTTATAAAGGAAATAGCCGAGCAAGGAGAAATCACTACTGACATCGTTACTCATTTCTCTGCATTGGAGATGACGGACCCCAGTAATTTCAAGTCTTTATTATTCTATTTCGGACTTCTTTCCATCAAAGGTGTGGACATGGTGGGAAGACCCATTTTACATGTACCGAATTTGGTTGTAAGAGAACAACTGTTTAATTTCTTGATACAAGGCTACATCAAGCATGATATCTTTAAAATTGACATGAACAGGATGAGTGCTTTATTTGAGAATATGGCTTTCAGGGGAGACTGGAAACCTTTGTTCGATTTTATCGCCAATGCTGTTCGTGAGCAAAGTCGTATCCGTGAATATATTGAAGGTGAAGCGCACATTAAAGGCTTCTTGCTTGCCTATTTAGGAATGTATCGTTATTATCAGCTCTATCCGGAATACGAATTGAATAAGGGTTTTGCAGATTTCTTCTTCAAACCTAGTCCGTCGGTTCCTGTACTGCCTCCTTTCACCTATCTGCTTGAGGTGAAATATGCAAAAGCCGGTGCTTCGGAAAAAGAAATACGTATCCTTGCCGATGAGGCACGTGGTCAGTTGCTTCGTTATAGTGAAGACGAACTAGTGGCAGAAGCCAGGGCGAAAGGTGAGTTGAAGTTAATTACTATTGTTTGGCGTAGTTGGGAGCTTGCTTTATTGGAGGAGGTAACTCTTTCTTAAGAGACAAGTAGCATACATGTTGCTATAAGGTGTGTGGCTCCTCTATCTTTTTCTGATTTTTGAAACGTTGATGAATAAGGAGATCACTTTTTCCTTTTAATGAATATCCCTAATAAGTCTTGAAGAATAAAATTTGCCTCTGCTATGGATTCCCATAATAGAGGCAAACTTATCAACATGAGACTTAGTTAAACAGTCTCTTGTTTTTTATGAATTTAACGAATCTTTTTTAGGACTTTAGAGAAGGAGTAAGGAAAGCTTTCCTCTTCCGTTCCTCTGTTTAAATTGGGCTGGCTTCCCATTTGGAAGTTAATGTTTCCTCCTTTTAATAAGTCTTCATGGCGTAGATAGTTCTTTTTATATTCTGTGCCGTTCAGATTCATTGTTTGAATATACATATTCTTCTTGTTGTTATCGGTTGCACGGATGATGAGGCTGTTACCGTTTTCAAGATGTAAGGTTGCTTTTTTAAAAAGAGGAGCTCCAACGACGTATTCGTCGGTTCCCGGACATACGGGGTAAAAACCTAATGCGGAGAAAACATACCATGCCGAAGTCTGCCCATTATCTTCATCTCCACAATATCCGTCAGGGCCCGGTGTGTACATTCTATCCATGACCTGGCGTAGCCAATACTGCGCTTTCCAGGGTTGACCGGCATAGTTGTATAGGTAGATCATGTGTTGGATTGGTTGGTTGCCATGCGCGTAATTCCCCATATTCATGATTGTCATTTCACGAATCTCATGAATAACCTGCCCGTAATAACTCTCATCAAAGACAGGAGGTACGGAAAATACAGAATCCAGCATAGTGATAAACATATCTTTTCCTCCCATTAAGTCAATTAATCCTTGTGGATCGTGGAATACAGACCATGAGTAGTGCCAGCTGTTTCCTTCGGTAAATGCATCTCCCCATTTCAATGGTGAGAATGGAGATTGGAATGTTCCATCTTCATTTTTTCCTCGCATGAGCTTGGAGTCTTTATCGAATACATTCTTATAGTTCATCGCCCGTTTGGCAAAGAGCTGTATTTCTTTTTCCGGTCGCTTTAATTCTTTGGCTAATTGATAGATACACCAGTCATTGTAGGCATATTCCAAAGTTCTGGCTGTGTTTTCATTGATTTTTACGTCATAAGGGACATAGCCTAACTTATTATAATATTCGTATCCGCGTCTTCCTGTGGAAGATACGGTGGGATGTACGTTCTTTGTTCCGTGTATTAACCCTTCGTACAAAGTTTTCACATCTTCTACTTTAATACCTTTTAAATAAGCATCTGCCAGTACGGAAGCCGAATTATTTCCTATCATGCAGTCTCTGTGTCCGGGGCTGGCCCATTCGGGGAAGAATCCGCTTTCTTTGTAGGTATTGATGAGCCCTTCCTGCATTTCTTTATTCATCGACGGATACATCAGATTCAGTAATGGGAAAAGACACCGGAAGGTATCCCAAAATCCGGTGTCGGTAAACATATATCCCGGTAGAACTTGCCCGTTATAAGGGCTGTAATGAACAGGTTTTCCGGCTTCGTCCAGTTCGTAGAATTTTCGGGGGAAAAGTAACGAACGGTATAAGCAGGAGTAGAAAGTGCGGTATTGATCGAGGTTTCCTCCTTCCACTTCGATTTTTCCCAGTACTTGGTTCCATGCTTTCTGTCCCTTTTGTTTTATCTGCTCCAGATTGTCATTTCCTAATTCTTTCATATTTCTTGCAGCCTGTTCGAAGCTGATAAAGTAAGAGGCGATGCGTGCATGTACTTGTTCTCCACGTTGAGTTTTAAAACCTATAATGGCTCCTGCATGGTCAGTTGTCTGTTCGGTTGCATTTTCTTGAATATTTCCATTATTTACAGTGGCTTTATAGGTGAAAGGCTTATTGAATTGAATAATAAAATAGTTCTTGAAGTTTTCGGGAACTCCTCCGCTATTGCGTGTACTATAACCGATAATTTTGTTTTCTTCTGGGATAATCTGAATAAAAGAACCTTTGTCAAATGCATCGACTGCGATATACGAATGTGCGTTTTCCGGGAAAGTGAACCGGAAGAGAACAGCACGTTCGGTCGGAGACATCTCCGTGACAATATCGTATTCGGCCAGATACACCTTGTAGTAATAAGGAGTTGCTTCTTCTCCTTTGTGTCCGAACCAGCTAGCCCGCTTTTCTTCGTCGAATTCAGGTTTACCCACCATCGGCATAATGGAGAACTGTCCGTAATCGTTTATCCATGGGCTGGGCTGATGAGTTTGTTTGAATCCACGGATTTTATTGGCTGTATAGACATATTGCCATCCGTCTCCCATTTTTCCGGTCTGTGGCGTCCAGAAATTCATTCCCCAAGGGCGGGCAATGGCAGGGTAGGTGTTACCTGTTGATAATTCAAAAGATGATTGTGTTCCCATTAACGGATTAACGTATTGTGTCCAGTCTTTGGACTGGGCAAGAAGCGTGCAGCTAAGCACTAAAAATAATAACCAACATTTCTTCATAATTTTCTTTTTGAGTTTATAGCTTGCGAAGTAATCACAGCGTTTTCATGTGTTGCCAATGTTGAATGTTCCAACGGGTTGAGACATGGCAAAGGTATAGCTTCGTGGTTAAGGTCGTGGTTAAAATCGTGGTTAATGCGATGGCTAATAGGCGCTTTTTTTATTAACCCCGCTAAAGAAACTATCGCAAAAGTACTTTTTTACTATGTTATTCAACTATCTATGTGAAATAGACAAATATACCTTACTGTTATTATTTGTATTAGTGTTCTTTTTGGTCGAACCATTTATGTGCTCAAGACTTTATATTAGCAGGCATTGTGAATGATGCTGTACAGTTAGCCGTTTCCAATTAGAAACAGAAACTATCAGATTGCTTGGTGATTGGTAACTGAATAGCCTTTTTGTGCGCCCGCCTATTTATAGATTTGTATCGGCAATTCCCCCTTTAGTGCTCCTATGGCATTAAATGCTAACGACTCCATTTCATTCTCTCCGGGATAAACATAGATGGGAGCCAGGAAAGAGATTCTTTTTTTCAGTCTTGAAATCACATAGTCCGAATAGGCGATACCTCCTGTCAGAAGGATGGCATCTATCTTCCCACAAAGTACGGTGGCACTGGCTCCTATCGCTTTTGCAACATTGTAAATCATGGCATCCAGTATCAGTTCCGCTTTTTTATCTCCTTCTTCGATAGATTGTATAATGGCGGGAACATCGGTTGTACCTAGATGGGCGGTCAGTCCGGCGCGTCCGGAGATACGTTTTTTCAATTCGTCTTTGGTGAGTTGACCGCTAAAACATAGGTCGATCAGTTGACCGGCGGGAAGTGTACCGGCACGTTCCGGTGAGAAAGGACCTTCACCGTCCAATGCATTGTTGGCGTCAATGGCTCGTCCGTGGTGATGGACTGCGACAGAGATACCACCTCCCAGATGGCAGATAATTAAATCCAGATTTTCGTATTGGGTTCCCTGCTCTTTGGCAAAGCGGCGGGCGATTGCTTTCTGGTTTAATGCATGCCAGATGGTGATCTTCGGCATTAAGGGAGAACCTGTAATGCGTGCTATATCTTCCAGTTCATCCACCACTCCCGGATCAGCAATGAAAGCCGGACAGTCGGGTAATGTGGAGGCCAGTTCGCTGGCAATCAATCCTCCTAAGTTACAAGCATGGGTACGCATAGCATGCACTGTATCACGTTTCATGGCCTCATTTACCTCATACACTCCGCCCGGTATCGGTTTCACTAAACCGCCGCGTCCGATGATTGCATCAAAAGAAAAAGGTATCTTATTGTTTTCCAATTCTTGTAACACCAGGTTTTTCCGGAATTCAAACTGGTCTATCACCTCGGGAAAAGCGGATAGTTCTTCTACAGAATGTTTTATATTACTGACAAACAGCGGAGTTTCATTTTCGTAAACTGCTATTTTAGTAGAAGTAGAACCGGGATTGATAACCAGAATTTTCATGAATAGTAGGCTTTTAGTGGTGAATTTAGAATGATGAGCCGGTGACTTGGCTGACTTGTTTTCTGCATTTGCAATCTCCTGACACTTGTAAGCATGCCATTGCAATGCTGTAATATTTGGACAAGCCGGAATCACTACGCGATGGAAGTACTACAGGGCAAATAGGACCTTGCAGCAATCCTGCCATTTCTGCCTGTGCAAACAAAGAGACGGATTTGTAGAATGCATTACCCGATTCAATGTTCGGGAATATCAAGACATCTGCCTGTCCGTTGATAGGAGATACAATCCCTTTAATATCACCACTTGCTTGTTCGCAGGCAGTACGTACATCCAGCGGGCCGTCAATAATCACATTTCCGAATTCTCCCGCTTCGGCAAGTTCTACGATATTCACATAATCTAGTGAATGAGGGAACTTGGCACTCACTTTTTCTGTGCAGTGAATCAATGCGACACGCGGTTGTTCGATACCAAAGTGACGGCAGGTACAGATAGCATACCAAATCATTTCTATACGTTGCTGTAAAGTAGGACGCGGAATGACGGCGGCATCCGAGAAGAAAAGCAGTTTATGGTAAGTAGGAATTTCCATTACTGCCAGATGCGTGAGGATTTTCCCTTTCGGTAACAAACCTTTTTCTTTGTCGAGTATGGCATGCAGTAAGTTGTCCGTATTGATAATCCCTTTCATCAAAATATCCGCTCCTCCTTCACGCACAATGCGGACAGCTTCGCGCGCCGCTTCATCCGGATTTTCTATGTGGATGGTTTTTACGTATTCAGGATATTGTTTGAGCGTGGGATATTTCTTCAGAATGGTAGAATCTCCAATCATCAGAAATTCTGCAATCCCTTCTTCCAAAGCACGGGAGATGGCATATTCAGTGTTAGGATCGTTCGCACAGACCACGGCAATTCGTTTTCTATGGTTTAGTTTTTTAAGATGAGCCGTTAACTGGGCAAAATTTAGAATAGGTTCCATAACGTTAGATTTTTAGCAAATATCAGAAAAATGATTGGAAAAATAATGATTATAACCCGAAAAATTACATCCATTATGTAACATTTTGCTATATTTTATTTGTTTTGGCTGTTGGATGTGCATGGAACCGTTTTTTCCTGTATTTTTGCAAATAAATCCCCCAATAAAATAAAAGCACCATGAAACAGTTTAAAAATCTATTATTTCTTAGCTTAATTCTCCTTTGTTGGACGCTTGTTTCCTGTAAAAGCAGCAAGACGTCTTCCGGTTGGTCTTTGATCTGGGAAGAGAACTTTAATCAGAAAAAGAGTTTCGATTCACAGGTCTGGAGCAAGATTCCACGAGGTAAGTCAGACTGGAATAACTATATGACAGACTTTGATTCCTGCTATGCCATGCGTAAAGGCAAACTGGTGTTGAGAGGTATTGCCAATCATACCCAACGCAATGACACTGCCCCTTATTTGACAGGCGGTGTGTATACAAAAGGCAAAAAGGCTTTTACGAACGGGCGTATTGAGATTTGTGCCAAGTTGAATGCGGCGGGAGGAGCATGGCCTGCCATCTGGATGTTGCCTGAAGGAGCGGCATGGCCATCCGGCGGTGAGATTGATATCATGGAACGTTTGAATAACGATTCTATTGCTTATCAGACAGTTCATTCCCATTACACTTATACGCTGGGGATCAAGGATCATCCGGTATCACATTCTACGGGAGTGATTCACCCTGACCGCTACAATATTTTTGCAGTCGAAATGTATCCGGACAGTCTTTCATTTTATGTCAATGATGTACATACGTTTACTTACCCCCGCATACAAACGAAAGAAGAAGGACAATTCCCTTTTACTCAGCCCTTTTATCTGCTGATTGATATGCAGTTGGGAGGTTCGTGGGTGGGAGCAGTCTCTCCCGAGGATCTTCCGGTAGAAATGGAAGTGGACTGGGTGCGTTTTTATCAACGAAAGTCAATAAAATAAGAACATATATGGATATTCAATTTCCTCCCTTTTTGCAGAAAGGTGATAAAGTGGTTATTGTATCACCTTCGAGTAAGATAGACCAACAATTCCTAAAAGGAGCCAAGAAACGGATGGAATCATGGGGCTTGAAAGTGGCTATAGGAAAGCATGCCGGAAGTTCATCCGGAAGATATGCCGGGACAATCAAGCAGCGGCTGAAAGATTTGCAGGATGCGATGGACGACCCTAAAGTGAAGGCTATTCTTTGCAGCCGTGGAGGGTACGGGGCGGTACATTTGATCGATAAAATTGATTTTACGGCCTTTTGTGAACATCCGAAATGGTTACTGGGCTTTAGCGATATAACCGCTTTGCACAATTTGTTTCAGAAAAATGGATATGCTTCCCTTCATTCATTGATGGCACGTCATCTTACGGTGGAACCGGAAGACGATCTTTGTGCGAACTATCTGAAGGATATTCTATTGGGAAATATTCCTTCTTACATGTGCGAGAAGCATAAACTGAACAAGCAGGGGACGGCACAAGGCGTTTTGCATGGCGGTAACATGGCGGTAGCCTACGGTTTGCGTGGCACTCCTTATGATATTCCGGCGGAAGGCACTATACTGTTTATTGAAGATGTTAGCGAACGTCCGCATGCCATCGAACGTATGATGTATAATTTGAAACTGGGGGGCGTGTTAGAAAAACTGTCCGGATTGATTATCGGTCAATTTACAGAATATGAAGAAGACTGTTCGTTGGGCAAGGAACTGTATGCTACTTTGGCAGATTTAGTAAAAGAGTATGATTATCCCGTCTGTTTCAATTTCCCGGTGGGGCATGTGACTCATAATCTCCCGCTTATCAACGGTGCAAAAGTAGAGCTTGTGGTGGGAAAGAAAAATGTGGAACTAAAGTTTATATGTTAATAATCCATTCCATCTGAACGATGCTGTGGTGAAAATGACTAATTTTGAGGCTTTAATAGATAAAAGGACGATGAAAAAGAAAACTATGATAGTATTAATGAGTGCCTTTTTGTTATTATCAGCATTCTCTTGCGGTGGAGGTAACAAGGCAAATAGTACGAGTGAACAAGACGAAAAGACAGTTGTGAATGTACCTCAGTTTGATGCGGATAGTGCTTATTTGTATGTAAAGAATCAGGTAGATTTCGGACCTCGTGTTCCTAACACTAAAGAACATGTTGCCTGTGGCAATTACCTTGCCAGTCAATTAGAGGCTTTCGGTGCTCAAGTGACTAATCAATATGCTGATTTGATTGCTTATGACGGTACGCTGTTGAAAGCGAGAAACATTATCGGTTCTTATAAGCCGGAAAGTAAAAAGAGAATCGCTTTGTTTGCACATTGGGATACACGCCCATGGGCTGATAACGATCCTGACGAGAAGAACCATAAAACTCCGATTCTGGGTGCAAATGATGGTGCCAGTGGGGTAGGAGCTTTGCTCGAAATAGCTCGTCTGGTCAATCAGCAACAACCGGAATTGGGGATTGATATCATTCTGTTGGATGCAGAGGACTATGGTGCGCCACAGTTTTATACAGGAAAGCATAAGGAGGAATTCTGGTGTCTGGGATCGCAGTATTGGGCACGTAATCCTCATGTACAAGGATATAATGCACGTTTTGGTATCCTGCTCGATATGGTAGGAGGTGAAGGCAGTGTGTTTATGAAAGAAGGGTATTCGGAAGAATTTGCTCCGGACATAAATAAGAAGGTTTGGAAAGCGGCAAAGAAAGCGGGTTACGGAAAGACTTTCATGGATGGAAACGGAGGATTTGTAACAGACGACCATCTGTTCATAAATCGTCTGGCACGTATTAAAACGATCGATATCATTCCCTACAATCAGGAAGGTGATTTTACCCCGACATGGCATACTGTCAATGACAATATGGAACATATTGATAAGAATACGTTGAAAGCAGTCGGTCAGACGGTATTGGAAGTGATTTATAATGAGAAATAATAGAATTGAGAAATAATATAATAAGGTGTTGATAGATTGATATGCCGGTTTTAAATACGGCATCTGCTATTCGCACATTGGTATATTGTCTAATTAAATAATTACTATAATGTCAATTAATGAACTACAAGATGAAGTGATTGCGGAATTCAGTGACTTCGACGATTGGATGGACCGTTATCAATTACTTATTGATCTGGGGAATGAGCAGGAACCACTTGAAGAAAAATATAAGACGGAACAAAATCTGATTGAAGGATGCCAGAGCAGGGTATGGCTTCAAGCGGATGATGTGGATGGTAAAATCGTTTTTAAAGCAGAAAGCGATGCTTTGATTGTAAAGGGGATTATTGCCTTGTTGATTAAAGTCTTTTCCGGACATACTCCTGATGAAATCTTAAATGCAGATCTTTATTTTATAGACAAGATCGGACTGAAAGAGCATCTATCGCCAACGCGTAGCAACGGTTTGCTGTCGATGGTAAAACAAATACGAATGTATGCATTAGCATTCAAAGCGAAAGAGGGGAAGTAAAAACTTCCCTTTTTTATTGCTGCTTTTGGGAAGTCAGGTGGTTCATGGTCAGTATGATACCGATAAACAGGAGGATTGACCCGAATAGGACGATGAGATACGGGGTACCGTTAATCAGGTCGTCCATATTTTCTGCTTCGGGGTATTTGATACTAAGATATACTGCTAAGGAGTTATTCAATATATGCATGAGTATACAGGGAATCAGACTGCCGGTTTTATAGTATGTCCATGCCAGCAGGATACCAATCAGAAATGCCGGAAGTATCTGGGCCGGATTGATGTGAAAGACACCGAATAGAAGTGCTGAAATGAGGATGCCTTTCGTCGGGTTGTATTGTTGCAGCAAAGCTTTGGTAATGGCTCCGCGGAACAACAGTTCTTCAAGTACAGGACCGATGATAGCTATTGCAAGAATACCGCCCCAACCGGATTGGAGAATGTCGAAAGATTGCTCCATGATGTTGGGTATCCAGTCTAGCAGTCCCATCAGTGCGGATACCAGAAAACCACCGGTGAGAATAGCTAGTCCGCTACAAATTAGGAATGGAGCTGATACGGGTGACCATGTTGTCTTCTTTTTACTGATATAACCGGCTTTCCATAGATAAATACCCATCATAATCTGTCCGGCTAGTTGTGCCGGGATCATAATCATTTGCGTCAGAGTGACTTTATCCAGATTTCCCGTGGTGACGAACAAATAGATCGTACAGGGAATCATAATCAGGATAGGGGCGACAATCTGTGCAATGAGAAGGTCTATTAATACTAATTTGATAGCCGTTTTCATGGTTTTTTATTTAGTGGTAAAGAAACTATAGATAAACATAGCTAACATGGATATAGCTATTACCACCAAAGAGATGCTCATAAATGACTTTTGCATAAGAATCTATTTTTTAAGAATTGTTTCTGTCTCTTCAGCATCCTTATGGAGCTGTGTTATTAACTCGTCGATACTGGAGAATTTCAGTTCGGGACGTGTCCGTTTAACAAAAGTAAGCCGGATGAATTTATCATATATGTCAGAATGGAAGTGGAGGATATTCACCTCAATCGTCCGGTTCGGACCATTGTCAATCGTCGGGCGGACACCTATATTCAGCATCCCCATATACGTTTTCCCGTCAAATGTTACCCATACGGCATATACGCCATCGGCAGGAATCAGTTTATCGGGATCATCCACCCGTAAATTGGCCGTTGGGAAACCTATCTTTCTGCCTACCTGATAGCCGCCTACTACGATCCCGTCAAGGAAATATTCATATTTCAGACAATGGGCGGCCAGGCTAACTTCTCCTTCATGAAGAAGTTTGCGGATCAGGGAAGAGCTCACCGGAATGTTGGGTTCGTTCCCTATTTCTATATTGCTGGTATACGCTTTGGCGCGAATTACTTCTATGCCAATTTCTTTTCCATAACGTACATAATCCTCGAAACCTTCGCTGCGGTTATGTCCGAAACGATGGTCATAGCCGATAACCAGGTATTTTACCTGATAACGCTCTTTTAGCAACTGTGTCATAAACTCCCGGGCAGTGAGCCGGGAAATTTCCGGAGTGAAATCAAGCATCAGGCAGTAGTCTACCCCGATGTCTGCAAGCAGACTTATTTTTTCTTCGGGGGTAGTCAGAAGTTCCGGATGATACTCCACATTCATCACTTTTCGGGGATGAACGGGAAAAGTAACCAATGCAGAGCGTAGACCTTTGGCGGCGGCTATCTCTTTCACTTGCTGAATCAGATAGCGATGTCCTGCATGTACTCCATCAAAGAAACCGATGGTAGCTACGCAGGGTTCCGGGGTAATTGCCGATGTGTCACGTATAATCTGCATATCTCTAAAATTATTTGAGGTTGAAAAGATGGCTCCAGTCTTCGCCTACTTTCGCTGTATAGGTAGAAATTCCTAAATTTTGGGCTGTCTTACAGTTCATTTCAGAGTCATCAATAAAAAGCGTTTCTTTCGGCTCGATACCGGCATCCTCTATGATTGCCTTGAATATCTCCGGTTCGGGCTTGGCCATTTTCATTTCAAAAGAGAGGTACGTTTTTTCAAAATAATCTTCCACCTTAAAGGTGCGGTAAGGAAACAAATGAGCACATGTCCATTCCCAATGAATTTGGTTGGTATTGCTCAATAAATAGACGACATATTTCTCACGTAATTTTAATAATAAATCCAGTTTTTGTGTGGGTATATCTACCAGGAAACTATTCCAGGCTGCATCTATTTGTTTGTCGCTAACTGCTTTGCCTATCATTTTACGAACTCCGTCACGGAATTCGGCAGGTGTTATCAATCCTTTTTCCTGTTGCATCAGGAGTCCGTCCTGGTTCTGGATATCCAGCAATGCATCCACGTTTTGGAGCCCTAACTTCTGAAAGTGCTCAATGCAACGTTGGCGGTCGAGATTGATAAGTACACCACCCAAATCAATAAGAAGGTTTTTTATTCCTTTACTTTTCATTTCTGTCTTTTTTGTGAATAATACGTTGAACAAGGCGAACAAGTTCTCCAACCCATAACACCGTGGACGAAACGCCTATAATAAGAAGCCAGGTTTGCCAGTCGAGCGGTTCCGTGCGGAATACGGCTCCACCGAATTGTACGATGAGGAATTGTCCGGCAAGAATAGCCAGTACAATAAGCTCCATCCCATACGATTTGGAAAGTCCCTTGAATGCCGAATCGGTAGTACCGAATACACGGGCATTGAACAGATTCCAGAATTGCAGCATGACAAAGAAGGTGAAGAAAATAGTCAGGTTGTGTACATTCATTCCTTGCGTACTGTGGTCGAAATAATAAATCATTCCGAGCAATACGATGAGGAAGATAGAGCCCACACCTATTATATTAGACCGCATTGCCTTACTGATAATAAAATCGGTACTGCGACGAGGTTTCTCAAGCATCACCGTTTCGCTGGGTGGAATAGAGGCAAGAGCCAAAGCGGCAAAAGTATCCATAATCAGGTTCACCCATAACATTTGTGTTACAGTCAGCGGAAGTTCCGTACCGATTACGGAGCCTAGCAGAACGATAAGCAATGCCACAAAGTTAATCGTTAGCTGGAAAACGATGAAACGCTGGATATTCTTATACAGTGAACGTCCCCACATAACAGCGGTTCCGATACTGTTGAAAGAGTCGTCGAGCAATGTAATATCACTAGCCTCTTTGGCTACAGAAGTACCTGTACCCATCGATAAACCTACTTGGGCATGATTCAAAGCCGGAGCGTCATTCGTTCCGTCTCCGGTTACAGCTACCACTGCTCCTTTTTGTTGAAGCAGTTGTACCAGACGTTGTTTGTCTGTCGGACGGGCGCGGGACATGATTTTTAAGTCCATCACTCTGTCCAGTGCTTCTTCATCGCTCAATTCGGCAAATGCGACACCGGTGATTCGATTTCGTTCCGTATCAGTTTCAGGGTTCCAAAGACCTATCTGGCGTGCGATTTCTGTGGCAGTTCCCGGAGTGTCACCGGTCACGATCTTGATGCCGATACCTGCAGACTGACATTTTGCAACCGCAGCAGGTACATCCGGACGAATCGGGTCGGAGATGGCAACTACTCCCAAGAAATTGAGGTCGTTGGCTGAAACTAGTTCCGTGCAATCGTTCGGTTCATTTTCTCCGACAATCTTGAATGCAAATCCAAGTGTACGCATAGCCATATTCTGATAGTTCAACAGTTGTGCTTCCACTGTAGAACGATACTCTACCGCATCCACTTGCCGTCCATCCAGAACAACTTCTTTACACTTACCCAAAACAATTTCAGGAGCTCCTTTTATATAAAGTATTTTTTTGCCGATCAATGGAGATTCAACAAGAGTTGCCATGAATTTCCGTTCGGTAGAGAAGGTGAGTTGATCGAGAACATGAGCTTGTTCGCGGAGTTGCAGGTAATCTCTTCCCTGTTTGTTTAGCCAGAGTAATAAAGCCACTTCGGTTGGATTTCCTACGCCTTTGGGTTTTTCTCCATTGGTTGATTCTTCAAGGAAAGCTGTTGAATTGGCGCTGATTCCTTCTGCGATAAGTGCGCTAATATCGTCATCAGACAAGTCACTGCCATTTTTTATACCATAGAAATTGGGTTCGTGCACTTGCATCAGATTTTGAGTCAGTGTACCGGTTTTATCCGTACAAATCACGGTGATGGCTCCCATTGTTTCGCAAGCATGCATTTTCCGCACCAGATTGTTGGTGGAAAGCATACGACGCATGTTCAATGCCAGACTAAGCGTGACACTCATTGGCAATCCTTCAGGCACAGCTACTACAATCAGCGTAACTGCCATCATAAAATATTTCAGTGTCCGTTCGAAAACCGGAAGCCACTCATGCCATCCGTTCAGCGAACCGAAATCAAAATATAGCACTACATCCTTCACGAAGAAAATAAGGAAAGCCAGACCGGCAACGGTGAAACCTATCTTTCCGATTAGATTTGCGAGTTTGGTGAGCTGTATGTTCAGCGGGGTGGGTTCGAGGTTATCCTCTGTACTCTGCCGGGCTACTTTTCCGATTTCAGTAGCATCTCCCACATGCAGCACGCGCATGGTACCATGTCCATCCACCACTGTAGTGCCACGCATCACCAGATTGGAGGCATAAGTCGCTTCTTCATCAAAATCAGCTTCTACAGTAGTTTTATTAATAACAGGTTCTCCGGTCAGATTGGATTCGTTCACTTGCAGAGAAATAGCTTCCAGCAACTCTCCATCAGCGGGAATTTCTTCACCTGTTTCCAGAATGACGATATCACCTACCACTATGTCTTTACGAGGGATTTCCTGTACGCGTCCGTTTCGGACCACTTTTACCAAGGTTTCTTCATTGACTGCATTCAGCAGATCGAACTTCTTGCTGGCATCATATTCGAAGAAGAAACCGATTCCGGTAGCCAATAAGATAGCGGCTATGATTCCGATTGTTTCGGCATATTCGTTTTCGATGATGGAGATAATTAATGAGAAAGCGGCTGCTACTAATAATACACGGACAACCGGGTCTTCAAATTTTTCCAGATAAAGTTTCCAGAGAGAAGGACGCTTGGGGGGCGTTAACAGGTTAATACCATTTTTCTCCCTGCTTTGTAGGACTTCGTCATCAGTAAGTCCTAAATGATAATAGTCATTTTTATTTGTACTCATGCAGATACATGCGTTTAGTTTGAACCGCAAAAATACAACATAAAATTGTGATAGAATGTTTAATTAAAACTTTTTATGAAGTCGAATTTGTTAGCGTGGTTTACCACATGACCGATAAGGAATTGTAAACCAGAATGTAGAGCCTTCACCTTCTACGGAATCCGCTCCGATTTGACCGCCAAGTTTGGCGACAATAGTTTGAGATATGGAAAGTCCCAGTCCGGCTCCTTTTTTATCTTTATTCAGTTTCACGAAGCGCTCGAATACATCCGGTAATTTCTCTGCTGGAATTCCGGTTCCGGTATCCTTGACATAAAAGTAAAGCTCGGTATCTCTAGTTTCATAGCCGAGGCGGATGCTACCTTTATGGGTGAACTTAATGGCGTTGCCGGCAAAGTTTGAAAGCACTTGTGCCACCCGGTTCCGATCTGTTTGAATCATGCAGGAAGAACGGGATGATTCCGCTATAATTTGTATATTTCCTCCGGCGTCATCGACTCTCATTTGAAAAAGTTGTTGTAAATCTGAAAGTAACTGATTGACAGTCAACTGTTGTCTGCACAAATTCCAATGTTCCGGCTTCGATTTTTGACATATCGAGAATGTCGTTGACCAGTTGCATCAGGAGGTCGGCATTCATTTTTATGATTTCTTGATATTGGGCCTTTTCCTCTTCTGTAGTTGCACTGCCTAATACCTCTGCAAATCCGGTAATAGCATTGAGAGGGGTACGGATTTCATGGCTCATGTTGGCTAAAAAGGCAGATTTTGAAATATCGGCTTTTTCTGCTTTTTCTTTGGCTAGCCGTAACTCCTTTTCAGCTTGTTTTCGGCGGGTAACATCGTGTACGGTGATTACCATGTTCTCTTCTTCATTCAGAAGGAAGTAAGAACCGGATATTACTGCATCACATTCCACGGTAGTATTATCAGATGTAACTATGGATAAAGTGGCTTCAAGATCCGTGAAGTTTCGTCTCTGTTCGAAGGCTTGTCGTATGGCGGTACGTATCGGGCAAGAGCCGCAGAAACTATGTGTGCCGCAACCTCCTTCGGCTGCCAATGCATTGCGACATTGCAACAAGTCGCCCACTCTTTTCTCTTCTGTTCCTTTTCTGGTTCCGGTTTTTTGGTAATAGTTAGTCTTCAGTACCTTGAAATCATTGTCTATTAATAGGATAAAGGCATGCACATTTTTCAAGATGGCGCCGGCAATATGGCTGGTGCGTTCCAACTTTCTGGATTCACGGAACAATCGTTGTTGCATCCGCAGACATTTCCTACGTTCCAATAAAAAACTGATTAGTAGGACTGCGCATAAAACTATTAAGGTAGACAATAGTGCTATAAGCATAGTATAATATTGTTGTTTTAGCTTGATAATATGACTACAAAGATAGTTTTTTTCTTTAGTTTAAAAATAGTGTTGAACAAATATCTTGCTATTTGTGTTATATTATTTAGAAAACCAATTAAAAATACGAACGTTATGAAAAAGTACATTTGCACGGTCTGTGAATATATTTACGACCCCGAACAAGGAGATCCGGAAAGTGGAATTGAACCAGGAACAGCATTTGAAGATATTCCTGATGATTGGACTTGTCCATTATGTGGAGTCGGAAAAGAAGACTTTGAACCGTACGAAGGATAAAACCAAGAGAGAGAATTATTAAGAGGAGAATGACTGGGTGTATAAATATATACCCGGTCATTTTTTATTTTTATGGTTGGAAATTATTCTGCTGATTATAAATGTGATATCTTTGATGCAAAAATCGGAAGTTATGTATAATAGAGCAACCGTCATAACCGATCTAAGGTATCTATCATACCCTGTAATCTTTGTATTATTGATATTCAGCCTTTTGATGGCTGGTTGTAGCGACGATGAGAATGAAGAGCAACCTCCTGCTCTGGATGTTCCGGATTATAGCACGCTTGTAGTAAAAGATATACAGAATATACCTGCGGACTTCACATTTGACCGGGTTGAGGTGAAAGTGACGGGTGTTGATTGGCAAGTGATTGAGACTCTTAGCTTTCCTTATGAGAACGGGCAAATAGTAATGACACTTCCCACTAGTTTTTCTTCGGAAAAGCTTCAGACAGTAGACCAGCGTAATGGTATGGGTGGTTACTGGACCGGAACCTCAGATGATGCGGACGCTCTTGTGGCGACGTTAGGAGATTTCTTTGTTTTTAATGGAGATAAAAGGGTGGGGCGAATTGCTATTTCCAACTGGTCAGGTAAAGGGTCTTCTGCCGGAAAAGCTACATTGGTGAGTTATCAGTATGCCGACCGTTCTTTTACATTGACAGGCAGTGACAAATCATACTATTATAGTAACTGCTCTTTTTATAAGGGATGGAATATTTTTGCCAATATAAATCCGGCCTCGGAAGGCGGGACTGCAAAAGTGCTTCGTACAACTACTGTTCCGGAATCTACATTGTTCTGGCGTTTGGCTGAATCATACGTATATAATTGATTTTATAAAAGATACTATTAGATATAAAAAGGAGAATCAGGTATGTATTGATACTACTGATTCTCCTTTTTTATTCTTTATTTTATCTGTTAAGAAGCTCTTTTCTCTTTCACATCACTGCTGGCTTCCACTACATTCACTACATAGTCGCCAAGTTTCTCGCATTCGGCGATAATATCCATGTAGTAAACTCCCATCTGATAATCATATTCTTTGTTGTTCACATCCAGAATATTCTGATTCTTCAGTTGGTTACGATAATTATTAATTTCGTTTTCGATGTTGAAGGATTTGTTGATGTCAATGCTCTGATGCTCCGGTTTTTCTACTACCACAATCATTTGGGCAAGTGCATCGTTAGTCAACTTCATCATGAAATGAATATGCTCATATTGTTTCTCGGTAAAGTCTTGATTAGTCTGACGTTTCCGGTTGATGGTACGTGCCAGATTATAGCAGCTGTCGCCAATACTTTCAATTTCTGTCACTTCACGCAACATGGCGCGTATCTGTAACTTACTTTCAGAACTCAAACGGCCTTCGGACACCTGATTCAGGTAGTTGGCTATTTCAAGTTCCATATTGTCGCTGATATTTTCATATTTCTCTATCCGGCTGAACAGCTTATTGAAATCGTCATCCTTTTCCGTATGCAACAGATCCTGCACCATGCCGAACATCCGGTGGGTACGTTCTGCGAAAAGATGGATTTCCTTACGTGCCTGAAGGATAGAAAGTTCAGCGGTAGAAAGCATACCACCGGTGATAAACCGCAAACGGGGCTCTTCGTCCTCTTCTTTGGGGTGGATAAGAGCACATACGGTACGTTCAATCAGTTTAACTGCCCATATCAAGATACATACGTTACAGATATTGAAGATAGAGTGGAAAGCAGATAGCTTGTAGGAAATAGCAACCTCTGGATTACTGCTTTGAAAGAAGGTGTCTACTACCCAGTTTACTAGATCCATGAAAGGATGGAAGACAATCAATACCCAAATGACCCCAAACACGTTAAAAACAAAATGGGCCAATGCTGCCCGCTTAGCCTGTGTGTTGGCTGTAAGTGCGGCAAGATTGGCCGTGATAGTCGTTCCGATGTTTTCTCCCAATACGAGTGCTGCTCCCAGTTCCAGGCTGATCCAGCCGTTGGCACACATAATTAATGTGATTGCCATGGTAGCTGCAGAGGCTTGCACAATCATGGTCAATATTGTACCGATGAGCAAGAACAGAATAATGGAAAAGAATCCCATATCCGTGTAGTTCTGTACGAAGGCAAGCATTTCCGGATTGGCATTCAGGTCGGGGGCGTTTGCTTTCAGATAAGAGAGCCCCATGAAAAGGAAAGAAAAACCAAAAATGAATTCACCGATGGATTTGCGGTTGCTTTTTCCAGAAAAGATGAGCGGGAGGGCAATGGCTAAGAGGGGAAGAGCGAAAGCAGCCATATCGACCTTAAATCCGAAAATTGAAATGATCCAGGCAGTTACAGTAGTACCGATGTTGGCACCCATAATAACGCTGATGGATTCGGCAAGTGTAAGTAACCCGGCATTCACGAAACTAACGACCATCACCGTCGTTGCTGAAGAAGACTGGATAAGGGCTGTAATCAACACTCCTGTTAGAACTCCCGTTACCCGGTTGGTGGTCATTGCCGTTAGAATACTTCGCAATCTATCACCCGCGACCTTTTGTAAGCCCTCGCTCATGATTTTCATTCCGTAGAGGAAGAGTCCCAATGAGCCTATGAGCTTTAAAAAATCATAAAAAGAATATTCCATCTATAATATTTTTAATGGTTATTTGTTCTCAATCTGATTATAAGTATATTAGTCCCAAATTATTCACCTTTTAACGAACTCGATGAAACAGATGTTACAAATATGTTGCAAAAATAACAATAATTCCAAAGAATTCCCTATCGGAAGCTCACTTTTGGATATTTATTACGGTTTTAATCTTAATTTTCCTTATCAAGTAGTGAGTGCCAAGGTCAATAATCGCTCCGAGGGACTTAATTTCAGAGTATATAATAATAAGGATGTAGAGTTTCTGGATGTGAGAGATCAGTCCGGTATGCGTACTTATGTCCGTTCGCTTTGTTTTGTCTTGTTTAAGGCTGTCACGGAACTCTTTCCCGAGGGAAAATTGTTTGTGGAACATCCTGTTTCAAAAGGTTATTTCTGCAATTTGCGGATTGGACGCCCCATTGAACTCGAAGATGTGACGCGTATCAAGCAACGGATGCAGGAGATCATTGCAGAAAATATTCCTTATCACCGTATTGAATGTCATACGGCGGAAGCGGTACGGGTTTTCAGCGAGCGGGGGATGAATGATAAAGTGAGATTACTTGAAACTTCCGGTTCTCTTTATACCTATTATTATACATTGGGTGATACAATTGATTATTATTATGGTAATCTGCTTCCCAGCACCGGATATCTTAAATTGTTCGATATCGTGAAGTATTATGACGGGTTGCTACTCCGGATTCCGAGTCGTGAAAACCCAAGTATGCTCGAAGAAGTTGTGAAGCAGGAAAAAATGCTGGATGTCTTTAAAGAATATCTGAACTGGAGTTATATCATGGGGCTTAATAATGCCGGAGATTTTAATCTTGCCTGTGAAGAAGGACATGCCACTGACTTGATTAATGTGGCGGAAGCATTGCAGGAGAAAAAGATAGCGCAGATAGCCGATACTATCTTCCATCGTGGTGAAAACGGCAACCGGGTAAAACTGGTATTGATTGCCGGCCCGTCTTCTTCGGGAAAGACAACATTCAGCAAACGGCTTTCTATTCAGCTGATGACAAATGGCTTGAAGCCATTCCCGATCTCTTTGGATAATTATTTCGTAGACCGTGAAGAAACCCCTTTGGATGAAAACGGAAACTATGATTATGAATCACTTTATGCACTCGATCTGGAATTGTTTAATCAACAGCTGCAGGCGCTTCTTCGTGGCGAGGAGGTGGAATTGCCCCGTTTTAATTTCTCTCTTGGCAAAAAGGAATATAAAGGTGATAAACTGAAAATAGAAGATAATACAATTCTGATTCTGGAAGGTATTCATGCCTTGAATCCGGAACTGACACCGCATATACCAGCCGAACGGAAATTCAAGATTTACGTTTCAGCATTGACCACTATTTCGTTGGATGACCATAACTGGATTCCAACTACTGACAACCGTTTGTTGCGCCGCATCATCCGCGACTTTAATTATCGGGGATATTCTGCACGTGAAACCATATCACGCTGGCCTAGTGTACGTGCCGGTGAAGACAAATGGATATTCCCTTATCAGGAAAATGCTGATGTCATGTTTAATTCAGCGCTACTTTTTGAGTTTGCCGTACTTCGTTTGCACGCCGAGCCTATTCTGATGGGTGTTCCGCGTAACTGTCCTGAATATTGTGAAGCCTACCGATTGTTGAAGTTTATCAAATATTTTGTTCCGGTACAGGATAAAGAAATTCCGCCTACTTCTTTGTTGCGTGAATTTTTAGGAGGAAGCAGCTTTAAATATTAAGCAGAAAAATTAGGATATATTCGTGAATTGTGTTTCCTTTGCAGAAAATACAAATAAACCTTTTGTTGTAGTGAAGCAAGGGAACACAAAAATAAACAATATTTGAGTGATATTTAGGGAAAGAATGTTATGGTTGTTATGCAAAACTTTAAAATATTGAACCTTTAATTACTTTTGCTGTTAAGAAGGGACTACATGCAACAAAAAAAATGTGAATATGATTTTTTATAATAGTCTTTTAGCAAAGTGGTTCTTAGGAAAAGGGAAGAAGCACTATTTTATGTTAGGCTGGTTTTTCTTTACCCGCTATAAATATCTGGAAGTCTGGGAAGATATGGAACTCCGAATTCATGCCAGACAGTATTGGGAATGTTTTTCTTTAACCCTGATACCAGCACTTATTTTATCGTTACTGTTTTCATGGTGGTGGATGGTGTTACCATTCGTGACTTATCACATACTTTATTGGTTTGAAAAGATCATCTGTCACCATTCTATCTTTAATTGGGAGGCGATGAAACATTGTGGCGATACGCTTTATCTCAGGAAGAGGAAAGCGTATGCCTGGAAAAAAGGTTACGGGAAAAAAGAATTGCCCGCATCCAGATGGAATGATTAAAACTTCACTTTAAATGCTTCTTTATCCAAAGCAGATGTCCATACTCGGTATCGTTGGAAGTCCAATGCTCATTAATGGGAGTAATCAGTGCTTCTTTCGGACAGTTTAGTACATTGTATACGATGTAGCTGGTTGTCGGAGGACAGGTGTCATCATTGAATCCCC
Organism: Bacteroides sp. 2_2_4; assembly: GCF_000157055.1. Taxonomy (NCBI): domain Bacteria; kingdom Pseudomonadati; phylum Bacteroidota; class Bacteroidia; order Bacteroidales; family Bacteroidaceae; genus Bacteroides; species Bacteroides sp. 2_2_4. Next base: position 123,262 of record NZ_EQ973355.1, on the reverse strand, counting down.
ATGTTATATAGGTGTCTGCTTTTATCAATTTAGCAAAGTTCACTACATCATAATAGGCCATTGTCTTTATTTTTTCGGGGGTATCCATATCCACCGAATTTCTAAAGAAATGAGGATATCCACCGGCACGTCCGGCTTTATAGCCTGCCATATCGCTTAATGCTGGATGATTGGCGACACAGGCTGTCACCCGTTCATCCAGTCCGGCAGCGATCAACGCCAGGGCGCCTCCCTGGCTACCTCCTTGTGCAATTACATTTTTGCCATCCCATTCCGGTAGGGATGTTAAAAAGTCGATGCCACGCACACAGGCCAGATATACCCGTTTCATATAATAATTATCACGACTGTCGAGCCCATTGGTCAGGTAGCCGTTTTCTCTGCCATTGAAAGCGTTGCTGATTTCTTTGAATTCTTCTTCACTCATTTCCGGGTTGAGGCCGTGTATCTCGAATTCAAAACGGATGCATCCTTGTTCCGCATAATATTTATGGCGTAGAGGTTCTTTGATGGTTTTGATTCCTGCTCCCGGAGGGCATAAGACAACCGGGAACTTTCCTTCTTTTTTCGGATAGAATAAATATCCGTAGACGCATTGTCCACGTTTGTTCAGTTGCAATTTTACGAGATAACAGTCTATTTTATCAGTGGAATATTTTTCGACATGTTCTTTGGTATACGTTAGGGGAAACTCCTTTTGTTCCGCTTTAGCCTTTTCCCAAAATTCCTTGAAATCGGAAGGCATGGTTGTATATGGGCGAAGTTTCTCCGGTGAAAATCCTACTTTGATATGATGTGAATAGGTCTTTCCATCTACGGTTGCTTTCAGGCGGCAGTCGCGGAATCCCGGCTCTTTCATTGTGCCCACAGGAATCACCCCCCTGCCATTCTTTAAAGTTATACTTCCTTTTGTATCGGCAACAGGCATCATATCACCGCCAATTTCATAAGTGACGGTTACATTATCCCTGGGGATGCCGTATTTATAGAATTGTACTTCTACAGTTACTTTTTCTCCGGTTTTATAAAGCCAGTCGGCATGATTGGGTACGGTGACCCAAAGCACATCGCTTTTATAAGGATAGTTTTCAGCTACGGCGGACAGTAAGGAAAGTGACAATAGCCATACAGATAAAAGTAGTCTCTTCATGGTGTTATTCATTGTTTTTATATCATTAAAAAGTGAATTATTTTAATTCTGTTGCAATATTACGCAAGATTCGGGAAAAGAAGGGTAGAAAAAATGTGATTTTAGATGGACTATTTGGTACTTTGACAAAAATAGCGGAAGTTTTTCATCCGGATGAAAAGCTTCCGCTATTGATTTTGAATAGAAGAAAGGTTCTTCTTTTATTTTGATGAGGCTTTTTATCTTAAAGCTTCCACCTCTTCCGGTGTCAAAGGAATCTTCTTGCCTAATCGGCGGGCACCGGTTTCTGTAATCAGATAATCTTCCTCATTGCGGATACCACCGAAGTCCTTATAAGTCTCCACTATCTCGTAGTTGATAAAATCGGTAAATTTCTTTTCTGCTTTCCACATGTCGATCAGTTCCGGAATAAAATAAATACCCGGTTCTACCGTGTGTACAAAACCCGGTTCCAATGGAATAGCGAGGCGTTGCGATTTGCGACCGAACTGTGTGCTCTTCGGTTGACCGTTGTAACCTACCCATATCTCTCCCAGATTCTCCATATCATGTACATCCAATCCCATCATGTGACCTAGTCCGTGCGGATAGAACAACGCATGGGCACCTTCGCGTACAGCATCCTCGGTATTTCCTTTCATCAATCCGAGCGTCTTCATACCGTCCACCATGACGCGGGCTGACAGTTCGTATACGTCCATATAAGGAATACCCGGACGGAGAGCCTTTACGGATTCCAGATGCATGGCGTTCTGAATCTCGTATACTTCACGCTGACGGGTGGTGAACTTCTTATCGGCAGGAATGGTAGACGACATATCACCCGCATAACCTGACTCTACTTCTGCACCGGCATCGATTAAGAACAAATCACCCGGCTTCACTTTATTTCCGTGATAATGATTGTGCAGAGTCTGCCCGTTGATAGTGGCAATTGTAGCGAATGATAGCTGGCAGTTATTAGATTCGGCCACCCGGTTCATTTCAGCTACCACTTCATATTCGTACATACCCGGACGAAGTACTTTCATAGCTGTAATATGCATATCGGCAGTTACATCGCAAGCCTTTTCTATTTCTACGATTTCTTCTGCAGATTTATAGTTGCGTTGAGCGATCACGGCACGGATGAATGGAACAGAACCTTCCTGATGTGCGGGAGGAATACCCAGCCAGTCCATCAGTTTCAGTTTATGTTCAGGGCGGTAAGGAGGCAGATAGTGAATTGCTTTCCCTTTCTGTACACACTGATGGAGGTCGCTTACAATGTCAGCAGACGGCATCAGATTTTTTACGCCTACACGTTCGCATTTTTCGTGCAACGTCGGCTGTGATCCCATCCATACGATTGCGTCGATAGACAACTCATCACCAAAGATAATTTCTTTGTCTTCATCTATATCGATAATAGCCGAAAGTCCGGCACATGAAAGTCCGAAATAATAAAGGAAAGTGGAATCCTGACGATAACGGAATGTGTTATCTTCGTAATTCAGTCCGCACTCGTCATTTCCGAGAAATAACAACACTCCGGAGCCTAAGTTCTTTTTTAGCAGGGCTCTCCGCTGCATATACGTTTCTTTGGCAAACATATTGTCCTAGTTTTTAAGTTCGTGCAACAAAGATAACGAATTTTGTGTTATAGGATTAAAAATTATCTCCCTAATCTGTGTAATCTCTCGTTAAAAAGTTACTTTTGTAGCGAGAAACAGTAGAAAGCAAAAACGAATATGGCACAAGGTTCCCGTCAAATACAATCTCAGGCGCAACAGCAGGTACAGACGCTCTCGCCCCAGCAGATTCTGGTCGTGAAACTGTTGGAGCTTCCCGCAGTAGAGTTGGAAGACCGTATCCATGCTGAACTGCTTGAAAATCCGGCACTTGAAGAAGGTAAAGAAGAGAATGCTACGGATAATGAATATTCCGATACCGAGAATGCAGAGGATGGCATGGATAGCGATGCCAATGACTATGATTCTTTGAGTGACTATCTGACAGAAGACGATATTCCCGATTATAAATTGCAAGAGAACAACCGTTCGAAAGATGAACAAGCGGAGGATATTCCATTTTCCGACTCCACCTCTTTTTATGAAATCCTGAAAGAACAGTTGCGTGAACGCAACCTGACAGAGCACCAGTGTGACTTGGTGGAATACCTGATCGGTTCATTGGATGATGACGGATTGCTTCGCAAATCTTTGGAAAGTATCTGCGACGAACTGGCGATTTATGCCGGTATCGAATCGACCGAAGAAGAACTGGAAGAAGCATTGAACATCTTACAGGACTTCGATCCGGCAGGTATCGGTGCGCGTAGTCTTCAGGAATGTCTGTTGATACAGATTCGCCGGAAAAAAGAAGAAGAGAAAACTCCCAGTCCTATCTTGAATCTGGAAGAAAGGATTATCAGAGAATGTTACGAAGAATTCACCCGTAAACATTGGGAGAAGATTATAAAGAAACTGGATATTGATGAAGAGACTTTCCAGGAAACCATTACTGAAATAACCAAACTGAATCCACGTCCGGGTGCTTCTTTAGGAGAAGCAATTGGCAGAAATCTCCAACAAATAGTTCCTGACTTTATTGTGGAAACGTATGATGACGGAACCATCAATGTAAGTCTCAATAACCGCAATGTTCCCGAACTCCGTATGAGTCGTGACTTCACGGAAATGGTGGAGGAGCATACAAAAAACAGGGCTAACCAGTCTAAGGAATCTAAAGAAGCGATGATGTTTCTGAAACAGAAAATGGATGCGGCACAAGGATTTATCGATGCTGTCCGTCAGCGTCAGAATACCTTGATGGTTACCATGCAGGCGATTATCGACCTGCAACGTCCTTTCTTCTTGGAAGGAGATGAATCGCTATTGAAACCGATGATTCTGAAAGACGTGGCGGAACGTACGGGATTGGATATTTCGACAATCTCCCGTGTGAGTAACAGTAAATATGTACAGACGAATTACGGTATCTATCCGCTCAAATACTTTTTCAGCGACGGATATACCACAGAAGATGGCGAAGAGATGTCTGTCCGTGAGATTCGTAAGATCCTGAAAGAGTGTATTGAAGGCGAGGACAAGAAGAAACCCCTGACCGATGATGAATTGGCGGATATATTAAAGGAGAAAGGTTATCCCATTGCCCGCAGGACAGTAGCCAAATACCGTCAACAACTGAATATCCCCGTGGCGAGACTGCGGAAATAATGGATAATTGACAATGAAGAATGAGAATTGTAATTTATAATTAGTAACTAGTAATCAAAGAAGAGTGGACAGAGAGAGAGAACATATCATAGCGGATAAGACGATGTTGCAGGTGGCGAGAGTCACTTCGATGGTCTTTACTCCATTTTCTATTCCGTTTTTATCGTTTCTGGTGTTATTCCTGTTTTCTTATCTTCGTATCATGCCGATACAATATAAGTTGATAGTGTTGGGAATCGTTTACTGCTTCACCATACTGACACCTACTATTACAATTTTCTTGTTTCGTAAAATCAATGGGTTTGCCCGTCAGGAGTTGAGTGAACGTAAGAAGCGTTATGTACCTATTCTGCTGACCATTATCTCGTATGTGTTCTGCCTGCTGATGATGCGTAGGTTGAATATCCCGTGGTATATGACTGGTATCATTCTTGCTTCCCTGGTAGTGTCTATCATTTGCATTGCAGTAAACCTGAAATGGAAGTTGAGCGAACACATGGCAGGAATGGGCGGGGTGATCGGAGGCTTGATTTCTTTCAGTGCCTTGTTCGGTTACAATCCGGTCGGATGGCTATGCCTGTTTATTTTGATTGCCGGTATATTGGGTTCTGCACGCATTGTTCTGGGACATCACACGCTGGGTGAGGTGCTTTCCGGTTTTGCTGTCGGTCTGATATGTGCCCTTTTGGTACTTCATCCGGTGAGTAACATCTTATTTCGAGTATTTTTATTTTAAAACAGTATAAATCCTAAAAACTAATCATTATGAACTTTCCACAGAATTTGAAGTACACGAACGAACACGAATGGATTCGCGTTGACGGAGACATTGCATACGTTGGTATCACCGATTATGCACAGGAACAATTGGGCGATATTGTGTTCGTAGATATCCCGACTGTTGGTGAAACGTTGGAAGCCGGTGAAACTTTCGGAACGATTGAAGTAGTGAAAACTATTTCCGATCTTTTCCTGCCGATAGCAGGTGAGGTGCTCGAACAAAATGAAGCATTGGAAGAAAACCCGGAACTGGTTAATAAAGATCCCTATGGCGAAGGTTGGTTGATTAAAGTGAAGCCGGCGGATGTAAAAGCGGTGGAAGATCTACTGGATGCCGAAGCGTATAAAGCCGTGGTAAACGGATAGTGCAAACAGAAATATAACTAATATAAGTTGAATGTAGCTGAACCCCCTCTCTTCGTGAAAGGGCTGTGAAGAGGCTTTTAATTTTTATTCTATGACTCCAATTGTAAGTATTATCATGGGCAGCACGTCCGACCTTCCTGTTATGGAGAAGGCTGCACAACTGCTGAATGATATGCATGTACCGTTCGAAATGAACGCTCTTTCTGCTCACCGCACGCCCGAAGCTGTGGAAGAGTTTGCGAAGAATGCCCGCAACCGTGGCATTAAAGTAATTATCGCTGCTGCCGGAATGGCTGCCGCCCTTCCCGGTGTAATTGCGGCTAACACTACATTGCCGGTAATCGGAGTACCTGTAAAAGGTTCCGTGCTCGATGGTGTGGACGCACTTTATTCTATCATTCAGATGCCTCCGGGCATTCCTGTAGCAACGGTTGCCATCAACGGAGCGATGAATGCCGCTATCCTTGCCATCCAGATGCTGGCATTGAGCGATGAGAAACTGGCAGAAGCTTTTGCTGCTTACAAGGAAGGACTGAAAAAGAAAATCATAAAAGCAAACGAAGAACTGAAAGAAGTGAAGTTTGAATATAAAACGAACTAATGGATCTATTCAATTATTTTCGAAGAGAAACCACAGAAGTAAATATTGGGGCTGTGCCGTTGGGCGGCCCCAATTCTATTCGTGTCCAGTCGATGACAAACACGTCTACGCAGGATACACAGGCTTGTGTGGAACAGGCGAAACGTATTGTTGATGCAGGTGGAGAGTATGTCCGCCTCACAACCCAGGGCATCAAAGAAGCCGAAAACTTGATGAACATTAATATCGGACTGCGTAGCCAGGGATATATGGTTCCGTTGGTTGCCGATGTGCATTTCAATCCGAAAGTGGCAGACGTGGCTGCTCAATACGCAGAAAAGGTGCGAATCAATCCGGGAAATTATGTAGATGCTGCGCGTACTTTTAAAAAACTGGAATATACAGACGAGGAGTATGCGCAGGAAATACAGAAAATCCATGACCGGTTTGTCCCGTTCCTGAATATCTGTAAAGAGAATCACACGGCTATCCGGATTGGAGTAAATCATGGCTCTCTGTCCGATCGTATCATGTCCCGTTATGGCGATACCCCCGCAGGAATGGTAGAGTCCTGCATGGAGTTTCTCCGTATCTGTGTAGAGGAAAACTTCACGGATGTGGTGATTTCCATCAAGGCTTCTAATACGGTGGTCATGGTAAAAACTGTCCGCCTGTTGGTAGACGTCATGGAAAAAGAAGGGATGGCTTTCCCATTACACCTCGGGGTGACAGAAGCCGGAGATGGAGAAGACGGACGTATCAAGTCCGCCCTTGGCATCGGTGCGCTGTTGAGTGACGGATTGGGAGATACTATTCGGGTATCTTTGAGCGAAGCTCCTGAAGCTGAAATCCCGGTGGCTCGTAAACTGGTGGATTATGTTCTGTTGAGGCAGGATCATCCTTATATCCCGGGATTGGAAGCACCGGAATTCAATTATCTGTCTCCCGAACGTCGCAAGACAAAAGCCGTCCGTAATATCGGAGGTGAACATGTACCTGTGGTTATTGCCGACCGCATGGACGGGAAGACAGAGGTAAACCCGCAATTCACACCGGACTATATTTACGCCGGAAGAACCTTGCCCGATCAACGGGAAGACGGAGTAGAATATATTCTTGATGCGGATGTATGGCAGGGAGAAGACGGAACCTGGCCTGCATTCAATCATGCACAGCTGCCTTTAATGGGAGAATGCAATGCAGAACTTAAATTCCTGTTTATGCCCTACATGGCACAAACGGATGAAGTGATAGCCTGTCTGAAACATCATCCGGAGGTAGTGATTGTTTCCCAAAGCAATCATCCGAACCGTTTGGGTGAGCACCGTGCATTGGTACATCAACTAATGACGGAAGGTTTACAAAATCCGGTTGTCTTCTTCCAGCATTATTCGGAAGATGATGCGGAGAATTTGCAGATAAAGTCCGCAGCCGATATGGGAGCCTTGATTTTTGACGGTCTTTGTGATGGCATCTTCCTGTTCAATCAGGGTAACTTGAGCCATGCCGTCGTTGATGCTACTGCTTTCGGAATCTTGCAGGCCGGACGTACCCGCACCTCCAAAACAGAATATATATCTTGTCCCGGTTGCGGCCGTACACTTTACGACTTGGAAAAGACTATTGCCCGTATCAAGGCAGCCACTTCACATTTGAAAGGGCTGAAGATCGGCATCATGGGATGCATCGTAAATGGTCCCGGTGAGATGGCAGATGCAGACTACGGCTATGTAGGAGCAGGACGGGGGAAAATCAGTCTCTATAAAGGCAAGGTGTGCGTAGAGAAAAATATTCCTGAAGAAGAAGCGGTAGAACGACTTCTGGAGTTTATCCGGACAGACCGGGAAGAAAACCAACAATGATATTATATTGGGCACGGAATACAGGTGATGGGGTACTAAGCTCATAGAAAATCTGTAATCCGTGCCTGACTAAGTACTGTTTCAGATAGTCACCTACGTTTTTTTCTCCTGGTGTTGCTGTATTTTTACCTCCGCAATTGCGCTTAAAATAGAAAAGTAGGTTCCATAATTTTTCCAAATTCTTCTATCAACAAATTTTTCCTTCTTCGACTCAAATGCCGATTGCTGAATTCGTTTTAATTCCTTTAGTTCTTCTTCCCTATTAAAAACTTTATGATCGTTTCTATTGATTTGTACCTGTTTTATTGTCAAACTGTCAGAATGGTATTTAAGTATGTGAATATCAATACTATATCACCTGACAATAGATGCTGATAATAAAATATATCTACTTTTACTGTCAGCCTTATTTTTATCTCTTATGATCCTTTTAATAACCTGATAAACAAAAGCTTTATGAACATGTTTCGAAGTAATGCCGCATTTTTATAACAGCTTTCCAAAGTGATATCTTTTCATTAATATACCTATATAGTTCCGCTAACACGCCAGTATAGTTCCTCTAGGGTATCAGTATTGTTCCACTAAAGCACCGGTATCTTTAGTTCTCCACGGCCGTGGTAACTTCTTCCCACAGCCGTGACGAATTCCTACCACGGCCGTGGGAAGATCTCGTCACGGCCGTGGGGAGTTAACAACACCGACACTTTAATGGAACAATACCTGCTTGGTAAGTGAAAGATACCGGCTATGTAGCATTCATTTAATAAGGGCGTATTCATTTTATAAAGCGTATGTGTTCCTTATGCCGATGATATTGTTACTGTAAACAATGATAGTCTTCAGTAGTTTATAACATGGATCAAGCTGGGAATTAAGTCAGAGTATATCGACACATTGGAACGAATCTTATAATCTTGCTCCAAAGGGATTAAAGAACAGGCTGACAATAGAAGTTGTAATTTTTTATTGTCAGCCTATTGTCATGGCTTATTGTCAGCATGTAAACCGATGATAATCATTATACTATTTGGGAAAAGCTTTGGTTGACAATAAGAATCATCAAATTTATATGTAGATCTAATATCTGTCTTTCCAATAGTACACATCTTCACAAAAATAGAGGGGAACTCCTGGATGAATCCATTTGTTCCCCTTGCAGGTGTAGCTAGCCTCTGTCTCTTATATTTTCAAAGGCAAGTAGTAACATCTAAATGTTACGTTTTCGACTCTGTAGTCGTTCGGGTGCCGCTCCACCCGAATTGACTTGCCTTTGTGATTATTACTAATTTGTCGTTTGTATCTATTGCAAATTTATAGGCACAAAAAAAGCGGAGAGCATTTGCCTATCCGCCAGTGAGGGAGTCCAAGCCCTAACGCACAAACAGGAAACACTCCCCGCATATTGCAAGGAGCATTTATCTGTTTCATGTGCGTTGATTTTATTTGGACTTTTCACTGGCACAGAAATCAGCTAAACGCTTTTTTTCTTAAAACAAACAATACAGTCGCGCTACGACTGACTGTGCAAAGATAACAATTAATCAAGTTATGCAGTCTTTCATTCTTTATTTTTTCTCTGTACAGAGTGTTTTTGTTCTATATCTCGTAAAATCGTTTGAAATAGTCCGGTTCTCTTGCTATGACTATACCTCATAAGATTCATATCGTTTATTTTTTATATTTTTACTAAATCTCTCGGAGTTATGCGAATTATTGTTATTTTTGCCTCACATAATTTCTAAACAATAATTAAATTATTTATTCGTATGAAAAAGGCCTTATTATTATTCGCTTTAGTAGCGATAAGTGCGGTGAGTATCAATGCTCAAGACAATCTGAAATGGGGTGTGATGGCAGGTATGAATGTTAGTAAATACACCATTACAGGTTTTGATAGCAGGATAGGTTTTCACGCAGGTGTTAAAGCAGAGTTGGGATTGTCGCAGGATGCGAATGGTAGTGGTGCCTATATGGACTTCGCTGCATTGCTTACATTGAAAGGTGCTAAAATTGATGGAGGATCACTTGCGAGCATAAAATTTAATCCATACTATCTGGAAGTGCCGGTACGTGTCGGGTATAAATATGCCGTCAATGATGATTTTTCATTATTTGGTAGTGTAGGTCCTTATATGGCTGTTGGGCTGTTTGGAAAAGCAAAATTGAAAGTGGACGGTGATATTGCAGATATTGCGGAATTAGGAGGTAACTCGATGTCCGAAGATATATTTGGAGACGATGGTCTAAAACGATTCGACTTCGGTCTTGGACTAAAAGCCGGGGTTGAGTTCAGTAAGAAATATCAAGTTGCCATAAGCTATGATTTCGGACTTGTTGAGGTAATCAAAGAAGTAGGAATGAAGAACAGAAACCTGATGATCTCGTTGGGATATATGTTCTAAAACCGGTTTTGCAACTTTGTTGCATAAATCATTTGCTACCTTTGCATCAACTAAATGATGAAAGTTATGGGACATTGTAGTTGTGGCGCTCATTCATGCGCAGCAGAAAAAAAGGTTGATGCAAAGGTTTCGGTATTCCATGAATATGGGAAAGTGATATTCTCTCTCCTGCTTCTGACAAGTGGAATAATTATGAATGCTCTCGATTTAGCATTCTTCCGTGAAGGATCTGTTGCCTTGATATGGTATATCGTGGCCTATCTTCCGGTAGGAATTCCAGTGATGAAAGAAGCCTGGGAAAGTATCAGGGAAAAAGACTATTTCAGTGAGTTCACTCTAATGATTATAGCTACTTTGGGAGCTTTCTATATTGGTGAATATCCGGAAGGAGTAGCCGTGATGTTATTCTATACAGTAGGAGAACTGTTTCAGGATAAAGCGGTAGATAAAGCCAAACGTAATATTGGAGCCTTATTGGATGTAAGACCCGAGAAAGCATTAGTGCTCCGGGAAGGCAATCTTGTTATTGAAAGCCCTAAAAAGATAAAAGTCGGTGAAATCATAGAAATAAAGGCAGGCGAACGGGTGCCATTGGATGGAACTATGCAGAATGAAGTGGCTGCCTTCAATACAGCCGCATTAACAGGTGAAAGCGTTCCTCGTAATATTCGGAAAGGTGAAGAAGTACTTGCCGGAATGATTGTAACCGATAAGGTTATCCGGCTCGAGGTAACGAGACCTTTTGATAAGAGTGCACTTGCCCGAATATTGGAGCTTGTTCAGAATGCTTCCGAACGTAAGGCTCCGGCTGAATTGTTTATTCGTAAGTTTGCGCGCATTTATACACCTATTGTTATAGCGCTTGCAGTGTTAATTGTTTTGTGTCCATTTGTTTATTCACTTATTAATCCTCCATTTGTATTTGCATTTAATGATTGGCTATACAGAGCTTTGGTCTTTCTGGTGATTTCGTGTCCCTGTGCGTTGGTGGTTAGTATTCCGTTGGGCTACTTTGGGGGAATTGGAGCGGCATCCCGGTTGGGAATTTTATTCAAGGGTGGTAATTATCTGGATGCTATCACTAAGATCAATACAGTGGTATTCGATAAAACTGGAACCCTGACAAAAGGAACCTTTGAAGTACAGGCCTGTAAAAGTGCAGGCGAGGTTTCGGAAGAAGAATTAGTGAAACTGGTTGCTTCGGTAGAAAGTGATAGTACTCATCCGATTGCCAAGGCTGTTGTGAATTATGCGAAAGAACAAAACATTGAATGTGTAGCTGTTACCGGTACAAAAGAATTTGCCGGCTATGGTTTGGAAGCAACGATAGACGGGGCTATGGTTCTGGTCGGTAATTGCCGGTTACTGTCTAAGTTTGATATATCCTATCCAAAAGAACTGCTGGAAATAACGGATACCATCGTGGTCTGTGCTGTTGGAAACCGTTATGCAGGTTATCTGCTGCTGGCTGATGCCCTGAAAGAGGACGCAAAGGTAGCTATTGACAATTTAAAAGCTTTAAATATTGAAAACATCCAGATACTATCCGGTGATAAACAGAGTATTGTTACTAACTTTGCAGAAAAGCTCGGTATATCGAAAGCTTATGGTGACCTGTTGCCGGAAGGAAAAGTGAATCATCTGGAAGAGCTGCGGCAGGATGAGGCAAACCGGATCGCATTTGTCGGTGATGGAATGAACGATGCACCGGTGCTCGCTCTAAGTCATGTTGGCATTGCTATGGGAGGACTGGGTAGTGATGCGGCTATTGAAACAGCCGATGTCGTGATACAGACAGACCAGCCGTCGAAGGTAGCCGAAGCTATCAAAGTAGGAAAACTGACACGAAGAATTATTTGGCAGAATGTATCACTGGCATTTGGAGTGAAATTACTTGTATTGATTTTGGGAGCCGGTGGAATTGCTACTCTTTGGGAAGCTGTCTTTGCAGATGTGGGTGTTGCGCTACTTGCCATTATGAATGCTGTCAGAATACAGAAAATGATAAAATAGGAGAAAGATGGAAGAAGATATTTATTTGGATAAGTTGGATAGAAGAGGTATCAAGCCAACTGCCATAAGGCTTCTGGTGATAAAAGCGATGATGCAGGCAGAGCGTGCGGTGTCATTGCTCGATTTGGAAACACTGCTCGATACAGTCGATAAATCGACTATATCCCGTACCATCGCTCTCTTCTTGTCTCATCACCTCATACATAGCATAGACGATGGGAGCGGCTCGTTGAAGTATGCCGTTTGCGACAACTCCTGCAATTGTGTGGTACAGGATTTACATTCGCATTTTTATTGTGAGAAATGTCATCGTACATTCTGCCTGGAAGGTACACATATCCCGGTGATTGATTTGCCTAAAGGATTTACTTTGCATAGTATAAACTATGTACTAAAAGGAGTTTGTTCCGAATGTACTTCTCAAAAATGACAGATATTTTATAAACTTCGATGCGCAGTTTTATTCCATTCACTAATTTGGATAGGATAATCACTATATTTCGCACTTTGAGTACCTGTAACTTCAGTTTAGGTACTTTCCCCATTTTGTCTATTTTTTTAATTGACGAATTATCCCCAACTTTGCATAGTCATTTGAATTGGAGTCTTGAAAGATTTATAGACTAAGTGGGGGGTATATGTGATATGTAAGTAATTGGAATAAAAGCCGAAAAAGAGATGTATTTTCTCTTTTTCGGCTTTTTGCTAATATTGTTTGATTAGTCAATATTGGGATTCAATGCGTGCCAGTCTTTAATAGCTGGGATGATCCCCATTTCAATCACTTCATCACGAAGTTTGCATAAATGCTCGTAGCTTTTTTCCAATTCTTCCTGTTCGGCAGGAGTTCCGGCTACTTCTTTATAAGTGACGCCGTCTTTAGTTATTGAAGTTTCCATCGCCATCATGATATGGTCGAACTTACTGTTAGAAACATACGTTCCGGCAGGCCAGCGGAAAGGTTGTCCACCCATAGCAGCGGCAATCATTTCGATAGAAAGATAAGCCGGGCTTTGGAAAGAAGAACGACCGCGCAGGTCGATAATATGCTTACCACCCTGGATGACACGTACTTTCAGTGCTTCCCAATCTGCCAATGGAAGACGGGTAGTGCCGATGAAATCGGTCAAAGGCTCTCCTTTTATTTTGGTTGTAGATGCGAATACAGCCATTTGTTCGCCATGACCACCATACGTACGGCAATTCTGAATGTCGGAAGCCGGGATATGGAAGAATTTCACCAGTTCGTTTTGCAGACGGGTGCTGTCCAAGGCAGCCAGTGTAGAAACTTGAGAGGGTTTCAAACCTGAATACAACAAAGTAATCAATCCGGTGATGTCTGCAGGATTAAAGATCACAACGATATGTTTTACGTTTGGGCAATATTGATGAACATCTTTACCGAATTGAGCGGCAATTTCTGCATTTCCCTTCAGCAAATCTTCGCGGGTCATACCTGCTTTACGGGCAGCTCCACCGGAAGAGACAATGTAAGAAGCTCCTGTCAGCGCTTCTTTGATATCGGAAGTAAATGTAAGGTTGACACCTTCAAAACCGCAGTGATACAATTCTTCAGCTACTCCTTCCAGAGCCGGGGCAAATGGATCATACAGGCAAATATTCGGAGTGAGTCTCATCATCATGGCTGTTTGTGCCATATTGGAGCCGATCATTCCGGCAGCTCCTACAATCGTAAGTTTCTCGTTGGTTAGAAATTCCATAAGTTTATATGTTTAAAGGTGAATAATTTACTTTTTCTTTTTGTCGCTACAAAGTTAACATATTAGAAAGCAGATTGTTCATTGCAAATAGTTTTGCCCGATAACGAAAAGTTATGGCTGACTGTTTGAGAGATCTATTCAAAATAGATTATCTTTGTGTCTTATTACAATAAATAGATAAGAATATGAGCATCGAATTAGGAAAGTTCAATCAGCTTGAAGTCGTGAAAGAAGTAGATTTCGGCGTATATCTCGATGGTGGGGAAGAAGGTGAGATTTTGTTGCCTACCCGCTATGTGCCCGAAGACTGTAAGATAGGAGATTTTTTGAACGTGTTTCTTTATCTGGATATGGATGAAAGACTGATTGCTACGACGCTGACTCCGTTGGTGCAGGTAGGTCAGTTTGCCTGTCTGGAAGTCTCCTGGGTGAATCAATACGGAGCTTTCCTGAACTGGGGATTGATGAAAGACCTGTTCGTTCCGTTCAGTGAGCAGAAGATGAAAATGCAGGTTGGGCGGAAATATGTGGTCCATGCGCATTTGGATGAAGAGAGTTATCGTATTGTGGCTTCAGCAAAGGTGGAACGTTATCTGTTGAAAGAAAAGCCGGAATATACTCCGGAAGCAGAAGTGAATATCCTTATCTGGCAGAAGACGGATTTGGGCTTTAAAGCGATTATAGATAATAAGTATAGCGGTTTGCTGTATGAAAATGAAATATTCTGTCCGTTGGAAACAGGAATGGAGATGAAAGCTTTTGTGAAACAGGTGCGTGAAGATGGTAAGGTAGACCTGATTCTTCAGAAACCCGGTTTTGAAAAGATTGACGATTTTTCGAAAACGCTGCTCGACTATATCAAAGCGCATGGAGGACGGATCAACTTGAATGATAAAAGTCCTGCGGAAGATATTTATGACACGTTTGGTGTTAGCAAGAAAACCTTTAAGAAAGGAGTGGGCGACTTGTATAAGAAACGTCTGATTACCTTGCATGAGGATGGCATTGCTTTGGCGGATTCCTAAACAGAATAGGGATTTCCCTACATACGAATAGAGAGAATCATTGGGGTGGGGAGTTTCCTCACCCTATTTTTGTGCTATCAGATTAAAGATATAAATAATAAAAACTAGATAAGCTATGCGTAAGATTATAATAAGTTTCTGCATCCTGTTCGCTGCCCTCTCCTTACAAGCGCAGTCTGTTAACGGAATCCGTATCGATGGCGGGAATACTCCGATTCTTGTTTACCTGGGAGGGAACCAGATATGTTTACCTACTACTACCTGCTTTATAGCCAATTTAAATCCCGGACATTATACTGTTGAAGTGTTTGCCACCCGCTTTACCCGTGCGGGAGAGCGAGTATGGAAAGGAGAAAAATTATATAAAGATCTCGTTTATTTTGATGGGAGAGGAGTGACAGAAATATGGGTAGACGGACGTGATAACATGCGCCCGGAAAGACCCAGCCGTCCCGAACAGGGAGAACATCGTCCGGGATATGGTTACAACAGGGTGATGAACGATCAGCTCTTCCAAACGTTTTATAAAGAGATGAAGAATGAGCCTTTTAAAGATGACCGTATGAAGTTGCTCAATGCTGCATTGGCTGGTTCTGATTTCACATCTGCCCAATGTCTCCAACTGACCAAACTAT
This sequence comes from Bacteroides sp. 2_2_4, assembly GCF_000157055.1. Taxonomy (NCBI): domain Bacteria; kingdom Pseudomonadati; phylum Bacteroidota; class Bacteroidia; order Bacteroidales; family Bacteroidaceae; genus Bacteroides; species Bacteroides sp. 2_2_4. The sequence continues at coordinate 107,507 of NZ_EQ973355.1, read as the reverse complement.
ATACATTCGATGATGACCGGATGGAGATTATGAAGATCATGTATCCCCGGATTGTAGATAAGGAAGCTTTCTTTACGGTGATTAATACCCTGACATTTGGCTCCAGTAAGGAAAAGATGAAGGATTTTATCATAGGGTACGGTAAACGTTGATACTATTAACTAAAAACGATACGGTTATGAAAAAGATACATATTATGCTGTGTTTGGCATTGGGAATATTGGTCAGTGGCTGTTTTACCAGCTATGTATCTACCAAACAGATGATGGGTATATATCAGGGAATGACTCAATCGCAGGTAGAGTCCGTTTTAGGAAAACCTGATTTCCGGCGTTTTGACGGTGATATGGAAGAATGGGAATTCCATCGTGATAACGGTACGCCTGTACTTACTTCGGAACCTGTGACGATAATCGTTCAGTTTGTAAATAGAGAGGTGGTTAGTATGGATACGTTCAAAGGTTATGGCAGACCTGCACCGATGCATTCCGTTGTAGTACCGCCTGCTGTGAACACTACCGTTGAAGTCTTTCCTAATCATGAACAAGTGGAAGAAGCTCGTTTGATGACTGATCCGGAGTTTGATGAATTTATCAATAAGCTCAAAATAACGGTTATGAATGAAGACCAGAAGAAGCTTGTCGATCGGATGTTGAGAACGTATGATGTCACTTCAAATCAATGTGTGAAAATAGTGAAGGAGATTTCGTATACTCCTGACCAGGTGGAGATGATGAAGAAGCTGTATCCTTATGTAAGGGATAAAAGAAATTTTAATAAGGTGATCGATATTTTATTTTCTAATGCATATAAAGATGAGATGCGTAAGTTTATTGAGGAATATCATCAGAATAATAAATGATAGGAGATTGAATTATGAAACGAATACTGTTTTTACTCTTTGCTGTCGGTCTGACTGCCAATATGACCGTAATGGCTGGAATGAGCACTAGCAAGGTACGTAAGGAGACGCGTTTTCTTACCGATAAGATGGCATATGAATTGAGCTTGAGTACACAGCAATATAATGATGCGTATGAAATTAATTACGACTTTATTTATTCTGTCCGTAATATCATGGATTACGTAGCACGTGGTTACGAATGGGCATTGGATGATTATTATGAAGCGTTGGATATCCGTAACGACGATCTTCGCTGGGTATTGAGTGATGCACAGTATCGCCGGTTCCTCGGTGCCGAGTATTTCTATCGGCCAATCTATGTAACCGGAGGGAAATGGAGTTTCAGGGTTTATGTTAATTACCCGAATCGCAGTTTGTTTTATTTTGGTGTGCCTTACCATTACCGTACTTATTGTGGAGCACATTATCGTCCACACTTTCACCATGTGAGTTATTATCGGGGCAGATATACTAATTTCAACCATTATTCTGCACCGCATCGGGTGAGAGATCAGCGAGTATTCCACTCTTATCGTCGTTCGGATTTCGGTTCTGTCCGGTTCCGTCCGAATACTTCCACTCGTCCGCATAATGCACCGACACGTCCGGGTAATTCTTCCCGTCCGGGTTCATCGACAACGCGTCCTGGTACGTCTCGCCCAAGTACCTCTACTCGTCCTGATACTTCTACTCGTCCCGGAACGACAACAAGACCTGGTACGTCAACACGTCCCCGTCCGGAATCTGGAGGAGATCGGCCTTCGACTTCTGTCAGACCATCTACACCGTCCGGAAGTGGGAGACCTGGTAACAATGTTGCTCCTGATAAAAATGGGAATACGAATAGAGTAGAAAGTGATCGTAATTCTGGTCGTCGTCCGGAAACAGGTTCCGGTTCTTCAAGCTCTAATCGCAGACCAACAAGCGGAAGTTCAACTGGTTCCAGTTCCTCCAATCGTGAAAGTGGAAAAACAAGTAGCAGTTCGAGAGAAAGTTCAAGTAAACGAAACGATAGTGGTTCCTATAATAGAAATAACAGTTCCGAGAGAAATAATAGCTCTTCCGGTTCCAGTCGCGGTAGTTCCAGTCGTAGTAGCTCCAGTCGCAGTAGCGGTAGTACTACTAGTCGTAGCAGCAGTACCACTTCTAACCGGAGTAGCGGTAGCTCGAGCTCTACTCGAAGCGGCGGTAGCTCTACCCGGAGCAATGTTTCTAGTGGACAAACAGAAAGACGCTCTTCTTCCGGAAGTACGAGAAGCAATAGCACTCAAAGTTCTTCCCGTTCCTCTGAAAGAAACAGCAGCAGTTCAAGAAGATAACCTATTCCTTTATTATTTATATCAATCTCATTACTCCTCAGCGGAAGGAGAACTAGACTCTGGGTTTTCACCGGCTAGACTATTCCGGGCAGCGCCCGTAACTTGGATATCGGGGCGGATACTATCCGCCTCGATTTCACTTATTACTCCTTTCTGTGCAAGCCGCTTGGCTATCAACTTATAATAGCCTTCCATATTCTCCTTTAACTGTCCGCCTTCAGCAAAAGAGCTGCGGAAATGCTTGGGCTTCGGGATAATGGAAGCCAGGAAAATACTTTCTTCCGTGTTCAGTTGTGAAGGGCGTTTATTGAAATAATAAGCAGAAGCTTCCTGAATACCATAAACGAGCGGTCCCCATTCAACAATGTTCAGATATACTTCGTACATGCGTTCTTTAGAAGTTAATCTTTCATTTTCTATTAGCCATACAATCAATGCCTCTTCCAATTTACGTGCAAAGTTCTTATTACGGTTCAGGAATACATTCTTTACGAGTTGCATGGTGATCGTGCTTCCTCCACGTGCAAAGCGTTTCACTTGCAGGTCGTAAATCAATGCTTCCCGTAGGGCATCGGGCAGGAAACCGCGATGGTAAAAGAATGCTCCATCTTCACTTTGCATAACGGACATTCTTAGGATGGGTGAAATGCTATCCAATGGTGTAAAGTGTTTGCACGAGGGACCAATAGGAAAAGTCCGCACCGGTATTCCATTCTCATAAGCTGTATAAATGAACTCGCCGGACATTTTGGAGAGTGAAGTGGCTCCATAGCTTGTGATGCGGAAGTCTTTCTCTTTCAGTTCGGATTCCAGTTTGAGACTATCTAGTTGTGCAAAATCAATATCTAATAGAAAATGATAGGCCAACTCGCCACTTGTTTTTATGCCTTCCAGATTGCTGAATAATCCTTTGGGGAGAGAGCTGAACAGATCATCTGCCGGAAACCAGGATTTGTTGACCGCAGCAGTGAAATGCCAGTTTCCTTTCTCTTTCTCGGCTCGCAAATAAGGATGAAACTGGAGTTTGTTGAAATCAACGATGGTCGTGCTATCCAGTTCGAGTGAGTGCCCGCTAATGTTCATCTCGTAACAGAGTTGTCCACGATCGAGATGAATTACTTCAGGAGAGAGGGCTTTATGAAATACGTCAAGTCCGTTCACTCTCGCTTTTCCTTTGAGGAGCAGTTGATTGGATGCACGCTTATCTTTAGTCATATTATAAGATAGGGTGTCGAAAGTGACTTCTGCTCCAAAACGGCGGGTAATATAAGGTAGTGAGATTTTTCTTTTTTCCGGGGCAAAGACAGATGCTTTTAATGTATAGTCTCTTCTGTTTAGTTCGCCGGTGGCTTCCCATAGTTGTTGAGGCAGTGTATCTTCTTTTATCTGAATGGTTGATTGGAAATGATTGTTCTCAATAATAAAAGAAGGAATGTTGACTGCAACGAAATTACTATCTTTACGTTCGGTTATATTGATTTGCCTGAGTTGCCCGTTTTCAGGCAGGAAACCGTAAATGAGGTTTAATATCCGGTCAATACGGTTGGCATAGTCACTTTCTATGACAGGTTGGGGTTCTGCTTCTTGTTGCCGTTTAAAGAACAGGAAATCGTAGTTAGCTATGCTATCATACTTGATGAAGTTGATTGCCAGGCCATTCATAAGCACATTCCGTACTTCGATTTCTCCTTTTAGCAATTCCCAAAAACTTAGTTTTACATTGACGGATTGTAATGTCAGGAGGGTATCGCGTTGGTTGGGAACAATATAAAGTCCTTGTAAAGCCACTTCATTGCAGCCTTTCATTCGTAACTCCTGATAATGAATTTGTAGACCGTATGTTTGTTCGGCACGTGTAGTTCGTTTGTCAACGATATGGCATAAAATGACATTGCGGAATGCAAAGAGACAAATAAGGCCGGTAAGCAAGATACCGATAGCCGATAGAATGATAATTCTTTTTTTGTTGGACGTTTCCATCTTCTTTTTCTTGATATGATAATCGCTGCAAAGGTAGATAATAATTCGGGCAACAAGCGGAGTATTTTCCCATTTTTAGAGTTATATTCATCAGTAGAAAGAAGAAAATGCGAAAAAAATGGTTAGTTGTTCGCTTTTAAGCGTACAACTGTTCGTTTTCGTACACCGTTCTGTTTTATGATTTCCTTGATTATTAGCTAGTTATCGTTTTGGCACGCTCGTTGCATCTCTATAGTCGCAAGCGGACAACGAAGAAAAATGAAAAAAACTTCAGAAGGTTGCAACCGTTTGAGACGCTTGATCCGTCTAATAAACAGAAGAACAAAAACAGAATGTTGAACAAATAAAAAATATACAATTATGAAGACTACAGTATTATTCAGAATGATCGTTTTAGTTGCTATGGTATTTGCAGGAATCGCTAATACAACAGTGAAGGCACAGGGTAATAACTTCATTACTAATGAAGAAAAAGTAGATGAACTTGTAGTATCGAAAGTGATTTACAGACTCGATGGTTCTCTCTATCGCCACATGAAATATGATTTTACCTATGACGATCAGAAGAGAATGTCCTCCAAAGAAGCTTTCAAATGGGATGCTTCTACTGAAAAATGGATACCGTACTTTAAAATTGATTATACTTATTCATCTAATGAAATCACTTTGGTATATGCACGCTGGAATGACTCTCACAGAGCTTACGACGCATCTGTTGAAAAGAGCGTTTATGAACTGAACGACGCTAATATGCCGGTTGCTTATATGAACTATAAATGGAATGATAAATGGATTGAAGAATCCGCTGCTAGCTGGGCTATGAATGTATCTACTCCGGCAACTAATGAAGCAACTCTGCTGACTGCCAGCAGATAAAAATAAATCGGAGTTGTGAAACTCCTTCTCTCTCTTTTAATTTAACTACATTAAAAATGGTGGATTTCCTTATGGGATAATCCACCGTTCTGTTTTTCTAATGAACAGTTACGATTAGCTTTTGTAACTCTTCAATATCTATTTAACGAGTGGTAGATATTCTCCATAACCTTCCTCTTTCATTTTATCTTTCGGGATAAAACGAAGTGAAGCGCTATTGATGCAATAGCGTAATCCACCTTTCTCTTTCGGCCCATCTGTGAATACGTGTCCCAAATGAGCATCTCCGGTTTTACTGCGTACTTCCGTACGTATCATGCCGTGCGAAGTATCTTTCTTTTCTGCGATTAGATCTTTTTGAATCGGTTGGGAAAAGCTTGGCCACCCGCAACCTGAATCAAACTTGTCGGTAGAGACAAACAGAGGTTCTCCGGTAGTAATATCCACATAAATGCCGGGACGATGCTCATTCCAGTATTTATTGTGGAAAGCAGGTTCAGTGGCATTCTTTTGGGTTACGGCATATTGTTCCGCCGACAATTCCTTACGAAGGGTTGCATCATCCGCTTTTTGATACGCTTTAGCTTTCGGCGCATTCGCTTTGCGTGCCATTTCGAATAAAGCGGGATTGATATGGCAGTATCCACCCGGATTTTTATCCAGATAGTCCTGGTGGTAAGTCTCTGCCGGATAGAAATTTGTCAATGGCTTTACTTCTAGGACGATAGGAGTTTTATATTGCGCGGATAATAGTTGAATCGCCTGCTTGATGACAGGGAGATCTTCTTTATCTACATAATAAATTCCGGTTCTATACTGCGTTCCCCGGTCATTACCTTGCTGGTTGAGGCTGGTAGGATCGATTGTCTTGAAATATAGATCGAGCAGTAAATTCAAATCTACCGTTTTCGGATCATAAACCACCTTTACTGTTTCGGCAGCATTGGTTTTTCCTGAACAGACCTGTTCATAACTCGGATTGGCAACATTACTGTTGGCATACCCTACCTGAGTATTTTCTACTCCTCGAATTTGTTTCAGGAAATGTTCTGTCCCCCAGAAACATCCTCCCGCAAAATAGATTTCTGCTTGATTCTTCATTGGTTTAGCAACTCCTAAAAATGTATTACTAATCATTACAATCACTAGGACGATAAAATACTTCATATCCGTTAGTTCTTTCTATAATAACGAATGAACCAACGGATATGTTTTAAGGAACTACTATACTAAACTCAACTTTATTTTTTTTCATTCAATGACCTGTCCTTTGTAGAAATCCAGAATTTTAGTCCGGAACAGGTAGTCATATTTTGCCTGCAACTTATCCGAAAGAGCTTTCGTCAGATTAAGTTTGGCTTCATTGTATTCCACAAAGGTAGCCTTGCCGTTATTGAACTTCTCACTCATCAGGCGGAAAGATTCTTCGTTGGCTTTTACTGCCACTTCACTGGAGTTGTATTTACTTTCTGCTGCCAGAGCATTGTACCAGGCTTGCTGAATTTCTTTATAGAGTATTTTTTTACTGTTATCCAACTTCAAGGATAAATCTATTTGTTGCAAACGAGCGGTGCGTACCCGGTTTCTTGTGGCAAAACGGTTGAAGATTGGCACGCTCAAATTAAATCCTATATATTTATTCAGATTGTTTTTCATCTGACTGCCGAAGCTGCTCTCTGATCTTCCGCTAACCGTATAATAATTACTTCCCAGACCGGCACTGAAAGAGAGTTGTGGATAAAACGCACTTTGGGCAATACGAATACTATTAAGACTACCTTGTAAACGATATTCTGCAGCCTTAATGCTTGGTTTGTAAGTAAGCGCCTGTGTATATATGTCATCCGGCGGAGTGAGAGATTCGAACTCTAATTCTTCCTTAGGGCTTTCGAGTACAAATCCTTCAGGCGTGGGTAATTCCAAGAGTTGGGTGAGATCCAGTAAGGACAGTTTGTACGTATTGTCTGATTGTACAGCAGTCATTTCATCCTGTGCAACACGGGCTTGTGCTTCGGCCACTTCAGAAGAGGATGCCTTACCCACTCCCTGAAGACCTTGAATACGTTTTAACTGGTCTTTGCTTAAATCGACCTGATTATGAGCAATCTTACTTAATTCTTGATTGAATAAAACCTGTAAATAAGCCGAAGTGACATTGATTGCAATATCCTCTCTGGCTTTATTCAAATCTTCTATAGCAGCTTTTAAATCCAGTTTGGCAAGTGAATATTGGTTGGACAATTGCAAACCGGTAAATATAGGTACGTTTGTTCCCAAGCTGAAACTGGTATTGGCGCTGTTGATGTCACTATACGAGTTGTCTATCGGAGAAGCGGTACGACCCCAACTCCAGTTTTGGCTGGCACTACCGCTCAGATTCGGAAGGCGTGCCCATTTAGTAGTGTTTACACTCACTTTGCCTGCTTCGACATTATTGGCCGATTGACGGATTTCTATATTATGTTCAATGGCATAGTCGATACATTGCCGCAGCGTCCACGCTTGCGAAGAGTTGTTCTGTGCCTGAATGGAGGTGATTCCGACTCCGGCAAGCAGAAGGGCTGATATGGTTTTACGAATTATTTTCATCGGATTCAATTATTTATCTTTTTTCTCTGCACCACGTATTTTGTCCTGAACGGTTACCCCTTTCTTGATTTCTATCTTGATTCCATCACTCATACCGGCAGTCACCTGTGTACGCTGGAACTTTTGTTCGGGCACTGAATCTGTCATGATGTACACAAATGTAGAGTCACCACTAAATTCAACAGTGCTTTCGGGCACTGCCAATACCTGATTGGCTTTTTGTAATACGATTTCCGCATTAGCCGAATATCCGGAACGAATCTGAACAGAATCCGGAATGGTAATCGCAGCCTTGATTTCAAACTGGTTGGCTCCATTGGTTTCCACCCCTTTCGGAGAGATATATTCCAGAATGGCATTGAAAGTCAGATTTTGTAAAGCTCCGATGGTCAGCTTGATTGGCATTTGTTCGTGGATACGTCCCACTTCTGTTTCATCAATATTACCGCGGAAAATCATATCGTTCATGTTGGCTACCGTAGCAATCGTGGTTCCATCATTGAACGTATTACTCATAATCACCGAATTACCAGCTTTTACAGGTACGTCCAGGATTAACCCGTCAATGGTAGAGCGAATCATCGTGCTACTGAAAGAGGCACTGTTTTTGGTAATTCCTTCTTTTACGATTTCCAGATTGTCTTTGGCCGTCTGTCTCTCTTCGCGAGCCTGTTTCAAAGCCACTTCACTTTTCTCGTATTCCTCCCGGCTAATTAACTGACCGTCATACAACTTCTTCACACGGGCGAAATCCGTTTCTGCCTGGGTTGCATTAATTTCTGCCAGGCGCACACGGCTTTCTGCAGAATTCAGTTGTCCGAGTTCAGGGATTACTTTTACTTTGGCAATAACTTCCCCTTTTCTTACAGCTTGTCCGGCTTCTTTATATACTTCGTCGATAATACCCGAAATTTGCGGTTTGATTAAAATTTCGTCTCTCGGTTCCACCTTTCCGGTAGCTACTGTAGTTTTTTGGAGGTCAGTCATTTCCGGTCTAACTGTTTCGTAAGTGATTACCTTAGGCTTGGATTTCTGATAAAGGAATACGAATGTTCCGACAAGAATGATAGCAATGACTACCAATAATGTGATTTTCAGATACTTTTTCATGATTTTATTTATAATTTTATTATTTACGATTGATGATTGAAACTAAACTCCTCACATATCCAGATAACTGTTCCACTTCCTTATTCATCCCGAATCGCCTCAATCGGTTTGATAGCCATGGCCCGGTAAGCAGGTGCCAGACCTGCCAACATTCCCAGTGCGATTAGAAGGGCACAAGTACCGATTGCCAGTCCGAAAGTAACTTGAAAACGGGTGTCCCCTCCGTCAGCGTTGGCTCCCATCTCTACAAGTTGCAACACCATGACGGCAAAGGATATTCCACACATTCCTGCAATGGTGGTAAGTACCATACTCTCTGATAGAATTTGTTGCAGAATATCTTTCGGTCGTGCACCGATCGCCCGGCGGATACCGATTTCAGTGGTACGTTCTTTAACGGTCACCATCATAATATTGGATACTCCGATGGCACCTGCCAGCAAAGTTCCCAATCCTACCATCCAAACAAGTATGTTGATACCGGTAAACAGGTTATCGACCATAGAGAACATAGCTTCGGCATTCAGGCACATAACAGCCTGTTTGTCATCCGGGGAGATATAATGTGCGGCTTTAATGACCTGTTCCATTTTGGGTTGTATTTCAGACACTTTGACTCCATGCTTCGCAGTGAAACAGATCACATCAATTCGTCCTCCCAGATTATATGTTTGCTGCATCGTAGTGAAAGGAAGAGTGACGGCCTCCGAAGCCCGTCCCTGTATATTCATGTCCCCTTCGGAAGAAGACATGCCAATCACTTGATAATAAATGCCATCTACTCTTACATATTTGCCACACGGGTCTTCTCCCGGTTTGAAAAGACTTTCATAAATTCGTTTTCCGATGACACATACTTTGCGTGCTTCCTTTATATCCACCTCATTGATGAACCTGCCGTATGCCATTTCCTGTGATTCAATGTGGAGATAATCCGGATACAATCCTTTCACGCTACAATCATATTTCTTATCTTCGTATACGGCTTTGGAACCCCAACGGGCTACGGACGGAGTAATGATCTCCACCTCTTTCACTTGGGAGCGAAGACGGTCAATGTCGGTAGATTCCAGATTCCACCATCTCCCTTTGCGGAAGCCTTTGTAAGCCTCGCCCGTTCTTTGCGAGACAAGGAAACCAGAATTGGTGGCAAATCCTTCAAAGTTCTTTTTCATCATGTCCTCCAATCCTTGCCCGCCGCCGATAAGGGCTACGAGCATAAAGATTCCCCAGAAAACACCGAATGCAGTCAGCAGGCTTCTCGTTTTATTTCTTGTAATGGTAATGAGGATTTCCTCACAGGTATCCATGTCTATTCTCATAGTCTTAATCTGCTCTAAGTGCTTCGATCGGTCGGATGCTAACTGCTTTTCGGGCAGGGAATAATCCGGCTAACGTACCAGCTATTATTAATGTGAGTGTAGCCTGTATGGCGATTCTTATATCTACTGTCGGATTCAGGAAAACGGTTTCCGTCCACATTCCGGTGTCCATGGTCTGATTGCCGAAAGCGCTGTTCATCCATTCGGTCACTCCGATACCGGCTACCATGCCGATATATCCGAATATGGTGGTGATGGTGACGCTCTCTACGATAATCAACCAGAGAATGGAAAGCGGTTTGGCTCCCAAAGCCTTACGAATACCAAACTCGCGGGTACGTTCTTTGACGGTAATCAGCATGATGTTGGAAACTCCAACGATTCCGCTAAGTAACGTAAAGATGCCGATTACCCAGATGGCGATACGCAGCATGCCCGAACCTTTCTGCTGTTGCAGATAGTTGGTAAACCGGTTCCATATCCAGATAGCACTGTGGTCCGTTGGGTCAAACCGATGGTTGGCTCCCAATACTTTGCGGTAATGGGCTTCAAAAGCCTCATTGGCCTCTACTGTTTCCAGATTTTTGGTAGTCATGACCAGGTTATTCAGTTTGTCTCCTTTATTATAAATCGTTTGCAGAGTGGTAAAAGGAATGTAGGCATCGCTGTCTCCGCTATCTCCTTTATCATTATAAAGACCTACTACCTGATAAACCACATTTCCGGCGTTGACAAACTGTCCGATTGGCTCGGTATGAGTCTTGTTAAAAAGGATTTCTGCTGTTTTCTTATGAAGCACAATAACTTTCCGGCGTTCCTTGATATCGATTTCATTGATAAAACGTCCTTCGAAAAGCTTCACGACTTCTACCTCTGTATGATTGGGATATACGCCGGAAAGGTTCAGGCTGACGTATTCTTGTCCGAAACTAAGATTAACGCCTCCCTGCCACACGGTTGCTCCGGCCTTGATGACATGATTCGGGAAATAATGACTGGTAGCATCCATGTCTTTATTGTCCAGTTGCACCCGTCTTCCTTCTTTCAGTCCGTCGTATGATTTACTGGTCCATCCCGGAAAAATCTTGATGGAGTTCATGGCACGTTCGGAAGCCGATTGCTCGAATGCGTGGATCAGTCCGTTGCCTGCACCTAGTAGGACGATAAGCATAAAGATTCCCCATGCCACGGCAAATCCTGTGAGAAAAGTTCTTAGCTTGTTGCGTTTGATGGTACTATATATTTCTTGCCAGATGTCAATCATGATAATGTTTGTATAGTGGTGGATTTTAGATTATTTCATGATACCGTCTTTTCCGAAAGGAGAAGCGTCATGGTCGATATTATCTTCAATACGTTCGATGATTCCATCTTTGATATGTATAATCTTGTCTGTCTGGTTGGCGACTCCACTTTCGTGGGTGACAACGACAATCGTCATTCCCAGTTTATGAAGATCTTTCAGAATCTGCATCACTTCCACAGAAGTTTTGCTGTCCAAAGCTCCTGTTGGTTCATCTGCCAGAATGATTTGTGGTTGGGTGATTAAAGCTCGTGCAATGGCTACACGTTGTTTCTGACCGCCACTCATTTCGTTCGGCATGTGATGTGCCCAGTCTTTTAAACCCAGACGGTCGAGATATTCCAAGGCAAGCGCATTTCGTTTTTTGCGACTTATACCCTGGTAAAATAAAGGAAGTGCTACATTCTCTACGGCATCTTTAAAGGAAATCAGATTGAATGACTGGAAAATAAATCCGATCATACGGTTCCGGTATTCGGCAGCTTTGGTTTCGCTCAAGTTCTTGATAAGTACGTTGTTCAAGTAATAATCTCCGGTATCGTAGTTGTCGAGGATTCCCAATATGTTGAGTAAAGTTGATTTCCCAGACCCGGATGCTCCCATGATAGAAACAAATTCCCCCTGTTCAATGTTGAGATTGATACCTTTAAGTACATGGAGAGGCGCTCCGTTGTTGTAGGTCTTGTTGATATTCGTTAGTTGTATCACAATTTTCTTTATTTAGTTTCTGTTTTCTGATAATTTTCTACTATTAGACGTGCGAAAGATACGAAAAGTTGCAAACAGGTTGAACTTTTTTCAAAAAACATTTTGTAGACTCAATCTTCTTTACGTAATTTGTGTGCAGTAAACTTAATGATTAACTAACCCTTTTAAATAAAAGTATCATGAATTCAAACATGGAAAAACCCTACGTAGTAGGTATTGACATAGGCGGAACGAATACCGTCTTTGGAATTGTAGACGCACGCGGAACTATTATTGCCAGCAGTTCAATCAAAACATCTGGTTACCCTACAGTAGAAGAATACGCTGATGAAGTGTGTAAAAGTCTGCTTCCATTGATTATTGCTAATGGTGGTGTTGATAAAATCAGAGGTATTGGTATCGGTGCTCCGAATGGCAACTACTACACGGGAACGATTGAATTTGCTCCGAACCTGCCTTGGAAGGGAATTCTTCCGTTGGCTGCCATGTTTGAAGAAAGACTGGGTATCCCCACTGCTTTGACAAACGACGCAAACGCTGCTGCTATCGGTGAAATGACTTACGGTGCTGCCCGTGGTATGAAAGACTTTATCATGATTACACTGGGTACTGGTGTGGGTAGCGGTATCGTTATCAACGGTCAGATGGTGTATGGTCATGACGGTTTTGCAGGTGAATTGGGACACGTTATCGCCCGTCGCGATGGTCGTCTTTGCGGTTGTGGCCGTAAGGGATGTCTGGAAACTTACTGTTCGGCTACCGGTGTAGCTCGCACAGCCCGTGAATTCCTTGCTGCCCGTACGGATGCTAGCTTGCTTCGTAACATTCCTGCAGAAAACATCACTTCAAAAGATGTGTATGATGCAGCTGTACAAGGTGATAAACTGGCACAGGAAATCTTTAACTTTACAGGTAACATCTTGGGTGAAGCACTGGCAGATGCTATTGCATTCTCCAGCCCTGAAGCAATTGTATTGTTTGGTGGTTTGGCTAAGTCCGGTGACTATATCATGAAACCAATTCAGAAATCAATTGATGATAATATCCTGAATATCTATAAAGGCAAGACTAAACTGCTCGTTTCCGAATTGAAGGATTCTGATGCTGCTGTACTGGGCGCCAGTGCATTGGCTTGGGAACTGAAAGATTTGAAAGAATAACATTTCATTATTATAATAAAGGTAATGAAGCCTCGGGAGTTTATGACTTTCGGGGCTTTGTTTTATTTAGTCCTTTCTGACGTGTACGGCTTATTCAGACAAAGGGTTATTCTCACCGAAGTGAGAAAATATTCTTATACCTTTGAGGAATTATTCTCATTGCAATGAGATTTTTTTCTCATAGGCATGAGAATGTTTGAGAAAATATACAATAAAAAAGGGAACCTCATAATGAAGTTCCCTTTTTTATTTCGAATCGAAAAGTTCGGCTTATTAGTTAGCTCTTTTTTCTTTGATTCTAGCTTTCTTACCAGTAAGAGCGCGCAGGTAGTACAATTTAGCGCGACGAACTTTACCTACCTTGTTCACTTCGATGCTATCGATAGCCGGTGATTCGATTGGGAAAATTCTTTCTACGCCTATAGTTCCTGACATTTTACGTACAGTAAAACGTTTCTTGTCTCCGTGACCGGCGATTTTGATAACAACACCACGGTACAACTGTACACGTTCTTTGTTACCCTCGATAATACGATATGCTACTGTTACAGTGTCTCCTGCTTTGAAGCTCGGGTGCTGTTTTCCGGTAGCAAATGCTTCTTCTGCAATTTTAATTAAATCCATTGTTGTTATTATTAAATTGTTTCATCGTTACAACGCAACATACCAAGTATCTCTTCTCTTGACAGCGATTGCGCGAAAGCGGTGCAAAGTAACGAATTATTTGCCAGATAGCCAAATGTTTTTGTATATTTGTGGCATATCTAAAAATAGCGAACATGAAACAGACTTATGTAAAGTATCTGATGGTGGCGACGTTTGCAGGAGGCTTCCTGTTTACTTCCTGCCGGACCGCACGCGAGACTACGGCACAGTACGAAGTAACCAAAGTAGAGGGTAGCATGATAACGATTGATTCTGTTTGGGACACCATTCCCAACGCGAAAGCTGCCGAAATCTTAAAGCCTTATAAGGAAAAGGTGGATGCGATGATGTATGAAGTCATCGGCACCAGTGCGATGAAAATGGACAAAGGAGGTCCCGAAAGTTTACTTTCCAACCTTGTTGCAGGTGTTTTGCAGCAAGCGGCTGTTCAGGTGTTGGGGAAACCTGCTGATATGGGATTGGTAAATATGGGCGGCTTGCGTAATATCTTGCCCGAAGGAGATATCACGGTAGGCGATGTGTTTGAAATTCTTCCTTTTGAGAATTCTCTTTGCGTACTGACTATGAAAGGAACAGACTTGAGACGTCTTTTTGAAGCGATTGCATCTCTGCACGGAGAAGGAGTGAGCGGTATCCGCCTTGAAATCACCAAAATGGAAAGTTGCTGAACGCCTTTGTCGGTGAAAAACCACTAAAGGATGACCAGCTTTACACGGTGGCCACTATCGACTATCTGGCAGATGGAAATGGACGGATGGATGCTTTCCTGCAGGCAGAAAAGAGAGTATGCCCCGAAGACGCAACCTTACGCGGACTATTTCTTGATTATGTACGCAAACAGACTGCCGAAGGCAAAGCGATTACCTCCAAACTGGATGGACGTATTACCATAAAATAAAAAGGAGAATCTAAAAATATTGAATATGAAAAGAATTCAGATATTATTCCTGTTATGTCTTGCATTGAGCTTTACTTTCTCAATTTTTGCGCAGGATAAGGATACCAAAGAAGTGATTATTTTACAAACAAGCGATGTGCATAGTCGTATCGAACCTGTCAATCAGAAGGGGGACGAATACTATAATAAAGGTGGTTTTCTTCGCCGGGCTGCTTTTCTCGAACAGTTCCGCAAGGAGCATAAGAATGTGCTGCTTTTCGACTGCGGAGATATTTCTCAGGGAACACCTTATTATAATATGTTCCGCGGAGAAGTGGAAGTTAAACTAATGAATGAAATGGGTTACGATGCTATGACTATCGGTAACCATGAGTTTGATTTCGATGTGGATAATATGGAACGTATTTTCAAGATGGCTAATTTCCCGGTTGTTTGTGCCAACTATAATCTGGATGCTACGGTATTGAAAGATATAGTTAAACCCTACGTCGTTCTTGAGAAATATGGTTTGAGAATTGGTGTGTTTGGCCTTGGAACCCAACCCGAAGGGATGATTCAGGCTAATAAATGCGAAGGAGTCGTTTATGAAGATCCTATCCGCGTATCCAACGAAATAGCTGCTTTGTTGAAAGACGAAGAAGGTTGTGATTTGGTAGTATGCCTGTCTCATCTGGGCATTCAAATGGATGAACATCTGGTTGCCGGAACACGCAATATCGACGTGATTCTGGGCGGGCACTCTCATACATTTATGAAAGGCCCCAAAACATACTTGAATATGGACGGAAAAGAGGTGCCTGTTATGCACACGGGAAAAAATGGTGTTCGTGTAGGCCGTCTCGATTTGACTTTGAAACATAAATGAAGATAATCCCCTCAATAGTAACGCTTTTATTCCTTATTGCGGCCGGCACGGTTTCAAGTCCGGCGCAGAATGCTACAACCGTTGAACCTCTGCTGGTGTATAAAGCCCTTCAGGACAAAGACTGCCGGCACTGGGTTGATTCGGTTATGGATAAGCTTTCCTTTAAAGAAAAGGTAGGGCAGTTGTTCATCTATACCATTGCCCCGGTAGATACCAAACGAAACCTGGAACTGTTGCGCGAAGTAATCGACACCTATAAAGTGGGCGGACTTCTCTTTTCCGGTGGGAAGATGCAAAATCAGGTTGAACTGACAAACCGGGCGCAACGGCAGGCAAAAGTCCCTTTGATGATTACCTTTGATGGAGAATGGGGACTGGCCATGCGTTTGCGTGGTATGCCTGTTTTTCCACGGAATATGGTATTGGGATGTATCCGTGACAACAAGCTGCTCTATGAATACGGGCGTGAAGTTGCTCGTCAATGCCGACAGATTGGAGTACAGGTCAACTTTGCTCCGGTGGCGGACGTGAATATAAATCCTGAAAATCCCGTAATCAATACCCGTTCTTTTGGAGAAGATCCGATACAGGTGGCTGATAAGGTTATCGCTTATGCTTCCGGTTTGGAAAGTGGAGGGGTTTTATCTGTGTGTAAACATTTTCCCGGACATGGAGATACCGATGTTGATTCGCATAAGGCGCTTCCGGTACTTCCTTTCACTCGTGAGCGTCTGGACAGTGTGGAACTTTATCCTTTTAAAGAAGCCATCCGTGCCGGATTGGGCGGTATGATGGTAGGACATTTGCAAGTTCCGGTGATAGAACCGATTGGTGGACTTCCGTCTTCCTTGTCCCGCAATGTCGTATACGATTTGCTGACAGATGAACTGGCGTTCAAAGGACTCATATTTACAGATGCGCTTGCCATGAAAGGAGTGGCGGGAAATGGAAATGTCAGTTTGCAGGCTTTGAAAGCTGGTAATGACATGGTATTGTCTCCCCGAAACTTGAAGGAAGAGATACCGGCCGTACTGGAAGCCATTGAAAAAGGAGAGTTGACCCGCGAAGATATTGAAAGCAAATGTCGTAAGGTCTTGACTTATAAATATGTGTTGGGACTGAAGAAAAAGTCGTATGTACAATTATCCGGTCTGGAACAACGGATTAACAGTCCGCAAACGCGTGATTTGGTTCGCCGGTTGAATTTAGCGGCAATAACAGTTCTGAACAACAAGAATCATATTCTCCCCTTGCATACAGACAAAGAGCAGACGATTGCATTGCTCGAGGTAGGAGATCCCGGAGAAACTGATGCGTTGGCGAAACAACTTTCCCGCTATACGTCTTTGGCTCGTTTTTCCCTTCGTGCCAATCAGACGAAAGAGGAAAATCAGCGGTTGCGTGATTCTTTGTCTACCTATAAACGGATTATTGTAGCCGTCAGTGAACAGCGGCTGGCTCCTTATCAGCCTTTCTTTGCTAAGTTTGTTCCCGAAAGCCCGGCCATTTATCTGTTTTTTACTCCCGGGAAGATGATGTTGCAGATTCAGCGCGCGGTGGCTCATGCTTCGGCGGTGGTGCTGGGACATAGCTATAGTAGTGACGTGCAGCGCCAGGTGGCAGATGTGCTATTTGCCAAGGCATCTGCAGACGGACAGTTGTCGGCAAGTCTGGGAGAACTGTTTCCAACGGGAGCAGGAGTGACTATTACCCCTAAAACGCCGTTGCATTTCGTTCCGGAAGAATACGGGCTTTCCTCTGCTCATCTAAAACGGATTGATTCCATTGCATTGGATGGTATTCATCAGGGAGCCTATCCCGGTTGCCAGGTGGTGGTGCTGAAAAACGGTCATATTATGTTCGACAAGGCTTTCGGTACTTATACGGGTAAAGGAAGTCCTCGTGTCGAATCTACGAATATCTACGATCTGGCTTCCCTTTCAAAAACGACGGGCACCTTGCTTGCCATTATGAAACTCTACGATAAGGGACGTTTTAATCTGACAGATAAAATTTCGGATCATTTGCCGTTTTTGCAACGTACTGATAAGAAAGATATAACGATTCAGGAAATTCTGTATCATCAGTCCGGTTTACCTTCCTGGATTCCTTTTTATCAGGAAGCTATTGACAAGGATAGCTATGATGGAAGATTGTTCAGCGCACGTAAAGATATCCACCATCCGGTACAGATTGGTACGACTACGTGGGCGAATCCGAAATTCAAATTCAAGAGTGAATATATTTCTCCGGTCAAGACCGGTGATTATACTGTTCAGATCTGTGACAGTTTGTGGTTAAACCGTTCTTTCCGAAAGGTGATAGAAGAGAAAATTGCAGAAGCTCCGTTAAAGCAGAAGCGCTATGTATATAGTGATGTCGGATTTATACTCTTGGGAATGTTGGTGGAACAACTGGCCGGTATGCCTATGGAAGCCTATTTGCAACGTGAGTTTTATGAGCCGATGGGGTTGGAACATACAGGTTACCTGCCTTTACGCCGTTTTGCCAAATCGGAAATTGTCCCTTCCAACAAAGACCGTTTCTTGCGTAAAGAGACTTTGCAGGGATTTGTGCATGATGAGGCTTCCGCTTTCTTTGGCGGATTGGCCGGAAATGCCGGACTTTTCTCTACTGCCCGTGATGTAGCCCGCGTTTATCAGATGTTGCTGAATGGAGGAGAAATAGATGGTCAACGCTATCTAAGCAAAGAAACCTGTCAGTTGTTTACTACGGAAACTTCAAAGATCAGCCGGCGTGGCTTGGGCTTTGACAAACCGGATGCTGATGATCCGAAGAAAGGAAATTGTGCTCCTGCTGCACCTGCCGAAGTGTACGGTCATACCGGCTTTACCGGTACATGTGCATGGGTAGATCCGGTCAATGAACTGGTTTATGTATTCCTTAGCAACCGGATTTATCCGGATGTAACAAATCGCAAACTGAACCAACTGCACATTCGTGAGCGAATACAGGGAGCTATTTATGATGCGATGAAGAAAAAATAAAAAAAGAAAGGTAAAAGGTGCCTATATTAAAAGCTACCTTTTACCTTTTTTATTATTAACGTAATATTCTGATAGTTGTCAGCCAGTCTTAGAAGGATACACCCAGGCGGAAGCCGAAGTTGCTCAATCCATCTACACTGTAATGCAGTACGTCAGCCTTGTTGGTACCATAGCTGTAGTACAAAGCAAAGTGCAAACCCGGTCCGTAAACCCATGGGAATACATTGATACCTACTTCAGGAGAAGCATAGAATCCCCAACTGTTTTCTCTTGCTTCCAGCATGCTGAAATTAGAGCGGATTTTAGCATATTCAGCACCTAATTTAGCACTGACGTATGGTTGAAAGGCTCCACCGCGATTCCACTGGTAACGTGCAGCAGCACCGAAAGGCAATTGGAAAATGGTATGTTGCTGATCGGTAGTCACTTCACCGGCGCCCATTTGGAAGGTTTCGCGACCTACATATTCGTGGTTGCTGTGATAGTTGAGGAAAAGACCCAAACCGATGTTAGGAGTCACGAAATAACCACCTTCGAAGTTCATACCCCAACCGCTTGCTTTATCAGCAAAATTGTTACTTAGCGGAGCGTTGAACTGCCAGTCGATATTTGCATATCC
This sequence comes from Bacteroides sp. 2_2_4, assembly GCF_000157055.1. Classification (NCBI taxonomy): domain Bacteria; kingdom Pseudomonadati; phylum Bacteroidota; class Bacteroidia; order Bacteroidales; family Bacteroidaceae; genus Bacteroides; species Bacteroides sp. 2_2_4. The sequence continues at coordinate 88,180 of NZ_EQ973355.1, read as the reverse complement.
ATTGTCCGATAGCTGTGCCTTAGCCGGCATGGCGAAGGCGATGGCAATAGCCGCCAAGGCTACTACCTTGAAGTATATATTTTTTCTTGTTTTCATAACAGTTGTAGTTGTTTATTTGTTAGTAAGATAAGGTGACTGTGTAAATGACTGGTTGACAGCTTCTACTGCAAGAGTACGGTTGATAGCTTTGGAACCAGTTTCAAATCCGGTCAGATAACTTGTCCATACAACAGGCAGTTTTTTACTGTCTCCCTGTTCGGCTTTCAAGTTCACCATTTCTGTCAGGAAGGAGTTGGTGCTATAACTATAAGTTACTGCATACGGGTAGTACCATCCACCACCCCAGTTGCCACCCCAGTAGCCAGGGCCCCAATATCCGGGATAACCCCACCACCATTCAGGTTGTGTGTAGCTGGTGAAATAATAAGTACTTGCGATGTAGCTCACTTGGATACCAAGATCTGCGCTTTCCTGGTCAGCTGCTGCTTCGTAACCTCTAGCTTCCATATTGTCTGTATAAGCTGCCAGAATTTGTTCTGCGCCTTCACCTTCGAGATATTCCGGTTCTTTACTATCACTGATGACCAGAATCTGTGGTGCCAGATAGAATGTAGGAACTTTGAAATCGGCTTTCTTGTCGTAGTTAGTGTATACCAGATAATTGTCATCCAGTTTACCCATGTCCGGGTCTTTTTCACATGAAGCGAGTGCAAAGACCGCCAATAAAATAGGAATTAATTTCTTCATATCTTTTATAATGTTTAGGTTATATAAAAATCACGCCCAGGTACCTTGGGCTTTTGATACAAACAACAAGAAAGGTGGAAAAAGGTTCGCGTGGAAATTTCTTTTGCCGGAAAATTAACATATTTCTTTGGCCCGGCGGAAAGAAAAACGGTGAGCGCTCTGCCCTATTATCAGGGAGTTTGCTCACCGTTTATTATTTACAGATATTTATTTGAAAAATCCGTTTATTAAAACAGAGGTTTTAGTAGATCCGGTATTTCTACCTTATCAAGTTCCAGTTCAGTTACCCGTTGTTTACCCAATTGAGTCAGATGGAAATACATCTGTCTCCGGTCTTCACTTCCGAGTGATCGGACGATTAGTCCTTTTTCTTCCAGTATCCGCAGCATTTTGGATGTGTGTGAGGGGCTTAGTTCGGTTTGTTTAGACAGGTTGGTAGCCGTCACTTTGTCCGAAGCCTCTTTAAGGGCACACAATATCATTGCTTCATTAAGCGTTATCTGGTACATTTTTTCAAATGCTGTTTCAAAGTTTCCCATTGCTTTGAATACATCACGCATTGCACATATTGTTTTCATACCTTATTTAAATATTTCATTTGTTCATTTTTTAAATAAATAGATTAACGTTTGCGTTATCCGCCCGTTCCATATACGTTGCTACGCCGCCAATGGTCACCTCGTCCAGGAGTTCTTCTTGTTTGACTCCCATCACGTCCATTGACATCTGGCAAGCAATAAATTCCACACCGTTTTCCAGCGCTTGCTGGCGCAGGGATTCCAGTGAATCAATCCCTTTTTTGTTCATGATATACCGCATCATTTTTCCGCCTATTCCGCCCATACTCATCTTAGAAAGTTTCAGCTTTTTGGAGCTGGAAGGCAGCATCATGCCAAACATTTTTCCGAAAATATCCTTTTCGGTTTCCGGTTTGTGCAACTTCTTGATGACGTTCAGTCCCCAGAACGTAAAGAAGATGGTGACTTTCTGCCCCGTAGCTGCTGCGCCGTTTGCTAGTACAAAAGTGGCCAAAGCTTTATCCAAATCATCACTAAACATGATAAAGGTTTTTCCTTTGCCCTCACATGAAGTAACAATATTGCACGATTTTGGTTCTCCTTTTTCTATGACAACAACAGATTTTCCTCCGGAGCTGTCTTTCGAAATCAGTTGATTGCCCGTTGAACTGCACCATGCGGCGGCGTCACGCGGAAATCCCGGATCGGTTGAGGTGATTTCCACCCGTTCGCCTGAAGCCAGTGTATCCATTGTTTTTTTCATTTTCAAAATCGGGCCGGGACATTGTAACCCGCAGGCGTCTACCCGAACTGTTTTAGCGGGGGTTGCAAGGGCATCGGCGGTGACGGCAGCCGTGGCAGTAACCGTGGTATCCGAAACCTTAGCAACCGCAGGTTGCCCAACTTGGGGACTACCTCCCTGTTGTTCGGGTGATTCGTCTATTTCATTTCCATTTTCTTCGCGTATGATAATCGGAGCAGTGGCGGCTCGATAAGTCTTCAGTCCTCCCGAGAGATTACGCACCTTGTCAAATTCATGTTGAGTCAATATCCGGTAGGCAAGATAGCCCCGTAGTCCGACAGCGCAGAAGGTATAAATCATTTTATCTTTCGGCAGTTCGGCCAGCCGGTCACGAAGCTCATCCAGCGGAATATTCACGGCACCCGGTAAGCTGCCTAAAGAATATTCGTCCGGGGTGCGGACATCCAGCAGGAACTTATTTTCCATTTCAATGTCCCGCAACTCTCTCCAATATACCGGATTGGTTTTGCCGGTAATGATGTCTTCCGCTACATATCCTGCCAGTGCTACCGGATCTTTGGCCGAAGAGAACGGAGGAGCATACGCTTGTTCCACTTTCATCAGGTCGTAGATCGTTCCCTCGTGTTTGATGACAAGCGCGAGTTCGTCAATCCGTTTGTCCACTCCGTCGTAACCGACGATTTGCCCGCCGTACAATCTTCCCGTCTTTTTGTCGAAAGTGATTTTGATACTCATCGGCATGGCATCCGGATAGTAGCCGGCATGAGAGGCGGGATGGATGGTAGATGACATATAATCTATCTCTTCCTGGCGCAGGCGCTTGCCGGGTAAACCGGTTGAAGCAACGGTCATGTCGAAAACTTTTGCGATTGAAGTGCCGATAGAACCTTCGTAAGGTATTTTTGCCCCGAGAACGTTGTCTGCAACGATGCGTCCCTGACGGTTGGCAGGTCCGGCAAGATAGTTGAGCCAGGGTTTTCCGGTGATCGGATGGCGGAACTCGATTGCGTCACCGATGGCATAAATCGATTCATCAGACGTTTGCAGGTAATCATTCACGGCAATACCTCCTGCGGGGCCGATAGTCAGTTCGGCAGCTCGTGCCAGACTGGTTTCCGGGCGTACTCCGATCGACAGGATAACGATATCGGCAGAAATGGACTGACCATTTTTGAACGTTACTTTCAATCCTTTTCCCTCCCGGCTAAAAGAGGCGACAGCTTGTTCCAGATAAAGATTGACTCCTTTATCCATCAAGTGCTGGTGGACGAGCGATGCCATCGAGAAGTCGATAGGAGCCATCACTTGATTGCCCATTTCCACAATCGACACTTTCGCTCCCTGTGTATGTAAGTTTTCCGCCATTTCCAGACCGATAAATCCGGCTCCTACGATAACGGCTTTTCGCGGAGCGTGGCTCTTGATATATTCTTTGATCCGATCCGTGTCGGTGACATTCCTTAACGTGAAGATTCCGCTAAGGTTGATTCCCGGAAGAGGAGGACGCACCGGGGAAGCTCCGGTGGAGATGACTAATTTATCGTAGCTCTCCTCATAAGTGTCTTCACTGCTTTGCCGGATGGTCACTGTCTTTCTTTTCCGGTCAATAAAAATCGCTTCGTTTTCTGTACGTACATCTACACGGAAGCGTGTAGAGAAGGCTTCGGGCGTTTGCACGAACAATTTATCCCGTTCCTCTATCACTCCTCCTATATAATAAGGAAGGCCGCAATTGGCGTATGATATATACTTTCCTTTTTCCAAAAGGATAATTTCTGCTGTTTCATCTACTCGTCTGATTCGGGCAGCAGTGGTGGCTCCTCCTGCAACTCCCCCAATAATAATTATTTTCATCTGTTTATAGTGTAAATAGTTTCCTGTGGAAATAACAAACAGGGGCGAAGAAATGTTCATGGATTCAGATAAAAAAACTATATTTGCGCACCCTGTTTTTCATTCTTCTATATTAATGTAGACAATTTGTATGAATAAAATTCTTATTATTGACGATGAAGTCCAGATTCGCAGCCTTTTAGCTCGTATGCTGGAACTTGAGGGCTATGAAGTGTGTCAGGCAGGTGATTGCAAAACTGCCATCAAACAACTGGAAATTCAATTGCCCGACGTAGCTTTATGTGATGTTTTTCTTCCTGATGGAAACGGAGTGGATCTGGTTTTGAATATCAAAAAAATAGCTCCCAATGTGGAAGTGATTCTTCTTACTGCTCACGGTAATATTCCCGACGGGGTGCAGGCTATCAAAAACGGTGCGTTTGATTATATAACGAAAGGAGATGATAATAACAAGATTATCCCTCTCATTAGTCGTGCCGTAGAGAAAGCAAAAATGAATGTCCGTCTCGAAAAACTGGAAAAGAAGGTCGGGCAAATGTACTCGTTCGATTCTATCCTGGGGGAGTCAAAAGTGCTGAAAGAGTCGGTGTCTTTGGCGCAGAAGGTGTCTGTGACAGATGTTCCCGTATTGCTGACGGGAGAAACCGGAACAGGAAAGGAGGTCTTTGCGCAGGCTATACATTATAACAGCAAGCGGAGCAAACAGAATTTTGTGGCGGTCAACTGTTCGTCTTTCAGCAAAGAACTGCTCGAAAGCGAGATGTTCGGACATAAGGCAGGTTCGTTTACCGGTGCGTTGAAAGATAAGAAAGGGCTTTTTGAAGAGGCCAATAACGGAACGATCTTTCTGGATGAAATCGGAGAGATGGCTTTCGAATTGCAGGCAAAGTTACTGCGTATCCTTGAAACAGGAGAATATATAAAGATCGGTGATACCAAGCCGACAAGAGTCAATGTGCGTATCATCGCTGCTACCAACCGGAATTTGCAGGAGGAGATCAAAGCCGGGCATTTCCGTGAGGACTTGTTTTATCGTCTTTCGGTTTTCAGGTGCATCTTCCTTCGCTTCGTGAACGTACCGGTGATATCAGAATTCTTGCAACTGCTTTTGCCAAAAGTTTCTCCGAAAAACTTTCGTATGCCATCAATGAGATGACTCCTGCTTTTTTGGAAGCGCTGGAACAACAGCCGTGGAAAGGGAATATCCGTGAGTTGAGAAATGTGATTGAGCGTAGCCTGATTGTTTGCGAAGGTGGACGGCTGGATATCTGCGACCTTCCTTTGGAAATCCAGAACACTCATTATGAATGTTCGGACGATAGTACAGGTAGTTTTGAACTGGCTGCAATGGAGCGCAGGCATATTGCGCGTGTGTTGGAATATACGAAAGGGAATAAAACGGAAGCTGCCCGCTTGTTGAAAATCGGACTTACCACCCTGTACCGGAAGATAGAGGAATATAAAATCTAAGCATACATTTTCTTAAGTCCTTTTATGCTGGCTTTGGGATATATAGCATTTCAAAATAGGCAAAAAGGACTTGAGAAACCATACCATAAGGACTATCGGAAATTTTTTGCATTTTCTTCCTCTTTGTCAATCAAAGTTGTGGCACTGCTTTTGATGGCTTGAATAATAGAAGAAGTGAAGCCTTTGTGCTCCAGTTCGTTCAATCCTTTTATAGTGGTTCCGCCCGGAGTGGTTACTTTCTCTATTTCCAGCAATGGATGAGTGTTATGATTCAGAATCAGTTCTGTCGTTCCTTCCATGCTATACGCTGCCATTTGCATGGCATCCTTGCCGGGAATTCCTAGCTCAATCCCTGCCTGCATAACCGCTTGCATATATTTTAAGGCGAAAGCTATTCCGCTGGAGGTTAATGCGGAAGTGGTATCTAGTTGTTTCTCTTGCAGGAACAGGCATTTTCCTCCTTCTTCAAATATCTGTTTTATTAATTGCTGATATTCTTTATCGGTTCCGCGGGAAGCTATCAAAGTGAGGCTGGAACGTTCTGTAATGGCCATATTGGGAACTGCCCGAAAGATAGGCATCTCGGCTTCTGTTAAATGAGCCAGGTGGGAGATACATACTCCGGACACAAGAGATACGAGGATTTGTGTACGCGAGAAACGTAGAGGGGACAATACTTCATCTACTTTCCAGGGATTGATGGCGAGGACGATTACTTCAGCTTCCGATATGGCTTGTTGGTTATCGGTCGTTATGTGTATTGCAGGGAAATGTTCTTGCAGTCTCTCCAGTTTATCGATATTTGGATTGGAGACAATAATGTCTTTCTCATTGTAAAGATGTCCTTGCGCCAGACAAGTGACGATTGCACTCCCTATGTGTCCGGCTCCTATAATAGCTATTTTCATCTCTTTATTTTTTTTATTTGGCTTTCAGATGTCTCTTTTTATCCGGCTTTGAATCAGGCTGCGCACTGACTCTCAAAAAATTGTCTGGATAGCGAACCAATCAGTCTGTTTTTATCTGTGGTATGTACAGATAGTGTGAAACAATGATCGCTTCCTCCATAAGAAATGAGAGATACGGGGATATCTTTGATAGTATCCATAATATGGCTTTCTACTTGTGTGCGTTCCCAATGAAGGGAGCCGATGATATGTATTACAGACATATTTTCGTCCATAACCATTTCGGCATATTTGTGTAGTTCCCTTTGAATGATTCGCAGGGTGTCCCGGCTGGCTGTCAGCATCATCGAGATGGATACATTGGATGAGGCCATTGAGATGACATTGATTTGATATTTGTTGATAACTTCCAATATCTTACCCATAAACAAATATCCGGGCAATACATTCAATGAGGTAAAACGCACAAAAGTAGCCGAATCCTGTGAGAGGATGGCCTTGACACTGTTGCCTGTGTCATGGGAAGATATATAGAGTCGTTCTGTTGACAGATCGTGTGTATCGGTTAGGCGGATAACTATATTGGAGCGTGCCGCAAGGGTTATACAATCTGCGTAGAGCAGGTGTACTCCGCTGTTAATCAGTTGTTCGGCTTCTATGTAGGTTAGTGAATGTTGTTCTCGCAGGCAATTCCGGTTTGCGTAGATATGATTGATAGGGGTGGATAACAGTATTTCGTCCGCTTTGAATAGGGTGGCAAGCACTGTTGCATAGTAATCATTGCGTTGTTCGCTCATGAAGTCTATTTCACCATACACATTTCTGCAAATGGAAAGTGGGGCGATAAAAATATCTACATTCCGGTTCTCGTCAATGTATTGTTGGATAGATTCCTGAATATATGGGATATCCGGCTTTCTTTCCAGGTTGATCTGTATAAGTTTGCCGGTATCTAATGTTTGGGCACGAAGACCCTGTTGACGTAAGCAATAAGTGAATAAATCGCTGGATAATCCGTATATTTCCGCTTTTATCATTTTATCAATCAGTAAATCTGCTTTGTCTTCTACAAGTATATGTATTTTCTTTATACACTCCAGAATCCGGTTTTTAATTTCCTGATTTAAGTGCGAATCTGTAATGAGATGATTGGCAAGGGTACAGCAATATGCTTCGATGGCATTGACTGTGGTATGAGAAGCTTCATCTTCTTCGTGAAACCAACTGATGGAAATAGCCTGTAACCACTCCTGTAATTGTGCCAATATAGGGACTACAGCTACATAAGGATGTTCTTTCTGAATACAATTGATTACTTGCTTCATTTCATCCTCATCTTTAATTTTCTCGAATTTACAAACTTTCATTGTTATCTGGTTATTTATTGGTTACTACTCTTTTCAAAATGATATGCCTTTTTTCAAAAGAGAAAGATATTTAAGAATTATTCCTTAGCTTTAGAATATGGTATATCTGTATAAATCAATCTGTTAATGTTGCAATCAATGTTTTTAATACATTTCTTTACTATAAGTAATCTGCTAATACCATACCACATTGGGATATGAAAATAAGATTTCTTATCTTTGTTGCGTAATTGATTGATAAACCAGCAATATTCATCCATTTATGAAACTCTGCATATAGCTACGCTCAACGAATAGCATCATTTCTAACAGGGCTATTCAGCTATCCGACAGGCAACTACTCGCCTGGCAAAGAGTTTTATATCCATTTTTATAAATTTACGGAACTGTGTGCTGCTATGATGTGGTATACCGTATCGTGTTATTTTTAAGTTGAGCAATGAATTATACATATAAGCAAATATGGCTCATCAACTTTCCTGTGATGATGAGCATTCTGATGGAACAATTAATCAATATTACCGACGCTATTTTCCTGGGGCATGTGGGAGAAGTCGAACTGGGAGCTTCTGCGCTTGCCGGAATCTATTATTTAGCTGTTTATATGTTGGGCTTCGGATTCAGCATCGGGCTGCAGGTAATGATTGCCCGGAGAAATGGGGAACAACATTATAAAGAGACGGGACGTACATTTTTTCAGGGAGTATATTTCCTGTCGGGGATGGCAGTCATTCTTTGCCTATTGCTCCATTTGGCTTCTCCCTTGATCCTGCGCCGGTTGATAACTTCGGATGAAATTTATCAGGCAGTGATTCATTATCTGGATTGGCGTAGCTTCGGTTTGTTATTCTCATTTCCTTTTTTAGCTTTCCGGTCTTTTCTGGTAGGGATAACAACGACCAAAGCATTGTCCGTGGCAGCTATCATGGCTATCTGTATCAATATTCCTTTTAACTATCTGCTGATATTCAAACTGAATCTGGGTATATCCGGGGCGGCGATGGCTTCTTCTTTGGCAGAGTTCGGAGCTTTTATCGTACTCCTATTATATATGTGGGTGAGGGTAGATAAAGTGAAATATGGGCTGAAGGTCGTTTATGATGGGAAAGTGTTAATAAAGTTGTTGAGGATATCTGTATGGAGTATGCTTCACTCTTTTGTCAGCGTTGCTCCCTGGTTTCTGTTCTTCGTTGCTATCGAGCATCTGGGAAGGACAGAGCTTGCTATTTCCAATATTACTCGTAGTGTTTCTACCGTCTTTTTTGTGATTGTCAACTCTTTTGCATCCACTACTGGTTCATTAGTCAGCAATCTAATTGGGGCGGGGCAGGGGAAGGAACTTTTTCCCGTTTGCCATAAAGTTCTTAGGTTGAGTTATGCCGTGGGGGGGCCATTGATAGTTATGGCTCTTTGGGGTAACCAATGGGTTATCGGATTTTATACGAATAACGATAATCTGGTGAGACTAGCTTTCTATCCTTTTATAGTTATGCTGTTGAATTATGCTTTTGCACTGCCCGGATATGTTTATATCAATGCTGTTACCGGTACAGGAAAGACGAAGCTCGCCTTTATCTTCCAGTTAATCACCATTCTTGTATATTTGATTTATCTGTATCTGTTAAGTGAATGTTTTCATGCTTCTCTGACTGTGTATATGACGGCAGAATATTTGTTTGTTATTTTATTAGGGATACAATCTATCATTTACTTAAAGAGGAAATCCAACTAGAATATGTATTTTTGTACTTTCAATACTTGATACTTTCTCGAAATGACTGAAGATATAAAGAATAAACTTTTAATGTGTGCGGAGATGTATCATCGCGCAGACTTTATACAAAGCGATCCGGTGCAGTTTCCCCATCGTTATACGCTGAAACAGGATATCGAAGTCAGCGGTTTGCTGACAGCGATTATGAGTTTTGGCAATCGCAAACAGATCTTGAAGAAAGCGGACGAATTGCACGGGCTAATGGGAGATTCGCCTTATCAGTATGTATTGTCCTGCCAGTGGGAGAAGGATTTTCCTTCAGGAGCAACCAATAGCTTTTATCGGATGTTGTCGTATGCTGATTTTTATGGATACTTTCGGCGATTATATATAGCTTATACACAGTTTGAAAGTCTGGAGGAAGCTTTGATGTTATATCCCGGAATACCAATGGAAAAGTTATGTGCATTTCTTGAAGTTTCTGCCAAAAGTCCTCAAAAGAAACTGAATATGTTTTTGCGTTGGATGATTCGTCGGGATTCGGAGGTCGATTTGGGGATTTGGGAAAGTTTTGATCGCAGAGATTTGATTGTTCCTTTAGATACACATGTATGCCGGGTAGCACATTATTTCAAGTTGACGGATACGGAAACTTTTTCTTTGAAAAATGCCCGTCAGATAACGGCAGCATTGGCTACAGTCTTTCCGGATGATCCTTGTCTGGGCGATTTTGCTCTGTTCGGCTTGGGGGTGAATGGGGAGATTTAAATAGATAAACTAATAGTACTGATTTTTCCGGCTATTATCGAAAATATAGTGTTTTCTTAAGTTATTTCGATTATAACCGGAAAAGTCGATATTAAACCAACTTTATTCGATTATAATCGAAAAACTGGAGAACTGTTAGAACGTTGTTATCTTGTTTGTGAAATCCCTCCAACCATTTGCGTTCTTATATTTTTCCACAGATTCGGCAGGAACACGAATGACGGTAATATCATCCGGAAATCCGTACCATACTTTTTCAAATACCTGCGGAGGTGTTGTCCCTTCTACCTTTACTTCTTTAATACCTGTATTATTGAAAGCCGAAAAATTAATCTGTGTGACGTTTGCCGGAATGGTTAATTGGGTCACTTTCCTATTACCACCCAGTAATCCCTGTCCCAATATCCGAATACTTTCAGGTATTTCGAAGCGAGCCAATTTCGGACATCCTTCAAGACAATAGGGGTGGATCATAGCTTCGGGGTCATCATTGAAAGTACTCCCGTAGGTGGTCACTTCCGCCAATTCCGGGCAGTAATAAAAGGCTCTTTGCGCCATGGTTGTAACGCCGTTCGGTAACTTCACGGTTGTAACGCTACTTTCCCGGAATGTTTCCAATCCGATTGTTTTTACATTTTCCGGAATCTCAATCGTTTTCAGTTGAGATGTCTTAAGGAATGCCTGTGCTCCGATTTCTTTTAGTGTCGCAGGCAGCAGCACTTCTTCAACGCCCGCATATACAAAAGTGCTGGCGGGAAGTTTGGTGAGTTTCGTTTGGCTTAAATCTGCTTTTTTCAAATTCCGGCAATAGTAGAAAATGTTTTCCTCCATCTGTTCCAGGCTTGATGGAAATACTATTTCCTGAATGGCCGAATTGAAGAAAGCCATATCTCCAATCGATTTTAATCCTTCATTGAGTACTACCTTTGCTGTTTGGCTGTTGCTGAAGGCAGCTTTCGGGATTGATCTCACGCTATTGGGAAGTATGATTTCATTGTATCCTTTCAATATTTCCGTCAATACTCCGTTTTCTATACGGACGGGTGAAACCTGAACAGAAAAGCTTTTCTGTTTTCCTTCCAGTGTGATGGTTACTTCTTGTTTTTCGACAGGCGTGGATGAAGAGAAACCGCTGATCTGTTCCGGGGTAACTTTTACAGGCCGTTGTTTCCCGTCATCATATTTTCCTGTCACGTTAAGGCCGGTTAAGTCTATATTCTCTCCTAATGCATAAATTGTTTTTGAGGGTAGCTGTTCTATGAAGAAATCTTCAAGTGAAGCCTCTATGGGTTCAACAGGATTTGCTGCCGAAGGTGAATCTTTTCTGTATTCGTCATTTTCGGTGCTGCAACTTAGTAATATTGTTCCCAAAAACATTTGCAGGCAAAGTGCTGTAATTATATAAAGTCTAGTTTGCTTCATGTGATAAAGGCTTAGTTAGGGAATTGGGTTAAACGTATTTCTACTTTTACGGCTTTTCCGGCTTCTACGGTTTTGCCGGAAGACCATATCTGATAGTTGTTAGGGCCGCCCCCTTCTTGTACCACGAATGTCAGGAACCGTTGCGACTGCGTTGCAAACCATTCCTCTCGTGGCAGTACAAAGGTGGCCATACCACTTTCATTTGTCTGTATGATTGCAGTTGGCAAAGTTAAATTATCTTTTTCAAAAACCTTATAATCCTTTTCATTATACATTTTTACGGGAACGCCCGTTGCAATTTTTCCATTCTCATCATAAACGGATACCACTACTTTTGCTTCTTTCATTTCTTCGTTTCCTTTTTCGCATGCTACCATGAAAAGCATGGCGCTTAATAGAATAACAATCTTCTTCATAATCTTTTCTTTTTTCTAATTTTTCGAATGCAAAAGTAATAAGATTGCATCAAATTCGGGTTGTGATGCAATCTCGCAAATCTAACACTTTGATTTAAAGTATATTGATATTCAATGGATTATGAAAGATATATTCTAAGATTTCTAACACAGGTCTAACACCTATCCGAAAAGTGCTAAAAACAACTCTTTATTGGCCGTTTCTGCCGATTTGATACGTGATTTGAGCCGTGACTTGCGAGCATATACATTAGCTACCGTATCTTTCATAAACAAACTGATTACTTGTGGAGAGAAACCTACAAAAATATAACAAAGCAGTCGTATGTCAGCTTCTTTCATTGACGAAAATTCATTCCGCAACTTCTCCATTGCATTATCATGGCAGGTATTTACGATAAGTTCCAGTTCTTGCAACATTGCATTGTTCTCTGCAAAATCGGTGATAATCTGTTTCACTTCGTGGAACATGGCTGCTTGTTGCGATGCGGTATTCTCACGTTCATAGTAAGTCTTTCCCAGTTTGTCAATGATGTCGAATCGTGAAGCTATCAAACCTTTTAAATGGCTTTCTGCATTGCGCTGTCCTTCCATATGTTCTGTCAGGGTTTTGTATTGGGCGTTGGCTTCTTCCGCCAATAGCAGGTAGCGGTCGGTACGTTCGCGTTGCAGGCGCAGACGTTGACGGATGATGTAGTATGCTACCCCTATTATTAGAAAAATTACGCTTGCTATGGTAATCTCCCAGGTAGTACGGTTCTTCATCCGGTATTCGGCAAATTTGGAGCGTTCCTTGAAATAGTCACGTTCCACCATACCGGCGGAGAATTGCATATTTGAACGTGTCAGCGAGTCAGTCAGATAGATATAATGGTGTATCTTCTCTGTCGCTTTCTCGAAGTTTCTGGCCTGCGCTTCAATCCGATAAGCGGTGTATTGCAGGTCTGCCATGTCACGTATATCGGTGGAATGTGTTTCTGCAAGTGCCAGATAGTAGCGTGCGCTGTCTATACGGTTTTTTAGTAGATTCACATCTACTAATGTATGGTATCCGTATAACGTATCTTGCCGGGCAGAGAGTTCGATGCGTTGCAGTAGGTCATGAGGAATTTGTTTCTTGCCTGACACCACATAGAGAGAAGCAAGATTGGTGAGACTGGCTTTGGCTAACTTATTGTACTTGTGCTCATCAGCCAAATCGAGTGCGGCAGAATAGAGTCGCATGGCTTTCTCCATATCTTTTGAATTGAAAGTTGCGGCTGCCATATCGAGAGTTGCCTCTGTTTCTTCACGAGTGTTATCAGTCTGCCGGAAGTTATTGCGAGCTTCACGAAAATAATGATAAGCCCGGCTATAGTTCATTTGGTCATAATACACTTCACCGATTTGACTGTATAAAAGCCCTGCATAATAAGGCTCATTGGTATCTTTCAGTTTCTCTTCAATTTCTAGGAAAAGACGTAACGCTCCCGGTTTGTCTCCTGCGCGCAGTTTAACCCGTCCCCAATAATAGAGAGTTTTGCATTGGCGGCGTAAATCTTTGGGATGATGTTTATAATGGCTCCAAGCCTGGCGAATGAGCGAATCATTGGTTACTTTGATGTGATTTTTGTCTAAAGCCTCTGAATAAAGCAACGCATACCTGGCCTGTTCAGCCTGGCCGCCTTCCGATTTGAGTTGTTGTAATATTGTTAAGGCACTATCCGGCTTATTTTGTAACAGTGCTTCCGCCTCATCAAGCCGGGAAATCTGTTCTCTGTTATAACATCCTGTAAAAAAGAGAATTACTAATAGTTCGAGTATAATTCTGCATTTCATGCTGTGAATGTAGTGAAAATATTTCGAGTTTAGTATGGAATCGTCATATCTTTATAATTCTTATGATGTTTAATTTTGTAAAGGTAGGAAAATAGATTCGAGTTGAATTTTTCGGACTAATATCAATATATCTTGAATATATAGTCTTTTAATAGTTCTTTTTCAACTTTAAAGTTGAATGTTTGTTGTGTTATACTACATTATTCATATCTTTGCATAAAGATATTTTAGATATGGATATAGAAACAGTCGATAAATTCTTGAAAGAATTTAAAGATAAGGCTAGGGTTTTCGGGATTATCTTTCGCATAGATAGAAAGAAGAATATGCAAGCTTTGCTTGATTTGGAGATTTCGGCAATTATGCGTGAAAAGATAATAATGTCTTTGACAGTTGAGGACTATTATAAAGGTCCTACGGAAGATAAGTTGAATTATATGGGAGAACTTTGGAAGTTTGGCAAGTCCGTAGATAAAAAGGAGGTTTATATCAAAATAAGTAAAGGTACTGGAGCAAATTCTCCAATCTGTGTCTCCTTTCATTTGGCAGAGAGAAAAATAGAACATCCTTTCAAAAATAAAAAGTAGAAGTTATGAAAAGTCCGTTTACAGGTGGTGACGCTGCATTGTGTCATGAGAAGCAATCATTTGAATTTCGAAAAGACAATTTTGAGATAGTATATCATTTTTATAGATGTAAGGATACAAATGAAGAGTTTACTACAACTGAACTTGATCAACTGAATATGAATCAAGTTTATAATTTGTATCGTCAGAAATATGCGATACCATTTCCGGATGAAATAAAAAGAGTCCGGGAATTATATGGTATATCTGCACTTCGAATGTCTAAACTTTTAGGTTTTGGCGATAACCAATATAGAAAATACGAAGAAGGAGAGACGCCTAGTGTGTCTAATGGAAAAATGATTTCAGCTTTGAAAGATCCTCATTTCTTTTTGGAAATTCTGAAACTTGCTCAAAATCAGTTTCCCAATGATGAGATACTTAAAATTGAAAAAAGGGTAAAGGAACTGTTATTAAATAATTCCTGTTTTGAGAATAAAATAAATGAATTTATATTTCACAACCATTTGTCTTTACGTTCAAGTATGAATGGGTATGCTTCTGTCATTCCCGAGAAGGTTAAGCAGATTATTGTCTTTTTTGCATCTGCATTACAAGGAGTTTTTGAAACAAAACTAAATAAATTATTATTTTATTCTGATTTTCTTTCCTATAAGAAATATGGTAAAGGTATTAGCGGGTTACAATACCAAGCTATAAGTTATGGGCCTGTTCCTGTGCGTTATAGTACTATATATGAGAACTTGGACGGATTAAAAAAGGAAATCATAAATTTGGGAAATGGTTATTCTGGAAGTATAATTACAACTGTTGAGCAATTTGAACAATCTTTATTTACAGTTGAAGAATTAGAGGTTTTACAATGTGTATTAGTTCATTTTGAGAAGAGTAAGGCTAATGAAATTTCAGAAATGAGTCATGCTGAAGAAGCGTGGCGTCAAAATGAAAAACAGCATAGCTTGATTGATTATAGTTATGCGTTTGATTTGAGACAGTTGTAATGTAAGCCCCCTTCCTAGTTCTGTATAAACAGAGAATCGCTATAAACTTATTAGATTTATATAGCGATTCTATAATTTATACGGGGACTTGAAGTTTTATGTAGTTTTAATTTATACCTTACAGAACATCCGGCTCCTAATAATAGACTATAATTGGGATTATCGTCCGTTCTTGTTTTTATGTATCTAATTAAATCATTTACAGAACGTTCTTTAATTTTTAACTCTTCTCTAATCTCTGTTAGTGTGTACATAGTATTTAATTTAAAAATTGAATTTACAAAATTATTGAAACAATATTATATTCCAAAGCTTTTGGATGTTTTCTATCATATGTGGAATGAAAAATATTCCAAATCGCATTTGATTTTATCTTGAATAATTACTATGGGTATATATGCTGTAGCTTATCACTTAGGGATATTTGCTTATTAGTCTTATTAAACTTTCATTTTCTTTCTCCACCTCTGAAACCCTCTCATCAAACTTTCCTCTTCCACCGACTCCGCCATATCATACTTTATCACAAACTCATGCATTGACTTTATATACATCACTCCATTTTTGAACTTATTTTCCAACAGGAATGAATAAAGCTCCGCTTTCATTTCCACCTCAATTTCCTTTTCGATAATAAAGATACTGTCCTGCCCGAAATAATTATAAACTTCCGGATTCTTCCCTTGCCTTGGGCTGGGAAGAACAAAACAGATATTTCCTGTCTCTTTCCAGGAGACGCCTTGCGGATGAGGAACGGATAATTGATGCAGGAAGTGATAAATGGGAGTGAGGTGGGAGAGGTGGATTGGAGTGGGGAGCCTTGAAGGTGGATTGTTGTGCGATTGAAGTTCTAAACTTTGTCCGTATCGGACATACATATACCTCGCCAGATATGGCTTGATGGCAAACGTGACTGTAACCATGGGAATTGAATTTTGGATTGTTGAAATTTGTTGTATACTGATTGCCGCTTCGTGCGGCAGATTCTGTCGTGTTTGTTGGAAAAAATCCCATGGGTTACGGGGACGGAATTTTAATTCAGTAAGAAGTTGAAATTCAAATGGTTACAAATGCCGGTTTTTCCTTTAAAACCAACGGGCCGTTCCTTTAAAAGGAACGACCCGTTGCACACCGAGGAATGACCTCTTCCTTTTAAAGGAACGGACGGCTCCCTAAAATCCATAGTGCAAAGCTATACCTAATATTCTAATTTTTCAAAAGGAATAATAGCGATAATATCTGTATTGTGTAATGAAATATCATAAATAGTATACATCTCTAATTTATGCGTATGCATATTGGAAATATGTAATAAAAATATACTGATTACTAGAACGTGTATTTTAACTATATTTATTAGATAACTATTCTTAAAGTGGAAAAACTTTTTATTCCACTTCTTGTTTCTTGCGTAACGGGCGGAAAAATAGTTCTGATAAATAAGGTGAACTTTGTACTTTTACGTCTCAAACAAAAAAAGCAAGATATGATAACATCAGTGAAACTTATGCTGAACAAGAGCAGGATATTGAATAATGGCAGTTACCCTTTAGTATTTCAGGTGATACACAATCGGAGAAAAAAGTTACTGTATACAGGCTACCGGGTGAAAGAAGAGGTGTTTGACGAGCTGGAAGGGAAGATTATGAATGGCGTAAGTTCTACTTTTACGGCTACGGAGGTCGTGAAAATGAACCGCGAGCTACGGAAGATGCGGAATCAGATTGATACACGGATCAGGCAGCTTGAGCGAACAAGGGAAGAATTTACAGTGGAGGATATTCTGGCTCAAAATGCTTTTGGTACAGGAAAACCACAGTTTTATTTATTGCGATATATCAATACGCAGATTGAACGGAAGCAGGAACTGAAGAAAGTGGGAATGGCTGCGGCCTACAAGAGTACTCGTTCGTCGTTGGCAAAATTTATAAGTCGCCCCGATGTGCGGATGTCGGAGGTTGATTTGGCGTTCGTCAGGAGATATGAGGATTTCCTGTATAGTAACGGTGCTTCCGGCAATACGGTAAGTTATTATCTGCGCAACTTGCGCTCTTTGTATAACCAGGCGGTAATGGACGGCTATCATCCCCGTGTCGAATATCCGTTTGCTAAAGCGCAGACCCGTCCGGCGAAGACTGTGAAACGCGCTTTGTCACGGAAGGATATGCAGATTCTGGCGGACTTGGATTTGACGAATGAACCGCAACTGGAGTTTGCCCGCGATTTGTATCTGTTTAGCTTTTATGCGCAGGGAATGGCTTTTGTTGATATTGTTCTTTTGAAGAAGGTCGATATTTGCAATGGTGTGCTGACCTATTCCCGTCATAAGTCGAAACAGTTGATTCGTATAGCGGTGACTCCGCAGATGCAGGGCTTGATAGATAAATATAAGACAGAAAATGAGTATCTCTTTCCGATAATCAGCGGTGAATATGCTTCTGGATACAAACAGTATCGTTTGGCGTTGGGCCGTATTAACCGGCATTTGAAGAAAATCGCTGTTGTAGCTGATATTGAAGTACCGTTGACGACATATACTGCACGCCATACCTGGGCTACCCTCGCACGTGACTATGGAGCTCCGATTTCTGTGATTAGTGCCGGACTTGGACACACTTCGGAAGAAATGACACGCGTCTATTTAAAGGATTTTGATGTATTCATGCTCAATCAGGTGAATAGCATCGTTACAAACTTATCCAAATGAAATAATTATTTGTAATATAATCTGTTGAAAATTAGAATATGTCATATTTTTATTTATCTTTGCAATATTGTAATCTATTCCGTAATAGAGATGTATATTAAAAATACCTTTGTTTCTTAATATATTTCACGCTGCAAAGTAAATGAAATTTTTCATTATTGAATTTATCATAAAGTCCAATAATTTATTCATTTTGTACAGATAGAGATAATAATGGCTAACTCGTTTGATTGGTTGCCTGACATTGCTCTATCAGTTGTTTGGGGGTACATCCGAAATGTTGTTTGCAGTAACGGTTGAAGTTACCTTGCGAATCAAATCCCAATTCTTCAATGATATCTTTTATACATACTCCCGGTTTCGTCATTTTTTCCAATATTCTTTGGTTCTTTTGTTTCAGCATCCACTGTTTAGCTGTCATACCAAACACTTCATTGAATTTGATAAAAAAACAGCTTCTTCCCATATTCGATAGTGAGATAAGCTGCTCTATATTATCTACTTTGGTATGATTGTGCATGACAAAATCTTTAAAATCCACTTCTTTTCCGATAATGGGGTGGAATAATGCTGCAATCTCCTGTTTTTCATAAAATCCTCGTAAAAGAAAGAAAAACTCTCGTTGCATCAGCCCGTGTAAGTGTGCGCAACTCATTCCGTTTTTGATGCAGTGAGTTAATACCTCGAGAAATAGTGTTAGTGGATAGCGTATTTTAATTGGTGAAAAGTCATATTTAATGTTGTTGCATACATTTGATAAAGACTGTAATATGAGCTTGTCACAGTTCTCTGCAGGTATATCGAAAAACATGGAGAGCAGGCTTGAATCGGTTTCCGCAAATCCTTTTAGCCGGGAAGAACGAGGGATGAGTATCATTTCTCCGGCATGAAACAGCTTGTTATGAAACTGGTTGCAACAAATGGTGAAATCGCCTTTCAGAAAGAACAGAAGATAATTTTTAGTTGTATTATCTTCTTCAAATGCTGCATTCTTGGCGAATTCAAGATATTTGAATCCGGTTTCAATCGTTGTCATGTAGTTTTGACATGACTGATGTTCTTCAATGTACAAAAGTTCGCTTTTTGTATGTTTTGTTTCCATGGCAATAACTGTTTTGATTGTTTAGTCTGTTACTTATCTGTTTGTTTCACAATTGTTTCAGTATCTATTTTTTTAATGAATTATATATCAGAATAATATTATTTATTTTGTTTGTTATGATTCATTATATTATGATATTGAAACATTCTGTTATTAGTTTCTGTAATATAATTCGTTGATAATTAAATGTTTATTATTTATGTGTAATTATGCATCTCTATTACGGAATAGAGATGCATAAGAAATAGTTTGAAAAGACTGTATAAAATGAATGATTGTATAAGAAATAAAGCCGGCTTACTTATTGGTCTATTTACTTTGCTAGGATGTTTTGCGATTAGAGCACAAGATATAGCAGTAAAAACGAATTTACTTTATGGCGGGTTGTTACAAACACCAAACATAGGGGTGGAATGGGGAATATCTCCCAAACTGACTGTTGACTTGTGGGGAGCCTACAATCCTTTTCCTTTGGGTAAGAATGGTTATGGTTCCAACAATAGAAAAATGAAGCATTGGTTGATACAATCAGAGCTTCGCTATTGGCTTTGTGAACGGTTCAATGGACATTTCTTTGGCGGACATTTGTTTTATGGACAATATAATGTCAGTAATATTCGATATTGGGGACTAGGTGACTTTAGAAGACAGGGAAATCTTGCCGGATTCGGATTCAGTTATGGGTATCAGTGGATTCTTTCACCACATTGGAGTATAGAAGGGACATTAGGGATCGGCTATGCACACCTGCATTATAGTAAATACCCGTGTAAGGAATGTGGTAAGCGTTTAAGCGTAAACAACCGTAATTATTTAGGGCCTACACGTGCCGCTGTATCTATCATATATTTACTTAAATAATATCCCAAATGAATAGTTTTCAGATTATAATACTTTCCTTTTTTATGAGTATAACGGTCATGTCAGTTTCCGCTCAAAATAATGATTCGATCAAGATCAATAATTTTTCTATAGAGAAGAATGCTCAAGGTGATTCTGTGAGTTTGAGATTTCATTTGATGATTGCTCCCGGCATTACAAAAGCAAATGATGAGTTGTTGCTTACACCTATATTGATAGATATAAAGGGAAATCACTCTTTTGCTTTCCCTGTCATACGCGTAAATGGCAAAATACGGGAGAAAATAGTTCGAAGACAAAAAGTGCTTCACTCATCAAAAGCAGAGAAAGACTTAATATATACAGTATCCAATCGGCAATGGAATACAATAACATGTTCAACTCCGATGTTAGCCAATCAACTTTGGATATGGCAGGCAAAGTTAGTGTTACGGCGGCAACTTGGAAATTGCTGTATGAAAAAGGAGTTGGATATGGTGGAATTGTTTACGTGGAGCCGGACGGATGGATATTCTATTGTTAAGCCGGAAATAAAGAATAAGGTGGAAATACCGGAAATGTTACCGCATAAATGTGCTACGGAAGTACTGGCTGAAACAGAGAAATTTGTAGAACCCATAGATAACTATTCAGCGGGTAAAAGGATTCTGGCGGGCGAGCAGGAAGGAGCACAGATTGTTTATTTCAAGCTTGCAAAGGCAGAGATAGATAGCAATTATCTGGATAATGAGAGAGTGTTGGAACATATTATTGATGTAATTCGCCGTATTAGTGAAGATCCCGAAGTAGAGATAGCTCGCGTAGTGCTATTGGGGCTTTCCTCACCCGAGGGGGCTTTTGAATTCAACAAACGATTGTCTGGAAAACGAGCTGAAGCGCTGAAGCAATATATAGCCGACCGGATTGCTTTGGCGGATAGTTGCTTTGCGCTTGTGAATGGTGATGAGGGCTGGGAAGAACTACGTTATAAAGTGGAACATTCTGGTATGGAATACCGTAAGGAAGTATTGAATATTATTGATTCTGTTCCGATAATGAAAGGGCGTGAGGGACAGTTGCAACGTTTGAAAAGAGGAGTGCCCTATCGTTATTTGGAAGAACACTTCTTTCCGCAACTGCGTCGAGCAGGATACATCAAGGTGTATTACCGGATGAAGAATGGAACCGTATAAATCTCAATATATAATAATTTATTTTTTAATCATAAAACGAAAAATGAGAAAGAATTATTTTCTAATCGGAGTATTTGCGCTGGCAACAATAACGTTTGCTGCTTGTAGCAGTGAGGGCAAGCTAGGCGAAGAAAGAAGCGATGACAATGGTAATACCGAAGTCATAGAGGGAGAACCTACTTGGGCGAAGTTTACATTTAAACTGGGCAAAGATGGTGTTGTAGCACGTACAACGGGTGACACACATGAAGGTACTACTACAGAAAAAAACATCAAAAATCTGCGGGCTTATATCTTCAATGAATCCGGTAGCTTTGAAGCAAAGACGGATAATGCTACTGTAGATGAACATGGCACGGAGCACACTGCTGTATTGAAACTAACTTCCGGTAAAAAGAAAGTGTATGTAGTAGCTAATATGCAGGACGACTGGATTACGTCTACCACTACAACTACTCAATTTGAAGCTGTTACTTTGACACATTGTACGAAAGCAGGACGTATTGCCCATACCAAAGGTGTAGAAACGGCAGTTGCTGTATCGCGTGTCGGTAATTTTGATAAAATATCCGGTAATGGGAATGCGGCGACCAATGGTTTCCTGATGGCAAACGTATTGAAGGCAACCGAATACACATTATATCCCGGGATTTCTGCTGAGGATTGCTCGAAACCGGCGTATGATAGTTCGGCGGAAATGAAGAAAAACAATCATTTGGAGGTGTTCATATCCCGTGCTGCTGCTAAGTTGCAGGCTACTTATGCAAATGCGGATGCTTTGATATTGAAAGATAGTGAAAGTAATACATTAGGCAAATTACTTACTCCGACTTTTACGGTTCGTAATCTTCCGGTTCAGAGCTATATATTTCTGCATAATCATGTTGATGGTTTCCTTACACCGTTTTATACAATGACTAATACTAGCTCTACATTTGCAGATTTCGCTAAATATTATGACGAGGTGAATGAGCCTAATTTGGATTTGAAAGCAAGTGCTGACGGGGAAGCTATAGAGTCTATATATTTGCCGGAGAACTCCAATCAGACACCGGTAAGGGGAAATACTACTTATGTGTTGGTGAAAGGTGTATTTGCTCCGGCGGCTAATGTGATGATTAATGCTGTTGAAGTGAAAAATGATGGTAGCAATCTTAGTATCGAAAATAAATTAGACGGAACTGATTATACTACAGGAGGAAAAGATGTACCGCCATATTTTATTGTCCCGGAATGGGAAAATCAGATTTATACGGCTCCTGCAGACTTTAGTGGAAACTTGGCAAACTATGGCTTGGGCATGATTTTAAAGACTTATTTGAATAAAGCCGGAAAACAGAAATGGTTAAATGCAGTAGACGAGGGAAGTGCTGTAGACGAAGGTGATATAGAAAATTCTGTAAGTGTATATTATGGAAGCTCATTCTCTACTTCTGAAGGTATTTATTCAGTTGTTACCATCAAGAAATATTCGCATCCCAAGAATGCACTACCGGGCTATAAGGAAAGTATTGAAGGAACAATACGTATTTTCCAGTACACCGGAGGTACCTGTTACTATCGTGTGAATGTTGAAGATAATATGGATGGAAAGACGGAAGCCAACAATCTGTTCTATTCGGTAATGCGCAACCGTTTTTACAATGTAAATATCTCAAAAATTACTTCAATCGGTTATCCTGATGATGAAGATGTTACCGTGGACCCGACAGATCCCATCAACCAGAAAACGTACATGCAGGCACATATCACAGTGGAACCATGGACGAAAGTTGAACAGGATGCAGAACTGGGAATGTAATTGCTATTAGTTTGCCGGTTCATTAAAAATAGATTTTAACGGATTCTTTTGCCGGGGCATTGTCCCCGGTAAAAGAATCTAAAATCCCTCTCAATAACAATTTAACATGCATAGTACATTTTACCGGAAAAGAAGGATGGTGGCATATATATCAATGCTATTATGGCTTATTACAGGATGCGTTAATGAAGATTTTTCCGATTGTCCGCAGGGAAGTTTCCAGGTGGCTTTCGAATATGTTCATCACACGGACAATACTTGTCCCGATCGCTTCAACATTGACGTACAGCAAATAGACTTGTATGTATTTGATGCAGCCGGATGTTTTCTGAAATGTATAACTCGTAAAGGAACGCCTTTCCCGAAAGATTTTCGGGTTGACCCGGAACTTTCTGCCGGTAGCTATACGTTGGTGGCATGGGGAAACTTGACTGATGAAGTGACTTTACAACCGGTCTTTATTGCCGGACAAACTACGCTTGAGCAAGCGTTATTATCACTCAACGCAACAGAAGAACGTAGTGTGAACTATAAACTGACTCCTGTTTTTCATGCTATGAAACAAGTAGAAGTAAACGATGTGAAGGAACACACTGAAGTTCTTTCACTTATAAAGAATGAGAATCATTTGCATCTGAATGTGAAGTGGTTTGAAAAAAGCGGAATACCATGTATTCACCGCTGTGCGGATGGTGTGCGTGTCCGTGTGGTTGACCCTAAAGGGGCGACTTATAAATTTGATAATTCTGTAGTTGCTTCGGGCAACGAATTGACATATTATCCATATCAGGGCACAAATAATGATGCATGGAATCAATTTGCAGGTGTTTTTTCTTTGATGCGTTTGGTGGAAGGGGAAAAATTGACGCTACTGATAGAACGTTTAATGCAGGACGGCACAATCAAAGAACTCTACCGTTCTGGTTTAGTCGAACTCATCCGGATGCATCCATATACCCGTGTACAGTCGGAACTTGACCGGCAGGATGTGTATGAAGTAGAAATATCGCTTATAGATGATCTGGACGGTGACACGGATACTTATATGCAAACGGCTGTTACCGTATCAGGGTGGACAATCATATTGCAGGATACGGAAATGTGATACTTTATAATTGAATGAGAGAATGAGACTGAAATTAGTTTATATATATAGCTTCGTTGTGACATTATTATATCTACTCACTGCTTGTACTGACGGAATAGAAGCATCTTCCGATAGTAATGGCCAGGGGGAAGGCAAGGAAATTCCTGTCAGTATCATGCCGAAACTTGTTGCAGGGGATGAAAATGAGGTATCACAATTGCGTGTTATCATTTTCTCGACACGTACTTCCAATCCTTACGGCCCTAAAGTTTTAGTCAGCAATCAATTGATAGATGTAAATGAAGATTATGTTGCCATTACCTATATAGGATACAATGATATTTATGTGATAGGAAATGAACCGGTAGATCTTTCGGGAATCAACAGCCCTGAAGAATTGAAAAATATTCAGATGAATACGGAAAGCAGCCTGAGTGCTTCAAAATTTGTATTTTTCCGGCAGTTGCTTAATGTGAATGTACGGAGTAAAAATGAGATATATCCGGAAGGGGCATCCGCTCCTGTTTCAAAACTGGAGATAAAGTTGCAACGAGTGATTGCCAAGTTAAGTGTGAAGTTTGACCTTAGTACGGAGATTTGTGAAAATGGAACCCCTACAGGTGAATTCGTTAATCTTGAGTCTATGGAGTTACTTCGTATTCCAAAGTATAGTTATCTGGCTTCCTGTAAATACAGGATAGAAGAGGGGTTTCTAGATAACCGCGTTTTTTCACTAGAAAATAGCAGTGCAGAACAGAATCATTTCACATGGTCATCCGGTGATATATATTTGCCGGAATATCTGCCGATGGATGAGATTTACAGAATGGTATTGCGCATTAAAGGGACATCAAGAGGAATCACCCGTATATATACTTTGCCGATTGGTGATGCGATGAATTCAATTGATTCACATTCTACAGAATGGAATATAACCCGCAACAGGCATTATAGTTTGAATATTAAAGCGATTACCGGTTATGGAGAGGAGTCCCTTGAAGTGAAATCCAACGTTTCCGGATGGTCGGAAGTCAATGTTCCGATTGAAATAACGGGAGCTAGTTTTCTTGCAGTCAACAAAAAGACGGTCGAAGTAAAGTCTTTACGCTTTTACTCGTATGTGCGTTTTGCTTGTAACGCTCCGGTTGAAGTGAAACTTCCCGATGAGGTGACAATCGGTAATCAACTGCAGATGACAATAGAATATGATGACGTGACAAAGAAAAGCGGTCGCGTCGGGTTCAGACGTGGAAATTGGAATACTGGTAATGATATTATATATGTAACTACATTAAAATCGGGTACCGCATCTGTTGAACTTAATCTGCAACTTTATAGATCTGAAACAATTCGTGTCGGAAATAACCTTGTTACTTGGGCTGAAGCCATGGGATATTGGGAAGAGGCTAACTGGATACGTACGGGTATTTATAATGATGAGTTTTATAAAAGAGCCACCCGGGAAACTGGATGTAGAGCATATTATCCTGAAGGAGTAAATGAGAATGATGCAACAAGAGGGAAAGGATGCTGGAGATTAGCTACCATACGTGAAAATTGGGCGATTAATTCTGCTGAAGCATGGTGCATAGAGGAACATGATACAAATGGCAGAAAGGCATATGTAAGTTACGGATCGGGAAATCTCATAGACGATTATAAAGAGAATAAAAAATATCGCTATAACTGTACACTTGATGTTCGTCCTCCTGAACTTTCAGATTTTATAGTCTCAAGTTCAGATGTAACGAATGTCACGAAGGAAAATGCGTCCTCTATATGTGCAAATTTAGGCAGTGGATGGAGATTGCCTACAGGAAAAGAAATGAATTATGTTTTCCTGAATGCCGGAACCAACGGGCTTCCCAATAATTTCTTTTCGGACAGTTATTGGGGAAAGAATGAGGATGGTACTTTCATTGTAGCAACAATGAGTGATCCGGACGGAAGTGCCACGACGGATGAATTGCGAAATGGGAGACATACGGTGCGTTGTGTGAAATTACGTTATCCCCCTGTTGGATAAGAAAAATGATAGATATGATAGTAAAAAAGAAATATATTCAATTAGTCCTGTTTGTATTGCTTTTCTCTTTGGGGGCTTGCAATAGTGATGAAATGTCGGATATTAACGATACAACAGAAGTACAGGAGCAAATGGTTTTGAAACTAAGTGTGCAACAAGAGTCTGTTGTGTATACGCGGGGAACAGGTACCCCTGCCGATGAAGCAAAGGTTGAAAGTATGGATTTTCTGATATTCAATCATGACGGAAAAATTGTTTATCATCAGCATCCTGTATTGGAATGGACTGGAAATGAATATAAGACGACAGTAAACATTCCTTCGGCGACAGGAGAGCATACATTGTATCTGATAGCTAATTATCCGATGGAAGCAGGGACAATACATACTTTACAGGACTTGGAAAGCAGGATATGCACAAGTACGAAAGCACTTGTAAAACCACCCTTTGTAATGGCTACCAGGCGCATAACTCTTTCATCACTCAACATGATAGCTATTCGTAATGCGATGGAAAGTGACGGTAGCAATGGTTTCAGTTTAAAACGGAATGTTGCGAAATTCAGTGTGGGAGTGGCAGACAACAATTTTGAATTGATTTCAATAAATTGGTTGGGTTGTCCTGTGTCAGCCTCTGTATTGGCAGACGTGGATTATACCAGTCCGTCCACTTTGTCCGTCAGTAACCTTGCTCCTTCGTCAAATCCTATTTATCTGTATCAGATTCGGAAAATGGGTTTGGATGCGCATAAAGGATTTCACATCGTTGTACATGGAAAATATACGGCAGCGGATGGGACAGAAAAGGAAGGATACTATAAACTCCGTCTATGTACAATAGATGATGCTACAGGAGAAAAAGTTCCGTTGACTTCAATTGTAGGCAATGATTACTATAAACTGAATATCCGGAGTGTTACGGGATTTGGCGCTAATTCATTCGAGAATGCAGAAAAGAATGGATTTACTAATGATATGGAAGCATTCATGTTATTAGAGTATAATGGTACACATGATTATCAAGAGAATTATTTGCAGAATGGTTATCAGATGGGATTTGAAAATTCCCGTTGGATTATATACAGTAATGAAACCTTGAATTCTTTTGTGTTAGGTCATTTTTACCGGTGCATCCGGGATGAATCATTGGAAGGTTACACCATGTTTGATCCGAATTATCCTAATCTTCAGCGTGGATTGATAACGGTGAAAGCAGATGGGACAGAAATAACGGGGGAAACAGTTTGTAATGATACTCCTGATAATCCCGTCGAGATGGACTTGTGTTTCACGGAATCGAGTGAAGTCGCAGGTACGGAATACTCTTTTACGAGTATTATCCAATATGGTGTTCTACAAAAAACGGTAACTGTTGAACGTCATTCCTCTATCGGTCGGTCATATACAGTGCTTCCTATGTTATATACGAATTACGGGGAAGTGTTCGATTCATGTGATTGGATCGGGATAGCTGAACAACGGCACGAAGGTGCTATTATTTATCCGCAGTTAGACTCTGCTAATGATTACATTTTTGTCCATGTAAAGGAAAATGGCACAGGCAATGCACGTGAAGGAAAGGTGCGTCTGTTTGGTAGGAATGGATATTTTGAACTTCGGATACGTCAGGAAGGATAATTCAAATAGTGTTAAGAGTGAAAGGAGATATGAGGATGAATATATTAAACGATATTTTGGAAAAAGAAGGTGATAATCGAGGCTCTGTTTATTTGTATTGTCTAGAGGATTCATGGAAAGCATTCGGATATTCTGCTTTTTATCTGTCTTTACTTTATCCGGGGATTAAAATCGTGAAATATGATAATCCGGATATTATATGTTTTTGTATGTGTATATCGGATGATTGTCTGATGGAAATATTCGAGATGAGCCGGATATATGTCGGGAATGAATGTATAGAGATGAAAGTGCCGGAAAGGATTTGCGGTGGAGAAAACGAGTATGTCAAATGGTGTAATGAATTGTGCTTGAACTTGTAGAATTATGAATAAACGAAGATTAAGATTATTACACCTTTTAAGATTGGTAATCCATCAGAAATATATAAGACTTCTTTATATTACTTTAGGCGTGTTTTTACTTTTATGTACTTGTTCTGCCAATTCTGGTAAATCAAATGCTATGGCAAAGCAACAAAAAGACAGCATACTGATAGAGCGCTTTTGGGATACGTATGATTTTACAGATACTATCCGGTTAAGCAGCTCTGCCACTACCGAAAAGATGCTGGTGGATTATCTTTCTCAATTGTCGGAACTGACAGAGGAAAGGGCTTGTGAAAATATCAGGAGATTGGTGTTGAAGACTAAAGTTAATAAGGTGGTAAACCGTTGGTTTCTACAACGGTTGGAGCATCATCTATATGAACCTGATTCGTCACTACGGAATGATAGTTATTATATTTCAGTATTGGAGGAAGCATTAACATCCGGACATTTAGATGGAATGATGCGTATACGTCCTTTGTATCAATTGAAAATGCTTAAAAAGAACCGGATAGGGATAAAAGCTGCTGATTTTACTTTCATTCTTTCTACGGGAGAACTTCAGAATTTATGGGATATTTCCGCTAAATATACATTATTACTGTTTTATGATCCGGACTGTATTTATTGTCGGCAATCAATGATGGAACTGTCTGAATCATCGATAATAAATTCCTTCTTGCAACATAGTGGATTATCCCTATCGCAACTTGCTCTTGTTACGATTTGTATGGAAGGTGAAATAGATATGTGGAAAGAATATCAGCAGTCTCTTCCTTCTGTGTGGATAAACGGTTATGATGTCAGGAAGGTGTTGACTGAAAAAGAACTATATTTCTTACGTTCTCTTCCCTCGATATATTTGTTGGGAGAGGACAAGCAAGTATTATTGAAAGAACCCTCTTCTATAAGTGAAGTTACCAGTTATTTATTAAATAAGTATGATGATATATAATAGTGGCATAAGAAAAATGGAATCATGACTTTTCCGCTGCCTGTGAAGGTAGCCTATTGTTTGTTTTGTTTGTGTGTGCATCTTTTTCCCGGTGGGGAAGAAGGTGCACTTTTTTATTATGATATTTATTAGTTTGAATATATTTGTTTATTTATTATTCTCCCCCAGGTATTGATTTTGTCGCTTTTTTCTGCTTTTCGTCGTTTTCTTGTCGTTTATTTAGTTCCTCTATGTCAGTTGTATATGTCTGAAATGCTTTTTAGTACTTTTCTGATGAGGTTATTAGGTGTCGTTTCATCTCCGTGGAAGATGCTGCATCTTTGCATCGTTAACGTTAGCGAAGTGATAATTAAAACAGTATTTATTTAAAAAAGAAAAGTAGTATGGCTATTAGATTTAGAAGGGTGTCTCGCCTGTGTGACCCTACAAATAAAGAAGCAGGAAAGAAAGTGTATCCGGTGATTTCTTATCAGTATGATACGAGTGCAACGTTGGATGAGTTTGCCAAGGAAATTGCGTCTGTTTCCGGTGTCAGCGAGGGTGAAACGATTAGTGTATTGAAGGATTTCCGTACGTTATTGAGAAAGACATTGCTGGGTGGCCGTTCGGTGAATATCGCCGGTCTGGGATATTTTTACCTTTCCGCTCAAAGCAAAGGGACGGAGAAGGCGGAAGATTTTACGATCGCTAATATTTCAGGGCTTCGTATCTGTTTTCGTGCTAACTCGGACATTCGTCTGTTTACCGGGACGACTACCCGTTCGGATGGATTGAAGTTCAAGGATTTGGATCATATTAATGATTCGGGTAGTGTTGGTGACGGTTCGGATGATGGGGGTGAAACTCCGGATCCGGATGGTGGTTCGGGTGGTAATAGTGAAGCACCGGATCCGGCTGCGTGATTCATGAGCCGTTGAGAACTGTCTGGTTTGTATGGAATGGGGCTTCGGCCTCATTCTTTCTTTATAACTACGTAAAAATATAAATATGCAAATAACTACAATCCTTGCTTTTATTACCGCTATGGGTGGTTTGGAAGCTGTGAAATGGTTAGTGAGGTATATCACTTGCCGCAAGACGGATGCACGGAAAGAGGAAGCGTCCGTGAACAGTATGGAAGAAGAAAATCGCCGTAAAAAGGTGGACTGGCTGGAAGAACGGCTGACTCAACGTGACGAGAAGATAGACGGGCTTTATATTGAACTTCGCAAGGAGCAGGAAGAAAAGATAAACTGGATACATAAATGTCATGAAGTGGAGTTGATACAGAAGGAGTCGGAAGTGAAGAAGTGTGAGATTAGAGGGTGTGTGAAGCGTATGCCGCCTTCGGATTATTAACAGGTACATTTGAACTAATAATGAATTATCATGAGAAATATAGATTCTATCATAGTGCATTGTTCGGCTACGAAAGCCGGACAGGATTTTACTGCCACAGATATTGACCGTTGGCACCGGGAACGTGGGTTCAACGGTATCGGGTATCACTATGTGATCCGTTTGGATGGGAAATTGGAAAAGGGGCGGGATGTCGCTTTGGCCGGTGCTCATTGTAAAGGTTGGAATGAGCAGAGTATCGGGATATGTTATATCGGCGGATTGGATGAGAACGGGCGTCCGGCAGATACCCGAACGAATGCTCAAAAACGGGTGCTTTATCAGATTATTATGGATTTACAGCGGGAATATAATATTCTCCAAGTGTTGGGACATCGGGATACTTCACCGGACTTGAATGGTGACGGAGTGATTGAACCTTATGAATATGTGAAGGCTTGTCCCTGTTTTGATGTGAAGGAGTTTTTGAGGAGTGGGAGGGAGTTACTGTTTGTGTTGTTGGTGGCTTTGGTTGTGCCTGTATTGCTGTCGGGATGTAGGAGTAAGAAAGAGGTGATAAACAGGGAGAGTGAAGTTAGGGTTGATTCAAGTTTAAATAGTAGCTCCGGGAAAAGTCTTGTTAAAAATAAGGTTGCTTCAGAAAAGGATTCGGAGGTGGTGGGGGAGCATATCGAGCAGGTGTTGTTTGTATTTCCTGTGGATACGCTTAGATTGAAGGCTGGGATGGTGGTGAAGACTGTGGTGGATAGGAAAAATGTTAATGAGAAACAACTGCTTCAAGAAGTAGATTTACAGTCTGTGAGCTTGTCGGATATGAGTGCTAAGACAGAGATTCATAAAACGGGAGTTGAGAAAACTACTAATAGGACAACCGGAGGTTGGTATTGGTATGGAATTATTTTGCTGGTTTTAGTTATCGTGTGTTGGATTTGCAAAGTGAAGAGGAAGTGAGATGTTGTTTGTCTGGTACAAAGTTAGTTTTGATGAAAAATGGAGTCATGGTAGTGCTGTCTGTGAAACTGTGTACTTTTTTGTGGAGTTTGTATGTGTATTCCCATGGAAATGCGTATCTTTGAATAATCAAAATAGAGGAAAAATCATGGACGGGATATTACGTAAACTTCCTATTGGAATACAGACTTTTGAGAAACTTCGTGAAGGAGATTATCTTTATGTGGATAAGACTGCTCTTGTATGGAGAATTGCTTCAACGGAGACTCCTTATTTTTTAAGTCGTCCTCGTCGTTTTGGCAAGAGTCTTCTTCTTTCTACTTTTGAAGCTTATTTCGAAGGTAAGAAAGAATTATTTGAAGGGTTGGCCATAGCTGATATGGAAAAGGAATGGAAGACATATCCGCTATTTCATTTGGATTTAAACGCGGAAAAATATGATTCTCCCCAGGCTTTAGTCGAAATTCTTAGCAGGCAGTTGACGCAATGGGAACTGAAATATGGCAAAGGGGAGGATGAGGAAACTCTCTCCGGACGTTTTGCGGGTGTAATTCGCCGAGCCTGTGAACAGTCTGGTCGTGGAGTCGTAGTCTTGGTGGATGAATATGATAAACCTTTGTTGCAGGCATTGGGTGATGACGCTTTGCTTGATGACTATCGTAAGACATTGAAGGCCTTCTATGGTGTACTGAAAAGTTCTGACCGTTATCTTCGTTTTGTTTTCCTTACCGGTGTGACTAAGTTTGCGCAAGTCAGTGTGTTCAGTGATTTGAATCAACTGAATGATATCAGTATGAAGCCGCAGTATGCCACGATTTGTGGTATTACACGACAAGAATTGGAGGATACTTTTATTCCTGAACTGAATCGATTGGCAGAAACAAATGAACTGACTTATGAAGAAACATTAAATAAGATGACGGCTTTATATGACGGTTATCATTTTTGTGAGTTTGCGGAAGGAGTATTCAATCCATTCAGTGTGCTTAACGTTTTTGACGGGTATAAGTTTAGTAACTATTGGTTCCAAACCGGTACTCCTACTTTTTTAGTCGAACTGCTTAAAAAGAGTGAGTATGATTTGCGTACGTTGATTGATGGGGTAGAAGCCAATGCTTCTTCGTTTATGGAATATAGGGTAGATGCTAATAATCCGATTCCGTTGATTTATCAGAGTGGCTATTTGACTATAAAGGGGTATGACAAGCGTTTTGGAAACTACCTGCTGAAATTTCCCAATGATGAAGTACGATATGGATTTATGGATTTTTTGGTTCCTTATTACACATCAGTGGTAGATGATGAACGGGGCTTTTATCTAGGTAAATTTGTACGTGAATTGGAGAGTGGTGATGTTGACGCTTTTCTTACCCGCTTACAAGCTTTCTTCGCAGATTTCCCTTATGAACTGAACGAAAAGACCGAACGTCATTATCAAGTTGTATTTTACTTAGTATTCAAATTGATGGGACAATTTACCGGAGCAGAGGTTCTTAGTGCCCGCGGACGGGCGGATGCAGTGGTGAAAACTCCGAAGTATATTTATGTATTTGAATTTAAACTGAATGGTACTGCCGAACAGGCTTTGCAGCAGATTGATGAAAAAGGCTATCTGATACCTTATCAGGTAGACGGGCGTGAGTTGGTTAAAGTTGGAGTGGAGTTCAGTGCAGAAAAAAGGAATATAGACCGGTGGCTGTATTAGCTCGATAACCATGTTGTTAAAGGAGTTACGGAGCCGTTTGAGATTGTTCAAGCGGCTCTTGTTTTGCGGGTAGTTCTTCTTATCGTTTGTTTTAAATCCAAATCATAATCTCTATTTCTTTATCAGTTGTGATCTTTTCCTTTTTTCTGATTTCCGCTTTGAGAGGAAGTAAATAAGTATCAAGTTTGGTGTCAAACCAGATTGCGGTTTCCCATTGGGTATTGCCTGTTTTGGCCGTCATCTTCAACCGTCCCCAGCCTTCCTCTAAGAATCCGAGATTCTCTCTTATTTCTTTGGACATCTCTTTCGGCAGGCAGGCTATGTGCCAACCGCCCGTTCCAACAGTTGATGAGTAGTTCCATACTTTTGCGGTAAACTCGTATTTCATTCCTTTATTTTCCATTGTACAAAAATAGGTAATAATAGGAGATTGGTTGTTCTTTTTCTCTCAATTAATTTTCGATGTTATATTCTATTACAGGAACCGACAACTGGGTGAAGAAACAGAATAAGTCAAAGTTAACTTGTGCATAGCCCTTGTGGTTGCCACATAAAGCATACTTTTATCAATATTGGAATGATAGTTCTTATCATCTGTTTGCGGAATGATTACTTCGTCAAATTCCAGTCCTTTCGCCATATGGGCGGAAGTGATGATAATCCCTTTTACATAAGCAGAACTTTGATTGGACAAAAGTGAGATGTCGTTTGCATATATCTGGAGCTTTTGAACAAGTTCTTTTGCTTGGGATTCTGTTTTGCAGATAATCCCTAATGAGGTATAATGGGAGTTCCTGAAGGAGTTTACTAAATCCGCAATACCTTGGATCTCTTCTTCTGTATTTTTGAATGGAAGAATCTTGGGGTGTTCCCCATGTCTCATAATCGGTTCTAATTCATTGTTCGGTTGAATTTTTTGTGCAAAACTGGTGATCTCAAAAGTAGAACGATAGCTTTTGCAAAGTTTCATTATTTCTCCTGTTGCAAATGCTTTCTGAATCATATCGGCAGTGGAAGAACCATAAGGATTGACGGATTGGGAAGTGTCTCCAAGAATTGTTTTTCGACACGGATAAAGTTTTTGAATCACTTTGTATTGTATGGGAGAATAGTCTTGCATTTCGTCTATCAGAAGGTGTTTGACGTAAGATTGGGCGTTATTCCCATTTAATGCGATATGCAGATAAGCCAAAGGGGCTAAGTCCGCATACTCTAGTATGCGGTTTTTGCGTGTCTTGAACATCTCCGGTTTTCCGATCCACTCAAAAAAGTCTTTATAGATTTGGAGAGCGTTATTTCCCGCGAACATCTTTTTTATCTCTTTCTTTAGTTGGTTTTTCTCCGGAGTGCTAACTGTGAGATTATATTGTAGTTGCATCATTTCCAGGATGTAATCTGTCATAGTCTCAAATCGTTGACGTATGGGATAGCGGTGGAATCGTTTGAATTGTTCGTTAATAAATTCGGCAGGAATGGTGATGTATTTGGTGAGTTTTATGTCTGTTGCTTTGAAATAGTTGTTTTCCATGTAAAGGATGAATTTGTCAAGTAGTGATATAAACTCGAAGGAGGCTTTGTATTGTATCCGTTCGATAAAGTCGGGTGTCGGGTTTTCTAATAGTTCCGTCACCTGTTCGAAGAAATTCTGGTGTTTATATTTGTTGTCAATTACGTCCGACAGAATTTGCCCCATGCTGGTTTCGGGAACGGTCTCTTCGCCAAGTTCCGGAAGTACATTAGAAATGTAATCGGCAAATACTTTATTGGGGGAGATGATTAATATGTCTTTGGAAGAAATCTGTCCTTTCTGTGCATAAAGCAGGTAGGCAATACGATGGAGGGCGATAGAGGTTTTTCCTGAACCGGCAACACCTTGTATAATAAGTACAGAAGCGTTTTCATTACGGATGATCTGATTCTGTTCCCTCTGAATTGTCGTGACGATATTTTTCATTTTATTGTCGGCATTGGAACATAGTTCTTTTTGCAGAATATCGTCATGAACAGTTACGGAACTTTCAATCATGTACTCCATTTTTCCTTTGCGAATACGATATTGGCGTTTGAGTGAGATCGTCCCGTTAATTTTGCCTGCCGGAGAGGAGTAGAACGCCTCGCCTAATTCATGATCGTAGAACATGCTTGAAATAGGAGCTCGCCAATCGTAAATCAGATTCTTTTTTTGATTGAGGTCATAGAAAGTATGTATTCCTATATAGATCGGACTAACTTGGCTTTTGTCTTTCTTTTCCTGAAAGTCGATTCGTCCGAAATAGGGGATATCCAGTATTTTGCTTAGTCGCCTGCGTTTGTCAATTACATTTTCACCTAATGCAAAATGATTTAATATGCTTTCGCGCATGGAACGGATTTCGTGGGGATCGATATCTTTGTTCGACCATAGATAATCCTTGTACTCCTGCAGGGTGTCTATATGCTCTTTGACGGAAGTACTGGTAGTGTTAATCGTATCATGGATAGTGGTTATGACTTGCTGTAAATACTCTTTTTCCTGTTTCTCTGTTTGATTGAATATCATAATCTCTTTTTAGTTGTATGATGAAGAATTGAAATTGCAGGCAAAGTTAGCTCAACCCATTAAGGGATTAAATAGTTATTTATAGCTATATATGTATCCTTTTTCCTATTTTTGCATACTTACTTAATAAGGAAAAGATGAATATTCTTGAATTGGCAAAACGTAACCAGCAGAAAGCTTGGGAGATTATAGAGGATACCCGTATTGTTCGGATATGGGAGGGGATTGGTGCCAAAGTGAATCTGGTAGGTTCGTTGCGTACAGGATTATTGATGAAACATCGGGATATTGATTTTCATATTTATACTTCTCCTTTGGATTTGTCTGCCAGCTTTCGGGCGATGGCTGAATTGGCGGAAAATACGTCCGTAAAGAAGATTGAATATACGAATTTATTACATACAGCAGAAGCGTGTATAGAGTGGCATGCATGGTATCAGGATATGGAGGGAGAACTTTGGCAAATGGATATGATTCATATCCAAGAAGGCTCTCGTTATGATGGCTACTTTGAAAGGGTGGCCGAACGCATTTCTGCGGTATTGACAGATGAAATGAGACTGGCTATCCTGAAATTGAAATACGAAACGCCTGATACGGAAAAAATTATGGGAGTGGAGTATTATCAAGCTGTGATTCAGGATGGTGTACGTAGTTATCCGGAATTTGAGGAATGGAGAAGATTGCACCCGGTGGTGGGTGTGGTGGAATGGATGCCTTAGACAGACTGGTAGCTTCAGGAAAAGGTGTATGGGTTAATTAATTTAGTAGTCCGGTTTCCTGTCCCAAACGAATGGCTTCGATAGAATTTTGCACACCTAATTTGCGTAACAGGTTCTGCCGGTGAATATTGACAGTGTGAATACTGATACATAGCTTGTCTGCAATCTCTTTACTTAACAACCCTTTTTGAATAAGCCGTAATATCTCTATTTCCCGATTAGTGAGGTTGAGCGAAGAAGGCATTAGCAAAGAGGAAGGAGAGAAGAATTCCCCGTTCTTCAGATTTAGGACAGTGCAGTCTACTGTTTCGGAATGTTTTTGGTCGGGTGAAATATCCATATTGCCTATTACGAGCCATGCTTTGCCGTTACGGTCTTGTTCCAAAACTTGATGTCGGCTAGTGACACGTATATATTGCTGCTTGGCATTGAGTATACGGAAACTGTAAATGTTGGAATAGTCGTTTCGCTGTTCGAGAGGCAGACTGTAAATGAACTGGCTTAACGTGACCTGTAATGCTGCCAGTTGCGCACGGTCGTCCGGATGAATACGTGATTCTAAATAATCTCCCTGCTTTTCCAAAGTTTCTATCTTGTGACTGTCATACCCCAGTAAATCAACGAAATTCGAGGATGCATACGTGTAATTGCATTTGTAAACATCGACAACAAATGTGCAGTTGTGACAGATTTTTGAAAGTTGGTGAAGTATGGATTTATCCCGTTCCCACACAGCGTAATCAATATCGGTAGCAGACAAGCATTGCTTTGCCCACATTTCTTCCCGAGTGATATTGTTTGATTTATTCATAGCGAATGTTTTTGGGTACTGATAATCTGTTTTGAGAAATCGTTTATTTACCAATCAATTTCTTCTATTCCCTTGCTATGCAAGAAAGCATTGGCTTTACTGAAGTGTTTACAACCGAAGAAACCATATTCGGCAGAGCGGGGAGAGGGATGAACAGTGGTTAGTACCAGATGTTTGTTGGTATCTATCAAAGATCGTTTCTCTTTCGCATAACTTCCCCAAAGCATAAATATCAAATTCTCCCGTTTTTCACTTAGTTTCCTGATAACTGCGTCTGTGAAGATTTCCCAACCCATATTTCGATGAGAACCGGTTTCGTGCGCACGTACAGTAAGAACAGAGTTTAGCGGGAATACACCTTGAGCTACCCAACGATCCAAATTACCAGAAGTTGGAATTGGCTTTCCCAAATCTTGGTGTATTTCTTTGAAGATGTTGCTTAGTGAACCTGGGATAGCTACTCCATCAGGCACAGAAAAACAGACTCCATAATATTGTCCGGGATTGGGATAGGGGTCTTGTCCAAGGATAACTACTTTTACCTTTTCGAAGGGACAGGAATTGAATATATGAAAAATCTGATGTCCGAGAGGGAGGACGTGTGCCCGTTTGTATTCATCTTTGACGAATGTAACCAACTTTTCGAAGTATGGTTTGTCAAATTCTTCTTGTAATTGTTGTTTCCAACTTGGTTCTATTCTGACATCCATAAAGTGGGACTTGATAATTTATGTAATGGCAAAAGTAGATATATTACAAGAGAATATCAAGAATGATAGGCAAAATTGTGTATCTCGCCGATTTAGGATGAATTGTGTGCTAATAAATGATAATTATCGTCTTTCTTCCGAAAAAGAACGGGTATAAATGTATTATTCTGATTTATTGTGTTACCTTTGTACCAAGAGTTTGAGTTACGAATCATTATCGTATAGTTCTTCTTTATAATATTTTATTAGCAAGCAGTCCTTGTCTTTAATTATCCTCCTCACTCCAAATTAGTATTTATTTTAATAAAATTTTAAATGAACATTTACATTTCAGGTTTAAGCTATGGCACTAATGATGCTGACTTAACAAATTTATTTGCAGAGTTTGGAGAAGTTTCTTCAGCTAAAGTAATTTTTGACAGAGAAACTGGTAGATCCAGAGGATTTGCTTTCGTAGAAATGCCGAATGATACAGAAGGACAAAAAGCAATTGACGAACTGAATGGAGTTGAATACGACCAGAAAGTTATTTCAGTAAGCGTGGCACGTCCTCGTACTGAAAGACCGTCTAACGGTGGTGGCCGTGGTGGTTATAATAACTCTAGAAGATATTAATATCCAAATAAAAGCAGAAGATATTATCTTCTGCTTTTATTTAATAAGTTATTTCCGTTTCATGATTCAACGGAGGAGTCTTCTGATTGACACAGGGGAAGACAAAAAATCATATTACATTTAAGTTCTGCTAATTCTGGCTCTTTTTCTGTGCAATATCAGGAATATCTACTCCTGCACTTTCCATTCTGAAAATAGATTTATTAGACTTTTTTGTAATACACAATACTCTTGAAGAAGTCAGGAGTAAAGGTTTAATAAATTACACCCAACAAGGCAAATAGTCAATGACAGGGCCAATCTTGAGCGCTTGAATAAAGTGTGCTCACACTGTTTATCTTGTTCAATTGCTCTAAAGCAAAATAAAACATATGAAATCATTCTTTATAGGAAATATTGAGATAAAAACACCTGTAATACAAGGTGGAATGGGAGTAGGTATCTCGCTCTCGGGTTTGGCTTCGGCAGTAGCAAACGAAGGAGGAGTAGGCGTTATATCATGCGCAGGTTTAGGTTTGTTATACCCCAAAGGGAAAGGTACTTATCCTGAAAAATGTATTAACGGGCTGAAAGAGGAAATCCGGAAAGCACGTGCGAAAACAAAAGGTATTATTGGCGTAAACGTCATGGTTGCTTTATCGAATTATGCGGATATGGTGCGCACCGCAATCGAGGAAAAGATTGATGTGGTATTTTCCGGTGCCGGGCTTCCACTCGACCTGCCTTCATATCTGACTCCAGAGAGTACAACCAA
This sequence comes from Bacteroides sp. 2_2_4, assembly GCF_000157055.1. Classification (NCBI taxonomy): domain Bacteria; kingdom Pseudomonadati; phylum Bacteroidota; class Bacteroidia; order Bacteroidales; family Bacteroidaceae; genus Bacteroides; species Bacteroides sp. 2_2_4. The sequence goes on along the minus strand of NZ_EQ973355.1, from coordinate 48,966 downwards.
GCTAGTGCCTATTGTATCTTCTTCACGAGCAGCCAAAATCATCTGCGATAAATGGCAGAAGAACTATAATTATCTGCCCGATGCAATCGTGGTGGAGGGGCCTAAAGCCGGTGGACATTTAGGATTTAAAAAAGAACAATTACAGGATCAGCATTATGCTTTGGAAGCTTTGATTCCGGAAGTGGTAATGATTGCATCCAGTTATAAAGAACAGAAACAGATTCCGGTGATTGCCGCCGGCGGCATTTCGACGGGTGAAGATATTGCCCATTTTATGGAGCTGGGAGCTTCAGGGGTACAAATGGGAAGTATATTTGTTACCACCCAGGAATGTGACGCTTCCGAGACGTTCAAGGAAGTATATATTCACTCCAAGTCCGAAGATGTTCTTATTATTGAAAGTCCTGTGGGAATGCCAGGACGAGCTATTGACGGGGAATTTATTCACAATGTGAATAGTGGACTGGAGAGGCCTAAGAGTTGCTCATTCCATTGTATCAAAACATGTGATTATACAAAAAGCCCTTATTGCATTATTAAGGCTTTATATAATGCAGCCAAAGGAAATATGAAAAAAGGCTATGCTTTTGCCGGTAGCAATGCTTTTCTCGCTGAAAAAATCAGTAGTGTAAAAGAAGTAATGAGTACACTGGAGCGCGAGTTTTTCTTGGCAACCCATAAACTGGCTTAACCTACGGGATTTTCATTCCCATGATGGAGTTTGTCAGTCCCTTTACAATATAAATTAATAGCTGTTTTGATACAGCAAAAATAACAATTATGACATTTAAAGAATTAAATATAACCGAACCGATTTTAAAAGCTATTGAAGAAAAAGGATATGCAGTGCCCACTCCCATTCAGGGAGAGGCAATTCCGGCTGCATTAGCAAAAAGAGATATATTAGGCTGTGCGCAAACGGGAACAGGTAAAACTGCTTCGTTTGCTATTCCCATTATACAACATTTGCAAATGAATAAAGAGGCAGCCAAGTGCCGGGGGATTAAAGCGTTGATTTTGACGCCCACCCGTGAGCTTGCCTTGCAAATAAGTGAATGCATTAATGATTATGCCAAATATACCCAAGTGCGGCATGGGGTTATTTTTGGCGGAGTAAATCAACGTCCTCAAGTTGACATGTTACACAAAGGAATTGATATCCTGGTTGCTACACCGGGACGTTTGCTTGACTTGATGAATCAGGGGCATATCCATCTGGATAAGATACAATATTTTGTACTTGATGAAGCAGACCGTATGCTTGATATGGGATTTATTCATGATATCAAGCGGATATTACCAAAACTTCCGAAAGAAAAACAGACTTTATTCTTCTCCGCTACAATGCCTGATACAATTATTTCTTTAACGAATTCTTTGTTGAAGAATCCTGTACGAATCAGCATAACTCCGAAATCATCGACTGTGGATGCTATTGAACAGATGGTTTATTTCGTAGAGAAAAAGGAAAAGAGTCTTTTACTGGTTTCGATTTTGCAAAAATCAGAAGATCAGTCGGTGTTGGTATTTTCACGTACGAAGCATAATGCTGATAAGATCGTAAAGATACTGGGCAAGGCGGGAATTGGTAGCCAGGCGATTCATGGAAATAAAAGTCAGGCAGCGCGGCAGTTGGCTTTGGGCAATTTCAAGTCGGGCAAAACACGTGTGATGGTGGCTACTGATATTGCAGCCAGAGGTATCGATATTAACGAACTTCCTTTAGTTATCAACTATGATCTTCCTGATGTGCCGGAAACGTATGTGCATCGTATCGGACGTACCGGAAGAGCCGGGAATACAGGGACAGCACTGACATTCTGCTCGCAGGAAGAGCGTAAACTCGTTAATGATATTCAGAAACTGACGGGTAAGAAGCTGAATAAAGCCAGTTATACTATTTGAAATCAACAAATAACAATCTCTTTAAAATTAATATAAAACTAAATATAAATTCTATGGCAAAATCCATGACAGTTGGTAAACGTGAAAATGAAAAGAAAAGACTCGCTAAACGAGAAGAAAAACTGAAAAAGAAAGAAAGCAAGAAATTATCGGGCAGCTCAAATAGCTTTGAGGATATGATTGCCTATGTAGATGAGAACGGAATGATAACTTCGACTCCTCCGACAGAGGATATAAAGAAGGAAGAAATTAATCCGGATGAAATAATTATAGCAACTCCTAAAAAGGAAGAAGAGGAGCCGACGATCTTGAGAGGACGGGTTGAGTTTTTTAATGAGTCAAGAGGATTTGGCTTTATTAAAGACCTTTCAGGTGTTGAGAAATACTTTTTTCATGTAAACAATGTCATTGGCAATATTGCAGAAAATAATATCGTAACATTTGACCTTGAGCGTGGAGTGAAAGGCATGAATGCGATCAATATCTCTTTGGAAAACAAATCTACATCGGAAGATTTAGCTCAATCTAAACCTGTATAGGGAAGTGTATATTCTGCTTGTGTGTAAAATAAAAAACAAAATAATTAGAGATATGAAAAAAGGTAATATAATGCGTGATGTTATTTCATCCAGTCAGTTTACTGAAAATGTTATTAAAGAGTATAAAAAGGGTTTGGGAGATATGGTATTGGTAGCAATAACTCCGCGGACTACCATTGAACTTCCTGCGCATTTGACTCAAGCAGAAATAGATGCTCGTGTGGAGATTTATAAAAAACTGCATAGTTCTAAAGTATAGGCGGTTGCAAATTGCAATACGAGGAATAAA
>NZ_EQ973355.1:0-46111 GCF_000157055.1 Bacteroides sp. 2_2_4 | reverse complement strand
ACCGAATCGATAGTGGTGCCACCAGGAATCGAACCGGGGACACAAGGATTTTCAGTCCTTTGCTCTACCAACTGAGCTATGGCACCTCGTGCTTGTTCGGTCCGGTAATATCTCTTTTGCGGTTGCAAAGGTAGTGAAACTTTTGGATTCTGCAAGCCTTATGGAAATAAAAAACACTGATAAAAAGTTAGTCGGCTAATTATCAGTGTTGTATAAGATGAAAATATTTCAGGTATGTGATGAAATCTATTGCTTATCTTCTTTTAATGGATTCCATCCCTGTGCTTTTAGTTCGAATTCTTGTCCATCACGGGTAATCAATGCACAGCCAAGTTCGGGTTTGGTAATATGTCCGATGAGACGAACTCCTTCCATTTGTGAAATTTTCTCATGATCGGCGATGGAAACAGTAAAGAGTAGTTCATAATCTTCTCCACCATTCAAGGCACAAGTCGTAAGATTCATGTTAAACTCTTCAGCCATAACAGCTGTCTGATAATCGATTGGGATGTGCTCCTCGTAAACGCGGCAACCAGCATTGCTTTGTTTGCAGATATGCATCAGTTCTGATGACAGGCCGTCGGAAATGTCCATCATAGAAGTAGGGACAATATTGGCGGCTGCCAATTTCTCAATGATATCTTTGCGCGCTTCCGGTTTCAATTGGCGTTCTAATAAATACTCTTTGCCGGAGAAATCCGGTTGGACATCTTTATCACCTTGCAATACGACTTTTTCACGTTCCAAAAGTTGTAAACCCATATAGGCTGCTCCCAAGTCGCCGCTGACGCAGATCAGGTCAGTGTCTTTGGCTCCATTACGGTAAACTACTTTATCCTTATCGGCATCGCCGATACAAGTAATGCTGATAGCAAGACCTGTCAGAGAAGAAGTGGTATCGCCTCCCACAATGTCGACATTGTATTGCTGGCAAGCCAGACGGATACCGGAATAAAGTTCGTCCATATCTTCCACGCTGAAACGCTTGGAAAGACCAAGAGATACCGTAATCTGCCGGGGAGTACCGTTCATGGCATAAATATCGGAGAAATTAACTACTGCTGATTTATATCCCAAATGCTTCAAGGGAACATAAGTCAGGTCAAAATGCACACCTTCCATAAGCAGGTCGGTTGTTACCAGTACTTGCTTTTCTGAAGGGTAGGAGAGAACGGCGGCATCGTCGCCCACTCCATATTTGCTGGATTCGTTTTCCAGTTTGATTCCCTCGGTGAGGCGGTCAATCAGACCAAACTCACCAAGAGATGCTATTTCAGTTCTCATAAATCGGGATGATTGTTTAGGCACGGTTGATAAGTTCACGCATGATCGTGGTCATTTTCGGTTGAGCAGCGTCAGCGGCTTTCTGAACTTCTTCGTGTGTTACTTCTACGATTTTTCCTTCTACTCCTAAGTCGGTAATGACGGAAATACCAAAAACTTTGATACCACAATGGTTGGCTACGATAACTTCCGGAACGGTAGACATACCAACTGCATCAGCACCAAGGATATGGAATAGTTTATATTCGGCAGGAGTTTCGAAAGTAGGACCTTGCGTACCAATATACACTCCGTGTTGTACTTTAATTCCTTTTTCTTTGGCAATCTCGTCAGCCTTACTAATCAGTTCCTTGCAGTATGCTTCGCTCATGTCCGGGAAGCGAGGTCCGTAAGGGATATTTTTTCCGCGAAGCGGGTGTTCGGGGAAATAGTTGATATGGTCAGTGATAATCATCAGGTCACCGATTTCGAAATCTGCATTTGTACCGCCACTGGCATTGGATACAAACAAGGTTTTGATACCTAATTCACGCATGACACGTACAGGGAAAGTTACTTCTTTCATCGAATAACCCTCGTAATAGTGGAAGCGTCCCTGCATAGCCATGATATCCTTATTGCCTAGTTTGCCGAAAATCAGCTTACCGCTATGACCTTCGACGGTAGATACCGGGAAGTTGGGGATATCCGAATACTTTATTTCATACTTCTCGGTGATTTCGTTTGCCAAACTGCCAAGCCCGGTGCCTAGTATAATAGCAGTTTCCGGACTGGTATGCATCTTACCTTTCAGATAAGCTGCGGTTTCTTGTATTTTCTCTAACATAGTCAATAATATGTTGGTTAAATTTATCTTGTTGATTTTGTAATATTTCAATTTCAATAGGCAAGGCGTAGATAAATGGTTTCAATTCCTTGTCCAAAGCCGGATGGTTAATCAGGCGTGTTGCATCTTTCTCGGTGGTAATAATCAACCGGTGTTCTCCTTTCAGTTTATGAAACCGTTCTTTGATAAGCTGTATATCCCGATGAGTGAAATTGTGGTGATCGTCAAACGATAGTAAATCTATTTGTTTGGTACAACCTTCCAGTCTTTCGAGAATAGGGGCAGGTGAGGCAATTCCCGTCATCAATAATATATCAGTGTTTGTCAGTGAGGACAAAGCAACCTCATGGTTTGTCGAAATTGCATTTGTGTCCGGAGACATGGTAGGGAACACTGGTTGCAGGTTACCATACCGGAACGATGAGAAGAATAACTGTTGATATGGATAAAGGTTCAGCCGTTTCGTGATAATGTTATAATCAATAGGCTTGATGTCTTGCGGGCATTTGGTGACAATAACGATTTGCGCCCGATTCTTGCCGCTAATTGGTTCACGAAGCCGTCCTGCGGGGAGCAAAGTGTCATCACAGAATAATCGGTGATAATCCGTTAACAGAATACTCAATCCCGGTTTGACGTATCGGTGCTGGAAAGCATCGTCCAATAGGATAACATCTATTGAAGGCTTTTGCAGTGCAAGCAACTTTTCTATGCCATGACAACGCTTTTCATCGACAGCTACTGTGACAGACGGGAATTTTTGATGCATCTGGTAAGGTTCGTCGCCAATGCTTCTTGCCGTACTTTCCGGAGTTGCCAATACATAACCTTTCGTGTGCCGTTTATATCCCCGGCTTAATACAGCTACCTTATATTGATTACAAAGAAACTTTATCAGATATTCAGTGTGCGGAGTTTTTCCTGTCCCTCCTACAGCGAGATTACCCACGCTGATAATAGGTATATCAAAACTCTTTGATTGAAGAACTTCCCAGTCAAAGAGTTTATTTCTCATCATTACCACTGCTCCGTAGAGCCAGGAGGCAGGGTAGAGCCACTTATGTATCTTGATAAAGTGTTCGTCCATGTATTACGGTTTATTTAATATTCAGTTCGAACGGAATACGTGCCTGAATCATGGATTGTTCTTGCAGATTTTTCAGTAAACCGAATTGCTGGTAGTACTCGCCTAATTTACTTTTCAGTAATTGTGATTCTACATAATTCGTCGGTTTCGTATCAAGCAGGGAAGACAGGAAATCTTGTTTCTCAGGATAAGACACAACGGTATAGCCTTCGATACCGGCTTTTGCAACAGCAATATCCAGTGCCTTGTCAATGCCACCTAATTCGTCTACTAATCCCAGTTCTTTAGCAGTTTCCCCAGTCCATACACGGCCTTCGGCAATCTTCTCGATAGCTTCCTTCGTCATGTGACGTCCTTCGGCACAACGAGTTACAAAGGTATCATATCCTTCAGTTATCATCATTTGAAGCAATGATTTCTCATCCTCGTTAAACGGACGCATGATATTTCCGAAATCAGCGTATTTATTCGTTTTTACGACATCATAACTTAAGCCGATTTTGTCAGTCAATCCTTTCACATTAGGAATCATACCGAAGATTCCGATAGAACCGGTCAGGGTAGTAGGCTCTGCAACAATCGTATCGGCAACGCAAGAGATATAGTAACCTCCTGACGCAGCATAATCACCCATAGAGACAATGACCGGTTTCTTTGTTTTCAGCTCTTTCACAGCATGCCAGATTTGTTCCGAGGCGAAAGCACTTCCACCTGGAGAATTGACACGGAGTACAACAGCTTTCACATCATCATTATCTTTCAATTTGCGCAGGTCACGAATTACTTTCGAACCGACAATCCCATCTTCGGAAGTTGCAGAGCTCGGATAGTCTGTAATTTCACCGGATGCATAATAAACAGCTACGATATTACCGCTTTTATCTTTCGGCACATTTTTCCTTACGTTCATCATGTCGCCCAATCCTAATATAGGAAGATTATCATCTTCATTGATCTCTACCAATTTCTTAAGATAATTACGCACATCATTGCGATAAATCAGAGTATCAGCCAATCCACATTTTACACTCTCTTCTGCCGGATAGAACATGAGCATGCGATCTGCATAAACATTCAGTGAGTCTACAGAAATATTACGTGAAGTAGATACCCCTTCCGTAACCTGTCCCCAGATAGAAGTGATAAATGTGGTAACCTGTTCGCGGTTGGCAGGACTCATTTCCGTAGCAATAAACGGCTCTACGGCAGATTTGTAAGTTCCCACCTTGAACACCTGCATCTCAACTCCTATTTTTTGCAGCAGATCTTTGTAGAACAGGGGAGCAGAGGCGATACCCCGCCATTCAATCATTCCTTTGGGATTGAGCAACACCTTATCGGCTGCGCTGGAAAGATAATAAAGTCCCTGCGTATAGGAGTCTGCATAAGCAATAACGAATTTTCCACTTTCTTTGAAGTCGAGCAGTGCGTTGCGGATTTCCTGCAAAGAAGCATAGGAGGTGCCTAATGAGTTTGCCTGTAGATAAATCCCTTTAATATTTTCGTTTTCTTTAGCCTTCTGGATGGAAGAAAGAATATCGTCCAGTCCGTACGTGTTAGAACCGTCACCCAACAACTGTGATAAAATATCCAGCGGATCTTCTTGCGTACGTTCAACCAACGTTCCGTTTAAGTCGAGCATCATTACAGAATTCTTTTTTACGATTGTTTCCGTGTCCGAAGCAGACATGATGCCAAACAACGTTACCATGCTGATTATAAATAATACAATACTTGACAAAATGATACCTGTCACCGTGGCAAGTGTAAATTTCAAGAAATCTTTCATTATACTTATTGTTTTTTGCGCCAGCTTGTTATTAAGCTAACAAAGATAAATAATTGAGTTGATATTTATTCAATAAGTCGTACGAATTTTTGTTTTATCACAGCGAATCCATATAAATAGGAACTTCCTTCATTTAAGATTTAAGTATATTTGTCTGTATCAAATCCTTTTAAATGAGAAGAAATCTCTAATTTTGTGGCACAACTATTAATACATTGAATAATACTATCATGAAAAAACTCACATCTATCCTTTTATTGCTTTTGTTTGTATGGACGGTACAAGCACAAACTGCTCGTGAAGAGATCCGTGCAAACCGGTATTTATCCGCTAATAATTATTATGCATATCCCACGCCTACTGCCAAGCAGACAGCTGCTCCTAAGGGGTACGAACCTTTTTATATCAGCACATATATGCGTCATGGTTCACGGTATTTGATTGATCCGAATGATTATCGTTTCCCCAAGCAAACTTTATTAAAAGCCGACTCTTTAAACAAACTTACTGCAATAGGTAAAAACACACTGGATATTGTTTTGCGCATGGCTGATATGGCGGAAGGTCGTCTTGGTGAACTGACTTCGGTGGGAGCACGCCAACACAGAGGAATTGCAAAGCGTATGTATACTAATTTCCCACAGATATTTGCGGATGGAACAGAAGTGGATGTCCGTTCCACAGTTGTCATCCGGTGTATATTATCCATGACATCCGAATGCCTCCAATTGCAGGCGATGAATCCTAATCTATGTATCAAGAATGATGCAAGTTACCATGATATGTATTACATGAATCCTCCTGCTAAGGATTTGAGTAAAATAGCTAGTTCCGATAAAGTGAAGAAGGTTCAGAAAGATTTTGAAGCTACCCATGTACGTCCGCAACGGTTGATGAAAACATTGTTTACAGACGAAGCGTATGTAAAAGCAAACGTTGATGAAGCGCGCCTGATGAGACGTCTTTTTGATTTGGCTTGTAATATGCAGAGTCATGATACAGATATGCAGCTATATTCTCTTTTCACGGATGAAGAGTGTTATGATTTATGGAGTTGTAACAACTTATATTGGTATCTGACACACGCTTGTTCTCCTGTAACGGATGGTTTGATGCCCTATCGGGAAGCCGACTTGTTGCGTAATATTTTAGATAGGGCAGATGCTGCTTTGAAAGAAGGTAAGAACCAGGCCACTTTAAGATTTGGTCATGAGTCTTGTCTGTTACCGTTAGTCGCTTTATTGGAACTGAATCATTATGGAGAATCTTACCCTGACGTAGAAAAGTTATCCGAACAATGGAGAGCGTATGATATTTTCCCGATGGCTAGTAACGTGCAATTCGTCTTTTTCCATAAAAAAGGAAGTAACGATGTATTGGTAAAAGTATTACTTAATGAAAAGGAAGCTAAACTACCGGTGAAAACAGACGTAGCTCCTTATTACCACTGGAAAGATGTAGAAAGCTACTATCGTGAAAAATTAGATAAATATCAGCATATATAATGCGACATTAACTTAACATTATTATATTTACCATGAGAAGAAAAACCCCTTTTATGGCTGCAACTCTGGCAGCAGGCTTGTTTTTTTATTCTTCTTGTACTCCGGCTGAAAAGACGGATACAAAAGATTATACTCAATACGTTAATACCTTTATCGGTGGCGCAGACAACGGGCATACATTTCCCGGCGCATGTTATCCTTTCGGTATGATACAGACCAGCCCTGTGACGGGTGCAGTCGGTTGGCGTTACTGTTCTGAATATGTTTATGAGGATTCTCTGGTTTGGGGATTTACACAGACACATTTGAATGGAACAGGCTGTATGGATTTAGGCGATATTCTGGTGATGCCGGTCACTGGCACACGTGCCCGTGCGTGGGATGCTTATCGCAGTCATTTCCCTAAAGATAAAGAAGCGGCTACTCCGGGATATTACACTGCAGAGCTCTCTGATCCACAGGTAAAAGCAGAACTGACTGCCTCTATCCATGCTGCCCTTCACCGCTATACTTATCACAAGGCTGATTCTGCCTCTATATTGATTGACTTGCAACATGGTCCTGCATGGAGAGAAGAACAATATCATTCACAAGTCAACAGTTGTGAAGTGAACTGGGAAGATGCTCAAACACTGACAGGACATGTCAATAACACGGTATGGGTCAATCAAGATTATTTCTTTGTGATGAAATTCAACCGTCCGGTAGTCGATTCACTTTATCTTCCGATGGGCGAAACAGAAAAAGGAAAACGCATCATTGCCTCTTTTGACATGCAGCCGGGAGACGAGCTGATGATGAAAGTGGCTCTTTCCACCACCAGCATAGACGGGGCTAAAAAGAATCTGGAAGCAGAAATTCCTGCCTGGGATTTTGAAGGAGTAAGAGCTACCGCCCACAATGAATGGAATAACTATTTGAGCCGTATTGAAATAGAGGGTACCGATGATGAAAAGACAAATTTCTATACTTGTTTCTACCACGCATTGATTCAGCCTAATCAAATTTCGGACGTAGATGGTATGTATCGTAATGCCGCCGACTCTATTGTAAAAGCCGGAACTGGTGCTTTCTATTCTACATTTTCTTTGTGGGATACTTACCGTGCCGCTCATCCATTTTATACATTGGTGATTCCCGAACGTGTGGACGGTTTTGTGAATTCTCTCATCGAACAGGGTGAAGTGCAAGGCTTCCTGCCTATTTGGGGATTGTGGGGAAAAGAGAATTTCTGTATGATTGGTAATCATGGCGTATCAGTCATTGCCGAGGCTTATCGCAAAGGATTCCGTGGCTTTGACGCTGAACGTGCTTTCAATATAATAAAGAAGACGCAGACTGTATCTCATCCGTTGAAGTCTGATTGGGAGGTTTATACGAAATATGGTTATTTCCCGACAGATCTGATAAAAGCAGAATCTGTATCTTCCACTTTAGAATCTGTATATGATGATTATGCTGCTGCCGATATGGCACGTCGTATGGGTAAAGAGGAAGATGCCGCTTATTTTGCGAAACGTGCTGACTATTATAAGAATCTTTTCGATCCGGAGACGAAGTTCATGCGCCCGCGCAAGGCTGATGGGACTTGGAAAGCTCCGTTTAACCCAAGTGCATTGGCACATTCTGAAAGTGTCGGTGGAGATTATACGGAAGGAAATGCATGGCAATATACTTGGCATGTACAACATGATGTTCCAGGATTAATCCAGTTGTTTGGGGGAGAAAAAACTTTCTTGAATAAATTAGACTCATTGTTTACGGTTAAGCTAGAAGGTGAAAGTTTGGCGGATGTTACTGGATTAATCGGGCAATATGCTCATGGAAATGAGCCAAGCCATCATGTTACTTATTTGTATGCACTGGCTGGTCGTCCGGAACGTACACAGGAATTGGTTCGTGAAATATTTGATACTCAATATAAAAACAAACCCGACGGACTTTGCGGAAATGATGATTGCGGACAGATGTCTGCTTGGTATATGCTTAGTGCGATGGGATTCTATCCGGTAGATCCGGTAAGTGCGGAATATGTATTCGGTGCTCCACAGTTGCCGAAGATGACTTTACATTTGGCTGATGGCAAGACTTTCACAATTATTGCGGAGAATTTGTCGAAAGAACATAAATATGTAGATAGTATTACATTGAATGGCGAACCATATACAAAGAAAACGATCTCGCATGAAGATATTGTAAAAGGTGGTACACTGGTGTATAAGATGAAGTAATAAATTCTCAAGCATTCTCACTGCGATGAGAAAAAATACTCATCGCGGTGAGAATTATCCCTTGTCAGAGCATACGGAAACGGCGTTTTACACAGACTGAAACTACCTTTATTGCATAGTCCTACTCACCTCTATACGCTGTTTTTCAAACTTCTCATTATTGGTGTTGCGATTACTAACCTCTTTACAGCGAATAGGTGCACTCATTTCAAGCAAGCGCAAAATCTCATTTAAAGATTCACCTTCAAAAGTCGCTTTATAGGAATACTTTCCTAATTCAGCGTCTTTCAGAATAAATTCCACGTTATAAGTCTGTCCCAAACGCTTGAATACATATTCCAGCGGGTCATCTCTAAAAATGAGTATTCCATCTTTCCATGAGCACCATTTATAAGTATTGGTTTTATTGACGTTATATAAAGAAGTGGCCAGATTATAGTCAATTTTCTCTCCCGGTGAAAGGGAAATCGTCTTTTTCTGGTCAAGAGTGACTGCGACCTTTCCTTTTACTAACGTCACTGCTGCTACATGATCCGGAGCGTATGCGTTCACATTGAATGCTGTGCCGGTAGCTTCTACAGTCAGTTGTTTTGTTTTTACGATGAAGGGATGCTCTTTATCGGATTCTACTTCAAAATAGGCTTCACCCTGCATTGAAACAACTCTTTGCTTATCATTGAATTGAGTCGGATACTTTAAAGAACTTCCGGCATTTAGCCAAACCTTAGAACCGTCAGGCAGATTAACTACCGACCAAGTGCCATAAGGAGTGAATAGCTCCTGATAAGTCTCTGCAATTTGAGAAGCGGGTTTAAAATAAAGATAAGCAGATAATATCAGTAAAGGAAGAAGTAAGATAGCTGCCACTTGCTGCCAATAGTGTAGGAAGGACAACTTAGGACGAACGGAAACCGGCTGGTTTGGATGGAGAATCTGCTCCATTACTTTTCTGTGCGCACTGTCCACATCTATCTCTTCTGGATTAAAAGCCGGGTGACTGACTTCCCACACATTCTTTTGTGATAGAAAGCTCCTATAGTTTTCGGGAGTAGCTGATATCCAATCTTCCAGTATCTTAATGTCTTCTGCTGTAGCCTCTTTCGAGAGATATCTGGAGATTATAATTTCTATGTCTGAATCTTTATTTATCATATGCATTTTACCTTATATATAATAGACGTTTCAGAAAGAAAATCCCACATTCATTAGTGGAAAAGAAATAAAAAAAGTAGTAAATAAAAATCTTTTAATAAGATGCGGAGCTGCTTCAATGCTTTGCTGATACGTACTTCTACCGTTCTGACAGAGATATTCAGGCGATTGGCTATTTCCTGATATTTAATATTTTCTAATCGGCTCATCTCGAACACTTCTCTTTCTTGAGGAGGTAATTGTTCCAATGCATTTTTAAGTTGCCGGCATAAATCAGAATATAGTATGTAGTTTTCTGTCGTATCTATATCTATAGAATCCGATTTAAGTTCGTAAGCAATGTGCTCATCTATAATCCTGCGATGGCGTAATTCGTCCAGACAGTAATTCCTGACCGCTTTCAGTAAATATGATTTTAGTGAGTTCTCAATTACCAATGATTTCCGGTCATTCCATAGTTTGAGAAAGATATTTTGTACAATATCTTCACAGGTAGATTTCTCCGGAATGTAAGTACCGCCAAACAATACCAAATCTTTATAATAAGCATGGAATAGTCGGGTAAAAGCCTGTTTATCATCCAGTTTTAGTGCTATTACCAGAAAACGGTCGTCGGAAGTCTGTTGTTGGATATTCGGCATAGTATTGTAGTAAAGGTTCTATTGTCGGGGGTAAAAATAGAAAGATTATTTGGGATAAACGATAGTTTGAAGAAAAAATAATGCAGATGAAAAAATAATGCGATATCCAATGTGGCTTTTATTTTTAGAAACGTCTTATTGATAGAAACGAGAGAAAAACACATTTATTAACCTTTAAATAATACGAGCCATGAGAAAGACATAATCAGTGAATTCAGCTTCCGACAACTGATAAAAAAAGGAAGGTCTGACTCACCTTCCTTTCCAAAGATTCAGTTATTCGTTAATCAACTTATTTGTAGAACCAATAACCAAACATGTAAAGGTATGAAACTTATTTCAATTAGAAAAATGAAAAAGAGAATTAATGTACCTGCGAATGTAAAAATGGGGAGAATCTGTGCTATATGGTTGTTTTGTATAGCTTTGCAAGCTATCAGTATACCTATCTTGGCACAATCCGCCCAAATTACATTGCGACTGAAAAATGTGACTGTAGAGGAGGTCTTGACTAGTATCGAAAATCAGACAGAATATCGTTTCTTATACAACAAAGACATTGTTGATGTAAGCCGTATAGTAAGCATTACTGTGAAAAATGAACGGATGACTCTGGTGCTGGATAAACTTTTTAAAGGCGAAGGAGTATCTTATACGATTGAAAAACGTCAGATTGTATTAAACAAAGTTTCATCTCAACCACAGGATAACAAACAGCCGATCAAAGTGACCGGAAAGGTAGTGGACGAATCCGGAGAGGTTCTTCCGGGAGTGACTGTGATGATAGAAGGGGCTACTCAAGGAACCATAACCGGTATAGATGGCAATTACCAGTTGCAAGTTCCGGAAGGCTCGACACTGAAATTTACTTCAATAGGTTACACTACATATACGCAGAAAATTACCCGACCGATGACGTTGAATGTGACGATGAAAGAAGATTCGAAACAGTTGGATGAAGTTGTTGTGGTAGGGTATGGAACGACCACCCGTAAGAATCTGACAACTTCCATTGCAACGGTAAAAACGGAAAAAATATCGCGAGCCGCAACAAGTAATATGTCACAGATGTTGCTTGGGCGGGCTGCCGGACTGGAAGCTACGTTGACAAGCCCGCAACCGGGTGGAGCAGTTGACCTTTCAATTCGTGGGGCAGGTACTCCTATCTTTATAGTGGATGGCGTAATGATGCCTTCCACTTCTTTAGAGGTTGGAAACGGAAACCAGGTTATGCCCAACTCTATCAATCGTTCGGGATTGGCCGGACTTAATCCTGCTGATATTGAATCTATCGAAGTGTTAAAGGATGCATCTGCCTCCATTTATGGAATTGGTGCAGCTAATGGTGTCGTTTTAATCACTACAAAGAAAGGTACTGAAACTCGTCCCCAAATCACTTATGAAGGAAATTATTCTATCGTGAAAAACTATCCGTATCTGGAACCTTTGAGTGGGGAAGAATATATGAATGTTGCCAACATTTTCAATAAAGAAAACTATTTATTTACGAACGGTATGTATCCTTACGGTGATAAACCTTTTGATAATAAATGGGTACCTCAATTCTCACCTCAACAGATAGCTGCCGCTCAAACAACAGACTGGCTGGATTGTGTATTAAAGGATGGTAGCATCAATAATCATAATATCACAATTACGGGTGGTTCTAAACTGCTGAAATATTATCTGTCCGGAAATTATTACAAACAGGAAGGTACGGTAGAAAACTCCGCTATGGAACGTTATGCTCTTCGGACAAACATATCTTCACAATTGCTTCCATTTCTTAAGTTGACAGCAATTGTCAATGTAAATGAAAATGAATATACAAATTCAACTTCCGGTGGCGGAGGTGGTGGAAATGGGTACGATGCCATACAATCAGCATTGACTTATCCTTCTTATTTACCGATCAGAGGTGAGGACGGAAAACCTACCTTATATTCAAATTACCCTAACCCGGCCGAAATGATAAAAGTTAGTGACCGGACTAAAACAAGCGGTTATTATCTAAACTTTGCTGCCGATGTGGATATAATCAAGGATATGTTGTCCTTCCGTTTGATGTATGGCATTAATAAGGAGAATGCTAATCGTAATCTATATATTCCTTCTGATATATATTTTATGGACATGTATAAATCAAGAGGGCATTTGGGATATGTTGAACGTAGAAACCAAACTATGGAAGGCACGTTGACTTTCAAAAAGCAGTTTGGAGATTTGTTACGTGTCGATGCCGTAGTCGGTATGGGAAGGTATACGAACGATTCAAATGGTCTTGAACTTGACTACGAACAGATTAACGATCACATTGCTGCTGATAAAGTGGAAGCTGCGGAAGGCGCTTTCTACCCGACTTCTTTCAGGGCAGCCGACGAACGTCGTTCTCAATTTGCCAGGGCAAGTGTGGATGTACTCGACAGATATGTGGTTGCCGCTACTATTCGTCGCGATGGAACGGATAAGTTTTTCCCGGGAAAGAAATATGCCTATTTCCCTTCAGTATCATTGGCTTGGAAATTATCTAACGAGCCGTTTATGAAGCATATATCATGGATTGACCAGTTGAAGATTCGTAGTAGTTATGGACAGACAGGTAATGATAATCTGGGTAGTTCGCTTTATGGCACTTTCAGTCTGGCAGCCCAATATATCAAGTTCTCTAACAATTCAGTGACTTATGTGCCTTATTTGCTTAGCGGTCCTGATTACCCGAATGTTACCTGGGAAAAGACTACCATGAAAAATATAGGTATAGACTTTTCAGTCCTGAAAGATAGAATCTGGGGAAGTTTTGATATGTTCCGCAATGATGTAACCAACTTGCTGGGATATGATTCTGCCTCTCCGCTTAGTATGACATCTTCCGTCCCGATGAATTATGGACATTATGTACGTTACGGATGGGATGCGACTATTAACTCACTAAACTTTGAAATCCCCCGTGTGTTTAAGTGGACCTCACAATTGACCTTATCACATCATAATGCCGTTTGGAAAGAACGGATGCCCAACTATTATTATGAAGAATATCGAATCCGCAAGAACGAACCGGTGAATGCTTATTATTACTATGAAACGGAAGGCGTTATCAACATAGATAAAAGCAATATGCCCGAATCGCAGAAATCTTTGCCGGCAGATGCGCAACAGCCCGGTTATCCGATTATTAAGGATGCAAATGGGGATAACAAAATAACGATTGATGATGTGAAGATGCGGAATACACTTCCAAAAATTCACATAGGCTTTGGAAATACATTTGTATACAAAGATTTTGATCTGGATGTATTTATGTATGGACAATTCGGACGTACACGCTATAACTATGCATATCGTTGGGCACTTGTCGGAGATGTGTACTACACGAGTCCCAAGAATTCGAACAAATATGTATATACTATCTGGAATTCCCAAACCAATCAGAATGGAAACCGTCGTGGTATTGCTTCAACAAAGGCTGTCGCTTTACCTGGTAACGTAGGCTTTGAGGAAGATTATCAGAATGCTTCGTTCGTACGTGTCAGGAATATCACTTTAGGATACAACCTTTCAGGAAAGAAGCTGGGAAGAGTGGGTGATTATGTGAGTTCTATCAGAGTTTTTATCGACTGTCAGAACCCGTTTACTTTTACCAAGTTTGTAGGTGTCGATCCTGAAATAAAGACAGGTGGCGACGGCTCCAAAGCGGAGTATCCGATGACGAGAACATACTCCTTCGGAGCAAAAATATGTTTCTAAGAAAACCTGTAACGAAAGAAAAGATTGAAAATATGAATAAGAATAAATTATTTAAGGTGTTTGTCATGATTGCATTTATCATGTGCAGTTGTGAGGATAATTTTGATCCCAAGATGTATGGCACGTTGAATGTTTCTAATTATCCGGTGACTGAAGCCGAATACGAATCATTTATGATGACCTGCTATATGCCTTTTACGACAACATGGACCTATTGGATCGGTGCCGGAACAAGTGGCAATCAGCACGGTTGGTATATCCCTGCCGGAGGTGTACTGAAGTTCTTTGATTATCCGACAGATGAGGTGGCTGTGTGGAATAATGGTTGGGGAGGCGGATATTATTTCCTTTCTAAAGCCGATTTTAGTCAGTGTGTTTATTATACAAGCGGTACGTTAAGTGATGAAAGGCCGAACCACTTTCCGAAAGTAAGTGAGATTTCCTACTTCACCAATGTGATTGGAACACTGGAGAAAGCTTCTACCGAAGTGGTTTCCGAAGAGCGTAAAAGGGAATTTATTGCTGAAGCCCGTCTTTGTCGTGGATTGATGATGTATTATTTATTGCATGTATATGGTCCTGTTCCTTTGATTGTCGATCCGAACGATCTGATTAATCCTTCAAAACTGGAAAATCTGGTGCGTCCGACATTGCAGCAAATGACGGAGTGGATTATGGCTGATTTTGATTATGCTTATCAGTATATTGCAGATACGCAGCCGGAACAGGGACGTTACAATAAAGACTATGCACGTGTATGCATCATGCGGCATTGCCTGAATGAAGGCTATTATATGTCCGGTTATTATCAGAAAGCGATTGATATGTATAACGAGTTGAAGGGACGGTATAGTCTTTTCAAGAAAGGGGACAATCCTTATATCGAGCAATTCAAAAATGCCAATAACTTTAATTCGGAAGTGATTATGGCTGTCAGTTGTGATGAAACGGCGGATGGTACGAATAAGTCCGGCAACTTTAACCCGCTGATGATGCTTGCTACTCCCGATAATGCAGCCAGAGTGGACGATCAGGGAAATCCGACTCCTTTCTATCTGCAAGGGCAGGGATGGGGACAAACTTTCAACGTGTCTCCGAAATTTTGGGATACGTATGATCCTTCGGACAAACGTCGTGAAGTGATTCTGACCAAATATTATACGACTGCAGGAACCTGGATTGACCGGAATACTACTACATGGGACGGTTTTATCATTAATAAATTCCCGGTGGAAACAGCTACGGCTTTTCAGGGGACTGATATACCGTTAGCTCGTTGGGCAGATGTATTACTCATGTATGCGGAAGCCGAAGTACGTAAAAACAATGCGGCTCCGTCCGCTGACGCTATTGCTGCGGTCAATGAGGTGCGTAAGCGTGCCGGACTGGGAGATCTTCCGTCATCGGCAACAGCGAATGTTGACGCTTTCCTGGATGCTTTACTTACGGAAAGAGGACATGAAATGTTGTATGAAGGGATGCGTAAAATAGATCTCATCCGTTTTAATCAGTATGCGCAGCGTACAGCGAAGATCAAAGGAGTGGCTCCTACACATCAATATGTGCCTATTCCTAATTATGCGGTTCAACAAGCTTCGGAATCTTATGGAAAAGTGTTGGTACAGACATTTGAACGTGAGGGATGGAAAGCGGATCTTGCGGCAGCTCGCAATTAATGTCATCATTCATTATTGTTAAACTAGAGATCTTAAGAAAAATGAAAAAGATATACGTATTATTCATGTCGTCGTTATTGCTCCTTTCGTGTGCAAAAGATGATGTTAGTAAGCCAAGTGAATGGCCGGAATGGCCTACACCTTCAAAACCTAAAATAGAAAATGCCGTATTGCGGGGAGTGAATGGTGAAACGGTTGTGGCGGCTGGTGATAAAGTGAAGTTCACTGCACAAGTAAGTGATGAATATAATGATTTGGTTTCATTCCAATTATTAGTGACAATGGATGGAGCCGAAATCTTGAATTTGTCTAAAGGATTGAGCGGACGTTCTGCGGTTATTGAAGAGGAAGCTACTTTACCTTTTGTTGCCGGTTTCCAGAATGGACGTCCTGTGGTGACTATAAAAGCTGTAAACGATTTAGGTGGCAATGAATCGACTCTGACTTTGGATGAGGCCGCAAGTGTGGCGGTGACCCGTCCGGAAACACCTTCCCAATTATACCTTGTTGATGATTTGGGAAATGTGTATGAAATGGACAAGGAGAGTCAGAATGAAACGGATTATAGTTTCCGGACGAGTGCGGCGGATTTGGCAGGGATTGGCGACCATTTTAAAGTTGCCGAAAAGATAATAAATAATAAACCTGATTATTCCGGTTTGGTATGGGGATATTCAGACAATAAGATCGCGATTGTGACTGATGATGCAGCTACTTCGATTCCGACTCCTAAGGTAGGGAGTTATACATTGGAGAATATCACTTTTGATATGTTGAGCTTTCTGGCTGATAAGACTTTGACATACAGCATTGATATTGATAAGTCCCGCTTCTTTGATGTGGGAGGAGGATATGTCCAGTTGGATGTTCAGTTGGTAGAAAGTGCCAAGATTAATTTTATAGGTTTTGGTAGTGATGTCACCAATATGCTCCGGCCGGAATTCTTTAAAGATGTTTCAGGGAGCAAAGCAAAATTCGATGGTCCGTCGGTACTTTATAACTTGAAATATAATACATCAAATGGTTTCATGTATATGGAACGTCCGCGGGATGTTTTTTATCCGGAGGTGATGTATATTCTCGGTACTGGAGTCGGATTTCCACGCGAACCTTATGTGGCTACGCTTGCTTGGGACTTCGCATATCCTCACCAATGGTTCTTCTTTAAAAAGGTCGGTGCAAGTGCCTTTGAAGCAGTCGTTTACATTGACCAAACTATGGGATTTAAGTTCTATCGGGGATATGGTTGGGCGCAAGAGGAGGACACGAAGAATCTATATACGGTTGAGCCTGCTAACCTGATAACGAGAAACGCTCCCGGTGATTTGATTCCCGGTCCTGATTTTAAAGCCGGACTTTATACAATACATATTGATAAAGCCAGTGAAGTGATACGATTGACTCCTTACAATTAAGAGGGGGGCATGATTAATAGTCTTTAATTTAATATTCAATAGAATTATGTATATATCAATGAAAACATATAGTAAGAAATTTCTGGTTACGTTCTTTTTCTCGATGTTGCCAATGTTATTAATGTCTTGTTCGATGGATCCGGAGAAAGCCTCTTTTTCTATTTCCGGGAATTTGGAGAAGTTACAGATCGGTAATGACGGTTTTACGGAGGTCTATTCGATAAAATCTAATACGGAATGGAAATTTGTAAACGAGACGGATCAGTCTTGGGTTACCGTCTCACCGGCCAAAGGAAGTGGAAACGGAACTGTGACAATTACTGCAAATGCAAATACAGGAACCGGACGTACGGCTGTATTCCGCGTGGTACCTAATGGAGTAAAGACACAAGAAATTGAGATCATTCAGGGTAATTCTTATATCCCTACAACTGATGGAGAATTCCCGATTATAGCATGGACCGGAGTGGAAGCAGACAAGTCGCTGGAGAAATTTCCGGTGATGAAAGCATCCGGCATTAATATTTATCTGGGATGGTACGATGATTTGGAAACAACATTGAAGGTGCTTGACGCCGCACAGAAGACCGGAGTGAAAATGATAACTTCTTGTAAGGATCTCTTGTCTGTTGCTACTGCCGAAGAGGTTGTAAAAGCGATGATGAATCATCCGGCTTTGTATGCCTATCATTTGAAGGATGAACCGGAAGTGAATGATTTGCCGGGTTTGGGTGAATTGGTGAAGAAAATTAAAACCATCGACAGCCATCATCCTTGTTATATCAATTTGTACCCCAATTGGGCATGGGGGAAAGAACTTTATTCTGAAAATGTAAAGTCGTTTATAGAACAAGTCCCTGTTCCGTTTATTTCGTTTGACAATTATCCTATTGTATCTATAAATGGTGCTCCCAGCATTGTCCGTCCGGACTGGTATCGGAATCTGGAAGAAATATCGGCTGCTGCTAAAGAGAATAATAAGCCGTTCTGGGCATTTGCACTTGCACTTTCCCATAAACTTGATGAAACTCATTTTTATAAGATACCGACATTGCCTGAGTTGAGATTACAAGTTTTCAGTGATTTGGCTTATGGTGCGCAGGCAATCCAGTATTTTACCTATCGCGGACTTCAACATGATGATCCGACTGAAGTGTATGATTTGGTCAAGACTGTTAATCAGGAAGTACAGCAACTTGCGGGTATATTCTTGGGAGCACAGGTTATTTCAGTATCTCACACCGGAAGTGAAATACCTGAAGGCACGAAGGCTTTGGGAAGTCTGCCGACTCCTATAAAATCATTGACTACGAGTGATACAGGTGCTGTTGTCTCTGTCCTGGAGAAAGGTGGTAATCAATATCTTGTGGTAGTAAATAGAGATTTTCGTAATGTGATGAACCTGTCTATCGATGTGGATAGTTCTGTTAGTAGAGTGTTGAAAAATGGTTCAACGACTACTCCGGACGGCTCTACGATAGCAGTCGAACCGGGTGATATGGTAATATTTACGTGGAGAAAATAAAAAGATTTTTAATTTGATAAAGTAAAACGATTATATGAAAAAGATATTACTTTCCTTTTTTATTGGTGTTATGTTGATTGCCTGCAACCAGAAAACTGTCTCTGTTCGTGAGGTCTGGACGAAAGAGCAGGCTAATGAGTGGTATAAACAATGGGGATGGCTTCGTGGATGCGATTTTATTCCAAGCACGGCAATCAACCAAATGGAGATGTGGCAGGCAGATACTTTTGATCCGGTGACTATTGATCGTGAACTGGGTTGGGCGGAAGAAATAGGCATGAACTGTATGCGCGTATATTTGCATCACCTGGTTTGGGAAACAGATAAGGAAGGCTTTAAGAAACGTATCAATGAATACCTTACTATTGCCGACAAGCATCATATCTCTACCATCTTCGTCTTCCTGGATGATTGTTGGAATCCTGTATATCAGGCTGGCAAACAGCCGGAACCACAGCCGGGAGTACACAATTCGGGATGGGCACGTGACCCGGGTGATCTGTATTATAAAGGCGATACGGCAGTGATACTTCCGGTATTGGAAAGCTATGTGAAAGATATCCTGATTACCTTTAAGGATGATAAGAGAATCGTATTATGGGACTTATATAATGAACCCGGAGGTTCGGGAGGATATAGATACGGTGAAAGAAGTTTGCCGTTATTGCAGAAGATATTTACGTGGGGACGAACGGTGAATCCGTCACAACCTCTGTCGGCCGGAGTTTGGGATATGAGCCTGACTAATCTGAATAAGTTCCAATTGGAAAATTCGGATGTGATAACATACCACACGTATGAAGGCGTGAATTCGCATCAGCAACTCATTGATACATTGAAGCAATACGGTCGCCCGATGATTTGTACAGAATATATGGCACGTACTCAAAATAGTACTTTCCAGGATATTATGCCAATGCTGAAGAGAGAAAATATCGGTGCAATCAACTGGGGACTTGTAGCTGGAAAAACAAATACGATCTTTGCATGGGACACTCCATTGCCTGATGTTGTTGAACCTCCATTGTGGTTCCACGATATATTCCGTAGTGATGGAACCCCTTATTCGACAGAAGAAGTGGAATGTATTCGTTCATTAACTAAATAATTCCCTTATGATAACTATGAGGAATATATGGATAATGATGTTGGGGATATGCCTGTTTGGTTGCGGGGCTGGTAAACAGCCCCCTTCCTCACAGCTATCCTTAACATGGAAACTGGAAAAAGATAGTGTGGAAGCCAGATATTTTAAGAATACATTCTGCCTGACGAATAATGGGAATAAATCCTTGACTAATAATTGGGTGATCTATTTTAATCAGACACCTATTTATTATCAGCAACCTATTAATGCACCGCTGGAAATTGAATGTTTGGGTTCGACTTACTATAAAATGTACCCCACTGAACACTACCAGGCATTGCCACCGGGTGAAACAATCACTTTTACCATATTGAGTGAAGGAAATGTGATTAATGTGTCCTCGGTTCCTGAAGGGGCCTATGTGATAACTACCGATGAAAAAGGAAAACCGTTACAACCGCAAAATGTCCCCATTGAGATCGAGCTTTTTAAGCCCGATACCCAATGGGTTAGCTCGAGGAATAGCTTTCCCTATGCAGATGGGAATTATTTCTATAAGCAGAATGATGATTTCAGCAAACCGGTAGATTGTGATATGCTTTCTCTTTTTCCTGCTCCTAAAAAAGTGGAAAAGACGGGCGGGGTTTCTTCTTTCTCTCAAAAAGTCTGTCTGAAGTTTGATGATGCGTTTAAAGAGGAAGCTCTTTTATTGAAAAGTCAATTGACTTCATTATTAAGATGTAGCGTTTCCGATAAGGATGAAGAAACAATCATTGAATTGAAGAAAATGGAGGTTCCTATTACCTGTCAATATCCCGATGAATATTACGAAATCGTGATAAAGAATAACCGGTTGACTTTGAAAGCTAGTGATACACATGGCATATTTAATGCTTGTCAAACATTGCTTGCCTTATTAGATAACATGGAACTAACTTCTTCTCCGCTACCTAATCTTCATATTACCGATTATCCGGACATGGGGCATCGGGGAATTATGTTGGATGTAGCCCGCAACTTTACAAAGAAAGCGGATCTGCTGAAACTGATCGATATATTATCATTCTATAAGATGAATGTACTGCATTTGCATTTGAGTGACGATGAGGCCTGGCGTGTGGAAATACCCGGATTGGAGGAATTGACAGAAATAGCTTCTCGCAGAGGACATACCATAGATGAACAGACATGTCTTTATCCTGCGTATGCCTGGGGATGGAATGAGACAGATACTACTTCATTGGCCAATGGATATTATTCTCGCAGTGACTTCATGGATATTCTGAAATATGCGAAAGAAAGGCATATCAGAGTTATTCCCGAAATAGACATTCCCGGACATTCCCGGGCAGCGATTAAAGCCATGAATGCCCGTTATCAGAAATATATAGATACAGACCAATCGAAAGCGGAAGAATATCTTTTGACTGACTTTGCAGATACTTCCCAATATCTGTCTGCACAAAATTTTACAGACAATGTGATTAATGTTGCCATGCCTTCCACTTATCATTTTCTTGAAAAAGTGATTGACGAAATCGTACGGATGTATCAGGATGCAGGAGTAGAACTGACTGCTTTCCATGTGGGTGGAGATGAAGTGCCGGAAGGTATTTGGGAAGGTTCTTCTATCTGCCGCACTTTTATGCAAGAGAACGGACTGACTAAGATACGGGATCTGAAGGATTATTTTCTGGAACAAATATTGGAAATGCTGGACAAACGTAACATACAGGCAGTCGGATGGCAGGACATTGTTATGAATCCTGATAATACCGTTAACGAACATTTCAAAAACAGTAAGGTCTTAAATTATTGTTGGAACACTATTCCGGAGCAGGGTGGGGATGAAGTACCGTATAAGCTAGCTAATGCGGGCTACCCGATTATACTCTGTAATGTGGGTAACTTCTATTTGGATATGGCCTATTGCTATCATGTGGAGGAACCGGGATTGCGTTGGGGCGGTTATGTGGATGAATATGTGACGTTTGATATGTTGCCTTTTGATATTTATAAGTCTTTACGACGGAATTTGAAAGGTGAACCTGTTGATGTGAAAGCTGCTTCAAACGGAAAACAACCCTTGACAAAGGAAGGTTATCAGAATATCAAAGGTCTATCCGGACAAATATGGTCGGAAACAATCCGTAGTTTTGAACAGGTAGAATATTATCTTTTCCCAAAAGTCTTCGGATTGGCAGAACGTGCTTGGAATGTTCAACCATCGTGGGCATTATCTCCGGACGGCAAAGTATATATGGATGCCAAACGGAAATACAATGCCGGTATTATAGATTATGAGTTGCCACGTTTGGCAAAGCGAGGAATAAATTTCCGGGTGTCTCCTCCCGGTATTATGACAAGGGATGGATTACTACTGGCTAATACTGCCATTCCCAATGCGGTAATCCGGTACACAACCGATGGAAGTGAGCCTACGGAAAGTTCCATAGAATGGCAAACTCCGGTAGTATGCAATGCTCCACTGATAAAAGCAAAGGCTTTCTATCTAGGAAAAGAGAGTGTAACTACCGTATTGTTTAATAGATGATATATAAATAAAAAGCTATTTTAATAATGTTAGAATAGCTTTTTATTTATGCATTTATGAAATTTTACATATTAAGGGGCTGCTGAAATTCTAGCTCTTCTTTACAATATTCAACAAATTTAAAACTGGAAATATGACTATTAATATTAATTGATGGTTGAAATATGAATACATTTTCGACTTGCGTTTTAATTAATTTTTTCATATTTTTGCAGAGTATTTTTTGAATATTAGTGAAAGACATGAGTAATTTTGTAAAAATGAGAGGATTCTTTTTGTTTGTGTTTCTTCTCATTAATTGTACTGTAAGCAAGGGACAGATTTATAAGTACATAGGACTGGAAGACGGGTTGAATAATCAGAAAATATACCATATCCAAAAAGACCGACGGGGGTATATGTGGTTTCTGACTCAAGAAGGGATAGACCGTTATGATGGCAAACATATCAAGCATTACAACTTTTCAGACGATAACATGACGTTGGATTCACGGATTGCCTTGAATTGGCTTTATATGGACAACAGAAATGTATTATGGGTAATTGGTCAGAAAGGTCGTATTTTTAGGTATGATTCGCAGCATGACAAGTTTGAACTGGCTTATGTACATCCGGAGCTGATCAGAAATAAGTCGCAAGCATTTCTGAATTATGGTTATTTGGACAAGAATGACCGTATATGGTTGTGCTGTAAAGATAGCATTACCTGGTATGATACCCATACCGGGACAGTGTTAAATATGTCGGTGCCGGTCAACGGCGAAATAACTACCATTGAACAGACAGATGGTAATCATTTTTTTATAGGTACGGGAAGTGGTTTATTTCGTGCCGGAATAGAAGAGGGGAAGTTAAGGCTGGTTCCTGATGAAGCGGTGGAAAGCATCGCTCCGGTACATGAACTTTATTACCATGCTGTTTCAAAACAGTTATTTGTGGGAAACTATAAAGAGGGAATACTTATATATGACATGGGGGGAACAGGAAAAATCATCTCTTGTCAATTCCCCAATCATGTAGAGATTAACCAGATTGCTGCTTTAAACGCTCATGAACTTCTAGTGGCTACTGGGGGAAGAGGTGTATATAAGCTGGATGTGAATACATACATGAGTGAACCCTATATAACAGCTGATTATGGCAGTTATAACGGGATGAATGGAAATAATATTAATGATGTCTATGTGGATGAAGAAGATCGCATCTGGCTCGCAAATTATCCCACCGGCATTACAATCCGTAACAACCGTTATGGAAGTTATGACCTGATAAGACATTCTCTTGGTAATACCCGGTCACTGGTGAACGATCAGGTTCATGATGTGGTGGAGGATAGTGACGGTGACCTCTGGTTTGCAACCAGTAACGGTATCAGTTTCTATCAGACTGATACAAAAGAATGGCGTTCCTTCTTTAGTTCCTTTGATCCGGTACCGAATGATGAGAATCACATTTTTTTAGCGCTGTGTGAAGTCTCTCCCGGTGTAATGTGGGCTGGTGGTTATACATCGGGTATTTACAAGATAGAGAAGAAGAAAGGGTTTAAGGTAACTTATCTTTCTCCTGCTGCCATTGCAGGAGTACGTCCCGATCAATATATTTATGACATTAAAAAAGATTCGGGAGGTGATATCTGGTCCGGTGGATATTATCATCTGAAGCGTATCAATCTTGAGACTAAAAATGTGCGTTTATATCCGGGAGTAAGTTCTATTACTACCATTCAGGAGAAGGATGACCGGCTGATGTGGATTGGTACGCGAATGGGACTCTACCTGCTTGATAAAGAATCCGGAATTTACCGGTATATTGATCTGCCTGTTGAATCTCCCTATATATGTGCATTATACCAGAGAGAAGACGGTATCTTGTATATCGGTACCCGTGGAGCCGGACTCCTTGTTTATGACATTAATAAGAAAAAGTTTATCCATCAATATCGTACTGATAACTGTGCGTTGATTTCCGACAATATTTATACAATTCTTCCGCGTCAGGACGAGAGTCTTCTGATGGGTACGGAGACCGGTATTACAATCTATTCTCCCCAGAAACATTCTTTTCGTAACTGGACACGTGAACAAGGATTGATGAGTGTCAGTTTTAATGCAGGTTCTGCCACGACCTGCAATAAAAGCATGCTTGTTTTCGGTGGTAATGATGGTGCTGTTAAATTTCCGACAGACATACAGATACCGGAACCGCATTATTCACGTTTGTTGCTGCGCGATTTTATGATAGCTTATCATCCCGTTTACCCGGGTGATGACGGATCTCCTTTGAAAAAGGACATTGACGAAACTGACCGGCTGGAACTAGCCTACGGACAAAATACTTTTTCCCTTGATGTAGCTTCCATTAATTATGATTATCCTTCCAACATTCTTTATTCATGGAAGATTGACGGTTATCATAAAGAGTGGAGCCGTCCGAGTCAGGATAACCGGATTCTTGTCAGAAATCTGCCTCCTGGCAGTTATACGTTACAAATTCGTGCCATATCCAATGAAGAGAAGTATAAGACCTATGAGACTAGGAACATTCAGATCGTTATAACCCCTCCAGTATGGGCCAGTTTGTGGGCTATGGTGGGATATGCAATTCTGTTGGTATTGGTTATGATTATCATCTTTCGTATCATCATGTTGCAAAAGCAGAAGAAAGTGTCGGATGAGAAGACACGGTTCTTCATTAATACGGCTCATGACATACGTACGCCGCTTACGTTGATAAAAGCTCCGCTGGAGGAAGTCATAGAAAATCGTATGGTGACCGAACAGGCGTTACCCCATATGAATATGGCTCTTAAGAATGTAAATACATTGCTTCAGCTGACAACGAACTTGATAAATTTCGAACGGATAGATGTCTATTCATCCACTCTTTATGTTTCCGAGTATGAGCTGAATACTTTTATGAATGATGTTTGTGCTGCTTTTCGCAAATATGCTGAAATGAAACATGTCAGGTTTGTTTATGAAAGCAATTTTGACTATCTGAATGTGTGGTTTGATAGTGACAAGATGGGATCTATTCTGAAAAATATCTTGTCGAATGCATTGAAGTATACACCTGAAGAAGGTAGTGTCTGCATTTCCGCTTGTGAGGAAGGAAACACGTGGAGCATTGAGGTGAAAGATACGGGAATTGGTATTCCTTCGTGCGAACAGAAGAAATTGTTCAGGAACTGTTTTAGAGGTAGCAATGTTGTCAATCTAAAAGTGACAGGTAGCGGAATAGGGCTGATGTTGGTATACAAACTAGTCAAATTACATAAAGGCAAGATTCAGATTCAGAGCAATGAACAACAAGGCACTTGTGTACGAGTTACTTTCCCGAAAGGAAATAGCCATCTTCATAAAGCTAAATTTATTTCTCCCAAGCTGCCGGATGAACGTCCGGAGACTATCATACCGGGTAGTATTTCTGATTTGCCGGCTATGGAGATATCCCAGATAAACAGTTCCTTACAACGTATCCTGATAGTGGAGGATAATGATGATTTGCGTAATTATCTGGTGGATATGCTGAAGACGAGTTATAATATTCAGGCTTGTCCGAATGGGAAGGATGCACTTATCATAATCAGGGAATTTAATCCGGATTTTGTTATATCCGATATAATGATGCCTGAAATGAGCGGAGATGAACTTTGTTCAGCGATAAAAGGGGATCTTGAGATGTCTCATATTCCGGTCGTTTTGCTGACAGCACTGGGAGATGAGAAGAATATGCTCGAAGGGCTGGAAATCGGAGCGGATGCTTATATCACTAAGCCTTTCAGTGTAGGAATACTCAAGGCAACGATTAAGAATTTACTGGCGAATCGTGCTTTGCTCCGTCAGGTTTATAATAGTATCGAAGAGGAAGAACAGAGTTTTCCGGTTAATTGTACTAATACTCTGGACTGGAAATTTATAGCTTCGGTCAAGGAATGTATAGAGAAGAACATGGGGGATCCGGATTTTAATGTAGAAATGCTTAGTAGTCGCCATCACATGAGTCGTACGAGTTTCTTTAATAAATTAAAGGTCTTGACAGGTTATGCACCAGCCGATTATATCCGGATGATACGTTTGCAACATGCTGCACAATTGCTAAAGCAGGGCGAATATACAATAGCAGAAATTACCGATATGGTCGGGTTCTCGGATGCGAAATATTTCCGTGAGGTATTTAAAAAATATTATGGTGTAAGTCCGAGCAAGTATGGAGAGTCGGAAAAGACAGGAGCTTCTCCGGCAGTTAATCTTCCAAGTAAGACTGATTAGCAAAAAGCCCTGTAAGAATGATTGCTTCTCACAGGGCTTATTTGTATGGAAAGAGTATTTTTTATAATAATTTGTTGGAGCCAAGTATGATCAACATGGTATATCCCAATATCAGTCCGATTAACCCCATGATTATTCCGACTTTTTCCATATCCTTTTGCTGAATCATGCCTGTGGCATGTGCCAATGCGTTGGGAGGAGTACTGATAGGCAATATCATTGCTAATGATGAACCGATTGCCACTCCAATCAATAAAGTCTCTACTCCACCTAAGGAAGATAGGTTCTCACGCATGCTGCTTCCTGCAATGGCTAGGATGGGGACGAGCAATGCGGCAGTAGCTGTATGTGAGATGAAATTGGCCATAGCATAACAAATAAGTCCGGAGCCGACAATCATTAATACAGGAGGCCATGTGTTGAATGGGATAGCTTCGATCATATGTTTCGCCAGTCCGGTTTCCTGTAAAGCAACGCCCAGAGCGAAGCCGCCGGCTACCATCCAAAGTACGCTCCAACTGATTTCTTCCAGATCGCGTTTGGTGATGACTCCCGTTATACAGAAAACGGCTACCGGAATCATAGCTACTACATTAGAATTTACTCCCGTCACCTTGTCAAACATCCAAAGTATGACTGTGATAGCAAAAGTGATATAAACCACAATGGAACGCCAGTCTTTTTTGGCTTCACCTTCAATTTGTAATTCAATATTTTTTTGTTTAAAGGGAAACAATCGTAAAAGTATGAACCAAGCGATAAACAATACAATAATAGTATAGGGTAACATAAAACTCATCCATTCTCCGAAACCGATATTCAGGTTCAGTCCCTCCGGATCATTCAGGTATTTTAAGGCAATTGCGTTGGGCGGTGTGCCGATAGGAGTTCCCATGCCACCTACATTAGCAGCTACAGGAATAGCCATAGCCAGACCGATTTTTCCTTTACCGTCTGCAGGAAGTACTTTTAATACAGGAGTTAGGAAAGTGAGCATCATGGCAGCTGTAGCCGTATTGCTGAGGAACATTGAGAATACAGCTGTAACAAGAATGAATCCTAATAGTACATAGCGTGATTGGGTTCCGAAAGGTCTTAGCATGACGCGTGCCAATAATACGTCCAATCCGCTTTTAGTTGCTGCGATGGCAAGTATGAACCCACCAATAAATAACATAATGATTGGATCGGCAAAGCAATGCATAATGGATTTATATTTGACTGTCTGTCCCAATTCTTCTGTTGAGATTCCTTGAGTAAGGAACCATAAGCTGCTGTCGGAAACGGTGAGTAACAATAAAACGACAATCAATACGGAAGTGGTCCATGCAGGGACAGCCTCGAATACCCACATAAGTGTGGCAAAAATAAAGATAGAAATAAGTCTTTGTTCTATAACGGTTAACCCTTCTATACCAAATGTGTCAATTGGGAGGAGCCATAAAATAAGGGAAAGGGTAATAGCTACGGTTAACTTTATACATCTGGCCACTGTCTGATTTTTTGCCAACCGTTTGGCTTTCTTTAAATCCTGATAAGCTTCCACTAGATGAAAGCCGTGAAAAATCTTGTACATAATACTAGTTTAAGATAAAATTAAAAAACGGTGCAAAAATAACTTTTTATTCTATATTTCGTAAATCAGTGAGAGAAGTTTTTTTATAATTTTTTTGGGTTGTGATGTCCTTGAAGATATTAATATGGATATTAGGTAGTCTGCTGCAATTTCTCTAAATTTGTGCCGTTAACTTGACTAATACATTCATGGAGCATACTGAAACTTTAATCGTGGAGCAGTTGAAGACAGGCAATGAAGATGCCTATCAATACATCTATGACCGTCACTATGCCTTGTTGTGTCATGTCGCGAATGGCTATGTAAAAGATCAATTCCTCGCGGAAACCATCGTCGGAGATACTATTTTTCATTTATGGGAGATTCGTGAAACGCTGGAGATTTCCGTTTCCATCCGTAGCTATTTGTTGAGAGCCGTCCGTAATCGTTGTATCAACTATCTTAATTCAGAATGGGAAAAGCGCGAGATTGCGTTTTCATCTCTGATGCTCGATGAGATAACAGACGATAAAATGACGATATCCGATTCGCATCCGTTGGGGACATTGCTGGAGCGTGAACTGGAAGAGGAAATATATAAAGCCATTGATAAATTGCCGAACGAATGTCGTCGCGTGTTCGATAAAAGCCGTTTTGAAGGAAAATCATACGAAGAAATTTCTCAAGAGTTAGGCATCTCTGTCAATACGGTTAAGTATCATATAAAGAATGCATTAGCATCTTTACAAACGAATCTAAGTAAATATCTGATTACTCTACTTTTATTTTTTTTCGGGTAAAAACGAAAAAAAGTCATTTTTAGACTACCCTCAATTAAAAATCTACTGTCTCCTTTATAGAACGCAGAAAAATGGAAGAAGAAAAGAAACATATTGATGAATTGATTGCAACCTATCTGACCGAAGGTTTGGACAAAAATGCTTTAGCCGAACTAAAAGCATGGATAGCTGCATCACCTGAAAATGAGGATTATTTTATTCAGCAACGGGAAGTCTGGTTCTCTGCCGTGAGCCGTGAAGCCGCGTCGAAATACAATAAAGACAAGGCATTCGATACCTTTAAGAATCGTATCGGGAGCCGGAAGCAAGTGGAGAAAGCTCCTCGCCAGGAATTCCGTTTGTCGGCGTTGTGGCGTTATGCCGCGATTATCGCAGTCATACTTGCAGTAGGATGCTTCTCATATTGGCAGGGAGGAGTGAATGTAAAAGACACTTTTGCAGATATATCCGTAGAGGCTCCTTTAGGATCAAGAACGAAACTTTATTTGCCTGATGGTACATTGGTTTGGTTGAATGCCGGTTCACGAATGGCCTACTCACAAGGCTTTGGAGTAGATAACCGTAAAGTAGAATTAGAAGGTGAGGGATATTTTGAAGTCCAACGGAATGAGAAACTCCCTTTCTTTGTAAAGACTAAAGATTTGCAATTGCAGGTATTGGGAACAAAATTTAATTTCCGCGATTATCCGGAAGATCACGAAGTGGTAGTATCCTTGTTGGAAGGGAAAGTGGAATTAAATAATTTACTGAAAAAAGAGAAAGAAGCTTTCCTTGCACCCGACGAGAGAGCGATATTAAACAAAGCGAACGGATTGATGACCGTAGAAACGGTCACAGCCTCCAATGCCTCCCAATGGACGGATGGCTATCTGTTTTTTGATGAAGAACTTTTGCCGGACATCGTGAAAGAACTGGAACGTAGCTACAATGTGAATATCCACATAGCTAATGATTCATTAAATAAATTCCGGTTCTACGGAAACTTCGTCCGTCGGGAACAAAGTATTCAGGAAGTGTTGGATGCGTTGGCATCTACAGAGAAAATACAATATAAAATTGAAGAGCGCAATATAACTATCTATTAACCGGTTACCAGAGATTATAATACTATGATTGTTTAACCTTATAATTGAAGAATATGAGTAAAGGAAATAATACTGAATAGTCTTTAGTGAATGATAAGGAGAGAAAAATAAAAACCGGAAGATCTCGAACATCTTCCGGCTCCTGAATCTCTTCTTCAACAACTTTCAAACGTGAGCATGTTTTCAAAAGAGATTATGCAAAGTTAGCAAAATACATCTCTTTTAAAACGAGTTATTCAAGTTTTAATTAAATAATTTGTTTATTTTATGAATTACAGGAAGAAGGCCATATTAATGGTCGTGGCTCTCTTTTGCCTTAACATAGCAATACTAGCCCAGGCCGTTTCATTGAAAATGAATAATGTTTCAGTGAAAGAAGCAATGACGCAATTGAAGAATAAAAGCGGATATTCTTTCGTATATAAAGTGGGAGATCTGGATACCAGGAAGATTGTAAGTGTAAAGGCAAAACAATTGAATGAAGCTATCGATCAGATATTGTACGGGCAAGAAGTTGTTTATGAGGTAAAGGGCAAGAATATTATTGTCCAAAAAGGGCAAGCGCGGCAGAATACCTCTAAAGACACTAAAAAGCGTAAAGTCACAGGTACAGTGAGCGATGCCAACGGTGAACCGATCATCGGTGCTACCATCAAGGAAAAAGGAACAACCAACGGAACCGCATCTGATTTGGATGCTAAGTTCTCTCTGGAAGTGTCACCGGGAGCTGTATTGGAAGTCTCCTATATCGGTTATCAGACACAGGAAGTAAAGGTGGGCGACCGGGTATCTTTATCTGTCACCTTGGCTGAAAATCAGCAAATATTGGACGAGGTGGTAGTGGTGGGGTATGGTACAACCTCCCGTAAAAACCTGACTACTTCTATCGCTACCGTAAAAACAGAAAAAATATCCAAAGCGGCTACTAGCAATATCTCAGGAATGTTGCTGGGACGTGCTGCCGGTTTGCAGGCAACCGTTGCCAGTCCCCAGCCGGGAGGAGGTATTAATATCTCCATTCGTGGAGGTGGTACACCGATATATGTGGTGGATGGAGTAGTTATGCCTAGCGGCTCTTTTGAAGTCGGCACGGGAAGTACGTCACTTCCTTCTTCCGTCAATCGTGCCGGACTGGCCGGATTAAACCCCAATGATATTGAATCCATTGAAATCCTGAAGGATGCTTCTGCAGCAATTTATGGTATCGGAGCAGCGGATGGTGTTATTCTGGTGACTACCAAAAAAGGAAAAGAGGGAAAACCGACCATCGTGTATGAAGGAAGCTATTCCGTGCAAAAACATTATCCTTACCTGGATGTATTGAGCGGACCCGAACTGATGAACATGGTGAATGTGTTCAGTAAAGAGAATTATTTATATGACAAAGGCCAGTATCCTTATGGAAATGCCGCTTATGACGATAAATGGACACCTATCTTTACACCGACACAAATAGCCAATACCCCGACTACGGATTGGCTGGACAAGGTACTGAAAACAGGTGCAGTGACCAATCATAATCTGACGATTAGCGGTGGTTCGGAAAAGTTTAAATACTATCTGGGCGTTAACTACTATAAAGAAGACGCTACCGTTTATAATTCGGATATGGAGCGATACTCCCTGCGTACAAACATCACATCCCAGCTGACTAATTTCCTGAAACTGACAACAATTGTCAACTTGAATCAGAATAATTACACGAACTCTACTGTCGGCGGAGATGTCGGAAACTTAAGAGATCAGGGAGCCGGGGCACTTTTCGGAGCAATCTACTATCCTTCCTATCTTCCAATATACGATACCGAAGGGAAATATAATGTATTTAGCCGGACGCCTAATCCTGTTTCCATGCATGATATTAATGATAAGTCCGAGCAAAATGGTTACTACATGAACTTCTCACTGGATGTCGATATTATCAAGAATATGCTTTCAGCCAAAGTATTGTATGGCTTGAACAAGGAAAATACCTCTCGTGATTCTTACATTCCTTCTGATATTTACTACGCATTGCAACGTAAATCCAGAGGAAACTTAGGATATGGAAAAAGGCAGCAAAGCACTCTCGAAGGTACATTGACATTCCAACATAAATTTGGAGAGTTATTAGATATGAATTTGATGGCCGGTATGGGACGTTATCTTGATAGTGGCGATGGTTCGGATATATCTTATGAAAATGCCAATGATCATATACAGGGAAGTAGCGTAGGTATGGCAGACGGTCCTTTTTATCCGACTTCCTATAAATATAAGAATGAAAAGAGGTCACAGTTTGTCAGAGGAAGTTTCGACTTATTCGGACGCTATGTAGTATCCGCTTCATTGCGCCGTGACGGTACGGATAAATTCTTTCCCAGTAAGAAATACGCCCTCTTTCCATCTGTTTCTCTTGCATGGAAAATGAATGAAGAATCATTTATAAAGAATATCTCCTGGATTAATATGTTGAAATTAAGAGCAAGTTACGGTGAAACAGGTAGCGATAACCTGGGTACAACACTATACGGTATTGTAACGACAGTCCGCGAGGATGTTCAGTTCAATAATAATTCGGTAACTTACATTCCCTACATATTGTCCGGCGCTAACTATGAAGATGTCACCTGGCAAAAGACAGTCATGAAAAATATCGGATTGGATTTTTCTATTTTTAGAGATAGAATCTGGGGTAGTGTAGACGTGTTCCGTAATGACGTAACCCATTTGTTGGGAACAGCACCGACAGAATTATTGGGAATGCACGGAACACGTCCTATCAATGGAGGACATTATAAACGTACCGGAATAGATGTGAGCCTGAACTCATTGAATCTTCAGACACATGATTTTAAATGGACCTCTCAAATTACGATGTCCCATTACAATGCAGTATGGATCGAACGTATGCCCAACTATGATTATCAGAAATATCAGAAAAGGAAAAATGAACCGATGAATGCATTCTATTATTATAAAACGACTGGTATTATCGATATGGATAAGAGTAATATGCCCGAATCTCAACGTTCATTGGGACCTGCCGCCTGTATGCCGGGTTATCCTATTGTAGAAGATAAAAATGGTGATGGAATCATTGACGTGAATGACTCTTACATGGATAACATGCTTCCTAAATTGTATTTTGGTTTTGGCAATACGTTTACATGGAAAAACTTTGATCTGGATATATTTATGTACGGACAATTAGGTGTAAAGAAATGGAATGACGCATATAGTTATAGTGCAGATGCCGGAAATCTCTCCAGGGGAGTGGATGCGCACAATGTTGGTATCTATTCTTATAACATCTGGAATACCCAGACAAACACGAACGGATATTTCCCAGGTATTGCAATCAGTAAATCAGTGGCTTTACCCGAAAATCTGGGCTTTGATTATACAAGAGAAAATGCCTCTTATATACGTGTGAGAAACATCACATTGGGATATAACCTGGGTCCCAAAGAATTATCCGTATTTAAAGGGTATATTAGGGGAATACGTGTGTTTGTCGACTTTCAGAATCCTTTGACCTTTACCAAATACAAGGGATATGACCCTGAAATCAACACTTCCTCTTCTAATTTGACTGGAGGGCAATATCCTCAAATGAGAGTTTATTCAATAGGTGCAAAATTAACCTTCTAAACTTCAAGCTATGAAATCTAACAAATTATGTCGTATGAAAAAGAAGATTTTTTTACCGATGCTTGTTTCCTTGCAACTATTATTCGGTAGTTGTGAGAATAATTTTGATCCTTATATTTATGGAGCTTTGTTGCAGGGAGAATATCCTTCTACAGAGCAGGAGTATGTTTCCTATATGATGATTTGCTACTTGCCATACACCACAGTTTGGACGTATGATATGGGTTCGGGCGGTTTGCAACATGGCATTCATATTCCGTCAGGCGGAGTGGTGCGTATGTTTGATTCTACTTCTGATATATGTGCATATGCAGCGACGGTAGGAGCGGACTGGAGACGTTTTAGTTTAGGAGATTATAGTAATTGTTTTTATTATTGGCGCGGAAATGTGGAAGATAACAGTAACCTCAACCATTTTCCGAAAACGGCTCAAATAACCCGTATGACTGAAGTGATTGGAACTTTGGAGAAAGCTCCCCTGACTGCTCTTACAGAAGAAAAAAAGAATAACCTGCTTGGAGAAGCACGTCTGTGTCGTGGATTGATGATGTACTTTCTGTTACATGTTTACGGTCCTGTACCGGTCATCCTAGACCCCGAAAAAGTAATTGATCCGGAAGCGTTATCGAATACCGTGCGTCCTTCTTTGGACGAAATGACTCAATGGATTACGGATGATTTGGAATTTGCCGCAAAGAACGCTCCCGAAACAGCTCCGGATTTGGGACGCTATACGCGTGACTATGCCCGTTTCTGCCTGATGAAACACTGTCTGAACGAGGGTGAACACATGGAAGGCTATTATCAGAGAGCGATGGATATGTATAATGAACTCAATACGGGTAAATATGATTTGTTTAAAACTGGAAGTACCCCATACGTTGACCTGTTTAAGAATGCCAATAAATTCAATAAAGAGATCATTATGGCTGTCAGTTATAGTCCGACTGCCGATGGTAATCCGAAACATGGAAATGCGAACCCTTTCCTGATGTGGGCTTTACCTTCCGATGTGGCAAAAGAGGCTCCTTTCCCGATGGGAGGTGGATGGATGCAGGCTTTCAGTATGGACAAGAAATACTACGATGCTTTCGAAAGCAACGACGGTCGTCTGAAAACCATTGTAACCAGTTATAAGGACAAGAATGGTGTCGTTATCAACAAAGATAATCTGGGGGTGAGATGGAACGGATATATTATAAATAAATTCCCGCAGGAAACGATGACTACTTTCCAGGGTACCGATATTCCTTTGGCAAGATGGGCCGATGTATTATTGATGTATGCAGAGGCAGAAGTGCGTAAAACAGGAACTGTACCTTCCGTAGCTGCTATAAATGCGGTGAATCAGGTGAGGAAAAGAGCCGGGCTGTCGGACTTGCCGAGCGTGACAACCAATACAAAAGACGCTTTTTTAAACGCTATTCTGATAGAGCGGGGACATGAATTTTTCTATGAAGGTAATCGAAAGATTGACTTGATCCGTTTTAATAAATACGCGCAAGAAATGTATAAGGCGAAAGGCATAATGCCGACGCATCAATACATGCCGATTCCTAACTATGCAGTCGAACAGGCCATTTCTTATGGAAAAGAGCTGAAGCAGACTTGGGAACGTCCGGGTTGGGCGGAGGATAAGAGCAAAGCGCAACAAAGTATAAATTAAACCTATTAACTGAATAAAAGATATGAAACGTATGAGTTACTATATAATTGGTCTATTATTGTCTTTAATGAGTTGGTCGTGTTCGGATGATGCAGAAACAGGCAGAGAAGAAATTCCGGTGGAAACTGATGGCGGATATTTGTTCGCCCACATGACTAATGCAAATTATGGAAAGTTATATTATGCTGTTTCCCGGGATGGCATCAACTGGGAAACACTGAATAAAGGCCGGATCATCAATAGCGCTTACATTGGACATCCTGATATTTGTCAGGGACATGACGGAGCTTTCTATATGATTGCAGTCAATCCGCTGGCTTTGTGGCGTTCGGAAAATCTGGTGACATGGACATCTACCCAGTTGAATGAAATGATTTTTAATCGTAGTAATGCACAGGGATTCTATACTACCTATTATTGGGGAGCACCCAAAATGTTTTATGACAAGGATAGCGAACAGTACATTATAAGCTGGCATGCCTGCAACGATCCGGATAAGGACGATTGGGACAGCATGCGCACTCTCTATGTGTTGACAAAGGATTTCGAGACCTATACGGAACCACAGAAATTATTCAATTTTACTGGTGCGGATGAGAATATGGCTATTATCGATGCTATTATCCGTAAAGTAAACGGTGTTTATTATGCGATCATGAAAGACGAACGCGATCCGGCTGTTGCTCCGGAAACAGGGAAAACAGTCCGTATTGCCACCTCTTCCAATCTGACTGGTCCCTATACCAATCCGGGAGCACCTGTCACTCCGAATGATATGATGCGTGAAGCACCTATTTTTATTGAACGGCCGAATCATAGCGGTTGGTTTATTTATGCGGAATCTTATGCAGCCAAGCCTTATGGGTATCATCTGTTTCAGTCGACCTCTATGGACGGCCCATGGAAAGAACGCACCTTCTCCGGACCTAATGTGAAGGATGGTACGGACAGACCCGGCGCACGACACGGCTGTATTGTGAAGGTGAACGAAACTGTTTATCAAGCTCTGCTGAAAGCATATAAAAAATAAATGTATAATCTTAATATGACTGCATTATGAAATATTATATATATACGGTCCTTCTGTTGCTGTTAACGACATCTTGCAGTGATGACGTACAGAAATGGGATCAGTGGCCGGAATGGAAACTTGCCTCTCCTCTTTCTGTAGGAGGTCA
The DNA here is from genome assembly GCF_000157055.1 of Bacteroides sp. 2_2_4. Lineage (NCBI taxonomy): Bacteria > Pseudomonadati > Bacteroidota > Bacteroidia > Bacteroidales > Bacteroidaceae > Bacteroides > Bacteroides sp. 2_2_4. Next base: position 9,407 of record NZ_EQ973355.1, on the reverse strand, counting down.
AGTGTTGGATGAAGAGATTTATTCCAATTTTCAGGGAAAAAAGCTTCATCTGGAAAAAGGACAGGAAGTCGAGTTTTCGGGGATTGACGAAATAGAATCCATTCTTTCACCGGATTACTTTGAATATGTGTCCGAAAATAAGGCCCGTTTCAAAGGGGAGACTGCTGATTATAACGTGCTTTATGATCCTGCTAATGAGCTTTTGTACATAGAAAAAGCCGGGGCGACCTATCCGGACGGATTATGGCTCTGCGGAGCCAACTGGGGACATCCTCAAGCGAGGCTGGTTACCACAAGCGGTTGGAGTATGGACGGACCTAACAATGTGCTTTATTGTTATAAAAGTGCCGACAATGTTTTTCAACTGACTCTCTATCTGGCTAATAACTTCTCATTTAAGTTTTTCAAGCATAGAGGCTGGGGAGAGGGAGACAATGAGATCACTACTCTTCCCGAAGATAATATCACTCTAACTACCCCTTTCTTGGTTGCCGGAAAGACGGGAGGAGATTTTATTCCGGGACCGCTGTTCCAACCCGGAGTTTATCTTATCACGCTCGATTTGAACAATAACACTTGTGCTTTTGAAGCGAAAGATGAGAATATTCAAGAACAATCTTTCCTAGTTAACGGTCAGGAAATGGGTATATTAGAAGAGGCTTCATCTTTTCTGGGCATTGCTTTGGAACTTCATAAAGGTGATGAAGTGACTTTCAGCAATTTTGGTGATGTGAGAAAGATGCTTCAACCGGATTTCTTTGAAAACATAACAAAAGATAAAGCTACATTTATAGGAGTAGACGGAAACTATAAATTGTATTATGATCCGATAAACAAACTGACATATCTGGAAAACCGCTCGGTAAATTATCCGGATGGGTTATGGGTTTGCGGATCCAGTTTCGGACATCCTCAAGCCGGACGGGTGACTGTCGGTGCATGGACTTTCAACTTGCCGAGTGATGCATTCCAGTGTGTGAAGGTAGCAGACAATATTTTTGAAACCACCCTTTATCTGGTTAAAGATTTCCAGTTTAAATTCTACAAACAACGTCCTTGGGGAGGTGAACTGGCTAGTACTATTGTCAATACGCAACCTGTTAATTTATTGGGTAAGGGATGGTATTACAGTGATCCGGCAACAGGTGGCACTGGTGGCGGACATTTTACCGGTGATTTTGTAGCCGGACCGGATTTCACACCGGGAGTATATCGTGTCCGGATAGATTTGAATAAGAATATATGTATGTTTATTGATAAGGTGGATGAAGGACAACTTGGACCGGAATCTTATAAAATAAATGGTACGGAACTGACTCAATCTACTAATCCAAGCTATACCGCTGTAGAGTTAAACCTCACGAAAGGACAAGTGGTCGATTTCGAAGGATTTAGTTATCTGGACTATATGCTTCAACCGGAATACTTTACGAATGAAAATGGACAATATAAGTTTAACGCTCCGGACGGTAAGTATCGGATTTCATATAATAAGGATAGAGAACTTATATATGTAGAGAAAACGACCGATACGGAATTCCCGGAAACAGTATGGATAACTGGAGCTGCCTTCGGCCATCCTAGAATCAGCGGACTCCTTCCCGATGACATTGGAAATTGGGGATGGGATAATCCAAAAGACTTTATTTGTTGTGTGAAGACCGGAGATCGTGTATATGAAACTAACCTCCTTCTGAACAACGATTTCATGTTCAGATTTTATAAAAGAAAAGGTTGGAATAATGAAATTACTTCGTTTGATGTGACCATCGTATCTGAAGGTGATTTAATAGCCCGGGGCGGTTATTGGGATGGAGATCAATGGAAGGAAACAGAGAACTTTGGACCGGGAAATAATTTCAGAGCCGGTATATATCATGTCAAACTGGATATGAATACAAATACCTGTACGTTTACAAAGAGATAATAGTCTGACATAGGTATTAGTGTTACATAAGATAAAGAGGCCGGGTTTCACCGAAACACGACCTCTTTATACAAATAGCAATGTGGCTTTTTCTTTCAGAAATGTCTTATTATATAGATTCTAAAAATAATATTCATGAAGAATTTCCTATTTGTCTTAACTTTATTGTTTTCATTATCATCCTTTTCCCAGTCTCCGGTCGATAAGTCTTTTCCTCCGGAAGAGTTGTTTGCTTTGGGCTCTTACTATTATCCCGAGCAATGGGATTCCTCCCAATGGGAGCGTGATTTGAAGAAAATGTCGGAAATGGGCATCAAATTCACCCATTTTGCAGAGTTCGCCTGGTCTATGATGGAACCGGAAGAGGGAGAATATCATTTTGAATGGCTGGATCGTGCAGTCTCTCTGGCGGAGAAGTATGGTCTGAAAGTAATCATGTGTACACCTACCCCCACGCCTCCCGTCTGGCTGTCGAAAAAATATTCCGACATACTGATTCAACGGGATAATGGAGTGACTATTCAACACGGACGACGTCAGCACGCTTCCTGGAGTAGCGATCGCTACCGTCATTATGTAGAAAATATCGTTTCCCGCCTGGCAATACATTATGGCAATAATCCCACTGTTATCGGCTGGCAGATTGACAATGAACCGGGACACTACGGGGTGGTAGATTACAGTGAAAATGCACAAGCCAAATTCCGTATCTGGTTACAGAAGAAATACGGCACTATTGACAAACTGAATGATACCTGGGGTGCCTCTTTCTGGAGTGAAACCTATCAGAACTTCGAGCAGGTTCGCCTTCCCAACCAGCAGGAAGTACCTGATAAGGCCAATCCTCACGCCATGCTCGATTTGAACCGCTTTATGGCGGATGAACTGGCAGGCTTTGTCAATATGCAGGCAGACATCCTTCGGCGGCATATCCACAAAGACCAATGGATCACTACCAACCTGATACCTATTTTCAATCCGGTCGATCCGGTACGGATCGATCATCCGGACTTCCTGACCTACACCCGCTATCTGGTGACCGGACATAATCAGGGAATAGGCAGCCAGGGTTTCCGGATGGGTATTCCGGAAGATCTCGGTTTCTCAAACGACCAGTTCCGTAATCGCGTAGGTAAAGCCTTTGGAGTTATGGAACTCCAACCCGGGCAGGTGAACTGGGGAGTGTATAACCCCCAACCTTTACCCGGTGCCATCCGTATGTGGGTGTATCACGTCTTTGCAGGTGGTGGGAAATTCGTATGCAATTACCGTTTCCGTCAACCTCTGAAAGGCAGTGAGCAATATCATTACGGTATGATAATGACTGATGGAGTAACTCTTTCTCCGGGCGGTGAAGAATATGTACGCATTACGCAGGAGATGAAAAAACTGCGTGCCGCCTACGATAAGAAAAATCGTATGCCCGGTCAACTGGCCTCCCGGCGTATTGGTTTACTTTTCGATATGAGTAATTATTGGGAAATGGAGTTTCAGCGGCAGACGGATCAATGGCGGACGATGGCTCACGTGCATAAATATTACAATCTGCTAAAATCTTTTGCAGCTCCGGTAGACGTGATTTCGGAGAAAGAGGATTTTTCCGGTTATCCTTTCTTGATAGCTCCTGCCTATCAGTTGCTTGACAACAAGCTGGTGGAACGTTGGACTGAATATGTGAAGAAGGGAGGACATCTGATCCTGACTTGCCGTACCGGTCAGAAAGACCGTGACGCCAAACTGTGGGAGGCTCCTTTGGCTGCTCCGATTCATCAACTAGCCGGAATAAATAGCCTGTATTATGACCATCTGCCCCACAATCTGTACGGAAAGATCGATTTCGAGGGTAAGGAATTTGCCTGGAATAATTGGGGAGACGTACTGACACCGGCTGCCGGAACAGATGTGTGGGCTGTCTATACAGACCAGTTCTATAAGGGAGCTGCTTCCGTGATACACCGCAAACTGGGTAAAGGAACGGTCACTTATATCGGAACGGATACCGATGACGGCAAACTAGAAAAAGAGGTAGTGCGTCGTGTATATACGGAAGCAGGAGTATCGACCGAAGATCTGCCGTACGGAGTAGTGAAAGAATGGCGCGACGGTTTTTACATCGCTTTAAATTATACATCGGACGTTCAGGAAATAGCCATTCTCGACAAGGCGGAGATACTGATCGGCAGTGCACGCCTCGAAGCTGCGGGAGTAGTGGTGTGGAAAGAAAAATCAGACAACAGGCATAAATAATCAGCTAACAGGAAAAATGAAGATAAAGAATTTGGTCTTTTATACCCTTTACGGGTTTACTCTCTTTGTTTGATCTTAAGATAAAAAATGAACAAATAGATTTATATATTAATCAATTGAAATAGCATGAAAAATAAATGGTGTGTTAATGTTGTGTTTTTATTCTTTTTTGGGATATGTGTATGCGCCTGTACACAGGATTCTAATTCTTCAAACAACAGCCGTTGGTCGGAAGAGAAGATACAGGAATGGTATGACAATCAGCCTTGGTTGGTAGGTTGCAATTATATTCCGGCAACGGCAATCAATCAGATAGAAATGTGGAGTGCGGTTACTTTCGATTCTGAGCAGATAGACAAAGAACTTTCATGGGCACATGAACTAGGCTTTAATACCTTACGCGTTTTCTTGAGCAGTGTTGTATGGCAAAATGATGCAACAGGAATGAAAAAACGTGTGGATGAATTCTTGAATATTTGTCGGAAGTATTCAATCCGTCCTATGTTTGTGTTCTTTGATGATTGTTGGAATCCAGAGTCGGCTTATGGCAAACAACCAGAGTCGAAGCCGGGAGTTCATAATTCCGGCTGGGTGCAGGACCCTTCATGCAGCTTGCGCAAGGATACGTTGACTTTGTATCCTTTTCTACAAGAGTATATCAAAGATATTGTACGCACTTACGCTCATGATGATCGGATATTGATGTGGGATTTGTATAATGAACCCGGAAATAGTAAACACGAAGAAACCTCTTTGCCTTTATTGACCAATGTTTTTCGTTGGGTACGCGACTGTAAACCGTCACAACCGATTACTGCCGGTGTTTGGGACTATAATTCTCCTCGCAAAAATGTTCTGAATGCATTTATGCTGAATCATTCGGATATTATCTCTTATCATAATTACGATGATGAGGCACGGCATGCCGAGTGCATCAAGTTTCTAAAGATGCTTAATCGTCCGTTAATCTGTACCGAATATATGGCCCGTCGCAATGACAGCCGCTTTTGCAATGTTCTTCCTTTGATGAAAAAAGAGAAGGTAGGAGCCATTAATTGGGGATTTGTTGCGGGAAAGACAAATACTATTTTTGCCTGGGATGAAGTGATTCCGTCGGGAGAAGAGCCGGAGTTATGGTTCCATGATATTTATCGTTCTAACGGAGTACCTTTTCAGCGGGAAGAAGTCGATTGCATAAAATCTCTGATAGGAAAAAGATAGAATCCCGTATTCATTTTTCATTTCTGTTTTTTAGTTTTCATATAGGTTACTATAATATATTATTTTATTTTTGCATCGTTCTTCTTATGATTTGATAACTACTATAATTAAAACCATGAAAAAACTGAAGATTTTATTATTTCTATGTGTTGTCGCATGTACGCTTACGGTACAAGCACAAAAACAATTTACCTTGAACTCTCCGGATGGGAAACTCCAAACAACTATTACCGTCGGTGATAAGTTGACTTATGACATCCATTGTGACGGACGTCAGATACTGGCTTCTTCTCCAATTTCAATGACATTGGAGAATGGAGAAGTTTGGGGAGAGAAAGCAAAGTTGGCCGGCACTTCCGGGAAAAAAGTAGATCAGATGGTTCCTTCTCCTTTCTATCGCGCCAACGAACTAAGAGATTACTATAATGAACTGACTCTCCGGTTTAAGAAAGATTGGAACGTAGAGTTTCGTGCTTACAATGATGGTATTGCATATCGCTTTGTCAGCCGGTCGAAGAAACCTTTCAATGTAGTGGATGAAACTGTAGATTACCGTTTCCCGTCCGATATGGTAGCCTCTGTTCCGTATGTAAAAGCGGGGAAAGACGGTGATTACGAATCCCAATATTTCAATTCTTTCGAGAACACTTATACTACTGATCGATTATCGAAACTGAATAAAAAACGTTTGATGTTTCTGCCGTTAGTAGTGGATGCTGGTGAAGGTGTCAAGATTTGTATCACAGAATCCGGTTTGGAGAATTATCCCGGTCTCTATTTATCTGCTGAAGGGGAAAAACGGTTGACGGGTCAATTCGCTCCTTATCCCAAGAAGACGGTGCAGGGCGGACACAATCAACTTCAGATGTTGGTGAAAGAGCGTGAAGCTTACATTGCCAAAGTAGATAACCCCCGAAGTTTTCCATGGCGAATGAGCATTGTTACCACTTCCGATAAAGATTTGGCGGCAAGCAACTTGAGCTATTTGTTGGCTGCTCCTTCCCGTCTGACGGATATTTCATGGATCAAGCCCGGTAAAGTGGCATGGGATTGGTGGAATAACTGGAACTTGGATGGCGTTGATTTTATCACCGGAGTAAATAATCCGACTTATAAAGCATATATTGATTTCGCTTCTGCAAACGGAATAGAATATGTAATCCTTGATGAAGGTTGGGCAGTCAACCTGCAGGCGGATTTGATGCAAGTAGTGAAAGATATTAATCTGAAAGAACTGGTAGATTATGCAGCTTCCAAAAATGTAGGTATCATTCTTTGGGCTGGTTATTATGCCTTCGATCGTGATATGGAGAACGTTTGCCGTTATTTTGCCGACATGGGAGTCAAAGGCTTTAAGGTCGATTTTATGGATCGTGACGATCAGTATATGACAGCATTCAATTATCGGGCTGCCGAAATGTGTGCTAAATATAAATTGATTCTCGATTTGCATGGAACGCATAAACCGGCCGGCTTGAATCGTACCTATCCGAATGTGTTGAACTTTGAAGGGGTTAATGGCTTGGAACAGATGAAATGGAGTCCGGCTTCGGTCGATCAGGTGAAGTATGACGTACTGTTGCCTTTCACCCGTCAGGTTTCCGGTCCGATGGATTACACCCAAGGCGCGATGCGTAATGCTTCGAAAGGTAACTATTATCCTTGTAACTCGGAACCTATGAGCCAGGGAACTCGCTGTCGCCAACTTGCTCTGTATGTGGTATTCGAGTCTCCTTTCAATATGCTGTGCGATGCGCCAAGCAACTATATGCGCGAACTGGAATCGACCGAATTTATTGCCAATATTCCGACCGTATGGGATGAAAGTATCGTGCTTGATGGCAAAATGGGAGAGTACATCGTAACGGCACGCCGGGCAGGAAATGTCTGGTATGTAGGTGGAATTACCGATTGGACGGCACGTGATATTGAAGTAGATTGTTCCTTCTTGGGCGACAAGACATACGATGCTACATTATTTAAGGATGGAGTGAATGCCCACCGGGTTGGACGTGATTATAAATGTGAATCTTTCCGGATAAAGAATGACAGTAAGTTGAAGATTCATTTGGCACCCGGAGGCGGTTTTGCACTGAAGATCAAATAATAGCTACTTTAGGTTCTATATTCTATCTAAATATTGAACCGGATTTAATAAGTCTGAAATAGGTTCGATGCTGTATCAGTAAATTTGATACAGCATCGAATTTTTATGAACAGGCCGATTGAGGACCTGCCGTGCAATGACAAATTAGAACGTGTCAGGATAATGCCGCAATACCTGTTCCTATCAGATTGGCATTATTCATACTTTTTATGTCGATCTCTACGTCTTCCAAACCAAATAAACTGAAGAGTTCCCGTAATTTCTCCATGACAATCATATTATAGTTTTTATCTTTTCTGTTCTTGCTCCAGAAAAGACTTCCTTCGGCAACCAGGCAAATTCTCCTTATCTCCTTATTGTATGACTTTAGCAACATGATAAGCCCTGTAAGTGAAGCTGCAACCAATTGCGCTGATCTGCCATATATCCACTGTGCTACCTGCACATACACTTCTTTATAAATATCGGGATAGTTCATGATAGAGGTAAGCTTTTGTGCATCGAATTTTTCTTCAAATTCTTCCAGAGGGAAAGTCGCTTTTAGAATGTCTCCCAAGTACATGCCGGATACAGCTTTCTCGAAACGTTGTCTTCCCGGATTGTCGGAGATTACATCTACCGTATTATCTACTGCGTTGAGGAATGGCGGATGGAAGTTCCCTGACTCCAGATTAACGGGAATCAAGCCATCAACCTTATGTGACGAACTTAACTTCTTAATTTTGTCAGCCGGAATAAAAGTAGCCATATTGGTACCTGTTCCCACAATCAGACCTATATATGCATCGTAACTGCTGTCGGTAAGTCCTGCGAATAAACTGGCTACGGTGTCATTAAGTACTTTTATATTCGTAAACTTGATTTTATTTCTTTCGTTTAGATAATCCAGTAAAGGCTTTCCTACCACTTCTCCGATCATCTCTTTTATGTCAACTCCTTTTGTCCAGCGCAATAGTTTGGCATCTCCGCTTGGCACAGACTCTGTCGGATAAGAAAAGCAATATCCGATTGGCATTTCTTTCTCCCGTTTTATTCCGGTAATCATGTCTGCCAATTCTTTGAATAACTCCTCGCGGGTATAGCCGGGAGATTTCATAACCGACATGTCTTTCTTCCAACCATTGTTGGGGTGAATGGTTGGAGGAACTTTACTGAAGTCAACGATTGCCACCCGATAATTGGTTCCTCCCAAATCAAGCACTAACGATTTACCATTAATACTACTTGCTTTCGGAGTGATAAAAGTTGGAATGCATTGTATCTCTGCATTTTCAGTGTTCAATCCCTCTTCTACTTTTGCTTTGAATGAACGGGCAATTTCTTTGAGTTGTTCATTATCTAACTGAAAAATATTCTTCTCCATGATATTGACTTTTATTGTGTATACTATGATATATATGAATAACAACTGAAAAGGAATTTTGCTCGGTCGGTCGGTATACGGTATATGGATTCGGCCGGATTCCTGATTTATCTCTTTCTTTTTTGCTCTTTCCTAAAAAATAACCTTTCGTTGAATTCAAGTTCTCCTGCAAATGATTTTTCATTTTCATTTCTCATGTTCTCATAAGTGGTATGGTATTTGTTTGTAAATCAATAATATAATGCTATGAGAAATAAACTGTAAAATGGTATTTCTCATAGTATTTCCATCATTTATCCTTAAAAAAGCTGCATTTCTCATCGGTTTCAACTCATTTCTCCTCTTATTCTCATACTCCTTTTATCTATTTTGCTCATTTCTCATGCATGATGGCTGTGGCTTTTCCCGAACTCTCGCCGGACTTACGATTATTCCTTTCCTTGTGTTGTTTATTAATCAACTTCCTATTGTTTACTGCTTTCCTGTGTATCATTCACCTTATATCTTTATGTTTTTCCTTAATCATTTTCATTCCTTCCTAC
>NZ_EQ973356.1:609513-733100 GCF_000157055.1 Bacteroides sp. 2_2_4 | reverse complement strand
TTTTATGTTGACGTCAACATAAAATCATCATTTCCGCAAAGAGGTCAAGAGCCTTGTCCTCCGCGGACGGGCCGTCATTGCTGTTTTTCCTGTAACCGGCCATGGCTGTCAGTTGTTAGGGTTATACGGCTGTTTCACATATTCCGACATTTCCGATACCTTGCAGGTAATGTTCAGCTTGTCGTTATAGACGGACAGTTCCAGTTCACCTTTGGCCTCGATGCCGGTCTGCGGTTGCAGCCACTCCTCACGTTTACGGTCAAAGCCTAAGAAGCGTACCCACAGGTACTCGAAGCCGTCATTGACCTTTTCCGCAGAAAATGCGGAGAACTGCAAGAAATTCTTGCCTTTCTTGTCTGTCTTCTCTTCGATGTTCTTGCCTGTCTTTCCACGGAAGAGCATTTCGCCCTTGATGGAATCCTCGTTTGAAGCCACGGTAAGGTTAACCGATGAAGCCGACAGATTGAAATAGAGGTTGTCTCCACGCTTCTTGAAAGTCAACACACCGGAAATTTCCACTCTCTTGCCTACGGTATAGTCAGCCCGATTGTACTCCTCTCCATCCTTGGCGACAGAGATTTCCACTGTTTTGTCGATACCGTTTCTTGCTGGAATCACGCAATTTACGGCAAATGCCGTGAAAGCCTTGTTCTCATTGTTGGTGCGCACTACAGCCGCCTTGCTGATGGTTCCGCACACTGTTACGTTACACTTAATCATATTGCTTGTAGTTTTATTTTAACCAAGACCATTTGACCGGAATATCCTATTAAATGTGAACTACCCGCATATACGTTCCGTCTTTAATCGGGCGCACGGATTTTAATCCAGACTATCCCTGACGCAATGACAACCTGCACACCCACAATCACGAGTGTCACCACCAGACCGAACAGCCGGTAGCATACAAGGGTATGCAGTCCTGCAAGGGACAGTCCGACAAACAACAATCCTATTTCCATCATCACGCTTTTCATTATCTTCTGATTTGCTCGTTCTGGCCCTGTTGCTCTGACATTCCCTGCTCGAAGTTCTGGGATGCCTGTTGTGACAACACAATGGCATTGACCATTCCTGCCACTCGCATACGCTTGCTTTCCTCCGTAAGTCCCGGATTGTTCAAGGTGGCGGACAGCCGGCTCAATTCAACGGTACTGAGTTCCCGTGAGACTTGCACGATACCGTTGTCTGCCTGCAATACGGCTTTGTTGTTCTCTCCGATGACAAGGGCACAACTTTTCATGTGGGGCAACAATGAAGTCAGTTCCACCTTCCGGCTACCTGCCATTTCAGAAATGGCTTCTTTCTGTTCCTCTTCGTTCTTGTTGTCAATGACTACCGCCAGCATCATCAGCGAGGAAAAGGCTTTGACCACCATATCCATAATCGGGTCATTCGTTCCTGAAAGTCCGACACCGCTGTCTTCCGAGGATAACAGTTTCTTCATCCACTCTTCAGGACTTTGTGATTTTGTTTCCTGGGGAGTGGCAGTAACCTCCGTTTTGTATTTAGCCAACAGGTCGTTGCCATTATGCAAGGCTTGCAACTTGATGTTTCCCTTTTGGGCAATGTCTGCCAGATAGATTGCGGGATCAATGTCTCGTTTTTGTCCGTCAGCGGTAATCTGTGCCACTCCGAAATGCAGGTGTTCGCCGGTAGTCCGTGTCCCGGTATTCCCTGAAACACCGAGTCTCTGTCCGGCTTGCACCATATCACCCACCTTGACATCAACAGAGGACAGGTGCATATAAGTGTTCTGTATCTTGCTTCCGTCAGCCCTCTCGTATTCAATGGTTACGGACTTGCCTCCGGCGGTTTTGGCATTTTGGTTTACTGCCACCACTTTGCCGTTATTCTCGGTAGCCAACACCGCATCGCCCTTACAGCGGATGTCTATACCCTTGTGCATTTGCAGCTTGTCAGCATTCATGGGGTCGGTACGCATTCCGAACGGTGAAGTGACAAACAGGAACTCTTCGCGCTCGACCGGGAATGAATAGGTGTTTGTCGTAACCGCTTGCCCGGTTTCTGTTTCCAATCCTTTTGCCTTCATTTCTGCCATGACCATCCGGTCATACTGCTGTAGCCCGTTTGCTTCAATGATTTTTTGCAGACTTTGGGCATAATTGCCGCCACTTGCATACCCGGCCTTGGCAAGTCCTTTCGTCCAACCCTTGTAATCGTCAGGAGACAGGTCAAAACATTCCGCGTACCGTTTGTTCTCTACAAGGAATTTGGAATGATGCTCGTAAGAATCGCCCACGCTGTCGTAGCTGCAAAACTTCTCGTTGGGCTTGTCATCGGTGTAAATGCCGTATTTGCCACCTTGCGCAATCCACCCCGGAGTGGCTTTGATACCAAAATGGTTGTTCTCGTTCAGGGCCATATGGCTTTGCCCGTTGCTGCTCTCCAGTATGCCCTGTGCCAAGGTCACTGAAGCCGGGATGCCGTATTTGCGCATCTGTTCCATCGCAAACTCGGCGTATTTCTCCACATATTCTTTATTCTTGCTCATTGCTTTGTCTGTTTATCGGTGCATTCCTTTTGATACCTCTTCCTCTTCTTCAACTTCCTCTTTAGGCTGGTCGTGCTTGATTTCCTCGTCACGGCTGATTTTCGTTTCCACTTCCGACTCCTGTTTTTCGGAAGAGGTCTGTTCCTGTGCCTGGCTCTTGTTCAGCACGTCCGCGAAAAGCGTTGCCGCCAGATGTTGTTTGAAACTGTTCCTGTCCTCGGCGACCCACATCCGTTGCCATTGCTGTGGTGTGACGCTTCGGGGCTGCGGTTTCTGGTTGTCAATGGTGGGAGCGCAGAGTATCGCCCCGTTCTTTGTCTTGAACACGGCCACTCGTTGTATGCGGTTCAAGTCAATGCTTTCATCTGCCGTGTGGAACAGGTCCACTTTTAGATCCGGCTTGCTCTCGGCAAGGGCATAGTATTTTCTGGCCAGTTCTCCACGCACCTTGTCTATATTATCTAATGACTGTTTCAGCGTGGTGAAGAAACGGTTCAGGTCATCCTTTTCGGGATAGACGCTGTAACCGGCTTTTCCTTCCGGCTTGATGAATAAAGCCCAGCGGTTTTTGTCATCCTGTACCATCTGTATCTTCTCAAACCAGGGTTTGTCAGCATGCTTCACCGCAGGGTGCGCATCGATGGTGGAGAGTGTTTCCAATGCCCAGTTTTTCAGACGCGCCACCTCTATCTGCTTTTCGGCGAAGTAACGGTCATCGGGACGGTAGCCCAACGCACCGTCCGGATTATAGAAACGCACTTTTTCAATGCCGCTTTTCTCCAATGCGCTTTGTATGCGCTGTTTGCTCATTCCCTTGATTTCGTTGTTCACCTCCAAGGATGCACCGGCAGGGAGTATCACATCGGCACTCTTGCCTTGTTTGTCGATGACCAGGACAATGGTCTTGTTTTCCTTGTCGGGATGCTTCTTGATTTCGTCAGCCACGAAGAAATGCTTGGGCATTTGCTCCCGCATCTGTTCTGTCTGGCGGTAGTTACGATAGGTGGCATACTCGATTTTTTCGCCCCGTTCCGCTTTGCGTATCACTTCCAGCGCATTGTTCACATCGCTCTCGATGGCATCTATCAGACAAGGGTTCTCTTTCAGTTCACGGTTCCAATAATCCACCAGTTTGACACTCTCGTCCGACAACCGGGCCGGAAGTCCCATTTCCAGCATCTTGATACCCGAAGCGATTTCGGCAATCAGCCGTTCCTGCTTGACGGCATCCTCTGTTGGGGGAATCCCGTTTTTCATCACCATTCCCTCACGGGCAAGGCGTTGCTGGTGTCCGGTGGCTGCTATGATTTGCCGAAGGGTCTCCTGCGCGTAATCGATGTAATGTGCGAAATCCTTTTGCCGTGGAATATATATCGCGTCTTTCTGGCTGTCATAATGCGCCACACCGCTGCCATCCGTGCGAACCGGTGCCAGATTTCTCGAAATAGACTGTACGAAGGCATTGAATTTCGGCCTGAGCTCACGCAATTCCTTTTCCCCGAATCCTTGCTCGACACTGTTGCCGTATTTTGCCAATGCGTCATCGTATGCTTTCCTGTCAACGTGGGGCAGCAAAGTCTGGTCGATATTGAACAATGTGCGTATCTCCCTGTTGTGTACGCCTTTGTATCGGTTCTTCTCTTCGGGAGAAAGTTTTTGGTAGTCATCCCTTGATATGACCTCGTTGGGATTGTTCCTGTTCACGTACTTGTTCCAATTATAGAACAGGAACGGTACTCCTTTTTCGTGTTCCTTGACGGATTCGCCTCTTGCCTTTGCTTCGCTATATAAGGTGAAGAGGTTGCTCTTACATCCGTTCTTGTCCGAGTGCAGAGCCATGAACAGGGCGTTGAACGGACTGACCGCCACGCCTGCCGGATAAAACTTGGGATAGCCCTTTCCTGTGGCATTGAGCCAGTGGCCGCCCGCGCTGACCGCCCCGTTTAACGCTCCGGAGAGCAGTTCCACTTGTTTGTCGGCGGCATTTTTCTCAAACTGTGATTTCTCTTTCATATCTGTTGCTGTTTTATTGTATTCCTCTGGTACGCACAATCGTTTCCCTGTCGTTCTCTTCGTAATTCTGCGACATCAGTTGCTGGGTATGGTCGCTCTTGACAAGGATGGCATTGGCAAGGGTATTAAGCGGCAATGCCCCGGCATTGTAAGCTGACACCACTTTTTCAGGCAACTGGATGGTGCAGGGTACATGGTCTATGGTTGCGATAAGGTTGTTCCCTTGCAGTATCGGACCGGAAATCCGTGGATTCAGCGGTTCGTCTGCATAGACCCGGTATCGGACGGAACGGTTTCCCGTATTCAAACCGTTATCTTCATTCCGTTTCCATCCTAATGCCTCGTGTCCTGCCTTGTTCAACAAATTGGCACCGCCCAGTCCGATCATCATCATTTTGAGAATAGGATTCTTAATGAATATGCCGGCGACGATGCTGGCGATAGGCAGTACATTGTCTCCCAAATCCAATGATTTTGTCCTGCCCGTAAACATACCCACCAGAATATCCGGCAACATGGCAAGCACATAACCCAAATTTTTGCTTATGTCTCCCATGCCACTCAATCCCAAGGTTGAGAAAAAATCGCCCCAGCCGTTTTCGTTGGCATTGGCGGTTTGCTGTCCTGCCTGTCGGTTCTGTCCTGATTCAATGGCTGTTTCTTCCCTTGATTCTTCCGTCGTTTCCGTTTCATTGGCTTGTTGGACGGATTGTGCGGTATGGGTGTTTCCCGATTGTCCCGGATTGTTTGCAAGCGCGGATTGACCTTTAACCTCTTCTTTCTTCTCCATATCCTGCAAATAAGTTTCCATGTATTCCGGAGCGATGACCATCGGAATATCCTTATATCGCTCATCTTTTATCTTTTGGCCGGCAATAAAATCAAACAGCATTTTCGCTTGGGCGTTATGGCTCATCCAGTCCCTGAAATCAAAACCCTGTACGGGAATCTTCTTGGTCAGCCGTTCATTGGTGGCGATGATATAAGGATTGTCATTGGCTCGAATTTCATTGGCATCTTTACGGAATCTGTCAAAGACATTCCTCTCACTTCCGAATACGCCCTTGCTGATGCAATCTTCAACGGATGCAGTGTTTCCTGTTTTGTCCTTGGAGGAAGTCAGTGCTGAAAATGCCAGGTCAACCCCGACAAATTTGGCAAAGCTCGCCCAGCTTCCCGCACCGCCGAGTGATATGGCATCAATGCTTGCACCGATGACTTTGCCTGTCCCTTTTTCCAGTTTGGACGGTTTGTAGGCTGCTTCCCCACGTCGCTCGATTTCTGCGGCAAGCGGTGACTGGTTCAATGTGTATGACAGCCCGAAAAGCGTGTTCTGTGCCGCCTTGCGCATGATGTATTCAGCGGAAGACTTGGGCATATTGTCTTTGACCATCTTGCCCATCATCAACTCTCCGATACGGTATTCCGTATATGCGTAAGCGAGGTCGCCACCTAATTGCCCGGACAGTTCATCATATCTTTCCCTGCCGATTTCATCCACCACGGCGGTACGCCATTCGTTTGCCATTATCGTGAGGTCTGCCTGTATCTCCTTATTGTTTGCAATCTTATCCTTGCACATTTCAATGTAGTCCTCCGTGGTCTTGGAGTTCCATTCCCCGGTCACTTTCAGTGTCTGGTACGGATCCATCATCGGATTAGCGGCTGCCGCCATAGAACCGAGGATGCCGGCTGCACTGGTGGAATACGCTGCCATTTCCTCCACCTGCTTGCGGTTGAGATAGTCCTGCGTGTCTCGCATGACAGGGGCAAGGTGACTATTGAAGTAGTCACCGAATATCCTTTCTATCTCCGCAAAGCGTGCTGTATGCTTGATTTCGCCCATATTTTAATAATTCAATTGGTTCAACAGTTGTTCCTTGGTTTGTTCTATGGCGTTGTGGTATATCTCCATCTGCTTGGGGAAGAACTCTTCCAGCCATTCATCCTTTTCTATCCGGTCCTGAATGAAACGGATGGCGGCCATCCGGTCGATTTCTACGGAATGTTCGCCTTCCTCCCGGTTATTGAACCATGCTTTCGTCCACCATCGGACTCCGGCACGGTCGGGATAGACGGACACCATTCTCGGAATATCGAAGCTCTGTACATCTATCTCCAGTTCCGACAACGGGTCGATAATGCCACTGTCGGCTACTGCCTCGGATTGAAGTTTTTTTTTACTTCCTCGCTCATGGTGGAGAGATAGACATTGTGTCTGAGAGCGAGATAATTCAGAAAATCCGCTATCAGGAGATTCTGTACCTTGCCCGCCAAAGGCAAGGCACGGCCGCCTATGCCCAAAGGGTTCGCCATGCTCGGCATCGACTCAAAGAAGTAGTTTTTGGCCGCTCCCACGGTGAACACATTACGCAGGGACTGTTCTGTATATTCGGGTACGATGTACTCGCCACGGAACAGGTCTTCCATATAGACGGGAAGGAACCGGAGCATCAGTTCCTCGATTTCCTCCTTGTCACGGTCGTACCTGGTTTTAATCTCACCGTCAAACGGAGTGAACTCGTGTGCCGCACCGTGTTCCGATTTGCCGAGTGCCTGGATATTGCCGTAAAGCATGGTCAGGAACTCTATCGGATTCAGTTCCTCGCCGTCAAACGCCACTTCCATGTGAAGGTCGTTTCCACTGATGGCTACCGTCTGACCAGCTTTTACTTTTTGTCCGAAACGAATGAATATATTAGCAAGATGCGCATAGGTCACTTCGTATTTGCCGTAGCGTATGACAATATATACACCATGCTCTTTGTCCGTACCAATACTTGACACGACACCGCTTGCCACTGCCGCCAAAGGACGGTGACTGGCATGGAAGTTTATGCCGTGATGAAAGGATGTCTCTCCGGTGACGACATCTTTCTGTTCCCCGTAGCCTTTTGATAAGGTTACTTCTTTATTCTTTTCTTCCTCAAAGGGCATACAATAGCCGCTTGGGGATTGTAGAATCATTTCTTCCGTGTATTTCATTTGTAGAATAGTATTGTATTATGACTGTCTTATCTTCTCATTCCTCCGCTATGGGTCTGTTCCTCCTGTTCCTGCTGTGGACGGGCTTGACGCTGGTTGTCGGTAACGGACACTTCTTGCAGGCGTTGGGTATTGTTGCCAATCATCATCATGGTCAAGAAGATACCGGCTATCTTGCCGAGCCAGCCTGTACGTCCGAACACGAGGAATGCCCCGGCAATCAATCCGACTATGCTTAATCCCGATACTCTGCCATGCGCGAGGTTGCTGAAAAAGTTGCCTAACATATTCCCGGCATTCCCGTTGGAAACACCGCTTAAAAAATTGGACGCTCCATCGAGCGTGGAAGATAGCGAACTTGACGCCTGGCTCACGTTGTCAAAAGTCTGTTCGGCTTTGCCGGTAAGTTTGTTTACCGTTTCGGTAGCCGCTTTCGCCGTGCCGCTGATGGCGTTGGTGGTGTCTTCTCCGATGACGGCATCGCTCACGATGCGCACCACGCTCTTGTCGGTGGTCAGTTTCTCCCAGCCGACATATCCGGCCGCGGCTCCTACGGTTGCCGTCTTCAATGCGCTTCCTGCCCCTCGCAAGGTCTGTGATGGGTGCAATACGGCTCCGCCAACGGCTTTGCCTGTCGCTCCTGCGGCTTTGCCGCCTGTCTTTAATAATGAACTCCAGAATCCCATATCTTTTTGTTTTTATATTCTCGTTATGTTAAAAAGCGCCGGCCTTTCCGCTTCGTTTCCACCGTTTCATGGCAGACCTGGCTATCTCTGCTTTGTTGGCTTTGGGTTGTTCCCGTTCCGTGATTTCTGCCCACACGTCACCCATCGAGGTGTATTTCACCGCCATGGTCAGCCGTCGCAGCTTTTTGTTCATCAGTTGCAGCTTGGGACGGATTCCGAACACGATTTCCATCCGCTGTTTCTCCGTCATCTTGTTGTCTGACAGGCAGACCGTGCGTATGTCATTGACAATTTCCACGGAGTTGTATATCAGTTCCCGGTATATCTTGTTCCGGTTCGTAGAGAGTGCTACTGCTACGGCATTGGCAGGACTTTTCCTGAGTTGCCCGGTGAACTCTCCCATGTTTTCCGTGAGATGGGTTATCTCGTGATAGAAGCCGTATATCTGTGCGGCGTAACTGATGACCGAACGGAATGAATCCAGATAATCATTGAACTCCCGTTGCAGGTCGGTGACGGCTTCCACCTCCTCTTTCGTCCAGATGTGGCCGGTGGTTTGCAGGAGCATGATTTTCTCTTGGTTCTTCAAGGTCTTCTTGGACTTTTCGGTATAGATGAGAACCATTCCGGCAAGGGTGGGGTCTATCTGCGCGTGGACTTTCACGCCTATGCACAGCAGTGTGATTATGATAAAGATTGCCCGTCTCATTTTCTCTTTCCTCCATCTTTTTATCTTACCGTTGCTGCCCTGCGCCACCTGTTCATTGCCATTCGTGCCACTTCACCATTGTTCCTGTCCAGCATACCTGCCGTCACGTTGTTCCACACGTCCGTCATCGTGTAAGTCCTGATGCTCAGGTAAAGCAGGTTGAGTTTCTTTTGGAATGCGGACAGTTGGTCGTTCAATGCCCATAGGGTCTGGCTCCGTTCCGCTCCCGTAAGCATATTCTCCTTGCCTCCCTTTGCCACGGCATCACGGAGCAGGGAGAATACCGTCACCAGTTCGGTTGCGGTCTCGATGTACAGGTTGTTCATGCTCATTGCGGCGACAATGCCCTGTGGATTGTCGCTGATGGCTTTTTTCAACTTGCATAGCGAGATAAAAATCCTCACACCGTCATTGTACAGGTGGGTACAGGCTTTCAGCGAGGATGCGAAACCGCTTACCGTTTTAAGGTAACTGTTGTATTTCTTCTCCCACTGGCGCATCTGCTCGAACTCTGCGGCAATGGTATTCTGCAAAAGGGCGGTTTTCTTCTGCCCGTCCATCTGGTCTTTGACTTTGCCGAGAATCAGTTCGTTGCCTTCTGCCAATGCCACATATTCCAACGGATTGGTCGTGACAATCTGCGCCTTCGCCGTGACAGACAAGATGATGCAGAATAGGAGCATCGTTATTTTAGTGATTGGTGATCTCATAGATTCCTTTTCGTTGTTTGTTAAACTCTACACGCTCTCTGATAATATCCACGATATTGATTCGTTTGGGCAGACCTGTCAATTCCAACTTGGGCGTGGTCCTGTCCATAGACAACACCGTGACAGTCTTTAGCCCGAAAATCTGCTGCAACAAGCTCTGCTGTTCGTGGAAGTCCACCACACGGTACAATTCGATGTAACCGATACTGCGTTGGAACACGCCATGCTCGGCAGTCAGCTGTTCGCTACCGACGTGATAGCGTATGCGTTTCAGGTATATAAGCCGGTAAATCAAAATGAGGGAAAGGAGAACGGCAAGGAGGGTGGCGATAGATGCAAGAGGGGCGTTCTCCATTCCTCCATAGACCAGTCCCACGGGACAAAGCAACAGCAAGGGCAGTTCGTCGATGAAGAACTGTGCCGTTTGCGGTCGTAGTGAAATCTCTCTGTATATCGGTTGTTGCATGGCTCTTATCTGTGTATATTTGGTTGTCGGTGTTCTTCTTCCTTGTCAGTTGCACATCCCGTTGTACCGAGTGGTGCCCCCAATGGGATAATCGCGTCCTTGATGCTGCCAAGGTATTCCTCGCTTGTCTTGCCAAGCAGGGCATCGTTCCAGTCCTTGTAACAGGGCATCAAGGGAAATACTTTTATACGGTCGGAACTGATGTGTATGGATTCCGCTATGGCTTGGAATTTTTTCACGAACTCACGTCCGGCACTGTCGTTGTCAAAACACAAGTAGTGGTTTATATCCGGAGTGACGGAAAGCATACCGCGAATCTGCATATCGGTGGGAGTGCCGCCCGTGGAGACGAACACGCTTTTCTTGGAAAGGTCAGGGTTGTCCCGAAAGCCATTCCTGTGTATCTGGTAGAAAGCCATTGCATCGTAGGCACTTTCAAACCACGCAACGCCGCCTGCCTTTTGCAAAGGCTCACCGCTGAAATTGGCTATCCACAAGCCCTCGCTGCTGTTGCTGCCCTCGGCTTTGCCCTTGTAACTTCCGCTACCGTCCATCTTGGGACGGCCTCGTTCCTCCAGTCCTGCAATCTTGTCCGGCTCTTTGGGAAGTACCAGTGGAAAGGCAAGGTTGGCATACGCCAAACCGTCTGAACGGTGTCTGGTAGCCAGAAAGAAATGGTTGGCAAAAGCCCGTTGCGTGAAGATGTCGATGCCACGGTTCTTGAAGTAGGGATAAAAACGCTTGTGGGTCTCCCTGTCTTTCACGTCAAAACGGTGGATGTCGTAATCATCCAGCCTGAACGGAGTGTTCTCCCGTCTGGGTTGGATGATGCGCAAAGGTCTGTCATTGATGGGCTGGTTCAACAGCCTGTTGCAGACAAGGTTGACCAACCTGTCTGGAGAGACGCCGTTCCGGTGTTCCGCAAACTTCTCAGGGAATGCCTTGATAAAGGATATGATATTATAGAGCTTTTGCTGTGGTGGCTGGAAACAGCATTTGCCGTTCGGTGTGACGATGAACTTGTCACCCCGGATGCGTGTGCCGTTGCTGTCCGTGCGGATATAGGACGGATAACGCAAGCCGTCACGCTTGTTCAGGTGATAGCCTGCGTCCATCAGTATATCCTGAATGTCTAGCCGTTGCAGGAAGTCATCGTATGTCAGTTCTCCGTTTGCCATTTCCGTGTTCCTTTTATTCCTTAAAATCCTCTGCGCATCTCTGCCACCTCCTTGTTCATCTGCGCTTCAAAGTTCCTTGCTGCCACATCCATCGGCGAGTCCACTCCCGGCTTGAAATAAGGACGAGGTGCGGAACTGAAACGCTCTCCGTAAAATTCCGGACAGGGATGGTGCAGCCCGTGGGCGACATCCGACAACACAACCGCACCTGCGGCAAGTGCGGCGAATATCTTCGTCCCCAATCCGCTGCTCATTTCGGGACGGGTCTTCATATCCACTTCGTTGAATATCTTGGAAAAGAGCTTCATGCGGTGGTAGTCATCGACTGCCAGGAACTTGTCGTACTGTTTCTGGCTGATTTCATGGGTGATGGGTTCTCCGTTGATAATGGCGGTCATCTTGTATTTGCCCTCTGTTTCTGCTGGTTGTACGGCGATGGCTTCCACTTCCACTTCACGTCCGTGTTCTCCTTCCCGGTACCAGCCTTTGTTTTCGTTGATGTATGACAAGTCCCGTCCGTCAATCAAGGCTCCTTCTTGTGGTTCTCTGATGATATGTTCGTCTTCTTGCAGTACGGTCTGTTCGGTAGAGTGCGGTGCAAGGCTGTTATCGGATTCCAATGGCAGGAGCAAGTCCTGTTCCTGCCGGTTCCGCATAGCCAGATCCTGCTCCACTTCGGGATGCAGGGCAATGCTGATGCGCTCCTTGCTGTTCAGAGATTCCAATGTGACCTTATCGGAATAGTCATTTTGAATGACATTGTTCAGAATCTCCAGGCGTTTTTCAACCGGATGCTCTTCAATGGAATTGGAGGTCAGTGCGGATAATTCCTCTTCTGTCAGGTCATAGACCATATCGGCACTGACTTTCTCCGACTGGATGGTCAGTGTTCCGGCTTCCGTATCCACGATGATGCCGTGTGACGAAAGGCATTCTTGCCATTTCTCATTGGAGAAATAGACGGGTGAGGTAATCAGCTCCTTGTAAGGCTTTGCCGGTTCTTCGCTTCTTGGCTTGTTTACCATCGGGGTGATGACTGCCTGCAAATCCTGCAAGACATCCTGCTGGAATGGCTGTACCTGCTCTTGCGGTTGCCGATGCCCTTTGTAGTAGAATCCGTAACCGCCCGATTGCAATTCGCCGGGTTTCATGCGCCCGTCCGGGCGTTCTGCCACCATAGGTGTACCTGCATAGAAAAGCCGGCCGCCGACTCTGCGCAAGTGATAGCCTTCCTGCTGTCTGGGAGTCCATCCGAGGAAAGGGGGCGGCATACCGTACCTGCCGACCCTGCCATACTCACCGATGCCGATACGGTAGCCGTGAAGTCCCATTGCCACACGACCGTTGGCGTTGCGTGCGTGGACGAAGTTGCGGGGCATATCAAAATCCTCCTTTACGATGTCCGTGAAGGTCTCGTAGGCTTTCTTGTTGGCATGGTTCGTTCCCCAGTCGGTCAGGGCCTGCATCTGCTGCCTGCTGATGGGGTATCGTAACAGTGGGGAATCGTGCCCCTGTACTACCAGCTGGTAGCTGTCACCCACAGGTACGACATGGGCTTGCATACCGTTGCGCATCAAAAGAGCACGCATTTCGGGTTGCAAGTCCGGTCTCATCGGGTTTGTGTTGGTTCGTATTGCCATAGTCCGTGTTTATGCTTCACCGCTTTCCATGGCGGCTTCTAATTGTTCACTCTTGTAGTGGACGAATTGCTCGGCTGCCGTATCGTCAATCGTGAGCGAGTGCGCCTTGCAGTATTCCACCAGTTCTTCCTGCCATTCGGCAGAAAAGTGGTTGACGTAATCCAGCCAGCCGTATTCTCCGCGCTCCATCTTCTCGATGAGCACTTCTTCGGGATAATAGGTGTTTTGTGCCATAATTACAGTGTTTGAAAGGTTTTACTTGTGAAGTCCAGC
Source organism: Bacteroides sp. 2_2_4 (assembly GCF_000157055.1). Classification (NCBI taxonomy): domain Bacteria; kingdom Pseudomonadati; phylum Bacteroidota; class Bacteroidia; order Bacteroidales; family Bacteroidaceae; genus Bacteroides; species Bacteroides sp. 2_2_4. Next base: position 719,925 of record NZ_EQ973356.1, on the reverse strand, counting down.
ACCCATATTGCGTTGGGCACTCTTTTTCTGTTCGTTCCAGAGTTCTTCCGTGTATTGCTCTTCCGGAATATAGTCGAGATTGCCGTCATCGTCCATCATCCAGCAACCGTAACAGCCGAAGGTGTATTTGTCCCATTCTCTTTTGGTCTGCTCGTTCCATTTCTTGGCGTCTCCCTGACAGAAGCGGATGCCGTCCTTCTCGTGCAGGCTGATGCCGACTGTTACAGGCTCGTCTTGCATCACAAAGGTCAGCGGTTCGCCCTGCTGCATCACCTTGATTTCGGCATTGCTGAGTTTCAGTTCTTCTGCCATCACCTGAAGGTTCCGGGCGATGACCTGCGTGGGGACGGACATGACCTGATTGGTCTCGGTATCGATCTGTACGAAGGCTTTTGTCTTTCGCCCGTCAGCCGTTACCGTGTCGGCAAGAATGACTTTGCCGGAACGGAGCTGCTTCTGTTGTTCCTCGCTGTACTTCTCCAAGGAGGATTTCTTCAGCACCGGGTAGAACACGACATCGGCTTCTCCGTTCTCCTTGCGCACGAAAGCGAATCGGCTATGGTCGGTGACCGTGTTTCCGTTATCATCGTTTACCTTGATGGGAAGCACAGGCGAGTGCCTGCCGTGACTGAGTTCTTCCAAAATGCGCATAGGAAGGTCTTCAATCATTTCCTGTGTGAGTCCGAACTGCGAGAGAGTTTCGTAAGGCAGTTCTTCAAATTCAAATCGTACTTGTTTCATACTTTAATATGATATTTTGATTATACTTTGGCAAAGGTATATACTATTGTTCATACTTCAATTAGTGTAGTTCTAAATAGCCTAATTATTTGTGTTTATTTATGCTTTAAGTATGATTATAATGCAGTATTCATACTCTGAACTTATTTAATGTTATATTTTGGAGGTAAATCAAGACATCTTTTGGCACGGTCGGAGAACTGTTCCTACATTTGCATCTATGAGTAATACACGAATCGTTATAGCCCTTCTTTTGTTATTATCCGGGAACCATGTGAAAGCGCAGTTCAACACGGTTTCCTGTCCGGGCAATCACTATAAAGTCGCTGTGGAAACCCCATCCCGGACGTCAAACGGAACAGAGGCGACACCCGAAAGCATCACCTCTGAAAACGAGAAGTCCGTACCCGACAAGGTTGCTTTGTCAAGTGCGGACTCAAAAAAGAAAGAGCAGGTAGCACGCTATCTCAGCGTATGCTATCCGCTCTCGTATGTCAAGATCAATTCACCATATGGCTATCGCAAGGATCCGTTCACCGGAAAAAGGAAGTTTCACAACGGTATTGACCTCCATGCCCGGAGTGCCAAGGTGTTTGCCATGATGCAGGGGAGAGTGCTGAAGGTAGGACAGGATAAAGTCTCCGGAAAGTATGTCACGTTACAACATGGCAACTTCACCGTCAGCTATTGTCACCTGTCGCAGGTTTCTGTGTCGAAAGGGAAAATAGTCAAGGCAGGGGAAGTGGTAGGCATAACCGGCAGTACAGGCCGCAGCACCGGGGAACATCTGCATCTGACCATTCGTCATAAAGGAGATTATATCAATCCTTGTATAGTCCTTGATTATATTCAGTCCCAATCCAATAAGTGGGACGCTGTCCCATCTTTTGGATGAATCATACGTGGGTGTCTATTTTTACGCACTTACGACCTTTAAGTCCTATCATTCCTTTAGTAACCAATTCCATTGCAAGGTCTTCTGCATCACTGCCGCTCACTGCTGAGACTTTCAAGGTCTCATGCTCGTCAAGTTCGGTGGTAATCTCTAACTGGTATTGATGTATCACAGAAATGCAATCGTTTTCTAATGCTCTTTCTGTCATTTGGGATGTCCAGATGATTTTAGACACCGGTGCCTTGCGGATGTTTTTCAACATTTTCACCTTTACAGGAGCATCCGTTCCGTCTTCGTTTACTTTTCTGAATCGTTTGCATCCACACGAACAGCACCAAATAGGTGGACGGAGAGGTATATTGTCGCCACCCATAATGGCGGTCTTGCGATATTCAAGCATGAAATCCATTTCCGTCATATCCCCGGTGCCATACACAATATCAACGACTTCACTGCCACAAACCGGACATTTTGATGGCTTGCGTGTCACGTTGATAATTTGTGGTCTTGTATCATTGGGCATACTCATATCATTCAAAATACTTGTTTAAAAAATCTTCCTGAAATTCATTGAGCTCTTTGAATTGCGTGTGTCGATTGATACCGATCTCTTCCAATGTATCTAATGACAATTCCTTGCCTTCGTACATTGTAAAAGTCGGTATTAGTTTATAACAATTTTCATCAGCCTGAAATGGCGTAATCCAACAAGAACTATCTTCACGAACACAACTTGTATCAACGACTTCAAGACGATAGCGTACTTGATAATGCCCCTTACCGATAAGATATAAATAGCATATATCCCCAACTTCCAATTTTTTATTGCGAGACTTTTTCCAGTAAGCACATCCTAAAGTTTGGATGCTCTTTACGTGGTCAATCATGCTTTCTTTCCCTTTTAATAAAAATACTCGTATTGGCTTCATATCCTATAGTTGTTAAAACAATGTTTTTATAGATTGCAATATACGTTCAAATCAATATTTGATACATCCTTAATATATGAAGAGACACAACCCAACAAATTAAGTATGTCTGGGCTTGGATTTGAACAGCTTAATCCTGGTTGCACAATATTGATGTGCATAATCAGATCTTTTTTCCAGTTCACCTGTGAGCTTAATTGTTCGAGTTCTTCTTCAGTCCCTTTGAGTATTCTAGAACATTCTCTTCCTTGATATTTTTTTATCTTCCGAGCAAAAAGACGATTAAATAATTGGCGACTTTTATCTCTATCGTTCCATTTTAAGCATTTTTGAGCTTGTCCGCAAACCTCATAAAAATTTGAAATCATATTGCTTATTTTTCCTCCATGTGCGTATTTGAGATGAAATAAATGCATGTGTATTGCATTATTTTCATTTTTGAATCCTATTAAATCTGCAATTTCTCCGCTACCGTCATCATCGTAAATCAGATCGAATTTTTCCGAGATGTATCTTGAAAAATAGTATTGAATAGAGTCCGTCTCATAAGGTACTACATGTTGTGATTCATTTTCAATTTTAGTATCCGCCCAATCTATACCTATCAATTTTTCTTGAGGGAATGGGATAATATCGGAATTTACACGCACTAAATTATTAGCATAAAGACATGAACCATCAGCAAAATATATAACAGGTGCTGCATCGTCATTATTAAAATAATCACAAATATCATCATAGAGACGAGTACCATATCTCATTTTTAGTTTATTTCCCCGTATCTGTTTAACGCGATATATTGGGCGGCTATCCTGTTCGGAATACTCGATTATATAGGTGAATTTAGAATCCTCAATAAGTATATTAAACGTAATTGTGCTCTTTATCTCGTAATCCGCTAATTCAATAGTAGCATACCATAATTGATAGTCAACAAGGTTATGAGATAAGAATATTCCATGCTCTGGGTAATCTCTGTATAATTCCGGGTCCCAATCAATTGCAATAGGTGCAATTTGGGGTAATTCAGAAATTGCTTGAACTCTTAAAGTGTTATTGATAAAAGAATTAGGATCTATTTTCTCATTTTCAACTAACTTCCCAATCATTCTAGCCCATTTTGTGTATTCAAGTAGATTACCTCTTGTATGACTCCATATTTTCCCCTTTACAGAACAACCTACACTAACCCTTTCTCCACGTCTATAGCCGTTACCAAACAAATTATTCGCCGTTAATTGTTTTTGCTCAGTCATGGAAATACCTTCTTGAACATCTTTCCCATAGTAAGACTTAAACGAAACATTACCCATTCGAGCTTTTCTTCCTCCAAAATTAACAATGGCAAAACGTCTTATATCGTGGAAGACACGAAATACACAGTGCCCTGAAATTTTACAGGTATCATCTTCGCCAAAAATCGCCTTTACTATCTCATCCGTTTCACTTAAAGTACTATATACGTAGGCGTGGTTATATTTGGGTGTACAATATCTATGAATGACAAGAATATTCCAAAGTAAATTCTGTACACATTCGACATTACCCCAATCAACATTTTCAATGCTGCCTCCGATTACAACTAATGTATCTCCATCTGTGGTGCTACTTCCGAAACGATAATCATAAATCTCAGGAGATAGTATATTTTCCCAAGCTTTGGGATTCCACGTGTTTGAAGTTCGATATATGACTGCACTTAATGGAATATTTATACTTTGGAATGGAATTTTTGATAATTCCAAATTGTTAAATGACTGGATGAATTGATTAAAATCTTTTTCTTGTTCAGTCGTTCCATCATTTAGGAGTGGCAACAAGCTGTTCCAATCTGCATCCTTAGCATATAGTTCTTCTAGCTCTTCCAATATTGGAGGATATGCAATGTTCGTAATAAAACTTGCATTTCCAAGGTTAGAATCATATGATGTACGTGTAAATCGACCTATGAATTGTAAGGTGATTGGTAAACTCTGCTTTGCGTCGTGAATTGCTGCAATCTTTAATTCAGGCATATCAAATCCTTCTCCCAACATATTTACGCAGACAATAATTTTATGTTTTTTGTCTTTTATGTTGTTTAAAATTGATTTTTGGTTTGGCATTGAACTAAATACCATCACCGGATTTAAATCAGAGTATTGCTGATATATCTCCATTACTTCCTTGGCTCTTTGTTTTGTACTGCATCTAGCCATAAGAATATGGTCGTATCCATTCTCCATATCAGAACGGAGTTGCTTAACAGCTACCTCGGCTATATGTTTATCAGCTTGAATTAAATCATACTCCCTTATTGGAATAAATTTTATAGGTTTGTAATATCCCTGCGATTGTGCATCTTTTAAGGAAAAGTTATATATAAAATCTCCTTTTAATCTTCGGCTATCATTTCTGAATGGAGTTGCGGTAAATAGTGTGACTTTTTCATCATCAAAAGAGTCGATGAACTCGCTCCATGTTTTAGCTTCGGAGTGATGTGCTTCATCAACAAATAGATGACTTATGTTTTCCTTTAATAAATTTATAATCTCCGATTCGCAATTTGTAATAAGAGGCATAGTCGTGATTATAACATTTGATTTTTCAATTAAAGTGTACCAACCATTATAATCCATACCTTCCTTAACAATACCAACATTCGGATAAGAGCAATCACTTGTAACTATTCCAAATTTGTGAAGTACGCCCAAAGTAAAAAATTTATTTGCTAATTGGTCTCTTAACGCATCAGATGGAACAGTTACAAGTACTTTGGCACATTGATTCGCAATGAGGATACTTAACATGGTTTCTGTCTTTCCTGTCCCAGTTGGCATGACTATTATATTTCTGCCATGATGAATTTGAGCCTTTGACATAAACGCATATATAGCTCCAAGTTGCGGAGCACGAAGCCCTAAAATGGATTCTTGAATATTTTCCTTCTTATAAAGGAATTTACCTCTCCAAGAAGCTGTTATTTCCTCAGGACGTAAGGTGTCTATTTTGGGGTGTTTAATCCATCTGATAGATAAAATATTTCCTCTAAGAAATTCACTTTTGCGAGGTATCTTGTTTGTTAATACGACATATTGATAACCATCAATACTATGATCATTTTCATCTCGCGTAAGAAGTATTTCTGTATTATTTGCGCGTATAACAAAGGGTGAGGTGGAAACAATATCAAATGTAGCTTCACTAAATTCAGTAGCAAATCCGTTAAGATGCTCAACTCGATTGTTTCCACAACTCCACAAAAGTTGGATTATTTCGAAAGGTAATTTTATCATAATCTAATCTTGCTTATATCAAGTGCGTTACATTGATTTTCTTGTACTTTTTGCCCATACTCAGTGCAAAAGCCATTTGGTCTTTGATTATCAGCTCTCCCTTTTGAAGCCCAGCAATGGCAGTGCGAATTTCTTGAAGTTCATTGCCACTTACACCAAATAAATCCTTGATAACCTTGTCATCAATAGTTTGCTGCTTCATAATGAGCGGATATTGAGCATTGGCATAAAAGTCAAATCCTTTGCTCTTGAAACTACTCATATTTTGTGTGGCAAGAATGATGCTTAATCCCTTATTTCGACCTACGGCAATCAGATTACGCAGAGGACGATTGTCAAAGTCAAGCATATAGTGAGCTTCGTCTATAATGGAGAAATGGCGTATCTGAACCACATCGTCGTTTGTTGCTTGCTTTTCTAACTGTTCATAGATGTTATTCAGCTTAGAGATTAAGAAGTACACGATTGCCTTGGCAATAGGCCCGTCCTTCGGATAACCATCCATCTTGATGATATAGCAATCACCAATCAAATCAGCTTTGTCCTCTTCCTCAAATATATTGGCTCGTACCAACTGTTTAAGTACAGACGAAATACTGTCGTCTTTTGCAGGGTCGGTCATTTTAGCTTGATATTCCTTCAACATCATTGTGAATGTGATAGGCGATCCGCTGGTTTTCTTATATGCTTCAACAATAGCCTCACTCAGCCGGTTATTCATATTGGCACTTGCCGAAACTCTGTCAATGGAACAGAGAGCTGATGCCATTTCAGACGAATAGAGATTGATTTCGTTGATAGGTCGCCCTGTAAAGTCTTTGAACGGAGTGAATGGAAGCGGATGCTCGATGGGGTCAAGTATGCAACTGCGATCCACATCAAAGTGAGAGAGCCAATGATTGTTTTGGATATCGCTAAATTCTCCTTTATAATCGAATAACAGAAAATTTACAGGATATTGCGATTCGGAAGACAACGCTCTAAATTGCTGCATCAATACAGCTAACAAGTTTGTTTTTCCAGATCCGGTAGCTCCAGCTATGATAATTTGAGAGTTGGTAATGTTGCGGCTGTTGATGTCAAGGTTCGCTTCCATTTCCTCGTCTCCATAGTTACCCACAAGTAGATTAAGCACTGGAATGTCTTTTGTCATAGCCACCTTGCTGCCCATAGAATACAAATATGTATCCAAATTGTTTTCTTTTATCAGATAATCACGACCACGAAGCATTTCCGCTGCTATGATACGTGAAAGGGTGGCGTTCTGGGTCCAGTCAATATTCAAACTTGAATATCGTAATTTCAAAAGAGCTGCATATAGGGTTGACAAGTCGTGCATGGTAAAGAAACTGGGGACAATACGTGCAGAACTTGTTGAAAGCTGAATGTCCTTAAATTCTTCCTCTTTTCGCTCGGCAGGAATACTCAGTCCCACAATGAAACAGATTCTCATTACCTTATTGAGGGTAAGACTCACACGCTTTTCTCTGTCCACAATACGAGACAGATTGATTTTATTCTCCATCAGATCTTTGACAGGACTGATTTCATCCAGCAGACCTTCCATTTGACGTGTATTTGAAAAATTGATGATACTCATGTCGTTACTACTGATTAAGCGTGATACCAAAATAGCCTTCATCTATGGTTGTCCGTTGCTCTTCCACATTCCTATGTAGGGTATAGGTCTTTGAGATAAATGGCTCTAACTTTATATAGTCGCTGTCCGTTCTGATTTCCGAAGTGGTACACAACAGAATTGTCTGTTCTGCCAACTGCGGGAAATACTCTTCCATAAGTGCATCACGGCTTTCATTATCAAGTACGCCCATCACCGTGTCTATCATCACCGGTGGATTATAGTCGCCTAAGTTACGAAGCACTTTCAAAAGAACTTGAATGAATATCTGCTTGGATGCAGCGTTGAGTTGATTCAATGAGATTTCATTTCCGGCTGTATGGTATAGCTTAATATTGAATTTTTCCATACTATCGGATAACTCAACACGCCCAACATGTCCTTTATAGGAAACAAGCAACTTGTTTAGTTGCTCTTGCATTTCCGTTTCTATCTGTGCTTTTTTCTTTTTCAAAAGCATATCTGCCACTTTGTCGAAGAATGGACGAAGTTTCATCAATGTGTCATACTTCAAATCCGGCTCTTGCTGTATCTGTACATCGTATTGATGAATGCGTTTCTCCAAACGTTGGATTTCGCCTTTCAAGTTGCCTTCCAGCGATTTTTGCTTTTCTATATTATGTTTGGCTTCCTCATAATTGGCTATCAGCATACTATTTCCACCGGAACGAGTCTGTTCCAATGTGCGCTTTTCTGATTTCAAATTATCTATGTTCGCTAATTGAACCTCTAATTCTTGTCTTTTTCTGTCGATAGAAACGAACTGGTTATGACCGCCTTTGCCGGGCAGTTCACGAAGAGCAGTTACTTCCGAATCGTCTAAATAATCATATGGATCTTCTGTATTGGTAGCATTCTGTAAAGCTACCATATGTGCTACTACATTTTCTTCATCCACCGCATGACTACATAGGGACAGTTCTTTTAGATATTCTATAATTTTGGAGGTTACATCACGTAACGTTTCTATCGGATAGGCACCGGTATTCTGTTTTTGTAGCTGCTCTTTTACACGGAGAAGATTGTTGATTTCCTGCGACAGGTTTGATGCCAGTTTGGGCAGGAACACATTGATTTCAATGTTCTCTACAAACGACTTCAAGACCTCTGCATAATTTGCAGCTTCGTCAGTGATGTTTTTTATTTTGCCGTCAATGTCTTGTATGCGTTTGTTCAGGTTGGCTGTTTGTTGCGCACCTTCTTTTGCACGTTGATACTCTTCTTCTACCGAAGTCATATATTTGTACAGCCTGTCTTGTTCGGCAAGACATTCATTCAACTCACTTATCAACTGTTCCTTTTGACCGCATAAGGCATTGTATTCCTTTGCTTCCTTTTCTGCTTCTAAACGTTGTTGCGCCCATTCCTGCTGGAGTTTTTCTGATGCGTGTTTTAGTTGTAGATATTTTTTGAAACCGAGCACGTTTTCAAAGTTATCTCGAATGGTTTGCTGAAAGACGTTCTTTTTCAGTAGTTCGCTCGATTGCATGGCATCAAACAAGAAATATTGGCTGAGTTCCTGGGGAAGATTAGCCTTGATGATTTTGTTTATCTCCTGTTCGGCACGTAGTCTGTCTTTGGCGGCTGTCATGGTACCATACACATACATATTGCCATTCATGTTGAGAGAGACACTTTCGAGAGGTCTTCCTTGTGGATTAAGCACGTAGGTTCTTTTCAAGATGTATTTTTGCTGTTGTCCTAATACTTTGCCTACAAATGTTATTTGCAGACTTATCTCCGGCTTCGCTGTATTTATAGCACCTTGATTGAGCAATTCAATGAAATGTTCTTTGCTCTCTATTTTCAACCCGTACAAAGCCCCACTGATGGCTTCAAATAGAGTCGTTTTACCACCACCATTCGATCCTCCGATAAGGATGATTGGCCTGTCATCATCCACCGTCAAATCAAGGTCGAGGGCCAGATAGGTTTTATAGTTGCTTATTTTTATTTTCTGTATGAGCATGGCATCTAAATTTTATTGACGAATTTTCTGAATGGCGTTACGGATAATCTCTTCCGTATCGTTGTCACTCATTTCTATCACATCTACTTTCTTAGCGTGATACGCTTTAAGTATGTCTTCACTAAGCCAATCAAAGTCAATCTCTTCTTTTTCACAGATTGCCTCTATCATAGCCAAGTCATCCTTTCGGATGCCATAGTGTACAAATTTGGGGTCTATTCCTTTTGCCATAATCATCATGCGTTTTGAGGATAGAAACAATTCCAGTTCAATGTGTCGGTAGTGTTCTTTATGGGAAGCGGCGAGAACAACCAGTTTTCATCCTTCCGAAGAATGACACCACCGTAGAGCGGCTGTTCTTCCGTTGTGTTTTCTTTTATGTATTGCAACAAGGCGTTATGCTTGTCGGACGCAAACACATCGCTGCCTATACTTTTGGTATCGAACAGATAGATATGTCCGTTCTTCATCCGGATTACAAAATCCACGTAGAAGAGTGATTTTGCCTGTTCGTCTCCGGTGGTATATTCTATGGCGTAATGCTGTTTGCCTTTATCCCCGTTCTTATACCACCAGTCTATGTATTGGCTGTTCTGTTCTAAATAGGCAACAAAATCTTTTTCCGGATTCGAAGCCTGATTGAGTTGCACAAATGGCAGTAGCGCATGATTACCGGTTTCTTCTATGTGACTTGTTTCGTTATCGTATGTCCGTTCTTCCGGCACTTCCCAGCCGTATTTCCTGAATACTCTTTTTGCTGCCGATTCTTTGCGGGCCTTGTCACGGATACGGGCATACCTTTCCAAAGCGGAGTCGATGATACGGTCGAATTTGGGGCGGTTCGAATGGTAGAGTACCACTTTTTTGGCTTCCGTCTCATAGATTCCAAAGAAATCGGCAAGTATCTCTAACAGGTAACTTGCTATTTTGTCAGTTCTTCCTTTGCTCTCGAACTGATGGCCTTTAGTGGCAATGTATGCCATAAACACACGGTCTATCTCCGTGGCTTTTCTCGCGTATTTTACAGTATCAACTTCCAGCACCTGTTCTTCATTTTGGAAGTGTACATCTTGCGGTATCTCGATATTGATGTTCTTTACATCAAGGCGCAAGGAGTTAGCCACCTTTTTCCTGTTTTCATTGATTTGAAGGTCATCGCTATCCGGCAATGTATTGCTTTCTTCATCATTATCCAACTTGGCCAACTCCTCCAACGAGAACAGCAAGTTGCCTTCCACAAAGTCCCAAAACCTGCGGGCTTCTTCGTGTAACACCTTACGGAAGTCCGGGCCTAAATAGTTACGTTCTACATTGGGGCGTTCTGTATAGCTTGACGGTAAGTTTACATTTTTCAGATTCTCACGGCGATGCGCGGTAATGGTATTGTTCAAGATATATCCGGCATCCGCCGTAACAATCTGTATCTTGTCCTTTGCGATGTCGGTAAACACATAGCCGGAGTTCAGTATCTCCTTTTGATAATGTTTCTGCTCCGGCATACGCATGATACGCCCCACTGTCTGTATGGTAAACTGGTCGCTTTGCAATTTGCGGAAGATGAGCAATACCGCTGCGCGAGGGCAGTCCCAACCCAAGGCAATCGCCTCTTTGAAAAGCAATACCTCTGTCAGGTTATCCGGCTTTTCAAGGTCTGTCAGATTCTCTTTCTCGCCGGCAAGCCATACTGCCAGCCGATGATTGTCTGTTGTGATGCCACACATCACTTCAAGATATTTCTTTACTTGGTCGGCGATGGCTGTATCTTCGGCTGTCATACTCTCTTTGGTGTCGTTAGGCAACTGAATCAACAGCAGGGGATTGACGTTGGAACCTACCGCTTTATACGCTTCGGCTATCTGGTTACGCTTGTCCAATGCCGCTTTGATAAGGTTGGCATTGAGTTCCAGTTCATCACTGAAATTCAGCTCTATTTCCGGATTGAGCACCACTTCCTTTTTTATCATTTCTGCAGCAATCACATCCTGACGATAGACCGTGACCTTTTCCTTTGGATTGGCAGTTTTGGGAGTGGCAGAAATACGAATCTCCACAGTCGGATTGATTCTATCGAGCACGGCAGCCGACTTGTCCGCTGTCTTCGACCAGAACATGTGTTCCTCATCAATGATGGCTACAATAGGTAGGCCGAATTCCTCTTTCGTCCTGTCGGTTATTTCGTAAAGCGAAAGTGAACAATCACCCTCACGTACCATTACATTATTCTCCTTATTCACGCTTTCCCAGTTTACAAAGAGTATTTCACCGGGACGGATACCTTCATTCTGGTCCAGTTCATCGAACATTACCGGGCGAAGCGTGCGTGTCTCCTCGAATGCGCCTTTCAATTTTTCATAACTCTGTATGTGCAGTTTGCGTGGGGCAAACCATATAAATGCCACTTCCTGGTAACGGCTGTCACCACGGTCGTGCAATTCGTCCATCAGTCCTGCCAGCATCTGGCAAGCCATCACGGTCTTTCCGGCTCCGGTAGTCGCCTCGAACACTAATTTATTGCGCTGCCCTCCAAGGTTTAACAGGCGGATAGTTTTATCTACCAATTCGGTTACGGCTTTCTGTTGATATGCTAAATTCTTCATTGTTTTCCGTCTATTCCTTTAATTTTTTCTGTTCCTTTTCAAAATTCTCCAAGAAATGAATTTCCACAGGCGATAGTTCATACATGGTCCGTTCCTTAAACTTATCATATTCCATATCGGCTTTCTGTTTGGCTATTTCTGCCGATATTCTGCCAGCATGGGTAAGTAGTTCTTTCCCGGATAGTTTGAGAAAGTCGTCCAACTTCTGAATCCAGTCTTTCATATACATGGGCTGGTGCGACTTGGCTTGCAGTTCAGCAAAATCAAGGTATAGGCTGACTATTCTATTGAGCGTATCCAATTCATCAGCCGAAAGATAGTTTTTCGCTACCTCTGCATCAGTACGTTTAGGCATTGCGCCTGTCCACGAGGTCAATCCCATGAAATCCTTTTCTGCATCGGCACGTTCATATATTACTTCAGCGGCAGTGTGTCCGTGAGCGGAAAAGTGCATCTTGTTCTGTACGGTCTTGAAAAAGAGTTGTGTGGCTTCTGCCCGTGGGTCATAGTCTATGCTTAACGCATAGATTGCCAAAACCTTTCGGTAGAACACTTTTTCGGATGAGCGGATGTCGCGAATACGTGCAAGCAATTCGTCAAAATAGTTGCCACCTCCGGCACGTTTCAGCAGTTCATCGTTCAGGGCAAATCCTTTCACGATATATTCGCGCAGTACATTTGTAGCCCATATACGAAACTGGACGCCACGATGTGACTTTACACGATAGCCTATGCTGATTATCATGTCAAGGTTGTAAAAGGCTGTTTGATGCGTTTGTTGCTTACCTATGATAGCTCCGTGTTGAGTGGTTGTTGCAAAAAACGCAACAACCATATCTGCCTGCAACTCACCCTCTTCAAACACGTTTTTTATGTGCCGTGAGATGGTGGACTTATTTCTCTGAAACAGTTCTGCCATTTGGTCGGCAGTGAGCCACACCGTATCGCCCGACAGGGTTACTTCTATCTTCGATTGCCCATCTGGGGTTTGGTAGAGTATGATGTTTCCTTTATCCTGCTGCTCGTTCATTGCTCGTCCTCCTTTTCATCAAAATTAAGCATACCGTTGAATGCTTTGTCGTCATTGCTGGCAGCATCGTTTTCTTGTTCAAGAGTGATGTCTTTTTTCTTTGGCAGGATGCGCTTGTAGGCGTTGTATATGGCCTGCGGAAGAGCGCAAAGCTGCACTTTGTCCTGTACCTCTTCAAATTCACCTTCCCACGGGTCTTCGCTTGGCGAGAACACATACACGCGCATCTTCCCCTCGTAATCAGTCTTTCGGATAAGGTCTGCCAACAGCGGCACGGCCTCTTCCTTATATATAATCATCATACGCTTCTTGCCATTGTCGAAATAGCGGAACACATTCTTGTAGGTCGGTTGTTCACCGAATTTTGTCTGTTCGGTATAGAGGTCTTCCTTAATGCAGAGCATATCGGTGGAGAGGTTCATCAGTTGACGCATATTCTTCATGCTCCGGCTTCTGCCGACAAAACTTGTACGATAGTAGCGCAGTGTGTTGTTCTTTAAGCCGGTGACTTCTTCACCTTTAGGTGTGGTGTAGCCATTGATTACCCGTTTGTTTCGTTCGTAGGTCACTTCTTCGCAGATGTTATTCTCATTGTTGGTGACGAGGATGCACTTGCGGTGCCCGCCATCTTCAGCATTGAGTTGCATAGTGGCGTGAAGGGTGGTACCGGAGCCGGCAAAGAAGTCAAGAACCATAGCGTTAGGTGATGTTACAACTGCTGAGGATAGTAAGAATTTCACAAAGGTTGATGGCTTTGGAAAAGCAAAAGGTCTAATAGCAAAAATATTAGCTATTTCTGCTGTACCTTGGGCTGTGTTGAACAAATCTGATGTGATTAGATTCCTATAAGGTGTTGTCCTATCTACCTGTCTGTTAGAGTTATCTACTTTTTGGTAACGCTTACAATATACTGCCCATTCATTTTTGTTTTTCTTAAAAACGATAAAATCATTATCTAACCCCCATTGAACTTTTGTTTTACTCCATAAATAGTTCCATCCTTCATTCTGTTGTTGTCCTCCACCCGGGTATCGTAAAGTTCCATCTGGCATTTTAATTGGAAAATTAAGTGCTTCTGAATAATGTCCCCCTACTCGTCTTCGATCAAGTTTATCCAAAGTATAATGTCCTCTCTCTTTGATATGTTCATCCGTTAGTTTAAATGTATCATCTGAAGGTGGCTGTCCGTCAAAATGAGCTTTTGAACGATTTGCAGTATAGACTAAAACATATTCTGTTGTTGTTACAATTTCATTCCCTGTATTAGAGCCTGCTGTTGACTGCCATATAATATTGGTTATAAAATTATTATTTCCGAACACTTCATCACACAGCAATTTCAATTGCGCTTGTTCGTTATCATCAATTGAGATAAAGATAACGCCACGGTCAGACAGCAGTTGTTTTGCAATACGCAACCGCTTGTTCATAAACGACAGCCATTTGGAATGACGGTAGCTGTCTTCCTTGTCAACAATACAGTCGTTATAGACAAAATCCTTGTTTCCCGTATTGTACGGTGGATCGATATAGATAACATCAATCTTTCCCTCATGCGTGTAGGCAAGTGAGGTCAGGGCTTCCAAGTTATCACCCTCGATAAGGATATGGTTCGGTGCATTGGCATCATCGCTGATTATGGCTTTCATGGCATCCTCTATCAATACCGGCAACTCATCCCGCAAACGCTCCTCCACATCCTCCGGCTTATCCTCCCACACAAGCCCATACTTCTTTTGCTTGCGCAGCAGGCCCAACAGTTCCGACTTTTCTTCGTTTGTCAGTCCATCGAGCTGCACTATCTTATTGTATAATTCCGTTTTGTTCATATCCACGTATTATCATTTAACGAGTCTGACAGTCTGGATGCTTTCCTCCAACGAGGAGTTCAACAACTCTTTCACATCAACATTCAGCACATTGGCAATCTGCAACAGAGTTTCCAATCCGGGCTGTGAGGTGTTCGTGCACCATTTAGACACTGTTGCCGGATCCTTGCCCAATTGTTCTGCCAGCCATTTGTTGGTTCGCTTCTTTTCAACAAGAACGACTTTGATTCGATTTATATCTTTCGTCTCTTCCATTTTGGTTTATTATTTACCTTACCATGCAAAAGTAATGAATTTATTTTATTCAGACATCATTCAAGTTATATGATTTTCCATTGAAATTGCGAATTAGTTCAATATTCCTGCTTATCTATGATTATTAGATCAGGAAAAAGGGTTATCTTTGCTCTATAGTTATTTTATGATAAGACTGGTACATAAAGAATGGAAAATTATATTACACCTCAAATAGTCAGGTATCAAAATGTGTATGATCTGTTAGAGAATAACAGAACCACTTCGTTGTTTGGTGTCGAAGAAAATTTGTCAATAGACAAATTGCTTCAAGAAAAATTTGTTTGTATAGTGGGTGAACCTGGTATTGGAAAGAGTCGGCTTGTTGATGAAATAAAGAAGCAAATTTCTGGTCATTTGTATTTATGTCCTGCATCTAAATTTAATTTAGAATCCGCTCCGACCAATGAGGATTTCTGCATAATAGATGCCTTGGACGAGGTTGAGGGAAATATATTCCATACTGTTTTACTTTCAATAAGACAATATAGGGAAAATAATCCCGAAACAAAGGTGCTATTTACTTGTAGAAAGCATTATGTGGCATCTTATAAAAAGCATTTCTCAGTTTGCAGTGATTTAATTTTTATTGAATTATGCAGGTTGAGTGAGCATATTGTAAGTGATGTTGTTAATTGTAGATGTTCGAATATAACAAACGAAAATATCAGTAAAAGCGCAAAGTTAAAAGAGCTTCTAACAGTTCCTAGATATTTGACATTTTTATTGGAGTATGATGAGAAAAAAGGAGGATGTTTAAATGTCGGAGAACTTTTTGAGTATATGATTGTCCGTTCAATACAAACAGCCATAGATGTTTATCCGAACACTACGAATAATGAAAGTGTTAAAGTTCTTATACAACGAGTATTGGAAAAAGTGGCTTTCATTATGGAAATAAGCAGAAAGGATCAAATTTCAAAAGATGAATTATATACGGTCTTAGATGAAGTAGAAGGCAATATGACACAGATGCTTATTGCTAATTTTGATTTGTTATTCTTTGAGAGTCGTATATTAAAAGAAACAAATGGGATATTGCAATTTGAAAATACTGAACTACAGGAATATCTTGCTGCTAAAGAATTATGTAGGCAGGACAATATTGAAAGTGTACTTTATGATGTTGCTGTGCATAAAGAATTGAAACGTATTTACATAAACTGGTACGATGTTATTCCTCATATTTCATATGCGGAAGATAAAATACATACATTTGTTAATGTGCTAAAACTTATTGTGGCATATGAATCTAATCTTGAAAATGAGCCATTTGAAACTTTGCTGAAATATATAGATTCTTCTCTTCTTTCTCTTCAACAGAAAGAAGAGTTATTCTTCATCATTTTTGACCACTATCAACGTGTACCTGTATATATTAACTGGAGAGGGGCAATTTGCGGATTATTACAAGAATGCTATACTTCAAGTTGTAATAATAAAATAATATTGGCTGTAGAACGGCTTAATAAGATTCAAATAACGAATATCTGTACTATATTGGAAGTAATTGCCGAAGATGACAAACTGAGCAAAGAAGTTTTCGACCATTGGAATAATGCAGCAAATATTCTCATGCAAACAGGCGATGAGGAAAAACAACTGGTGGCTTTAAGTTTGTATAATGCACTAAAAAATGAAGACGAACTTGTCAAATTATCTGGTTCATACAGTCGTTTTACTGAAAGAGTGAAAGAAAAATACTGTGAAGTGACCGGCTATGGAAAATTTACAAATAATAATGTTGTAGATTGCTGGTTGGATAGTTGCTATGCAAGTGATTCATATGCAATAAATGCAGTACTATTTATAATGGATGGTCCTACAATTATTTATGCGTATAATAAGATTACAGAAGCTAATAAACTTGGTGATTTTTTTAATCATAATAGGACTTTACATATCCATTATGAGTGGCATTTAACGAAACAATTTCATATTGCGTGGGATATAGATTTAGAAAGTAAAAAACTCATGACAAAAGTTATTGTGAGTTTCATTAATAATCATCTGTATATGAGCTATACAGAGATCAATCCTATTATTAAACAAATACTGCTTGAGAAAACAACAGGATCCTTGTTTATTGATAGTTTTGATAGAGTATGGGATTTAGAAGATTTATTTCGACATTTTGATGCAGAAATTGTTGATGCTGAACTTATATCTTCTTTAGACAAACTTTTACATGAAATAAAGATAGGAGAATGGCATATAGACAATATTCTAACTGCTCTTATTAGTAAAATCAGAAATGATGAAGTTAAGAGCATTTCTATATCCGAATACATAAAACGTTATGCAGAGACATTTGAACGATGGGATGAAAACTCAAAGAAAAAAGTAGAAAGTCAAACAAATTCACATGAATATCAGCGACTTATTGATTCTTATCAAATCCTTTCAAAACTAAATGTACACGAATTCTACAAGTATGAAGCTGCATTTGAAGTATCTAAAAATGTAGAATTTATACAACAACAGGAATTTATTCAACCTTTTGTGGATGTTATTGCAAAATTTTTCACAGAACTAAATTTGGATGAAATGACATTAAAGAAGACATCCGAAAATTCTTTTAATCTATCTACATCTTTAATTAAAATACCGTATTTTGTTAATGCAATTTATCGGTTAGGATTCCGTAAAGTGTTGGAAGAAAATAGAACTGTTTTGATAAAGACTTTACCTGTTGTCTGCTGTACTTTGAATGCTGGGGCCAACGAGATAAAGGAAATATACAAGTCTATTATTTGTAGTATTAGTGATGATGAGAAGAAGCAACTTGTCGAATGGTGGAAGTCAAGGGAAGATGATTTTATGAATATTAGTACGGAGGATGTTTTAACCTGTATTACCGATTATGGAATTGATGCTTTGTCCTATAAAGTGGAAGAGTATATCGAACAATATAAAGCCAATCAAGACTTTAGTCACAGTATTGCTGCATCTAAAGCTTTAGCTCTTGTATCTGAAGGGTACTGTAATTGGAATATAAATAATTACAGAGCATTGTTCGATTCTCTTGCTGATGATAGTATTGGAAGCATAAAAATGCAGTGTAATGACATAATGATTGAAAAATATCAAGATCCAGAGGCAATGACATGGAGGATTGAATATTTAAAAAATCATGTTGTAAAGTCTCTTTGTCGTAAAACTGGGTATGTATATGCGGTTTCTAAGGAAGAATCAGAAATGACACATCCACAGATGTTCAAATGCTTTATGAGCATAAAAAATAATGAGAGACTGATTGAACAAATGTTTGATTTGTTTGATTTTGGCTTATCATTATGTATAACTTCAGAGACACAGGAATACTCAAGCTATCTTCTTAATCAGATATGCTTTTTCTTTATAAATACCAATAATATTTTTTATATATTAGAATTAAGAAAAAAGGTGGCGTATTTTAATGATACAAATGCGAGTTTTCTCGTAAACAACATTATGGATAATGCTGAAATAATGTATTTGAAAAAAGAAAAAATTACAATTGGTAAAGCTATTAAGCAATACAATAAATGCGTCAAAGAATCACATTTGGAAATCCGGAACGATAACGATTTAAGACGATATTTTAATTATATTTATTCTGAGGTTCAAAAAGAAATACAAGACCAAGGTATATATTCTTTAGTACGACAAGAGGCTTTAAGTGAAGATTTTATTCAGAGGGAGTTGAAAAATACCGTCATCAATAAATGCTGCCAAATGGGATTAGAGGCTGTTCGTGTAGATCGGGAGGTTACTCTACAAGATAATAAGCGTACAGATCTTCTTATTCGATATGGTTTATGTAATCCTATTATGGTAGAGCTTAAACTGCTTCACAATAAAGAACTTAAAAATAAAAAAGAACGTCAGGAGTATAAGAAAAAGTTCATACAATACACTAATGCAACAGGTGCTTGCTTGTCTGTATTTTGGATATTTGATGTTCATAAAAAAGGTGGTAATTGTTCTAATTTTGATGATTTGAAAAATGAATACACTGATTTACCACATACCTTAGTATTGCTAACAGATTGTAAATGTAGTAGTTGTATTGACACTGGCGTATCAAAAAATGGAACGAGGCCTAAAATCAAGAAAACTCAAAATAGAAAAAAATAAAGCATTATTGGGGTTGGAATATGGGGGCAATGCCTGATGATTTGCCCCCATTAGAAAAGCTATTTCACTTTATATTTCTGAATCTCTTGTATCATTTCCTTGACATCTTCTCCAACCTGTACGAAGTTCTTGTAAAGGATGCGTTCCCGTTCATCCCTTGATTTGAAGGTGTAGAACTTGGGAAGCGGTACATAGCCGGCTTCTTCCTTTTTTATTTCTTTCATGTCGAAGTCTGTCTTGCAGTAAAACTTGGAGGTCTTGAACTCCTCGCTTTCCTGAATGTTCATGCTTCCACCGCTTCCTGTTTTTGTCTTCACAAAATCACGGGCTGTCTGACCGCATATCCATCCGGTCGGCATATCGGAGATTTTGGATGCAGGAACAAGACTGTCCATGTTCTCATTGAGGTTGATGCTGGTTTTGTCCCGGTCGATGGTCACGCCCTTTTTGAGTTGTACCACCTTGCCGAAGATGTCGGAAGACAGCCATTCCAAGGTCTCTTTGGAACGGGCAGAACCGCTGACCACATTGCCGACAGTGGTGATAATCTTCTGCATACCTACCTTGCCATAATCCGCTTCGAGCTGCGGAAGTTCCTGGAATCCCAACGCCACTGACACCTTGTTGCTTCGAGCCGTACCGATAAGGCGGTCTATCTTGTGAAAATACAAAGTCGGCAGCTCATCAACGATGATGCTTACCGGGATATTTTTGCCTTGTCCCGTGTTCACTCGTGTAACCAGACGATTGAGGATAAGGGCGTTCAGCGCACCGATGATGCTCTCCATTTCCGGGTCATTGGCAATCAAGAGATAAGAAGGACTTTTCGGGTCAGAAACTTTCAAGTCGAAGTCGTCACCGTCCTTGTGGAATATCCAGTAACTTTCCTTGGTGGCAAGGCGTGAGGTATAGACACGTAGCGTACCAATCATACCTTCCAACTGTTCCATTGCCTTGTTCTTCAAAGCGGTTTGAAACGGACCGAGCAACGGCGTCACCTCGTTGTCGGTCTCCAACACCTCGAAAATGGTCTGGTAACTCTCATTGAGGAATGACAGGATATGTGGCATATCGGAATACTTTCCGAGCCAATAAGCCGGTTCCACTTCCTCGCCTGCGGAATTGAACACCCGTCCGGTGGGTATCATCCGTTTGGTCTGTTTGTCCTGTACCTTCTCTGCCGTGAGCATATTGCCGTCCTTGTCGTATGGCTCTTTGCCCCAGTTGCAGAAGAAATAGATGCAGGCTGCAAGGAAGTTGACAGCGGATGTCTGAAAGAACTGGTCACTGCCACCGCCTCCTTCTTTCTTGCCTTTTTGTAAGGACTCAAGCAGGGTTTCTGCGGTTTCAGATGCGGCAGCAAGGTTGTTGATGTATTTCAACTGGATAGGGTTCACCCTCCTCGAATACTCCACATCAACGAAATTGATGATGTTGAACTTGCACCCCTTGGGCAGATTTCCGAGCTTCTGGTTTTTCTTGTAATGATAGTATAATTTGGTAGCCAAGGTCGGAAACTTATAATCGTAAACGACTAAGGCAAAGCCTTTTGCCGAGTGTTGCCGGATAAACGGTTCGATAATGGAGAAAGTCTTGCCGGAACCCGGTGTGCCGACCACCCATGTGCCTCGGAAAGGATTGCTGATGTTCACCCAACCTTTGCGGAACTTCCCCTTGTAATAGTAGCGCATGGGGATATTGACCGAATACTTGTTCTCCTGCAACTCCCGGCACTGCTCAAAACTCTCATTCTCAAAATTGAAACGGTCTTTCAGTAATCCCTCTTTGAGGAACTTGGAAATGTTGTCAAGGGCAATGTGTACCAGTACCACACCGATTATTGAGGCAAGCATATAAAGCCAGATGTTCAACCGTAAAGTGTAAAGCCTTGTTTCCATCGGATATCCGAACAACCAAACAGACAATACAACCAGCCCCATACCTATTATAATAGGATAAAGAACTTGTTTCCGTGCATTGAACTCCAGTTTCTTCTTGTTCCTTGTCCCTATACAGGTGATGCATATAAGCAGGAATGTGGCTAACTTGCTATACGCGAGATTCCCGTCATTGTAGATTACCCACCGCTTGATACGCCCGTGTATGTCGCAGAGTATGCCGCCCCAATGGTCAAGCATGGCCGGGTCAATGGCATACTCGAAAAACTCCAGCAGAATGGAGACATAGATGATCGAACGGAATATCTTGTAAAAACCTTGTAACTCTTTGCTTTCTTCCATTTCGTTTCCAGTTATTCGCTAATTCTTGTATATTCTGATTCTTAATCTCTCAAGGTAATGATTGCTCGTACCTTGTGCGCCTGTGTCTTGGGTGTTTCCTGCATCGAGCCGCTTCCCATGGAATAGAGCCACGCTTTCGCCTTTTCCTGCCCGGCCACTTCCGTACTCGTCCAGTACCAGCAGTCATCGGCTGCATCGGGCAGTTCGTCGCCACCGCACATCCTGATGATGGGGTTTATCTGGCTCTTGGCATTATAGAGCATCCGCATCTGTGCCACGGATGGGATATAGGACGACTGTCCGTACCGCCACAGGGCGAAGACTGCTTCTGCCATAGGCGAGGTGGTTTCTCTGGTGTCGTAGATTGCAAAGGTGTTTTCGTTGCCGTCCAGTGCCGTGATGTCAGTAGATGTGCGTTGGTTTACCCCTATGCTATCTGCAAAAGCCTCCGGAGCCAAGTCCCACAGGTAAACCGCATAGCCGTTGCCTTCAATGGCTTCATCGTGATTGACATGGAACACCACGGCAATGGGCTGTTTTTCGGATTGCTTGAAGTCTGATACCGACAACACTTTGCCGTCCGTACACAGGATATGACAGGGCTTCATTGCCGTGTCCGGGAAATCCCGGTGTGCGTCACAGGCCACGAATAACATGACGATGGCCGACAGACTGAATAGCCTGCAAGCGTTTATGTATAATTTCTTTTTCATTTTCCCTTAGTTTAGAGGTAATTTTACACCTAAGACAATGCCCGTGCGGAACAGGTCTTCTCCTTTTATCATCAAATCGGTTTTCACCTGGCAGAAAAGTCTCCAGCCACCTCGAAGTACGTAATTGTGTTCATAGCCGAGGTGGATGCCGCCCAAGAACCGTTTTGTGTCACTCCCGGCCGATGCCCCGATACGGACATTGCCGTAATGGTTGCGACCACGCGCCACACAAGGCTTGTAGGCTACTCCGAATCCGTAACTCCTGTAATTCCTCCAGAATGATTCCGGACAGATATGACCGCAGGATGCGCATTCGTCCCATTTGAGATAACCATTGGCAAAAAACTCCCATGTGTGGTGGTACTTGCCCTCATGTTCGTATGAGAGGGTGATGTCCAGCCCGTTTTGATACAGGCAACCGACACCCAACGAAAGACGGTCGCTGTTGCTTTGCGCTTTACCGTTCATGGCAAATGTCATTACCGTGACCAATACCAATAATATCTTTTTCATCATTCCTCCTCCAATAATACACGGTTAAACGAATCGGCTGAAAGCACATCCTCGTAGTCTATATTCAGATGTATGTTCCTGCCGCTTATCTGTTTCTCGGTCATTTCAATGGTCAGTACCTTGTCGTTGGGGAAGGTCATCTTCTTCAACACGATGACATTGCGGTAGCCATGACGGAATGACTTTGCCTGTTCAAGTACCAATGCGGGAGCCAGCTCTATGATTTGGGCGTTGGTCGCCTTGGACAACTTCTTGTCCGCGAGTTTTACCCGGATCTCGTCAATGTCAAAACGGATGTTTGTCTTGTTCTCAATGGAGAAGTCAATGAAAAAATAATCACCGACCGCGTAGATGTTGTTCAATCTCATCGTCATGCGGTGTTCCCGGCTTCTCACGTTGCGGTATTTGGCAGGAGAGTTCCATATACGCCTCGCAAACTGTGTCATATCCGCCTGTGACATACTCACGGCAGGATTGTTATAGGCGTTACGTTCCCGGAACTCGATTTCCTTGTCCGTCACGGCTTCCTGCATCCTTGTGGTATAGAGCAACGCATACTGGGTACGATAGCGTTCCGTGACAATGGTGACGATGGCCAGTATCTCACCGTCCTCGTATCCCGTCTCCTTTGGTTTCAGACGGATCGTGTTGTTTATCGGTTGGTCACCGACTACTTTGTCCGTGGAAATATCCACGAAGCGTATAGGTTCGGAAGCGGTAATGACCGTGGTCACTTGCTCGTTGACGGTCAGTTGCTCCAGTTCCTCGTAAGTCTGCTGGGCGAATGTAGGCAGGCTCGACAATGCCGCCGTTACTCCGATACAGATAGTCTTGATAATCTTCATATCTATGATTCTTTGAATGGTTATTTACTTTGCATTTCTTTTTTCCTTGCTGTTGATGATATAGACAAACGTACCGTATTTCAGGTTGACCTTGTTCTTTTTGATGTTCTTGCTGATGGCGTTGCTCGTCTTCTGGTAGGCATCCTGAATAGCCTGCATTCCCCATTGGGTAAGGCTGTTGCCATTACTGCCGGTATTCATGTTCATGTTGCTGTTGAACGCTCCGCTTGCCACATCTTTGGCGGTTTCCCTGAATGAACTTGACGGCACATACAGTCCCTCCAGTCCGTCGGTATCATAGAGCGAAAGGCTGACCTTGATGATTTCATCATTCACCAGTACGCTGTTAATGGTTCCCTTGACCCTCTGCGAGGAAAAGCCGCTCATGATGGCGTAGAGATAAGAACCGCTTTTGACCACCGTCTCATTGATTTCCACATCATCCAAAAGCCGAAGTCTGACACGGCTTCCGTCCACGGCCTTGACATCCTCGTCTATAATCGCCTTGATCAGATTAGGCTCATGCTCGTTTTGGGCAATGGTGTTGAAATAGTCGGAGGTCACTTTTACTTTCTTGACCATTTCACCCGGTTCTTCGTTTTCGGAAGGAGCGTTTACCGCCCGGCTTTCTTCATTGATTGTTCCGCTTGCGGACACTCCGGTTTCCGTGCGTTGTTCAAGACTGTCTTCTGCAAGCGGTTCAACAGGTTCCACCTGTGCCTGCGCCTTTAGTCGTGCTTCCGCGAGGGCACGCTCCAGTTCTTTGAGGGCTTCCTGCTCTCTCGCTTTGGCATCGGCAGTTTCCTCTGCCTGTAATTTCTGCTGTTCCAGTTCACCCAAGAAGGCAACTTCGTCCTGGCTGTACTGCGATTCGTATTTTTCCTTGTCATCATCGGGTTCGTCTCGTTCTATGTTATCCACAGCCGTGTAGTCGGCAATCTTGCCCCACGACTTTGCCATGTTCTCGTATTTGCTTCCTATGCCGTCGCCGCCCTTGATGGTGGCATCGGGCAGGTCGGGATTCAGGAACTCCGTGGTCTGGAGTGTCTTGTCGGCTATCTCTGCCTTTTCTGCATTGAAGAGGTCAAAGATGAAATAGGACGCGCCCAACAGCGGAATATACAATATGGCAGGAAGCATATATTTGGGCTGCCTGAAATTGATTTTCTCGAATATCCTTTTCATCGTTGTCTGGTTTGGGTGGGTTCAACAATGGGAGCAACCGGCTCCTTGTGGCGTTCTCTGAGCAGACTGTCCTGCATTTCTGTAGCACTTCTTATCTCCTGACCATGCCGATAGGCCTTGGTCAGCCGATAAATGTTGAAGGTGAATGTGCCGATTACGAAACCGAATACCATGACAAGGAACAGTATCTTGTTCCTGTTGGCAAAGCCCTGTATCTTGGCGGCCAGTTTGTCAAGACGTGTCGCCTGGGCGAATTTGCGACCGGCATTCACATCACGCTCGTATCTCTCTTTGTATTGTGGATCGTTCTTGTCCGGCATCTTTTCGCCGAACAGCATCCTGCGGAATCCTTTGGTGTTCATATCTGTAAATTTTAATAGGTTGCTTTCGTTTTCTGTTCGATGTCTTTATTGAGGAGGGTACGCCAATTTACGATAAGCAATCCGTGCGGATTGTTCTCGGTTCTCGGCACTCGTTTGAGTTGTCCTGCCGTCACCAGTTCACGCATCAGGATGTTGCTTCTGCGCTCGATACGTTGCCGTCCGTAATAAGTGAACTCCATATTGCTTTTGTCAAACCGCACACTGTCGCAGTAAATGGAGAATACGGCACTCGTTCCCAAGATGTTGGAGTAAAAGCCTTTCTCTTTGAGCGTGTTGTACTGTGCAAGTCCGGTCTCGTCCACCAGGTACATCGCCTTTTCCATCGTGTATTTGATGTACTTGTCATCGGGAGGAAGCGTGAAAAAGAAGTGGTGGAACATTTCCACATGACTTTTGGCTTCCACATCAAGGGTTTCGTCCATCGTGGTACGGTTGACCAATATTGGCACGTTGCCGTCCAGCACATAGACTTTCTTCTGTGCATCTGTCACCATTGTCCGTGCCGTCCAAATGCTGCTTACGCTGATGATGATGCAGCCGACAAGGAAGAACGAGCAGATGATTCCCACTAACTTGATTTTGTTTTCTAAATTTCTGATTACCATTGTATATTTTTGATTATGAGTTTACGATTATCGCATCATAGTACCGATTGCACCAGTCGCTGTCATCTTCGCCTGTTGAGCCACACCTTCACCGAAGTTTCGGGTTGAGAATGCGGTATCGCCCTCCGGTATCATCCAGGCGGCCAAGTCCGGAACAAGGTTCAAGCATTTCAATGCCACGATACTTGCAGCCATAAGGTAGCCTGCCGAGAAAAAGGAGTTTTGCAGATAAGCAGCCATTGTCTGCTCACTTACCGTGATTGCCGTCAGGTTTTCCACCTGTATGCAAAGCACAATGTCGAACAGAAGCAGGACATAAAATCCGACGAAGTAGAGCATCGCACCATAAAAATGTACCGTCAGATACCTTGTCAGCCATTTGGCCCAAGCTCCTTCCCATTTGGGCAAGAGGCTGAAAGCCCATTGTATCGGTCCGAAAATCGTGAGCATTCCGAGCAGGATTTGCTGGCAGTAAATCGTCGCCCATTAGCCAATGTATTGAAACGAAGGGAAAATAAAAACAGATAAAATCTATATAAATACTGATTATCAATGTATTATTAACTAATGATGATTTCTGTTGTATTCCTTAAAAATCTCTATTATTCGACATTTTTGTTACCTAAAACGATACTTATATTCGGATTATTTGTTACCTTTGTATATGGATATAAATCATTGATATACAATGGGAAGAAAAAAGAAATCATTAATAGAGAAATCTCCGTTCAAGTTACGTCACCGTAAACTGGCGGACGGACGTTTATCCCTGTTTCTTGACCGTAGTGTAGACGGCGGGCATGAGTACGAGTTTCTGCAACTCTACCTCATGCCGGAAACATCTGCCAAAGCAAGGCGGCAAAATGCGCAGACACTCCGCAAGGCGGAAGATATTCAGCGAGAACGGACAGAAGCCCTGCTCAATGCGAAGGTGGGAACAGTACCGGAAAGCAAATCTTCCGATATGCTGCTGTCCGACTGGATGACCATTGTCCGCAAGAACCACGAACACCGGGAAGCACGCGACCTGAACGGAATCGACAACGCCCGTAAAAACTTGCTGAAATTCCGTGCAGATGTCAGGCTCTGTGATGTGGACAGACAGTTTTACATTGATTATATCGACTGGCTTCGTTCTTCCTGCAAGACCGCATGGGGAAAACAGATTACTCCCAAGACGGCTCATTCCTATTATACCACTTTGCGTACCGCTTTGAACGAGGCTGTACGTGAGAGACTGATTGAATCAAATCCTTGGTACAAACTGGAGATGACCGAGAAAATCAAAGTTCCCGAAAGCAAACGGGATTTTCTGACCATCGAGGAGATAAAGAAAATGATAGCCACGCCATTTTTTAACGAGCAGGTACGGCAGGCATACCTGTTTTCCTGTTTTTGCGGACTTCGTATCAGTGACATACGGAAATTGCGTTGGCGTGACATTTCCATATCAGGCGGGCAATGGCTCGTGTCGGTAGTAATGACAAAGACCACCAATCCCGTTTATATCCCCCTTTCGTCCCAAGCGGTAAAATGGTTGCCGGAACGTAATGGCTGTACACCGGATGGCCTTGTCTTTGGAGGGCTGCCCAATACAAGCAACCTTTGTGTCAGTCTCAAGAACTGGGCTGATAAGGCAGGCGTAAAGAAGAACGTGACATTCCACACGGCACGTCATTCATGTGCGGTGCTGCTGCTGACGCTCGGAGCGGACATCTATACCGTTTCCAAAATCCTCGGCCACCGTTCCGTGCGTGCCACACAGGTTTATGCAAAAATAGTAGACAAGAAAAAGGACGATGCAATCACCTTGGTTGACGACGCATTCTAAATACATTATTATATATGGCAACAACAAAGAAATCGACCAGACTCAAGGAACCGGTAAAGGTGCGCACGAAGAAGCTCGCCGACGGTTCGGAATCCTATTATCTCGACATCTATGTTGACGGAAAACGCAGTTACGAGTTCTTGAAACTGTACCTGTTGCCCGAAATCAATCCTATGGTCAAGGAGCAGAACCGGGCCACAAAAGCGGCGGTAGAGGCCATCAAATCAAAACGCATCATCGAACTGACTCACTCGAAGGCCGGACTGAAAAAGACATCCGTCCGTTCCAAAATGCTACTGGACGACTGGATGGAAGCCTATCTTGCCGAACAGGAACGAAAAGGCGCGAGAGGACTGAAACTGTTACGAACAGTCTGCCGGTTACTTCCCCTTTACAAGAAAAAGGTGAAGATGAGAGAGATTGACAAGGACTGGTGTCTGGGTTTCATCGACTGGATTCAGCACACCTACAAGACCCGGTGGGACAAGCCGCTTTCACCCAAGAGTGCAGCGGACTACGTGGGTTATTTCTCCACCGCACTCAACGCCGCCGTCCGTGCCGAGGTTATCCCGGAGAACCCGATAATGACACTTGCAGCCACAGAACGTATCAAGGTGCCGGAATCCAAACGGGAATACCTGACCATTGACGAAATAAAAGTTCTGATTGACACGGAATGCCCCCGCGAAGACGTGAAACGTGCCTACCTTTTCGCCTGTTACTGCGGTTTGAGGTTGAGCGATGTTTATGCCTTACGATGGAAAGATATTGTTCAGGACGGGGAACAATACCGGATGTCAACCGTGATGCAAAAAACTACCACACCGATTTACTTGCCTCTTTCCCGCCATGCCGTCCGTTGGCTGCCTGAAAGGAACGGTGCGGAAGACGGGCTGCATGTCTTTGCCGGACTCCCGGCAGAACCCAATATCAACAAGGTACTGGCCAAATGGATGGCAACGGCAGGAATCAATAAAAAAATCACCTATCACACGAGCCGCCACACGTTCGCCACAATGATGCTTACCCTCGGTGCGGATCTTTATACCACGAGCAAGCTGCTCGGCCATGCCAACGTAAAGACTACGCAGATTTACGCGAAAATCGTTGACAGCAAGAAAGTTGAAGCGGTGAATCTGGTTGATAACGTATTTGGCTGACATCCTGCGTTGTACTCCATTACCACCGTTTTCAGCCTTATTTGAATAATTGCCGAATTTTGACCTTTCCGGCCAGATTTCAATCCGAAGAGGTCAAAACTCGGCATATCTGTTTATCAGATACATAAACCTGAACTTATCTTCTTGATTTGGATAGATAATTTCAGATTTATGGACGCAGTTCATAAACCTCACAAAACCTTATATCTGAATTTACAGCGTAATATTTCATAGATAATATCAAATAAGTGGTTCTAAAATTTGCTTGGGCAATTCCAAATGCGTAATTTTGCATCAAAACATGAAAGTATGGATAAACTTATTGGCCGCGACAAAGAACACGCGGAACTGGAAAGATGCCTGAACTCGGACAGATCGGAGCTGGTCATAGTCTACGGCAGGCGGCGTATCGGAAAGACATTCCTGATTGAAGAATTTTTCGACCGGGAGTTTGATTTCAAATATGTCGGTGCGCATGGAATGACCACCCGCAGACAGTTGAACAACTTCCTGAATGTGCTCAACAGTTATTCGGGAAAAAAGTTCTCCCATTTAAGCAACTGGGATGAAGCCTTTTATGCCCTTGAAGAATACCTGTCGTCCCTGCCCGCTGACCGTAAACGGATTGTGTTCATAGATGAAATGCCTTGGATGGATTCGGGAAAATCCATATTCGTGTCGGCCCTTGAAAACTTCTGGAACGGCTGGGCCATGTCACAGCGGAACATCATGCTTATCGCCACGGGGTCCGCGACCTCATGGATGAAAGACAAGATTGTCGCCAACAAGGGAGGCCTCCATGCCAGAGTGACGTGTAACCTGCATCTGTCCCCGTTCACCCTGAATGAGACGGAGCGGTATCTCGCTACCAGAGGCATCGAATGGGATCGTTACCAGCTTACCCAGACATACATGGTGCTTGGCGGTGTTCCGTTTTATTACAGCCTTCTTGACCCCGCGTTGAGCCTTTCCCAGAATATAGACCGGCTGTTTTTCAATGAAGGCGCACTTTTGAAACTGGAGTTCGAGGAGCTATACAACGCCCTTTTCGACAATGCCGACCTGTACACGTCAATCGTACAACTACTCAGCGAACACGAATCGGGAATGACAAGCAAGGACATATTCCAGTCACTATCATCGAAGAGCAGCAACATAACCAAGGCGATAAAAAACCTTGAAAGGTCCGATATGATAGAGAAATGGCTTCAGTACGGCAACAAACGTCGCGGAGCCGTTTACAGGCTTACGGATTTCTTTTCGCTGTTCTATTTCAAGTTCCTTGCCGACAACCTCTCACACGATGATGAATGGTGGAGCAATCATCTTGATTCCGGAAATGTATTCGACTGGATGGGTAGCAGTTTCGAGCTTGTCTGCATGAGACATCATAAACAGATCAAGTCGGCTTTGGGAATAAGGGGCATGGCTACATCCTTGTCCACATGGCAGGTCAAGCCCAATAAGGAGGAAGGAATGCCCGGCGGACAAATAGACATGATAATAGAGCGGGCTGACCGGATCATACACCTGTGCGAGATGAAATTCTGCATGGACACATACCGTATCAAGCCCGAATACGAACGCCGGTTGCGTGACCGTTCCGGTTTGTTCAGGGAACTTACCAAGACCAACAAGACACTGGTTCATACCTTTATCACGACGTATGGTGTGGCCAATGGCAAGAACAGAAGCATCGTCCACAGCGAGGTGACGATGGACGACCTTTTCAATTCCTGACGATTATGATGATACGGCAAATAACACAACGGTTGCACGAAGTGAACACGCTTCTTGCAACTTACGGACAAGGCGTCTTGTCTTTTGAACAGGCCTTGCCGCCGTCCCTGTTCTATCAGGATTTCAACGACACGAACCTTCTTGTCAAGGAGGCAGCCTGTCTGGTAAAGGAGAACCCCGGACAACTTCTGGACTTTTCTTCTTCCCTTCTTTCGGAAACGAACAAATACCTTTCACTCGACAGGACACCGTTGCAGACAGTGAACTTTGAAGCCCTTTTCGAGGAATATCTAAGCCCCTTTGAACACCGGTACGAGGAAGCGAAAACAGCCGCCACAGAACTTTGGCGCGAGTATTCGGCAATGAGTAACCGGTTGGATTTCCTGCCTCTGGATTCGGAAGAATACAGGTCGCTCGACACGGAGTGCGGAGTAGCAAAGGCAAAATATGACCAAGCTCATGCACACGCAAACCTATCATATAAGGAATGGCAGCAGGAGCGTGACCGGAATTTCTGTGTCTGGTGCTTCAAACCGGTATTCCTCGACGTGCTGGTGGAGCGTCTGCAAGGAATCGCCGGAAGCATCATCTCCGACATCAGACGCGTGAAGGAGGGCAACCCATGAACCGTGCAGGCCTGCTGCAAGAGACCACCGCATGGATGGATACCGTTGACCTCGCCCTGTGCCTGTTCATTTACGAGGTGTGCAACGACTACCAGTTCGAGTATCTGTCGGGCAGCGACTTCGTGAACTTCCTGAACCTGAAACCCACCGAACGGGAGGTCATCGTGCGCCCGAAAGAGAACCTTCGCATCTGTTACATGGTGTTTTCCATCGCCCGTACCATCAGGCCGCGAGAGCGCGGGAAACTCTGGTCGGAAGAGTTCCTGAAACGCTGCGGCATATCCAAATCCTACTACGACAAGCACCGCAGCGATGTTTGCAACAATGCTGCCACCAAAGAGAATCAAGATTTCCGCAAATCCATCGACAAGGCCGTTGAAAACGCAAGACGGCTGAAAGGTACCCCATAACCGCCCGTCGTTTCCCCATTCAGCCCGGTATCTTCCCATTATAGCTATGCGCTATACCGTTCATACACAACGGTATGGCGCATTTTCTTTTCATGCACTTTCCCCATTCGTCCCCCATTGGCCCACCTTGGAGCAAACTTAACTTTGCATCGGAAACAGAAGAAAGGAAAAGTCTGAAAAAACAGCAGATTCCGATTCTACGAAAGTACAAGTAACAATAAAAATGAACGTATATGGAAAGTGAACGTAATTTGATGACCACCACGGAAGCAGCCCGTTACCTCGGACTGAAGCCAAGCTATCTCTACAAGATGATGATGCGCCGCGCAATCCCTTACTACAAGCCGGGCGGCAAGCTGTGCTTCTTCGCCAAGGAAGACCTCGACGCATGGCTGAAACGGGTACGGGTGAAATCGCAGGTCGAGATCGACAGCGAGGCATCCCACTATCTGGTAACACATGAGAAAAACAAATGATTCATCAACCTTTTTTAGAACAATGCAGTTATGGACAATTCAAAGAACATGGAACCGGGTATCAGGAATGCCACGGTTCAGGAATCCCCGAACAAGGAACAGAGAAAGAAAGAGAGCAGACCCGTAATCAGCGCGAAGGTACAGACCATTCTGGACTTTCTTCGCGGCTGTTCCCCCTACGAGGCCGATTCCATACGGGTAATGGTCGGTTACGGGACGGGCAACGGCGATACCGCAACGATTGAGGCGACGGACATGTTGGCTGTCAACCGCTTTCTCAATCACGGGCTTGCCAAAGAAAACGGAACAAGTAACGAGGCCGTGATGAAACACCGTCAGGAACGTGCGCAAAAACTGTTGGAAGCCGTCAAGGATTTCGTTGACATCGGCCAGCTCTGCCGCGTCAGCATCGTGCTGATGAAAATCTCTTCCGACTTCAAGGCGGTGGAGGACGCACGGGGACACCTGCAATCCCAACCCGCCGCCAACGTGAACCGGAACTGATGTCAAAACCGGAACGGGGTATCGGACGGACAAGGAAACTCCCGCACGCACTATCTCATTGAAACTGTTGTAGGTTTTCCGATACTCCATTCCCTTATTTTTTATTGAATTATGCAAGAAAACAAGAGGAACAAGGAAACATCCCTTTTCAAAAAGCCGCAGGGCTTCCGTACAGTCCGCATCCACTTTACCGCAGAGGCAATCGAATGGCTCGGAGGGACAACGAAAGATGACGACGGCAATACAATCGGCAACCATACTCTTTTTTATGACCTGCTCTCACGGATGCGACTGTCCCCCGGCAGGGGCGATTCATTCCGCAGGCCGCAGGAATTGCAGCCCGGACAGTTCCAGTTCTCGGAAACCAGACTCGCGGAGGAATGGAACATAGGGAGAAAAAGAATCCGCAATCTCCTTGCAACGATGGAAAAGCTGGGCATGATAGCGGTGGACGCTTCCAAAACCGCTTCCGTCGCTTCCATGACCTGTGTCGAGGAATGGACGGACTTTCAGAACTTCCACGTCGTAAACCTTTGCAATCCCGCCCTGAATGGTATTCGAACGGCATCTGAACGGCCTTTGAATGGCATTTTATCCGGCAGCGGAGGCACGCCGCAGGAGAGGTGAAAACGTCTTTCAGTTTCGAGATATGCCAAGGTATCACCTCCCTTCGGTCAGTCATCCCTTGGCGCTCTCGCGGCTCACTGGCAGTTCGCCGGTGGCGGCGCTCGCAGGCTCGCACCGCTTAACCCTTATAAAACAACAGTTATGACAGAAGACAATAAGCAAGACACATCATTTCCGTCCGGCGGCAGCCGCACCGAATACATCGGAGCCAAAGTCACCGTGGAACAGAAACAGTACATCCGCCGCCTTGCCGCCGAGTGCGGCATGACCGTCAGCAGCTACGTGCTGGCAAGAGCTTTCAACTACAGGCCGAAAGCGAGGCTGACGGCAAGGCAGGAGGCGGTCATGGAGACCCTTATAGGATGCCGCAGCGACCTCGTGAACTACACGTCCGCGCTCCGTGGCATGAACCCCGAAAAGCGCAGACAGATGTTTAACAGTTACCCTTTCATGCTCGAATGGCTCAAGGAACTCGGCAGGCTGGCCGAGCGTGTCACGGACGTGCTCGACAAGGTACGGTTTTCCAACCGCCTGCCCGACGGGACAAGGAACGGTGAAGACAGGGAGGACGAGCCATGATAGGGAAAGCGAAATCCATCTCCCACGGGATAAATGACATCAGGTACATCACGGGAGAATCGAGGAACAAGAAACATCCCGAACGCATCTTCCACGTGGGGGACAATCTGCTGCCGCCCGGTCTGGATGCCACGGGTATATGGGATTCTATGCGGCTGACGCTGGAGAAGTCCAAACGGGTCAAAAATTCCGTCATCCGCATCGAGGTCAGCCCTGCGCCGGAACACACCAAAGACTTTACCATCGACGACTGGCAAAGGTTGTGGGACGACTTCACGGATGAGTTCGACAACATCGAACTGCTTGACAAGAACGGCAAGACCTATTCCCCGAAAACCGCCCTCAAAGGCAGCAAGGGCACGGTGTGGCTGCATCTGGAATCCAAGAGCGGCATTCCCCACCTTCACGGTGCGTTCTGCCGTATCGACGAACGGGGGAATATCAACAACGACCATGACATACACCTGCGGGCACAGCGGGCAGCCGAGCGTGTGGCCCTGAAACGGGGCTGGACGACTGCCGCCGAAGTACGTGAGACGAACATCGGGCAGGTGAACCGGGACTGCATGGAAACCCTGCAATCCATGGAAAGCTGGTCATGGGATGAGTACGTGGCCAGACTCCGGAGCAAGGGATATGAGTTTTGGGAGCTGCGCGACAACAAGAAGATATTGCGCGGTTACGTGCTGAAGAAAGGCAACGCCAGATACAAGGCTTCCGAACTCGGCAGGGGGCGCAACCTCATGGCGACCAAACTTGAAAGCACGTGGAAAAAGCTGCACGCGGCTCCCAAGACAAGGACTGTTTCGACACAGCCCGCCGCAGGGAAATCTATACCGACTACACCCCGGACGATTCCGGTTCACGCACAAGGAACGACACCGGTTCCGCAATACACCGGCTATCGTCCCGGTACCAGCCCGTACCATATCGACATCGACGGGGAAAGCCGCCGGTTCTTCATTCCCGATGAAGCGTTGGACGTATTCAATGACGAGTTCGACTACCGGGAGACAGCCAACAGCCGTGACCTCACGGACATGGCTGCGGCACTTTTCGTCGGGATGCTCGATACTCCGGCGGTTCCTTCGGGAGGTGGTGGCGGCAGTTCCAACGACCTGCCTTGGGGAAGATGCGAGGACGAGGACGAACGGGAATGGGCACGCCGGTGCGCCCGTGAAGCGGCAAGGGTAATCGGAAAGAAACCGAAGACAGGACGAAAAAGATAACAGCCTATGAATAAAAAATTCGATTTCTCGGAAATAGACGGGGCACTTCCGACTGCCGAAAAAATGCAGGAGCAAGACCGCATAATCGATGCGCTGAAAAACAATTATGAAGCTGTCCGCATTCTTAGTGCCAACGTGGAAAAGCTCGAAAACAGACTTTCGGAAGCCCTGCCCAAAATGGACGGGGCTGTTTCTTCCCTGCGTGGGGCAAGCACGGTCACACTCGGCGAGGAAGCGAGAAAGACGCTTGAACAGGAGGGAGAGAAAATCTGCCGGAAGATGGCCGACAGGATGGAACGGGAATGCGCAAGGCTAGCCGGACGCCTCTCGGCGAATGACCGTGTGCTTATCTCCGCAACCGCTTTCTGGTGTATGGTAGAGGCAATCATCTCCCTCGCGGCGGCTTTCGTTTGTACCTGCGCCGCGAACGCTCGTCTTATACATAGCATATTGCTGTGGGAAGTACTCGGCTGTACCGCTGCTTTTCTCGTTGTCTGTGTCACGTTGACCATTTTTATATGCCGCAAGTTAAGACGAGAATGAAACATTACCAATTAAATAAATATAAGTATGACAACAGTAAAGGTGAAATTCCGCCCGTCAACAGTCGAAGGCCGTCCGGGCACTATCGTTTATTTTGTAACTCACCGCCGTGTCGTCAGGCAAATCACAACCGGTTATAAGGTGTTCTCTCATGAATGGGATGATAAACAGTCAAGACCTGTTTCGGCACCGGCTGGCGAACGGATAACCGTTATTCAGACAATAATCCGAAAACTGGAGGAGAATTTGGAAAAGCTGAACAGGATTATTGAAAGATTCGATCTGCTACGACGAGGTTATTCATCTGAAGATATAATTATGGAGTTCCGGTGCACCGAAAAAGAAAATACCCTTTTTATATTCATGGAGAATCTCATCGAGCGACTCTGCCAATTAAATCACATCGGTACGGCCAAGAACTACCATACCGCACTCGGCAGCTTCAAATGATTCCGGGATAACAAGGACGTTCCGTTGGCAGTAATAGACCAGATGATAATGGAAGATTATCAGGTATACCTGAAATATACATTGACTGTTATAGTAAATAACTAAATATTTTTAGAGCATTGCGTATCAGTAATATATTAAATGTGATGATTTCTAGGTCTTAATAAAGAAGCAATAGTTATTTATGAGATATAAAGAACTTATCATTTTACAAAAAATAGGAAGGTAAAAATACATATAATACCCCTTTGTAGGTAATATTTCCTTATCATAAATGATTATGTATAACAATCTAATATAAATTAATATCAACTGACTACTAATACGATAGCTACACACAATAAATAGAAATATATAATTTAAGTAATATTATATGCATACAACAATTTATTAAAAATACCTAATAATTGGTATTGATGGATTTAGCTAAACAAACGAACTTTGCGGGCAAAAAATAAAGCAAGATGGAAAACCTATATGAATTGTTGGAAGAAGCAGCACATAAAGTGCCGACAAAAGGAATTGTTATTGTAAATAATAGTCAATGTGATCTTTTTCTAACTTATTCAGAGTTACGAGAAAAATCTAGAAAAATAGCTTTTATTTTAAAATCTTACTATCAAGTAAAGCCTGTCAGTAAGATAATAATCTCTGTTGAAAAATCCGAAAATTTTATATTATTATTTTGGGGATGTGTTATGGCAGGTTGTATACCCGTTTTAATGCCTTCTGTACAATTCAGTAATAAGAACTCTATTGCTTTTGAACGCCTAAAGAATGCAATTGATATATTAGGTGTAGTTACACTTATAACAAATGATATTAATCTATTTGAATATTATAAATCTTCATTTCATAAAGCTGTGTGTGTTGAAGATATTATGAAACAATTGGATTTGTTGCAAGATTATTCTTTACACATACCTAAAAGAGATAGTAAAGATTTATGTGTTATTCAGTTTTCATCAGGAAGTACAGGGGCACCCAAAGGAGTCATGCTTAGTTTTAACAATATTTTAACTAATTTGAAAATAAAAACTCTTGCGGATGAAATTACAACTGAAGATACTTTGATTCACTGGATGCCATATTTTCATGATTATGGTCTATTTGGAAATCATTTGGTTTGTTTGTATAACCAAATTACAGAAATAAAAATAGAGCCTTTTTCCTTTTTAAGAGATCCTTTGATTTTTCTAAAGAAAATTTCCGAATATCAAGTAAGTATTTGTGGCGGTACGACACCTTCAGGATTGGATTTGTTAATTCAAAAGTTAGAACAATCTAATGACATAAAAGAATTGGATTTATCTCAAGTGAAGACTCTTTCAATTGGAGCAGAAATGGTTCCATCTAATTTATACGTCCGATTATCCCCCCTTTTTCAACTTGGGTTTAATCGAAATGCATTCCGCCCTTCATATGGAATGGCTGAAACAACATTGATTGTTTCTTCCTGTTTACCGGGTTATGGAAATAAAAATATAAGAATAAATAGAGAGGCGTTCTATGAAGGGATTATCAAATTAGTCGATAAACAACAAGATTTTTGTGAATTTGTTAGTGCAGGTAGAATATTACCAGGCTTACAAGTACGCATTGTTAAAGACGGTATTCCTCAAAATAATTTAAATTTAGGAGAGATTCAAGTAAAAGGCGCTTGTGTCATGTCTGGTTATTATAATGACATACAATCAACAGATGAAGTATTAAAAGACGGTTGGTTAAGTACAGGAGATTTGGGCTTTTTTGATTATAACAATATTCTTTATATAGTAGGTCGAAAAAAGGAAACAATTATAGTAAATGGACAAAACTTTCATCCTTTTGATTTAGAAAATTGTGTCTTAGAGAAATTTGGTCTTTCAATTGAAAAAACTGTATTTACATCTTTTTATTCTTCTACAGAAAATCGTGAAATTGTACTTCATTTCTTTGTATTATCAAGAAAAATGTCGGAAGAACAAATAAGACAATTAATAAATGAATGTAACGCATTTCTAGCAGACAAAGTTGGATTTGCTCCAGAATACTCTATAAAGATAAAAAAAGGAGAAATACTCAGAACTTCTAGCTCTAAAATAAAACGTCGATCTATGGCAAAGTATTTTGAGCAAGGACAGTATAATAAATCAATTGTAAAACTAAACAAAGAATCTCATAATATGGATTATTTATTGGTTCTCAAAAAAATATGGTCAGAAGTTTTAAAAACAAACCTCATTCATATAGAAGATAACTTCTTTTCTTTAGGAGGAGACTCAATACGCAGTATGATGGCTGTTTCTAAACTTGAAGAACTGTTAAATATTAAATTAGAAAATAGTTTCTTCTATAAATATCCGACCTTAGTCTCTCAAAAACATTATCTTGAACAATATTTATTAAAAGAACTTCAATCTCCTTTAAATGAATATGAACTGTTAGTTCGAGAGTTTATCAGCGAAGAAATAGGAATTCCCTCTTTAGAAATACAATATACAGAAAATATTATAACTAAAGTGACTTCTTTTGCCGCTGTATATCAAATGATGAAGCGCTTAACTGAAGTTTTTGATAAAATAACATTAGATGATATAAAAGATAAAACTTGTATACGAGATATAGCACAAACCATTAAGGAACGCTATGCAACTCCAGAGGGGTATTCTTTTCCGTTAATGGATTTCCAAGAAACATTATTCTATCACAGTAAAAGTTTTATCCGTAATGAACCGACAGGATTAAGTTGTTATATCATTTGTCGGACACAATTGAAAGGTTTTTTTGATCCAGCATGTTGGGACAAGACGTTAAATCACATTATTAACTGTCATCCATTGTTACATTCTATTCTTTCCGAAGAGTCGGATAAACCTGAGATGATAACTCTTCCTGAATATCCGACATTTAAAAGTTCTTATGAAGATATAACTTCAATGAACAAAGAACAACAGGAAACATTCTTTTTACAAAAGGACGAAAAAGATCATGATCACAGATTTGACCTTAAAGAGTATCCTTTATTCTATTGTAATATTTATAAAACAGGGGAAGATGAACATGAATTAATTATACATATTGATCACCAGATAATTGATGGTTTCAGCTTTTTTCAATTCCTTCAAGAATTAACATCAACTTATGATCAGTTTATCGCTGGTAAAGAAATAACTGTTGAACAAGAAAAAGGTCTAACTTTTTCTGACTATGTTTTTGTGGAGAGATTCAGAAGGCAAACAAAGCGATATCAGAATGCAATGGATTTTGCCCTAAAGGTGTTTAAAGATTTACCAGAGAAAATATCTATTCCCACGAAATGTCAGCCATCTTTAATAAATAAAGTCCATTTTAATACCTTACATACGGAATTGGATTCTTTATTGATGAATAAAGTTCTTGAAATCAGTTCTCATACTTCTGGTATATGCCTTAATTCCTTACTTATGGCATGCTATTTTAAACTGATGAATTTGTGGTCTGGACAAAATGATCTCATTATCAACATGCCTGTATTTAACAGGGAACAGCATTTACCTAATGACAAAAAATATAATAGGTAGTTTTCTTGATATTTTCCCTGTCCGTATCCAAACATCTCCACAAGAACCGATTGTTTCTATTGCACGTAAGATAGAACAATTTGTACGAACCATGCTTGAGTATCCAATATCTTCAATAGAATTGTCCAGAAAAATCGCAGAACAGGAAGGCTTAAAACAAAGCTCTTTGAGTGCAATTATTTTTAGTAATTCTATCAATATGCTTCCCAAAGGTATCAGTCATTCATCTAGATATTTGACAATTGGTGCGCCTAAAGTACAGACAGGTGCACCTGGTACTTATATAGACCTTGTTATGTATACATGGGAAAATAAATGGTGTTTTGATTGGAATTATGTTCGTGAGCTATTTGATGCGGAATACATACAACTACTTTCTGAACAATTCACGTCTATGCTTAACCAATTGGTAGATGATACAAACACTAAGGGATACGAAGAGCGTTCATGTTCAAATATACTCCCTCTCTTCTATATAAAATTATTGGAGCAAACAAATAAAACAGAACATGCTTATCCTCTTAAAACAATATATGAACAGATCAGTAATACTGTAGATTTGTATCCTAATAGAGAGGCGATCTCTTATCAAGGAGTTTCTTTAACTTATACAGAGTTTTGGAAAAAAGCTAATCAGATGGCGCATTTCTTACGTTCTCTTGGAGTGGTACGAAATTCTAAGGTTGCTTTATTACTGAACAGAACGCTTGATTTGCCTATAGTACAACTTGGAATTCTTTTAGCAGGTGGGGCGTATGTGCCAATTGACCCTTCTTATCCTTCGGATAGAATACAGTATATGATAAATGACTGTGGAGCAGAAGTTCTTGTAACTCAAGGAATACATGTAGACAATATTAATAGTTCATATACCCCCAACATTAAACATTGTGTGTTACTTGATGATGATTCTATTCCTTTACCTGATACATATCGTCGATACACCGTAAATGATATAAATAGTCAATCTATGGATAATATAGTACCTTGTAATACTCCTGATGATTTGATTTATATGATTTATACTTCTGGTTCAACAGGACAACCTAAAGGTACAATGCTTAGGCATAGAAATGTATCCAATTTTTTGAATTATGAGAAAGAAGCGTTTAATGTAAACTGTAATAACAGGTTTGCTTTAATAACATCGTATTCCTTTGATATGACTGTTACTTCTAATTGGCTACCTTTCATTGCCGGAGCTTCTTTACACATTCTTTCCGATAATGCAACTAAAGATATAGAGAAACTTCTGTATTTTATAGATGAAGAAAAAATCAATTTTTTGAATGTAACTCCCTCTCATTTTTCAATGTTGGTAAATATGTTGGGATTTTTGGAGAGACCTGTAAACCTATCACCCAATATGACTATTATGCTGGGTGCTGAAATTATCAATGTTTCGGATATAAACAGGTGGTTAGAAAATTATCCTTTGCACAAATTTATTAATGAATACGGCCCTACAGAAACAACGGTGGCTTCCACTTTTTATCCTATCCCGATTGAAGAAGACGGCAAATGTCATTTAAATATAGTTCCAATAGGGAAACCGATTTATAATACACAAGTATATGTATTAAATGATAATTTAGAATATACACTACCAGAAGTTCCTGGTATCCTTTATATTGGAGGCGAGGGAGTGTCATGTGGTTATTTGAATAAAGAAGAGAAAACGAAATCTGTATTTATCAATAATCCTATTACTCATGAAGGAATTGTATATAATACAGGAGACGTTGTAAAGATGACTGTAACTGGCGATATTGTATTTGTAGGACGTAAAGATTTTCAAGTAAATGTCAGAGGGTATAGAATTGAATTAGGAGAAATAGAGAATGCTTTATTAAAAGTATCAGGTATTACAGAGGCTTGTGCAGAGATTCAATATGATGTAAACAAACAGCCTGTAGTTGTAGCTTTTTATGTTACAGCAAATAATTGTGATTTAGAATACAAGGATATAATGTCTGTTCTGCAAATGAAGATACCTCACTATATGTTACCTTCCGCAATGGCTAGAATAGAGCAGATTCCAATTTCTGCCAATGGAAAAACAGACAAGAAGCAATTACCCAATATTGCGAATCAGAAACAAAATTTTGTTAAAAGGGATATTGTAGGTCCAAGGAATGAAAGGGAAAAACAAATAACCTTAATCTGGGAAAAGGTATTAGGGATACCAGAGGTAGGTGTATTTGATAATTTCTGGGATATAGGAGGCGACTCTATCCGATCTGTAAGGTTAATAAAAGAATTAAAGGAGGTCGGATTAACCAACATCAAATTAAAAGATTTATTCGATAAACCTACGATAGCCGAACTGCTTGAACAAGAAATAGAGAATAATAAAGTTGAGAATCTCATTTGTATGAAAAAGGTTTCTACTCCATATGCAAAACTTATATGTCTTCCATATGCAGCAGGAACCCCTGGTATGTATAGTACATTTTCTGGGGATTTTACCGGAGAAATCAACTTATATACAGTACAATATCCGGGACATGGAGATGGACGTGAGATAAAGTCCTCTGTAGAAGAAGTTGGTGCGCTATTAGCCAATGAACTGAAAGAGGCTGATAAAGAGATTCCTTTGTTTATCATGGGATATTCTTACAGTTGCTATATTGCTTATGATATCTGTAAACGATTTGAACAAGAAAATATTCCGATACAGGGTATTATAATGATTGGTGGAACTCCTCCTACATTGCGTGATGACTTAATGCAATTCTTTTCAAATGACGATAATGCCCTTTTGGATTATTCACGTGCAAAAGATCTGTTGAATGAAGAATTGATCGCAACTTTATCAGATGAAGAAAAACATGAATATTTGCATGAGTTGAGAATGAATACTGTAGCAATGGTAAATTACAAGTTTCTTGATTGTAAATTGAAAACCCCATTATGTTCCATCGTCGGTAGAGAGGATGAGCCTACAATTCGAAACAATCAACATCTATGGAATAATTACTTTCAGAAAGTTTCTTTCCACCAATTGCCAGGAGGGCATGTTCTTATTACAAAATATCATGCGGAATTAGCTAAGTTGATAATGAATTATATAGAATTGCATGTATAAATATGCTTGTATTACCCTTTTCCGATATAGCAGTAGAAATTGTGGAAGATAGTCCTTTTGCTACTTCAGATAATCTCTTTAATGAGGAAAAAATATTCATTAAAAGAGAATGGTCTGAAATACGTCTTAAAACTTATATTTTGGGACGTTGTGCCGCACATCGTGCCTTACAGACTTTACAAAAGGAAATAGTTCCCATTTTAAAAGGAAGAGATGGTGAACCAATATGGCCATTTGACATAGTTGGTTCTATATCTCATAAAGATGCAATAGCAGTTGCTGCTGTTGGAAAGAAAAAGAGGTATAAGGGTATTGGAGTAGATATTGAAGATCAAACGACGATATTATCAAAAAAGGAATATTCTCTTTTTTGTACACCCCAAGAGATAGCGTGTATAGATAAGAAAGAATTTTCTCCTATTGACATTTTTTCACGTAAAGAAGCTATTCTAAAGGCATATTATACAGCATATAGTAAATTATGCAATTGGATTGATATTGACACGATAAATGTATCTAAAGCTTCCAATGTAACTATAATATGCATGTTAAAAAAAAATTTTATTATAAACCTATGTTGTGTAGAAAAGTAAAAACAATTTTAGTCATTATGGGAATATGTTGTTTCCCTATGATATCTTGGGCACAAGTTTTTCTTTCTGGTCGAATCGTAGATAAAAAGACAAATGAACCTGTTGTAGGAGCTTCTGTATATATACGAAAAAATCAGGTTGGAGATAATGCAAATGATAATGGGTTATACAGAATAAAATTACCTCAAAACGGAACGTATCTTGTAGAGGTTTCTTTTATCGGATACAAAACAATAAAACAGTCTGTTACTGTAAATAGAAATACAACTAAAAATTTCTTTTTGGAAGAAAGTACAGAAGTGTTGAATGAGGTCGTGGTAAAAGCATCCTCACAGCAGGCAGAAATAAATCATATACGTAAAAGTCCTATGGCTGTAACGGTTGTTGATGGAGCAAAATTAAGAGGTCGTTCAACTGGAATTGAAGAAGTACTTACTCGTACTTCTGGAATCAAAGTTAGAAAATCCGGAGGTTTGGGTAGCTCTTCTAAAATGTCCATACATGGTCTGGAAGGAAAAAGAGTAGCTATTTATATAGATGGTTTTCCTTTAAATAGCCCCGATGGTTCATTTGATATAAACGACATACCTATTGATGCCATTAAATATATTGAGATATATAAAGGAATAGTTCCTGCTGAATATGGCAGTGATGGTCTGGGAGGAGCGATTAATGTTGTTACAAGAGAGGACGAGTGTGACTTGGTAGGCTTTACTCAGGAGTTTGCTTCATTTGGTACTTCCAAAACGTTAGTCAGTGTAAAAAAAATGTTTGAAAAACCAGGGATTCAAATTGGAGGAGGTTTTTTTCATAATAAATCGGATAATAATTATAAAATGACTTATCCTGTTTTTGAAACAAATTTACCTTCAAGTGCCTACCAAGAAGTAATAAGAAATAATGATTATTATAGGTCCACAATGTATAATGTAGGTTTAACATTTACAAAATTCTGGTTTGATAAGATTGAATTAGAATGTGCTTTTTATAACAATAAAAAGGGAATTCAGGCCTTAGATTTTGATTCACGTTTTTCTCATACACATGGGACAAACATTATGCCTACTTTAACTTTAGAGAAGAAGAATTTCTTATTTAAAAACCTTGAATTCAAGTCAGGTCTAGTAACTCCAATCATTCATACGCATTTGGTTGATACCGCTAGAACAAAACGGCAATGGGATGGAACCATAACAAATACAATGGGAGAAACTGATGATAATTTATTAAACTATTCAGATGACAAACAATTTGAAATCAGACATAAATTGAATTTAAAATACAAGTTAAAGCAACATACCTTTAATCTTAACAATCAATTCACATATTCAAGGTATAGACCTAAGGATGATTATACAGCAGAATATGTTGGTTTTGACCCTAGTGGTTTTCCCAGTAATATGAAGGGAAATACTTTGGGGTTAGCACATGAGTATTCTTCACGTAATAACAAACTTCAAAACTCTTTAATGTTCAGTCTATACTATTTAAATTCTGGAATATATAGAACAAGTGATAAAATTGTAGATGAATCTGAAAGTGTTAAGAAAGAACCGAAAAAAACAAAAATAAACAATTTTTACTATGGAATAAGTGAAGGAATCAGTTATGAATTTTTCAAAGGGGTGAGAGGTAAATTTTCCTTATCACATAACGTGAGGCTTCCTGATACGGAAGAATTGTTTGGAGACGGAGTGACAGTAAAGCCTTCAGTTGATTTAAATCCCGAAATAAGTAATAATATAAA
This sequence comes from Bacteroides sp. 2_2_4, assembly GCF_000157055.1. NCBI lineage: Bacteria > Pseudomonadati > Bacteroidota > Bacteroidia > Bacteroidales > Bacteroidaceae > Bacteroides > Bacteroides sp. 2_2_4. The sequence goes on along the minus strand of NZ_EQ973356.1, from coordinate 674,979 downwards.
TTTAGGGTTAATCATGGATAAAAGTAATTTTATGGGGTTAAGTCGTTTTCAGTTAGAGACAAATTTATATTATATGTATATAACAGATATGATAAGTTTATTTCCTGCTGATATACGAATGATTTATACGAATTTGGGTAAGACTCAGATCATGGGGGGAGATTTTGATTTAAAAATAGATGTGACTCCACAGCTTTATAGTTATTTTAACTTAACCTATCAAGATATTCGGGATAAGCTAAAATGGACTACTAATGACCAAAGTGTGAAAAACCCGACTTATGATAAACAGGTACCCAATATTCCTCGTTTTTATTTTAACTATGGTTTAGAGTATCATACAGAGGGATTACTTGGGAAACATGAAATATCTAGAATCTATATAGACGCATCTTACGTTCATGATTTTGATTGGAGTTGGCAAATGAGTAACTTACCAGAACAGCGAAAGAAATGGTTAATTCCTCGTAGTCATCTTTTTACGGCAGGATTCCAGCAATCTATTTGGAAAAATAAAGTATCATTAGGGTTTGAAGTTGAAAATATATTCAACAAGGAGAGCTATATGGAATTTAAAAAGCCTTTACAAGGTCGTACTTTTAAAATTAAATTACGATTTAATTGGTTTGGTGATGAATCTTCAGGGGGAGCGATGAGTTTGTAATATTATAAATAATTATTTTAACTAAAAAAATAAAAAAAATGAAAAATCAATGGTTTTTATTGTCGCTATTAGCGACCTTTTTAAGTTTTATTTCATGTAGTAAAGATGATCCGTTTCCAACAGATGAAGAAGACGATATGAGTTTTGTTCATAGTGTCACGGTGGGTGATAATGCTTATGTTAGTCTATTTAAAGATTTAAATGTAGAACAGACAAGTACACAAAATTCTTTGGTCTTTGCAAAAGAATCTTTTCTTTTTACTTATGGGGGTAACATTTATGTCTTAGAATCGATGAATGCCCGTTTATATAAGTACAGAGTCGAGAATGGTTTGCTAATTCAAGAAAAAGAAACGATGATTCTCCCTTCCGGTTCTCTTCCTGCATTCCTTACATTTGATTCAGAAGAAAAAGCTTATATATCATGCGTAGGATTGGGAAAATTGTATATAATAAATCCTACGACAATGCAAAAAACAGGTGAAATAGATTTATCTGAATATGCAATTGGGAAAGAAAGTGGTGATAAAAATCCTGAACCTGGTGCTTCGGTTATTAGAGATGGTATTTTATATGTAGGATTAGCTCAAGATAAGTCCCAGTTTAACCCTAATACTGGAGCTTATGTACTTTTGATTGATACAAAGACAGACAAGCCTATTAAAATGATATCTGATAATAGAGCTACAATGGCAACCGCTTATGAGTATTCAGGTGATCCTTTCATTGATGAAAAAGGCGATCTTTATATTTATTGTGTAGGAGGCTTCGGATATTTTGCAAACTGTACAGAAGGTTTCTTGCGTATAAAGAAAGGAGAAACAGACTTTGATCAGTCATACTATTTCCCAATAGAAACAATTAGTATACCGGACATAAAGGGTAATAAAGCAAATTATATTTATAGCAAAACATATACAGGAAATGGTAAGCTATATGGATATTTCAATGTTCCGGGATATGTTAGTAATCCACCTGATTATGTAAATGACAAATCAATGCAAACATTTGAAATAGATGTTTATAATAAAACTGTCAAAAAAATGAACTTTGACGGAACTACGGGTTGGTCATGTAGTCAATGTAAAGCAGGAGACTATATGGTGTTCGGGATGGCTTCTACTCAAGGAACAGGTTATTATCTTTACAACTATAAAGAAGATAAGTATGAACCTTTAAAGATAAAAACAGAAGGTAATCCCTTCAAAATTCAATATTTAAAATAAATAAAGACTGCCGGAAGCTAAAAGATTCCGGCAGCTTTTTAATTTTTATGGAATGAACAATCGTAATTATGACTGTATAATCATTATAAGTGTAATCTCAGGTTTATTTATCACAACCTGCGACTATCTAGTACAGATGAAAACTGTTGAAACAGATTATTTTGTTTCAAGACTACTTTCTTTAGAAGAAACTATTTTAAATTTATCATCTTTTGGATGTATTTTTACTTTTCCTTTTTGGATATTAGGGACATACTTCATATACACAACAATGTGTAAAGTTAATAAAAAGCTTGCGCTTATTAATACATTCTGTATATCTTATTCTTTATTGATGTTGGGGTTTTATCATTACAGCTATGCCATAATATATAGTATTGGTACATCAAAAATGATAATGCAAACAAATATAGATTGGCAATTATTAACAGGATCTAATATACCTTTTTTCCCCTTTATGTTTATTCTACTTCCAGTGACCTGGCTGATTGTTGGATTTAGTAACTTTTCATCCAAAGCTATAGTTCCTCGATGGTCTATAGTTGTGAACCCTGTTATACTAACAATTATTTTATCTATTGTCACTTGGATAATTCCCAAGACCGAATGCTTACTACCAGGCATTTTTAGTTTGGGGATCACTCTGTATTATATAATTTGTTGGATAAGCTTAAAAAAAGATAGAAATTTATGTCTAAAAAGAAAGTTTTAGTAATTGGTGGCACAGGGATTGCGGGACAATTTATTACAGATTACTTGCTACATTATCATGATATTTGTGAATTATTTATAGCATCAAGAGGTATTCATAAGATATCAGAGAAGAAAGTAAAGTTCATAAAAATGGACATACATGATACCCAAAATATAGAATCTGTTATTAAACAATTTGATATTATAATTTTGGCACTTGGTCCTTTTTCATGTGTAGGAACAGATATTTATACAATTTGTTTAAGAAATCACGTAATATGTGTTGATATTAATGATGACTATGGACATAGTGGACGTGTACTAGAAATAAAAAATGAGAACATAACAAATTTTCGGGGAACAATTTTTACAGGAATGGGATTATGTCCAGGGTTGACAACTTTCATGCTAGAATATGCTGCAGAACAATTAAAAAAAACTAGTTTTAGAAGCCGAATTGAGAATCTATTTTGGAGCAGGTGTTGTTTCTGGAACAGCTTCAATAATCAATATGTTTGAGGGTTTTAAAGATGACCTGATGCTCCTTTCAGAAAGGGAAATCCGAAGAATAAAACCAACTAAATATCATTCAGATAGAACTTTTACTTTTGATCGTTTTCATTCCAATATGCCATTAATATTCTTTTCTAGTCCTGAAATAAGGACTATACAACGAGCTAGTCGATTTGAAGAACTACAAAATTTTGATTGTGCTTTTCATCTGCAAAATCTTCCTATGGGCATAGTTCCCTTACTAAGAAAGAGCTCTTTTATTAGAAAATTGATTTGTAAAATGGTCAATAAACAACAGGGGCAATTGGAGAAAAATGAGAAAAACGAGAAATCTGTGATAGTATGTACTTATGTAAGAAATCAAAATTCTATTGTAAAATGTTTATTGCACTCAGATTCCTCATTTAGATTAACAGGAGTATTTTGTGCGGTAATTGTGCTCTCGATAATAAAAGGATGTATACCAATTATGCCTGGCATCTTTACTTTTGAAGACATAAATATCAATCTGCACATGTTAAACGAAATATTAAAAAACAACAACATAAATATATCTATAGAGGAATAGTATTATGGTTTATAATAAATATATAGGAATAATAGGTGGAACTGGAACAATTGGTTCTATTATAGTTAAATATTTATTACAACTACAAACTCACTTCCATGTTTTAATTGGTGGTAGGAGATCCATAAAAGAAATATCTATGTCTACATTTTATAATAGTGAGCGACTTAAGTATAACCAAATGAACTATAACAATGATGTAGAATTGGATAATTTTTGTTCTCAATGTTTGTTGGTTATTAATGCTGTTGGACCTTCATTTAAAATAAATGACAAGATTGCCTTACATGCATTAAGAAATAATTGCCACTACATCGATATAGGAGGATATGGCATTTTGCGTGATTTATTAAAACCATATGAAAAAAGCATTGAAGCTCAGAAACTTTGCTTTATTATAGGTGTTGGTTGGATGCCTGGTATTTCAGGCGTATTTTCTAAAACTATTATAGAGACTCATTTAAACAGCCCAGAAAATACTAATTTTAATATCTATTATGGTGCTGTTGATAATTGGTCATATAGTTCAACTTATGATCTGGCAGCATCATCTATGGGAAAAACACGTTCCTATGTTTATTCTCATGGAAAGGAAATACAGGTGTCTCCTTTTCGATATACACATCACAAATTTTTTCCTTTCATTGGACATAAAAAAATATGTATGCCATCATTTGACGAACAATTAACTCAGTTGGCTACTTCTTTAAAACAAATAAGAAAGATATCAACATTCATTATGCTAAATGACTATATCTCAATGGGGAAGTTTATGTTTATAAAGATCTTTTATAAACATAATTTAAATAAAGCAACACTTATGTTGCAAGATGATTATCAACGTCTCGTTAAGAAAGAGAATAAGTGGGGAAGTGTAATTTGTCAAGTTTCTAAAATAGAGCCAGAAAGAAAGATAGATACCTTTTACTATTTATATACAAAAAATAATTTATTATATACTGCATTACCTGCTGTTATTACTACTCAATACATTTTAGAAGGTAAAACAAAAATAGGATTAAATTGTCTTTGTGACTCTTTGAATTGCCAATCTTTTATGTCGGATTTAGACTTTTACGGAATAAAATATTCATATTATGAACATAAAAATTAAAAAGAAAATTCTTGTGTGTATGTTGTGGTTATGTGCCATAGCATGTTTCACTGGTTTTCCCTGGATATTTTTCTCATGGGATGTAATTCACTCTTACATGGGAATCCATGATATACCATCAGACTTGACAATTGTCTTGTTTCGAGAAGAATGTTTGTTCTTCGGTTTTTTCTGTATTTATTTTCTCTTTCTTAGAAATATCGAAAAATATAAAGGACTTATTAGCTTCTGTTCTTTCTTAGTCGCATTTATGGGTGGTTTTATGTACTTGCTAAAACTTCAAACAGGGATTGTACATATATCATCAGATTATGAACCTTTTATTTGGCTTATAATTGGAAGTTTCATATTTTATTTAAATCATAGTATTAATGGTATAGCACCAAAGAAACAAAAACTTCCCGTTTTAAGTTGTTTATTCCAAGTGCAGGCAGGAGTATTGCTATTGAACATTGTAAATATTTTAGTCCCCGAACAGACTTGGAAAATAATGTTCAATATTTCTTATTCTACAGTTTCACCTTATGATAAATATACATTTGGAATGATAAGTGGTTTTACTGCTTTCTCTTCTATTATTATATATTATATCAGTAATAGGATTCTTTTTTTTATGAATTTATCTAAAGCGATTCTCATTTTCTCTTTTCTTTATTTCTTAGGTTTCTTTGTGTGGGGAAACTTTAGTGAGTTGTATAAACCTCTATTTATTTTATATGTAGTATTAGTTGAGATTTTAAATATTGTAGGAATTAATTATATATTTAAAAGGAGGATATATGAGAAATAAAGAAGGGCTAGTCGATGATTTGATAACATCAATTCCAGGAGAATGGAAATTTGATGAACAAGTATCACAACATTTCGACACTCATGTAAGAAAAAGTGTCCCATTGTACGAGGAAGTACAAAAGGCTGTTATCGAAATAAGTGAATGGTTTATTAGAGACAATAGTGTTGTATATGATTTAGGTTCCTCTACAGGAGAAACCATTTCTCTTTTATTACAAAAGCATTCAAGAAAAAAGAATGTGAGATTCATCGGAGTCGAAGAAAGTTTACCAATGATAGAGATTGCAAGAAAAAAATGTAGTAGCGAATTAGTTCAATTTCTACAACAACATATAGAGGAAATAAATGAATTTGCTAATATAGATTTAGTTTTATCATTGTATACGTTACAGTTTTTACCTTTATGGAAAAGAAAAAAAGTCTTACAACGGATATATAATGGATTAGTAGAAGGTGGAGCTTTTATATTTGTAGAGAAAATAAGGGCGGAAAATTCACTGTTTGAGGATATATGGAATGACTTGTATTGGGATTTTAAGCAAGAAAATGGTTTGAATGAACAACAAGTTATAAAAAAGGCTCAAAGTTTGAGAGGCGTTTTGATTCCATTGAGTCTTACAGAGAATTTGAGTCTACTATCTGATGTCGGTTTTCAATGTATGGATACTTTCATTAAATGGCACAATTTTGCAGGAATTATAGCTGTAAAAATGCCTTCGAAAAATGATATAGAAGAAAATACTTATTTAAATACAGATAAAAATAATAAAATACAGCAATGAATACAAAGTTGATAATTCACATAGTAATTAGTTTGATCTCATTAAGTGGATTAATTGTTTATTATTACGCATTTCTACTAGGTTACAAAAAACATAATTCTCAATTAAAAAAACAATCAAAGCTTCCGGAAAAGTTATATTTTATGAGCACTTATCCAGCACTCATATGGTATGTATTACCCTTTATAGAGCAACCAAGGATGCATGGAATATATGACTGGTTAAATGGCGAATTTGTTTTTTTAATGTTTTGTATATTCCAGTTTCTTTTCTGTTGTTTGTATATTTCTTTGGCATTTGGGGTAAAAAGTCTGTTTCTCAAAATATTGAAGCTACTAAAAGTGCATTTTATGCCCCAAGTAAATTGTTAACAGAAGGAATATATGCAAGAGTTCAACATCCAATGATCATAGGGGATATATTAGGACATTTTTCTTTGGTGTTATTAACAGGTGGAATCTACACTTGCATTTTATTCCCTATATATGTATTTATAGATCTCTTTATGATAAAAATACAGGTTAAGTATTCTTTAGAACCATATTATAAATCAGAACTTATAGTTTATAGAAAGAAAACCCCTGTTCTCCTTGATCAAAAACTATTATTTATAGTTTTATTTATGGCATTGTTGGTTATTTGTAATTTTTTAAATTATACAAAAATAATATGATTTATTTTAGCTGGGCCACCCAAATTATTTTGGCCATAATTTCATTTCTTTGGTTGATTCCTTATTATATAGCATTTAAGGTTGGGAATCGTAAATATATGTCTAAAACACTAGATTTATCTTGCAATAATAGATATACATTAATGTATTATTCGGGCTTTTTTATATCTATTCTTTGGTATATTATGCCCTTCTTAAATCAACCTCGCTTCAAACTAAACATTTTTTCTTTGTTTGACATAAAAGTAATACTGTTGGAAAATGTTCTTTACAATATTATCCTTATTGCATTAATTGGATATTTTATGTCTGTTTGGGGTACTAAAGTGGTAAATTGTAATCTGCAAGCAACCAAAGATAGGTTTTTGCATCCTTCAAAGTTAATAACGGAAGGTCCCTATAAAAAAGTGAGAAATCCGATGATAATGGGAGATCTATTTTGTCATTTAAGTTTTATTCTTCTGCTTGGAGCCATACATACATTATGTTTATATATAATTTATATATGTATTAATCTTGTAATTGTATATATAGAAAATAAATATTCATTATGTATACATTTCAAGAAAGAATATGAAGAATATGCTAAAAAAACTCCAGCTTATATGAATCAGGAATTATGGCTGTTTGCTATTTTTTACTTGGTAATTATTGTGACAAATATTTGTCTAACTACGACAATATATATTTAAATAAATAATGAAGAAAAAAGAAGGATTATCTAGGTTACTGGAAATTGCGGGAGAAAAAAAAAGTTTATTGCTTTTCTCCGGGTTATTTTCCGCTATAAGTGCATTATGTATACTTATACCATTTTGGTCTATATATGAAATATTAAAGGAATTGCTTGTTCATGCTTCTGATTTATCTACGATAGATTCTGAGCTAATGATCAGTTGGGGGTGGCTTGCTTTTATTGCTTTGATTGTGGGTGTACTATTTTTGTATGCGGGATTAATGTTATCTCACATAGCCGCCTTTCGTATTTTATATGGGTTAAAAATAAAACTTTCAGAGCATATAGGTCAGTTGTCTTTGGGATATTTAAATTCGACATCTATCGGTTGTATAAAGAAAATCATGGAACAAAATGTCGAAAAAATAGAGCATTTTATAGCTCACACTATTCCCGATTTGGTGAATGTGTTTGCAACCATAACTTTTATGTTTATTATCTTTTTTTCTTTAAATGGTTGGATGGCATTCACCGCTCTATTATGCATACTTTTAAGTATAGGAATGCAATTTTCTAATTTTGTAGGGAAAAGAGCTACTGCACTTACGAAAATCTATTTTGATGTCCAAGAACGCATGAGTGCTTCAGCTGTTCAATATGTGAGAGGTATGCCAATTATAAAGATATTTGGACAAAGTATACGTTCTTTTCGGCAGTTCAATGCCGAAATCGAAGCGTATAAAACATTTGCTTTAAAATGCTGTAATAACTATCAAAATGGTATAATTGCATTTATTATTCTGTTGAATTCAATAGTCACGTTTATTCTTCCTGTAGGAATATTAATAATGACCTCTGATCCTAAAAACATCTCATTAGCTGCAATTTATCTTTTTTTCATCGTGATGGGGCCCGGAGTAGCTTCCCCTGTATATAAACTCGCATTTTTAGCTTCAGGAACTGTAGAAATTAATGAAGGAGTAAAACGTATAGACAAAATATTTGAGGAAAAAAAACTATGTGAACCAGTTGTTCCTCAAATACCTCAGACGTATGATATTGAATTCAGAAATGTAAGTTTTGCTTACGAAGATAGAGAAAATATGACAAAGACAGAAGCGCTGAAGGATATCTCTTTTATCGCTCGACAAGGTGAAGTAACAGCTCTGGTTGGACCTTCTGGGTCAGGGAAGTCAACAATAGCCAATCTCATTCCTCGCTTTTGGGATGTTTCCTCTGGAGAGATTTTAATAGGGGGAATAAACATAAAAAATATTTCCTCACCCCAATTATTGGAGATCGTGTCTTTTGTATTCCAAGATACGTTTCTTTTCAATGATACCATATATGCCAATATTACAGCAGGAAATACTCAAGCTAGTTTATCGGATGTTATACAAGCTGCTCAAGCTGCCCAATGTGATGATTTTATTCGAAGTCTTCCTAAAGGATATGATACGATTGTCGGAGAGAGAGGCGTTTTTCTTTCTGGAGGAGAGGCACAACGAATTTGTATAGCTAGGGCTATTTTACGAAATTCTCCTATTTTAGTATTAGATGAAGCAACAGCTTTTGCTGACCCAGAAAATGAATATAAAATACAACAGGCCTTACAAAAGTTAATAAAAGGTAAAACTGTTATTATCATAGCTCATAGATTGTCTTCTATCACCTCTGCTCATCAAATTCTTGTTTTTAAGGAAGGATGTTTAGTTCAAAAAGGAAGACATGACGAACTTCATGTTACTACAGGCATATATAAAAATATGTGGAATGCTTATATAAATGCACATAACTGGAAGTTAAATCTAAAAAAAATGAAATAATATGATTACAAAGGCTATAAAACATATTACTATAGGACAAACCAAACGTTTATACAAGCCTGTGGGGTATACAATGCTTGCAAACTTTATAAATATAGTTCCCTTTTGTCTTTCAATAGAAGTTATAAATACCCTTTTTAAAGCTTTTGATGGAACTGGAACTCCTCTAAACATATCTAAATTATGGGGGCTGATTGTGATAATGTTTGTATACATAATTTTTATGATTTTTGGAGAAAAGAAATCCTATAATGCAAATTTCCGGGAAGCATACAATATTAGTGCAGAAGGTCGTATTGCTTTAGCCGAACATTTACGCAAGTTGTCATTAGGTTTTCTTTATAAAAAAGATTCTGGAGAATTATCTTCCATGTTAATAACTGATTTTGCTATGACAGAACAAGGGATGTCGCACCATCTTCCTCAATTGCTTGGTGCACTGGTCATGCCTATTTTTGCTTTTTTAGGTTTATTGTTCGTAGATTGGCAGATGTCTATTGCTATGTTTTTATCCCTTCCTATTTCTTTTTTAATACTTATTTTCACTTCTAGTATTCAAAAGAAACTAGGGCAAACTCAAATTCTGGCTAAAATACGTGCCAGTAGCAGAATGGAAGAATATTTACAAGGTATACGTGTTATCAAAGCATATAATATGACTGGAATAAAGTTCATCCGTTTACAGGAAGCATTTAATGATCTCAAACGTGCGAATATCAAAACAGAAGCTCTGATTGGACCTATTGTCATGTTGTCTGTAACCCTTCTTCGTATGGGACTTACTTTGATGATATTATGTGGTACATACCTTTTAATTGGAGGAAAACTTTCTGTTGCTATTTTTGTGATGTTCCTTATCGTTGGCTCCAGAGTTTTTGACCCACTAACATTAGCACTAATCAATCTTGCAGAATTCCGTTATTATTCTATTGCAGGTGAACGTATTTTGAATTTACTAAATGAACCAGAAATGTCAGGAACACAAGATGCTCCGGAACAAGGAGATATTATATTTAGAAATGTATCTTTTGGGTATAATGATAAATATATCCTACATGATATAAGTGTTACAATGAAACAAGGTTCTTTAACTGCTATAGTTGGGCCTTCTGGAAGTGGAAAAAGTACATTGATGAAACTTTGCGCTCGGTTTTATGATCCTGATAAAGGTGTAATATTATTAGGTAACAAAAATATACGAGAGATTGATCCTGAGAAACTTATGCAACGCATTTCAATGGTATTTCAGGACGTATATTTATTTCAGGATACCATAAAGAATAATATTCGATTTGGTAAAGAGAATGCTACAGATAATGAGATAATAGAGGCGGCTAAAAAAGCTCAATGTCATGATTTTATAATACATTTACCTCAAGGATATGATACAATGATAGGTGAAGGTGGATGTACCTTATCTGGAGGAGAAAAACAGAGAATCTCAATTGCACGTGCTATATTAAAAGATGCTCCTGTAATTTTATTAGATGAAGCAACAGCTTCTTTAGATCCAGAAAATGAAGTGGAAATACAGTATGCAATCAATTCTTTAATACAAGGTAGAACTGTTATAGTTATAGCGCATAAACTAAAAACAATAAGTGATGCTGATAAAATTATTGTTTTAGATGGTGGAAATATTATAGAACAAGGGACACATGAACAATTATTAAAAGATGAGGGATTATATGCTCATTTATGGGATATTCAAGAAAAATCCTGTAATTGGAAAGTAAATGTATAGAGATGGCATAAGGAAAATCAAAGCCGACTCCGGAGCTTTTTGGGGGGAGGCGGTTTGGCGGCGTTTCCGCCGTTAAACCGTCCTGTTTTCGTTTAACGAAAAGACAACTTGCTGTTTGCAGGAGCAGACCACGTTTATCCAATAATTATTGTGTATCAGCCCATTGTATGGCTATTCTCCTGTGATTTTCGGGGCATTTCCATCAAATATTTGCCGACAGCTCTCCCCATTAAAGGGTGGATATCTCTCCATAATTATGTGACTTACGCTCATAATTCAGGAATAAGGAGACGAATATACGGGAAATCTGTCCTTTATATACCCTATTGTCCATTAATGGATTGTTACTTTCACACATCTACAAATGGAGAGTGGCAGTGAGTCGTATATGCTTCATGGTTTTTCTGCATTATCTCCATTAATGCGTACATTTGTTTATATTCAAATGAGAGCATTTGCTACAACGTACAAATAAATTATATCATTGTTGCTTTTTTGTTATCCATTCTAATAAAGTAAGAATTAATTCGCTTATTTATAATGTGATAATGTGTTTAGTAGGTTAGTCGCCCACCAGCCTATGCGAAATACAATTAAGGCTATGAGCATCACGATTTTATCTATTCCTACAACAATCCCGGAAGTAAGTGAAGTGAACCAAAGTTTGGCTGCATCCTTTTCCATATTGGTCACTTCGTCCACCCCGGTCTGTTCCATAGTGGCTTCTATCAGATTAGGGTCGGAAGTTCCGCTGTGTGCCACATCCGCCTGTGCTTGCAGGCTGGTGTACATCGTATCTCTTGCATAGATGAGTTGCTGCACCTCCTGAAATTTATCCTCTATCTGTGTGGCTTCTGCCTGGTACAGGTCATGAGTGTAAGAGCCGATACAGTTTGGGATATAGGATAGGAAATCCAACACACACCAGTTGCTTCCGCTGTTTACCATACCCGTGTCAGCCGGAGGATACCACCAGCATAGGATAATTGAAATTGCCAATGGCTTGAACAACTTCATGATATCCAGCGGTTCATTCTTGACCATCATCTTGTACGCCATACCTGCTGCCATGACGATTGCAAACAAGGCCGCGAGTGCCATACACATCTGGAGAATCCACCAAAACGGGCCTTGTGAACCTGTGAAGGTGGCATCCGTCAGGAACTCGTTGGTCTGAAAAATCACATCATCAATCTCTTCTTCAAGCAGATTGATGCCGAAATCTGAAAGTATATCTCCGCTTGCCATCTATTTTTCCATTTAATTTTATCTGTTCACACTCTCATTACCGTCTCCGTCTTCGCTTCCGTCATCATTCTGCGACCCTCGCACTGCTGACCGGGATTCGTTCCAGCGACTCATGGCATTGCTGATAATGCTTCTTTTGTCTATCTGGCGGTTCTCCGTTGCCGAAAGGAGATTCTTCGTGGCATTGCGGTTGCTCAACTGGACGAGATATTTCACCAGTACATCGTTTTGCCGGGAGACATCGGCATAGATTTGCAGATACTCTTTCTTACGCTGCGCATTGGGCATATAGGCATCCCTTGTTGCCTTGATTGCGCATTGATAGACACGGTAATAGTCGTTCCACCGTTCTTTTTCTTTTGGCGAGCCGCCTGTCATCATTATGCGGTCAATGTTCTTCTGAAACTGCCGCATCTGGGATTCTATCTTGTCCTTTTCCGCAAGCCAGGCCAGATCCACTTGTCGGTCTGCCACATTCAAGGCTTCAATCTTGGCTCTGCTTGTGAGTGCGGAATCTATGGCTTCCGCTTCATCTACCTGCTGATAGGAAGCCACGCCTGCCGCCGTGCGGAATGTGAGTTTGTTCTTGACCGCTGCCGTTTTCTTGTATTTGTTGTGCAGCAACGTGTAATAAAGTTCCGGTTTGAGCGCACCGGCTCCGGTTTCTTCCACCGTGATTTGGTTCATCTTGGGCGAATCGTGGTTGTAGGTGACATATTGGGCGTTTGCCGCAATGGTTGCCACGAACAGCATCGTTGTAAAAATCCATTTCATAATTTCTCTATTTTTAGTTATCAATAATCCTGTTTACCTGATTGTCTCCACCGTCCGAAAGCATCGTCAATAAGTTCCCGTTTGGTTTTGGTACGATAGACTTTCTCTTTCCAATAGCCGATACGAACCTGTATGTACCGCCAGGTCTCGAAATAGGCACGGTTCAAATGCTTCTCGATATTGTCAAGAGAACAGTTGATGCTGTTCAGCACCATCAGCAAGTCCGAAGTGGAACAGGCCGCCGCACCTGTGGCGTACAGAACCAAATCGCTCACGGATTTATATAGGTATTCTCCTTCCTGGGCTATCATCCGTATGGCTCCGGCATTGATGGATAATATCAGCGTGTCCGCCAACTCTATGTGCTTTCGCTTGATGACCTTCTCACTGAAATCTTCAAGCATCGCCTTGTAGTCGGATATTCTTTCGCTGACCCCTTTGTAGGTGGAATGTACATTCAATGCCGTGCGCAGGGACTGGTACATCACGTCAATTACATCGAAAGCTCTGGTGTACTTGTCCAGATCCACGTTCAGTTCCTTATAACCCACCATTTCCTTGCGGCTGTACTCATGCAACAGTTTATTGCTGTGTTCCAAGGTGGAGCGAGCCAGCAAGAGGCTTCGCTGTTGCTTGTGGTCATTGATATAGGCTTCAACCGTCCCCACATCAAAACTCCATTGCGCATTTGCGGACAGGGGTGCCAGCAGCATTATCAACAGTCCGAGTATATATATCCTGCCTCTTTTCATCGCTTGCCCTCCTTAGTCTTTCTGTTTCGTGCGTTTTCCATCCAACGGTCGTGACATTCCTCCACAAGGGAAAGTCTGCGCCCCTGATCATCGTCAACGGGTGGCAGAACATCTTTCAGCACGTCAATGATACTGCGCCTGTAGTGCATCATCTTTTCCAATGATACCAAGTCGGCGTAAATCTTCGTGAGCCGGGAATCCACTTCACGGGCTATCTCCAGCCGGTCGCTTGACCAAAGCAGGTGATACATATCGTTTGTTTTCGTGTCCTCCTGCGGTGCAGTACGGGCGTATTCAGTCGTTATCTTGCACTTCGGATATTCTTTCGCGATTTCCGCTATGCGGTCATTGACCAGTTTCGTCTTTTCCTTGTCGCTCATATCGGGGTCAAGTGTAATCACTTCCACCACATGGGTATCGGAATACTCCGTTGTCAAGTCCCACGATATTTGCAGGATAGCCCTGTGTATCTTGATGCCAAGGAAGTATTTGGGCTTTCGGGCGATTTTCAGTGTCGCCTTGAATGTGATGATGCCGTTGATATTCGGGATTGTGCCTTTTCGGACATGGGTGTAGCCGTTCCAGGAACCGTTGTCCTGCCAAGTGATATTGTAAGCCGTCTTGCAGTCTTGCATGATAGCCGGTATCCGGTAATAGTCATCGGTCTGCACATCGTTATCGCTTTTGGCTTCTTCCTTTGCTTGTGCGATTTCCTCTTGCTTCTGCTGCCAGGTGGCAAGTTCAGGTTTCAACCTGTCTATTTCCGTTTTGTTCTCATTGTATTTCTGACGGAGAGGAACGGCATCCTCTACACTGGCATTGGCAATCTGTTTGATAAGCGATTCGTTTTCCTTTTCCAATGCGGATATTTGTGACTGGAGCGCGTAAACCTTGTTGTCCGCTTCCCGCTGCATGGCATCGAGTTCAGACAAATCCAGTTCCTCGCTTTCGGCTGTAGTCTTCATCGCGCACTCCTTGGAATGGGCGTTCAGCGTTTTTCCGCATTTCCGGCACTTGTACTGGGTTGTTCCCTGCCCAAGTGTCGCACCGTCCGAACAGGTGACACTGATTGTTACCGTCTCGCATCCTTTCAGTTTCTCTTCATTGGTTGCTTGGTAATAGTTCCGGCTGTCGGAAGCGATATAATAGACATAGCCGTCTTCGTTATCGTTAAACTCCGACAGATGTGCATTAAGTTGTGCCTTGAATGTGTTCAAATCCATGGAATAGGAATCGAACACGTCTTCATAGACTATTTCCTCGTTGTTCCAGCTTTTCGTGACATGGATTTCGTAGGCGTATGCCTTCTTGGTCTGCTTCTTTCCTTTTTTAATGATATAGCTGGACTGGTAATAATTGATGGTGTAACTGAAGCCGTCATTGGCGTTGTTAAGCTGTTGCACTCTGTTCCTTGACCATCCGGCGTAGCGTTCCGAATTGGAAAGGGCCTGTTCCTTTTGCGATGCGTTGGGATAGAAGTTCGGATAGCTTGTCTTGAAGCGGGTCCATTCACCACCTTCAAGGATGCTCTTGTCATCTGTCGGGGGATAATAGTCGCAGAGGGAGACACTGCCACGGTCACGCCTCGCGATGTACCATCGCTGGGTGTAGTAATTCCCGGCTGTTTCGTCCAAATAATCGGTAATCCACGAAGTGAGGTTGTAGTCGCTGAACTTGAACAATCCTGCCACATTTTCTTCACTACCCACGATACCCAGTATGGTCTGTCCGGCATTGTTCTCCAGTTGCTCGAAAAGTCCGTTGTAATGCTCGTAGATGTCAATGACCTTGCTGACCTTCCCGTTCATCAGCTCGTGAAACGAGTTCTGTTGCAACAAGGCGTTCCCGATATTGGTGATTCCCGAAGTGGCAAGACCGGCTCCCATCCGGTAAAGTTTGTCCAAATCGGCTTTCAGGTTTTCCTTGGTGAAGTTGCCCGGTATTTTGGATATGTCATCAAAGAGCCGTTGCCAGTCCACGTTGCCAATCTCGGAAAGTTTTAAGATGGAGGCGATTTCCTCATTGATTTCCAGAAAGGCGATATCGGAGAAAGACAGTGTGCTGTTGGTGACAACGCTCTCGAACTGCATACAGAGGGATTTGGTGTCATCGCACACTTTCATCAGATAACTGCACCAATGGAGTGCGGTTTGTGGAGAACGGAGCATCAGCTTGGCGACAATCCATGTCTTCGGGATAATCTTGTGCGCCACCAAGTGATAAATCCTGCGGTAGTAGTAATTTTCGGTGGCACTGCTCCAGATGCCCAAATCAGTGAGTGCCTTCCTCTCCAGGAACTTGCTGGCAAATATTCCGGCAGTGGCCACTTCCGAAGCCTTGTAGTGTTTCAGTATATTCTGCACCTGCTCGTCATAATACGCTTCTGCAACGGTTCCAGTACCGTAGGCGGCAACCATAGCGGCAACGGTTTTCGCATCGAAGTTCACGCTGTAATACTGGGCATGAACTTGTTGGGCGAAAATCGTGGCTATTGTCATTATTATGAGAGCGAATCGTTTCATTGTTGTTTTGTCTTTGGTTGATGAAGATTCAATACCTTCCCGGCAGCATTCACTTTTTGGGCAAACGGCAGGGACTTGCTTATTCCGGAAGCATCCCAGTCAGCGCAATAACGCTCGATGGCTTCCTTGTGGCTGCATTGCAGTTCAGCCTTGTAGAGTTTCAAGGCTTCTTTCTCGGCCCGTTCCGTGGTATAGGTCATGTAACACTCATGCGGTTCCTCCACACCATACACACCGCTGGTAGTGCCACGGCGGATAAAGACCTCACGAAAGAACGAACGCCCCTCTTTATTCTCCAGCCGGTTGATGGTAAAGATTTTCTTGCAGTCCACGTCTGTCAGACCGAGAATAGCCTTGATGGTATCAAAGCGTTCACGGAACTTGCTTTGGTCAAGCAGCATTACCACATCGGAGTTGTTGATGATAGCCTCCTTTACAATCTCAGACCCGATGATGTCCTGAATCTCTTGTGTGACCACGCCCACTGAAGCCCAGAACTTTCGGGCGGTCTTATACATGAATTTGATGTATTCTGCCATAAGAGGGCTGGCTATGGCTTTCCATGCCTCCTCAATGACCAGGACTTTGCGGTTCTTCTTGATACGCATCTTTTGCAGGAACACGTCCATGATGATGAGTGTCACCAAGGGGAACAGGAGCGGGTCATCTTTTATGGAATCGATTTCAAAGACAATGAAGGTCTCATCAAACAGCGAACTGTCCATGTTTTCGTTCAGCGTCTTGTCGTGGTTGCCACCTCGATAGAAATCTTTCATCATATACCGGTAGGTGGAAATGTCTATCCCGGTTATACTGTTTTCATTGCAGATGTCGGGAATGCGTTGTACGGAGAACTCATAGAATGTGTTGAATGACAGTGATTCCACTTTCAGTTCCTTTCTCCTGCGTTCTATCTCGTCTATGACAGTTTCTATCCGTGCGTTCAGTTCCGTTTCACTTTCAGCGCGATTGCCGCTTTTGTTTCGTTCGTCAATCAAAAGGCTTTTGCGCAAATCCTCCCGTTGGGGTGGGGTGAAACCATCGAAACCGTTGAAGTAGGTATCGTAATATTCGGTGATGACCTGCTCGATCAGCCTGTCTTCCGTTTTGGTGACCGTCCCTTGGCTGCCTTTCCAAATCAGCAGCACGAGATTTTTCAGGAAGCCTGTCTTTTCCACGTTCAATTCCTGCCTGTTGATGCGGAAAGGGTTCATCGTAATCGGGCATTCCTCCGTGTAAGATATATATTTTCCACCCAAATACTCGCACAATCCCTCGTATGAGTTACCGGTATCTACCATTACCACGTCCGTCCCTTGCTCGTGAAGCTGGCGCACAACGCTGTTCATGTGGAAGGATTTGCCGCTGCCACTTGGACCCAGACAGAAAAAATTACTGTTGTCGGTCAATTTCTCCGCGCCCTCTTTTCCTGTGATGTCGATAGCCACAGGCACGCCTTGCCTGTCCGTGTAATATATCTTCAAAGGAGTTTTCTCGCTATGCAGGATGCGTTCCTTGTACATCAGACAGGCTGCCGCATCACCCAAGGTAAGGAAACGGTCATAGTCGGGATTCATACCGTAACAGTTGCCCGGAAAGGAGTTGACGAACAGCTCCAACTGGTTGTAGGCTCTTTTGGAAATATGGATGCCCATCCTTGAAAACTGGTTTTCCAGATGGTTGGTGCATTTGTGGAGGTCGGTGTCCGCGGACATGGCTACTACAAGATTGTAGTGCGTATAGACCAGTTGCTTGCTTTCCCTTGCCACCACCTCCTGCACACGCTTGATGTCTTCTACCGCCATTTGATTACCGGGATTGGGCATACTCGCATGGCGGTTCTTCTTTTTGTCAAGCAAGGCCAGTTCTCTCTTTTGGTTGGGAATGAATATCATCTGGTTATACACCACCGCTTCGGTATTGGGAATGCCGGACACAACCGACACCAGATCCATCGGCATACTGCTGTTGTTGACTTCCACGTTGGTGTAGGGATGGATGACAGACGGCAGGCTCACGTTATCCACATCCACAAGGCTATACACCTTGCACCGTTTGTCTCCCATGGAGATACATTCATCATTCACCTTGAAGTTAGTCATCGAGACTACCTTGTCACGGAAGTTCATGGCGAAATAGCGGTCAACATATTCATTGACTTCCTGCCTGTTCAGGAATCTCACCTGTACGCCGGCATCACGCAGTTGGTCGTGAACCTTGCGTATCTTTACAAGGAAGTCTCGCCACTTCTTGCCGTCAAAAGAAAACAGACGGCTTTTCTTGACTTCCTGTGTGATAGTCAGGTAACATTCGCTGTCGGTATAAGGTCTGCCGTTGAAGTAACGGAAATAGGATGTGGAGAGAAATTCACGGTTCTCGTCACTCTCTTCCGTGAACTTTTTCCGGATAAAAATATCCTGCTTGTGTATGGCATAGCCTTCTCCCAAAGTTTGGGCAATGGCGGTGAAAAGTTGCGTGAACTCATAGTAAGAGTCGATATTGGCGCAATATTTCTGTACCGGGTTCTCCAGTTTCAGCACGGCAGAATATTCTCCAGTCTTGGTATATATCACACCCATCCCGTCCGCTTCTTCCACGGAGAAATAGATGTCCTGAAAGATGCGTTTCCGCTTGCCGCCAGTTCCAAAGGCATAGACCGACACGGCCATGCCCACGCAAAGGGCAATGAAGACTATGAAAACATATATAATCATTCGGCTGTTTACAATTAAGGGCAGGCTGACCTATTGAAAGGTCAAGCCCACCCACGTTCAACATTCAATATATCCATTCATGGTCAAATGGTTTTCTGTTACATTTTCTTTGAGTAGGCATAGATGAACACCCCACGTTCCAGCCGTTTGCTGTGCAATCCCTTGCGCTGCTTGAACAGAATCAGTCCCACACCGCTTGTCACGGTGACGGACAGGACAATCAGGGCAAGGATAAATCCTGCCACACAGTAGGCTATGATGAAGCCGACAATGGCGATGCCTATCGTGGCTGCCGCCCAATAGATGTAGCGACCCTGAATACCCATAAATTCAAGGGGACGTTGCAGCCCCTTGAACAATGGATAATCCGGATAGTGTTCCTCTTTCCCGTTCATGATACCTGCGGTTTAGGAGAGTCCGAAGAACAGAGGAAGTGCCTGGGCTGCCGCGATAAGGAAGATGCAGGCTCCGACCACCATCATGATTTTCTTCTTGACATCCTGCTCCTCGTTGTTCATCGCGATATATACCGAGATCGCACCCACTACGGCTACCACACCGGCAATGGCGTAACAGAGTTTCACCACGATAGGAACATACTTGGCGATTTCCTCGCTCACTTGGGTCAGTGCCGCTGTTCCGGCCGAGTAGTCTCCTGCGGTAGTCTGTGCCATCAAAGCGGTCACACCGCACATTACCATCAGGCAGGTCATCTGCGTTTTCTTTGAAGTCGCGATTTTCTTTGCGAATCGTTTTACTTTTTCAAACATACTTGTCTTGTTTTAATTGAACTTTATTGATTGTTTTACACTCGTGATTTTCTAAATTCGATAGCCGAAAAATGCCGGGAAGACTATTGTTGCACCTATGATGAAAAGGCAGGCCCCGACCAGCGTGAGTATGTGCTTGGTTATTCCGTCCTCGCCCGTGTTCATCTTGATGTATATCTGGAATGCGGCTATGACCGCAAAACCTCCTGCAACCGCGTAAATGATATACTGGACATAGAGCATCATCGTCACCACATAGTCGTGCATGGAAGCCAGCGCATCCGCTCCCCACGAGTAGTTCACGCCGCCGCTTTTAGCGAAGACGGAACAAGGGAGCAGCGCACATAGTGCGCTTAGTATTCTTTTGCCATTGTGTCGGGTCATAGTTCATCAATTACGTTCTTGGTGGTTACACCTCTGTCCGGATGCAATTCTCCAATGCCGTTTTGAATCATCAGCTTGTACAGCTCCGCAGAGTTATAGGGATTGGAGAAGGTAACCTGTGTCTCTTCCATGTTAGCCTTGACTTTGTTGTTCAGAGCCTCGATGACATCCTGTTTTGGCTTTTCGTCTGTGGAATTTGTTTCCTCCGATACATTCTGTGTCTCATCGATGTAGTGGGTCTCATACTCGTTGTCACCGATATTGAAGCCCTTGTCGTTCTCCACCACGCTGACGCTTTCTTCCTCGTCAAAATCGCTCACGTCAAATTCTTCTTCTCCGGATTTTATCTTTTCTTCGTTTTTACCATAAAGGTCTCTTGCTATCATCACAGCGTAGTAGATGATGTATGCCACGGTCAGCGCAATGGCGAAGATGAAATATGCTTTCATATCTTATAGTCTGATTTTAGAATATGATTAAAATATGAACGCAAAGGAAATACAATAATTTCATACTACGAAATATCCTCGCGAAAAGCGGCTGAATATTAAACATTATTCCGAGAAAATCTAAAATCATACTCAATTATCATACTTTGACGGGTTTTATCCGGGGCAATAAACAAGAAAAGCCCTCCGTATTTGGGAGAGCCTTTCATTGGTTGGAAGATTTCTATCAGAGGGAAGACAAAGACTAACGCCTTTTGCCTCTCAGATAGTCATTGAGGTCTTTGTAATTATAATAACATTCCGAATGGTCAGTTACACGGTTGCCACAAAGTCCGGCAATAGTTTCGACTGTTTTTCGCCCGGCAAGGTCGTTATCCAGATAGCAATGGATGGCGGTGTACCGTTCCAGTTCCACAAGACACTTTTTCAGATTACTGACTGAGTTCATCACAAGAAAATCGGTAGGACTGTCGATGCAGACATGATAGTCTCCTTTTCTATGAAGTTCTTGGTAAGACAAGAAGTCCATAAAGCCCTCGAACACGCAGACATGATTTTGGATTATATCCTTGTTATACCTGATGACGGATATGTCTTTCCCCTTTATACATCCTTTATAATAAGGATTGCGCACCTCGTAACCGCCGGTCTTGTTTTCAAAGGCTATGGCGAAATAGTGTCTTTTGCGTAGCTCATAATGAATTTCCTTGCAATAAAGCCTGCCGATATTCTCACTGATATACCTGGAACGGAGGTAAGACAACAGGGCATGGTGGCTCAGTTCTTTTACTTCCACGTTTTCCATTTCTTCCTCGATAGGACAGGGACGGACACTCCGGCTTTGTAATTGTTGAAAAGGTACGCCAATGGCATTCTCGCTGATGCGGAGCAATACCATACTTACATTGCCAGTACGATAAAGGTGTTTTCCCAGTTCTATGATGTCACCTCCGGCAGAAAGCCCAAAGTCGTACCATTCGTTCAAATTATCGTTGACCTTGAACGAGGGGGTACGTTCCTCTCGCAATGGGGAGAGGTACCAATACTGGCAGCCACGCGCATTGACCGGAGAATGTCCTATTATCCGCAGATATTCCACGAGCCGTATCTGTTTCGCTTCTTTTATATTCATTTTAGTATGGTTTACTTATATATACCCACAAACTAAACCATACTGCTTAGAGATGGAAAGAACTATTATAGGAGTAGGTACGACCGTTTTTTGTAATGGCATGATTTTCCAACAGGAACTTACACAAGTTTACCAATGTGTTTCTTCCTCTTGAATACCCAATGCTCTCATATCCCTTTTTAAGAGCTTCAAGCAAAGATTGATAGCCATATTCCGCGCATTCTTCAAAGGTTACTTCCAAGGCGGTTCGGTGTTGCTGCTCGGTCATATCTATATAAGAAGCCAGTCTGTCCATTTTGTTCTTTTTGAATTGATGTTCTTTTACCAGGTGTGGGAGAGAGTCTTCTCCGATTTCAAATGCGAAAGGCGTAAATTCCCTGTCCCTTATGTGCATGGCTCTTACTTCGCTGATTTTTCCATTTTCATTGTTTTTTGATATTTGCAGGATAGTCTCGGCCTTATTGTTCAGTTCTGTTCCGATATGCCCTCTGGTATTGTCATCCCCTTTGTTTAGATGTAAGACGGTGTGGATATGCAGTTCGTAATAGCTTGACCATCTCATCAGTTCATTGATTATGTCAAGAGATTCACTGGGACTGTTTATGTCATGGATTAAATCACGGATGCCGTCAATGATTACGAGCCCGATGTTTTGCTCTTCGTGGAGTGCCCATCGTATAATATCTCTCCTTTGGTCGGGAGTGTATTCTCGCAGAACCAAGAATTGGATGTTGTCATTTTCCTGGTCAGTAGGCAATCCTGCCAGTTTGAGGATTCGATGAAGCACTTTGTGGCAATGGCACTTGCTTTGTTCTGTGTCGATGTATAGGATTCGATTCTTGCAAGATGGCAGTTCTGCTTTGTACTTTAGAATCTCCTTTCCGGAAAGAGCCGATGCGACAATAGCACTGACATTGAATGTCTTTTTGCTTTTGGGTTTGCCGGTGGAAGCACTGAAATTTCCGATTGTGGCAATGGTAACACCGTCTATTTGTACGATTTCCTGTGGAAACTCATATTTTTCGGTAACACTCAGCCGTATATATTTCAATAAAGACTTATATTTGGCTTCGTCTATCCGATAATTGTTGGGTTGTATCATATCAGGTTGCATTATTTTTTCCCTCCTTTTGTTGGTTTGTTCTTACTTTTTTGTCCCAATGTGTAAGCGATGATATTGGCTTGCCTTTCTATTTCTGTATTGGAGAAACAGGGGTTGCGCTTTATCCATCGGTTCAGGTCATCCCTGAGAATGAATATGTTTTTTCCATTCGGCTTATACACGGTAAGTTCTTTCTGCATGGTTAACTTATAGACATAGCCTTTGGACACTTGTAGATAGGCGGCTACCTCGTCTATATTGAGAAACTCTTTTGCGGCATAAGCTATCTTTTCCACATTTTCAAGATGGGATAGCAGTTCGGCCAAAGAACCGAATCGTTTCAGGTAATTTTCAACATTCAGGATTTCCTGCTGAAAATTTTCCAAGGAGTTGTTTTCGAGGAATGATTTCAATCCTTCGATACGGGAGAGTAGTAAGTCTATTTCTTTTCTATTCATAATTCTTCTCTTGTTATAGCAGCAGGTTGCCCTATTGTTTGTACTTGATTTCTCATTGCCCATTCGCAAAGTTCCTTTCTGTTGAAATACACCAATTTGCCGTTTGGCTTGTAGTGTGGTATTTGCTTGAGAGAAGTGAGTTTGTAGATATAACTCTCGGACAAACCGAGATAAGCAGAAGCTTCAGCGGTAGTCAGCACTTCCTTGACTGCCCAAATACGCTCTTTCAACTGTGCAATGTAATTCTCGATGGTCTGGATTTTATCCACTTCGTTGATCTTTTGTTCTAACGATTGGAGCCGTTCAAAAGGTTTCTCCGTTGCCATCATCGAAATCATGTTCTCCATTTTGGAGAGCATCTTATTTTCATTTGTCGTTCTTCGATGTCTCATTGATTGATGCTGTTAAATTTGACAATGGGAGGTATGCCCTCCGTGAGTAATCGATTACGGAGGGCAAAGGTAGATGAGTATATTCGCTTGATTATGTTGAGATTGTTGAGTATCAACACAATTCTCAATACAACTCTCAACAATTTGTTATTCCTTTGTTATACTTCTCTGTTTTTGATTAGAGTGATATACTTGTCTATGATTGCCAAAAACTGCTTATCTATGGCGTTGGGAGTGGTGTCTTTTATCCGATTGAGGGTTGATGACATATCGTGTTGGGTCAGTAATTTCTTCCTTGAAGAACTGATGACAAGATGTTTTTGGGCAATTACCGATTGCCAGTTATAGGTTATCACATCGTGTGAAGCCAGTTTGTCCAACAATAAAACCAATTTGCTGTTGTTTCTTGAAGTCACAGTCTGCAATGTGTCTGCCGCATAACAAATGGCAACATTGTCTGCATCCAAAACTTCCTTAAACAAACAGACCTCATTGGCAAGCTGCACAATGAGGTCCAGAGTATGTCTGTCAAGTAAAGGTTTGATGTTGGTATTCTGATTGGTCTGAATAGGATTCCCCGGACTGCTGTTGTCGGACTCGGTAGTGGATTCCGACAGATCAATGGCGTAAAATTCGTTCAGAAGTTTTATGATCCCATTTTCGTCCAATAGGTCATGGTCGAAATGTTTGCGAATCAAAATTTCATGCTTCCCCAGAAGCTCTATTACCGTGTGGTAATTCTTTAGATGTTCATTCTTGCTCCAGGCATCATTCGCATCGTGAAACCGATGTGAATGGGTAAAGTCAAGCACGTATCGCCTGTAACTTTTTTGCTGTGTGGTGACTTCGTCTTTGTAAGACTTATGGGCTTGCTCAACCAACCGGAATAGCCCTTCTTTACCGGTCTGCGCAGGAGTCCATTGGAAACCTCGCATCGCTCTTTTCAAAAAGAGAGAGGTGCAAAGATAATTTCTTTGACATAAAACATTATTTTAAGTATTGTTGTTTGCCACCTTTGCGTTGATGGCGTTTTTGTTTTGAGTGCTAAGATAGTTATCTGCAATGGTTTTTAGTTGAATATCGTATGTGTCAATCAATCCTTTTTTGACTATAAAACGAAAATTACTATCCATACTTTCTCTGTTAGGTACTTTATCACGTTGCAAGCGGAAACAGTTTACGCACTTTACCCATACATCATAGGGATTGTGTTGCTTAAAGGCCAAATGTACAAAGTACATAAGTGAAGTCTGTGTTTTCATCCATACTATAGGATGTTCAAATACCGTTTCATCGAAAATACCTTTGAATGCGGCAAATGTGGTGTCGGAGGAGATATATCCACCGTCAAGTAGGGCAGAGAACATGGAATGTATCTCATCTTCGCTATTCGGACTGTAAAATACAACTTTGCTCGTATGAATAAGCCGTTCATCAGAAGTTTCTTCATTGAACGTATTTTCAATGTGTTTGAACTTATCACAGATAGCCTTTAATCTAACATCATACCTATCCAACCATCCGGCTCGCTTAATCCAACTGTAACCTGATACAAAACAAGCTTTGTGCGGAGTGTGTCCGTTTATGCTGAAACAACATTCTCCTTTTATCCACAAGTCCTTCTTGTTGAATTTGTAAAATGCCTGATAGACGAAAAAGGACAACTGCCGTTGCGTTTTAATCCATTCTACCGGCTTGCTGAATGTCTTTTTATTGAAAATGCCGACAAATGTTTTCAAGCCAGTGTCAGGTGCGATGTATCCGTATTTCACTAAATCTCGATACAACACTGCTATATCTTCTTCACTCTGTGGCGTGTAGAATGTCTCTGTCTGATGTGTTGGCTCAAATTCAGTAAAGTCAACTTCCGGGTAGAGGGCTTTGGTCGTTTCGTAAAGTCCCGTATTGTATCTTGGAACACGCCAAGTGCTGAATCGCTTTCCATATTCCCTTTTCCATTGCTTTTCAAAAAGGATGTAGGTGCTGGGAAGTTTGCAGATGGTAGATACAGCATAGGCTATCACTTTCAGTTGCAGCGGCTTCGTTTGCGGCATCGGCTGATAGTGTTCATCCAAGAGACCTGCGCGTATGGCTCTTTGTAATAATGTAGCCACCTGTTCATTGGCTAAAGGCTCAATCAAATCTTTATATTCGCCTTTCACCTCCTCTTCTTGCCTTTTGCAAAGTGACAGCAACGCTTGCATATTGTTCGCATAACAGTCAATTACCTTGACGTATGCAGAATCAATTTCCAGCCTATGACTTTGTACATAGTTTACGACAGGAACGGTAAATTCGTTATTTGTTATAAGGTTTGCCAAAAGAGGAGAGGGGGCTTGTTCCATATATAGACAAATCTCTTTCGCCCATTTTCCGATATTCATCCACGAAGAGTCAAGTGCTTCAAATTCGATTTCGTCATCCAAATCCAACTGGCTTTTCATTTCGCCGACGATTCGGGTAATCTTCGTTATCTTTATAACGGTTTCTTGCCTTGTCATAAGCACGGGATTTAATCAATATCTGGAATCAATGATACGGCATTCTGCTTGTTTTTGTCAAGCACCTTTGCATAAATTTGTGTGGTTGCCAGTTCTTTATGCCCTAATAGTTTTGATACTGTGTAGATGTCTGCGCCCAAGTCAAGCATAAGCACAGCGAAGGTATGTCTCCCGCAGTGGAAGGTCAAATTTTTATTGATATTGGCAGCCATGCTCCAACGCTGTAATTCCAATGAAGTCCAAGCTCCGTATGTAAATCCTGTAAAGACGAGATCTTCCGGGTTGCCTCTTTCACCGAGGTATTTTTCTGCCTGTGAGGAAATGTCAAGGTACTCTTGTCCGCCAGTCTTCTTTTGTTTGAAGACGATTCTCGTGTAATCTCCAAATTTTTGAACCTCGCTCCATGTGAGTTTCTGAATATCGCTTTTACGAAGTCCGGTCAGGCATGAAAAGAGGAAAGCTCTTTTTAGAATAGGATAGCGGCAAGGAGTAGCAGCCAACTGTTTTACCTCTTCCAAGGTCAGATAGTCACGCTTTACTTCTGCGGCTTTGAATCCCTCGATTCCACGCAAAGGATTTACAGGTATGATTCTTTCATCGTAAGCCTGGTTGATACAGGCGCGGAGCTTATTGAAATAAGAGACTTTTGAGTTTTGGGACAAGCCTTGAAACACATCCCTTTCCCTACGTGGACCGGTACGCTTGTGAGTGTCTTTTTCCACATTGTTCAAAAAATCCTTGAAGCCGTTTATAAACTCCGGAGTAATATCTTTGAATGTGGTTTTCTCATCACAATAGATTTCGAGATAACGCAAGCAGCTTCTCCAGTTACCCCAGTTTCCGTCAGATTCAGGATTCTTGTGTCTTTCTTCAACCATCTTCCGATAGTATTCCAGAAAAGGAGTATCTTCTTTGAATTGGCGAGTGAAAGAATACTCTCCATTCTGCATTTCAATGAGGCGTTTGGATTTTATAGCCTGGGCGGTTGCCAATGTCTGTCTGTTTTGCTCACGCTCCAGCGGAGTAGTGGCATCGATCAGATAAAGTTTCAAATACTCTTTCTGACGTTTCCCATTTCTGTAGATGTCGAGATACAAGCTCACGTTACCGTTTGCCAACTTCTTTTCCCGTAATTTTACGGGTTCTTTCTGGATTGTTGTTTTCTTAGTCATAGCCTGTTCCTATTTTAATGAGAGATGTGATTCATTGTCTTCGGGGGACAGATTTTTGTCCCTCGCATCCCTTTCGGGGGACAATCTGGGGACAAAATTACGAAAAAAATATGAAAACAGGCAGAAAGTATGGAGAAAAAGAGAAAATGCAAATCCTTATAAAATCATTGATTTTTCGCACTTTACAGATTTATATTTTCTCTTTTTATGCTTTTCTTTTCTTTGTATCACTTGCCGATGCAAAAATGTTGAAAGATATTTTGAAGCACCATATCATTCGTAACCTCACCAGCGATGTCCGAAATAAAGAAGATACACTCTCGTATGTCTTGTGAAAGAAAATCTCCGGAAATCTGCGAATCAAGTCCACTCTGTACTCTATGAATAGCTTCCAAAGCTTTATTTAAAGCTTCGTAATGCCTTACATTTGTCACAATAATGTCATTTTGTGTCACTGTAGGCAAGTGTGCGGCATCAATAAGCATTTTTTGCAGTTCACTTGTGTTCTCTCGTTGTTTGGCCGAGATGAAAATAGATTCCGTAGATTCTTTGGGGAAGTCTTTTAATAAAGATAATAAATTCTCTTTCTGTTTGTCTTCGATCAAATCCGCCTTATTAAACACAACAATCAAATGTTTTCCTTCACAACGCGGAATAATCTTCTCTGATAACTGCTCTATTTGAGAGGCAGCATTCACAGCATCTACC
This sequence comes from Bacteroides sp. 2_2_4, assembly GCF_000157055.1. Taxonomy (NCBI): domain Bacteria; kingdom Pseudomonadati; phylum Bacteroidota; class Bacteroidia; order Bacteroidales; family Bacteroidaceae; genus Bacteroides; species Bacteroides sp. 2_2_4. Next base: position 646,630 of record NZ_EQ973356.1, on the reverse strand, counting down.
ATCCAAAGAACAATCTCTGCCTGATCTAACTTTTGGAAAGTACGTTCGATACCGAGACTTTCAATCGTATCATTGGTTTCCCGGATTCCGGCAGTATCAATGAAACGAAAAGTGATTCCTCCGATGTTGATAGTATCTTCGATCACATCACGCGTTGTCCCGTGGACATCACTGACAATCGCCTTATCCTCATTCAATAATACATTCAGTAAAGTCGATTTTCCGGCATTTGTTTCACCGATAATAGCTACAGGGACACCGTTCTTAATAGCATTACCAACACTAAAAGAATGAGCCAACCGCGAAATGACCTGTTCGATTTCATCTGCTAGCTTCCTTAATGCAGAACGATCGGCAAATTCAACATCCTCTTCGCTGAAATCCAACTCCAGTTCAATCATAGAGGTGAAATTCAGCAATTTGTTGCGTAACTCCGTCAATTCTCTGCTGAAACCACCTCGCATCTGGCTCATAGCCAAACGATGAGTGGCAGCAGATGAAGAAGCGATCAAGTCCGCCACAGCCTCTGCCTGACTTAAATCCATCTTTCCATTGAGGAAAGCACGTTGCGTATACTCTCCCGGTTGGGCCATGCGGCAACCGTTCTCAATAAGCAACTGCATCACCTGTTGAAGAATATAAGAAGAACCGTGGCATGTGATTTCCGTACTATCTTCTCCCGTGTATGAATGAGGGGCACGGAAAAGACTGACGAGCACTTCGTCAATAATCTCGTCCCCGTCATAAATACGTCCGAATGTCAAAGTATATGGTTTTTGCTCACTCAATAATTTGCCAGTCTTGGCGGGCTTGAATATGCTGCCGGTGATAGAAATAGCTTCCGGACCGGAAACGCGGATGCTTCCGATAGCACCGCCCTGGGCGGTAGCGATAGCGCAGATCGTATCTTGATTCATTTGTTTTTTCTTTTTGGATGAGCAAAGATAATTGTTTCTAAGTAAAAAATAGAAAATTGAGCACAACTTGTGCTTTATTTGTTTATATTTGCTGCCGTGCAGTGGTACACCAAACAAAATAAAACAATAATGCTTATGGAACCAGCGATCAATTTATATTCTCCGAATGAGAAAAGCGAACTCATACGGGAAAACTACCAGGAAATACTTTCTGTGCTTGCAGCTCATCAAATAGCTTTGTGGGAGTATGATATCATTACGGGCAAATGCTCTTTTTCAGAATTGGGGCAGGAGGCTATCAATAGTTTCATCCGTGAAAGCCCGGATTTGATACTGATGGATATTCGTATGCCGGTGATGGACGGTATTCAGGCTACTGAAAAGATTCGTACGATTTCTCTGACCGTGCCTATTATTGCAGTGACTGCGTATGCTTTTTATACCGAACAGCAACAGGCTATTCAAGCCGGATGTAACGCCGTTATTTCAAAACCCTATTCTTTGGAGAGGCTAAGAGAGACGATAGAATCTTACATCGGATAATTAATTTTCTAAAAGAGAACCAACATTCTGAATATTGTAGTGTTACTATTATAATAGTAGTAACATTATAATAGATTTGAATATGGAGAAAGTGAAAAAGATAGTCCTTATCGGAGCAAGTGGCTTTGTTGGTTCTGCTCTTCTGAACGAGGCTTTGAATCGTGGTTTCGAAGTTACAGCAGTAGTTCGTCATCCGGAAAAGATAAAGATAGAGAATGAAAATCTGAAAGTGGTGAAAGCCGATGTAGCTGTGCTTGATGAAATGGCCGACGTTTGTAAAGGTGCGGATGCCGTTGTTAGTGCGTTCAATCCGGGATGGAATAATCCTGATATATACGATGAAACCATTAAAGTTTATCTGACTATAATTGATGGAGTGAAGAAGGCTGGCGTCAATCGTTTTCTGATGGTTGGTGGTGCCGGTTCTTTATTTATCGCTCCGGGCTTGCGTTTGATGGATTCCGGCGAAGTACCCGAAAATATATTGCCGGGAGTGAAAGCCTTAGGAGAGTTTTATCTGAATTTCTTGAAGAAAGAGAAAGAAATAGACTGGGTGTTCTTCTCTCCGGCAGCAGATATGCGTCCGGGAGTACGTACAGGGCGTTATCGGTTGGGAAAAGATGATATGATTGTAGACATTGTAGGAAACAGCCATATCTCTGTCGAAGATTACGCTGCCGCAATGATTGATGAATTGGAATATCCGAAACATCATCAGGAGAGATTCACGATTGGTTATTGATAAAAAATCAAATTAAAAATAACTGTGTGATATAGTGACGCTATCCTTCTCGGATAATGTCACTATAATCGTATTATAGCGTTACTATCACGGCGTCATAGTGATACTATGTTGAAGATAGGCTAAATGATAAAAATGGACTGTCTAACAAGTCCCTTATTAAGAATTTCCCCCACGCTATAACTATTTGTAGCGTGGGGGAATTTCAATATTTAGAATTCGTTAGACAGCTTTATAATTCTATTTTAACGATTACAATTTTATGCTTTCAGAAGAGCGTACCTCTATATTCTGTCAAGTACAGTTTTAATCAGTGTATCAATTGTGTTCTTATATCCTGTATTGGCCTCTTTAATGAGCCGGTTGGCTATCACCATGCAGACGGTCATAGCCTTGTGTCCCATCAACCGGCTAAGTCCTGCCAAAGCCGAACTTTCCATTTCGAAGTTAGTAATCTTATAGCCTTTATATTCGAAAGATTCAATCTTATCATTCTGTTTCGGGTCTGCCAATGGAACACGAAGTTCACGTCCCTGCGGACCAAAGAAACCTCCGGCAGCGATTGTTACTCCACGTACCATGTCATCTTTGGCAATCCGGTCAATCAGTTCTTCGCTGGCGTCAATGACATAAGGGGCAGGCGCGCACATATTTCCCGACCAACCCATGTGATTGAGGAATGCACGTTCAAAAGATAAGTCGCATACAGCATTTCGTCCGGCATAGAAATTCAGCAATCCGTCGAAGCCGATAGACTTCTGCGAACACACAAATGTTCCGACAGGAGTGTTGGGCTGTAAGCCACCACATGTACCGATACGTACTAATTCCAGTTGGCGGAACTGATCCTTTTCTTCGCGGGTATTAAAATCTATATTGGCGAGTGCATCCAGTTCATTCATTACGATGTCGATATTATCGCAGCCGATTCCTGTAGAAACCACTGTAATCCGTTTACCTTTATAAATACCTGTGATGGTTTTGAATTCGCGGCTTTCCACTTCACATTCTTTGTTTTCGAAATGAGAAGCTACGAGTGCTACACGTCCGGGGTCACCTACCAGAATTACTTTGTCTGCCAACCATTCGGGCTTTACGTGAAGATGGAATACTGAACCGTCTTCATTGATAATCAATTCAGAGGATGGAAAGTACTTTTTCATGTTATTGAAGGGTTTTAGTTTTATAATAGGATTTGTATCTATAAATAGAAACGCCGGAACCGGATTTAAGTTCAGAAGAAGCCACTATCTTTTTCCTTTAGAAAAGGGGAGTGCGTCTTACAACTGAAATGAAATCGGATTCCGGCGTTTGTGAACGATTATTTGCTCAATGGCTGATTGCCTGCATTGCCTGTTGCCGGCTTAGCGATATTCTCGCGCATGGAGGTGTCAGCTTCAATATTCTTCATGCGATAATAATCCATGATGCCTAAGTTGCCGCTGCGGAAAGCTTCAGCCATCGCTTTAGGAACTTCAGCCTCTGCTTCGATCACTTTAGCACGAGCTTCCTGTGCTTTTGCTTTCATTTCCTGTTCGGAAGCAACTGCCATGGCACGGCGCTCTTCGGCTTTTGCCTGTGCGATGTTCTTATCTGCGTTAGCCTGGTCAATTTGCAGAGCAGCACCGATGTTCTTACCTATATCGATGTCCGCAATATCAATAGACAAGATCTCGAAAGCCGTTCCTGCGTCCAAACCTTTACGAAGTACAAGTTTAGAGATCGAATCCGGATTCTCAAGGACCGATTTATGGTTTTCAGAAGAACCGATAGATGAAACGATACCTTCGCCTACACGGGCAAGGATCGTATCTTCACCTGCACCACCGACCAACTGACGAATGTTGGCACGTACCGTAACACGTGCTTTGGCTATCAGCTGAATACCGTCTTTTGCAACAGCCGTAACAGGAGGCGTGTCGATCACTTTCGGGTTTACAGACATCTGTACAGCTTCGAATACGTCACGTCCTGCAAGGTCGATAGCAGTAGCCATCTGGAAAGGTAATTCGATATTCGCTTTCGATGCGGATACCAAGGCGTGAACCACCTTTTCCACATGTCCTCCCGCCAGATAATGGGCTTCCAGTTCATCACGGGTAATGTTTTTCAGACCGGCTTTGTGAGCCTCGATCATTCCCGGCACGATGATGTACGGCGGAACGTTACGTATACGCATTAAAAATAGTTGTATCAGCGAGATGTTAACTCCCGACACTTTTGCCGACAACCAGAGGAAGAACGGCACGTAATGGAAAAATATTATCAAGAAGATAATACCTCCAGCTATCAGAAAGATAGGCAAGTAGAAAGATGATTCCATTGATGTTATTATTAAGTGAATATTATTCTTTGTGTTTTTCAACCATGATTGTACCGTCGGTGATACGGCTTACAATAATCGGAGTCTTTTCATTGAGGAATCCGTCTATTGATTTTACTTCCACAATTTTTCCGTTTATTTCGGCATAACCGATTTGTGCCAGACGTGTGGTGCTGATTCCTGTATCACCCACTTTGACGCTGTCTTCTGCGCTACGGTCTACTTTCGAATCAATATCCTTTTTCAATGCCAGTTTGTCCAGCATCTTCGATCGCATAAACCAGATCAGTGATCCGATGCAGGCAATCGCCGATATGCCAAGAGTGATAAATCCTCCTGCCATACCTAAATTGGCAAACGCATAGTAGTTGGCATAAAGAATGCAAACCAATGCAGAAATTCCGGCCAGGCTAATGCCCGGGATGACGAACTGTTCTACCAGAAACAGTATGACTGCGGCAATAATGAGAACGGCGATAATGAGTATATCCATAGTTCAGAGTTATTAATTTATTTTGTTTTTTCTGCATTGCGTACATTCACTTTGAGAGTATCCAGCTCTTCGGACATTTGCAGTACCCGCTTTTCGAGGTCGAGGATGGCAGGAGCCATTTTCTCTTTTCCCTGTTGGTTGGCACCGGCATATTGTTGACGCAGGCTATTCAGCTTTTCTTCTTGCTGATAATAGTCTTTCTCCATCTGTTGGTAACGCTGGAAAAGTGACTTTGCTTTTGCGGATTTAAAGTCGCTCATCAGATAGTAAGTCGTATGATCGTCAATGACAAATTCAAAGTCCATCGCACGACGTTCTTTAGGCTTATGACTGATGGCAGCTTCCAGGCGTTGCAATGCTTCGGTTACAGCTTGTTTGTCTTTCCAGGTTTCTTTCAGCGAATGAATCTGTGCCAGACGAATAATCTGTTGCTGTTCCATTGCTTCATAATTATAAGTCTGCTTGGAAGTATTAGGAATGAATACATAAATGCATACCTTTCCTTCAGGCTGGAAACGGTCGGAAGCAAACCATCCGAGGTTGTTGTATTCGTCAATGACGTACATATAATCATTGTACGGTGAATTGAACGGCATACCTACATTGTCCGGAACAAGATAAGTGTCGGTATTCGTGTTGTAACGGGTGACAAAGATGTCGTAGCCACCCAGTCCTTCACCATCGCTGGCATAGTAAACCGTGACGCCGTCCGATAGAACGAACGGATAATTTGCGTTTCCGGAAGCATTGATACTACCCGGTAACGGGCGTCCGTCACTCCATTCATTCAGCAATTTGTTTTTTGAGAAGATGTCAAGATTACCGTTCTCGCCCTTTTCGCTATAATAGATTTTATTTCCAATTTCTGTTTCATAGACAGTTCCCGGATGATCTCCTTCTGTCTTGAAAAAATCATTGAAGGTAAACAATTTACCTGATTCTTCACTAATCTTGTATGCATGGAGGAAAGTCGCCTTGTCTACAACGAAGCTGTCAATGATACATACATCTTCCACTCCCTTCAACATCCGGAGGTCAGCTTTGCTCTTTTCCAGAAGTTTCTCCGCTTCTTCCGTCGATTTCTTACGTTTACTTAAATCTGCGATATATTCTTCAAAACAGTTTACAGCATCTTCGAAACGATACGTTTCATTATATGCTTGTCCCAGATAGAGTTGTCCACTGGTAACACGTTTTTTCACTGCTATCTCAAGAGGTTTCACAGCTTCTTCCGCTTCTCCGGTTTTCAGGCAACATACGCCATACCAATAGTTATAATTCCCGTTCGACGGTTGTGATTTAGCATACTTTTTGAAGACAGGCTTGGCTTTTTCATAGTCACCCTTAGTGAATAAGGTGCGTGCCTGTTCCAGCGTTTGTGCAGATACTTCGCAAAGGAAGAGGCTGCAAATTAAAAATAGAATATATTTTCTTTTCATCGTTTTGAGCGTTTATGAGTGACGGGTAGATTGAAAACATTGCTGCTTTCGGGCACCGGTCCATTTATCAATTGTTCAAAAGTACAAATTTATTAGAAATAAACCCTTTTTCAGTGATTCTATTATGTTAATTCTTCTTTAAATCATTCTTTTCGCTTACTTTTGCAGCCGATTTTCAAAGATATGACACAATTTACGGAAGAAGAGAAAGCCATTCGCCGCATTGAACGGCGGTTTAGTAAAGGAGTGGTGCAATATGGATTGATAGAAGAAGGAGACAAAATCCTTATCGGACTGTCAGGAGGAAAAGATTCGCTGGCGCTTGTTGAACTGTTGGGTAGACGCGCACATATCTATAAGCCTCGTTTTTCTGTCGTTGCCGTTCATGTAGTGATGAAGAATATTCCTTATCAGAGCGATACAGAATATTTGAAAGCGCACTGCGAGGCGTATGGAGTTCCCTTTGTACAGTATGAGACTGCTTTTGACCCTGCTACCGATACACGTAAATCTCCCTGCTTCCTCTGCTCATGGAACCGCCGGAAAGCTTTGTTTACTGTTGCCAAGGAGCACGGATGCAATAAAATCGCTCTCGGTCACCACATGGATGATATTCTGGAAACTTTATTGATGAATATCACTTATCAGGGAGCATTCAGTACAATGCCGCCCCGGTTGGTGATGAAGAAGTTTGATATGACAATTATTCGTCCGATGTGTCTGGTCCATGAAGCTGATTTGGTAGAATTGGCAGCTTTGCGTCATTATCAGAAGCAAGTGAAGAATTGTCCTTATGAATCGCAGTCCAGCCGGAGTGATATGAAAGGAATTTTACGGCAGTTGGAAGCGATGAACCCGGAAGCTCGTTATAGCCTTTGGAGCAGTATGACTAATGTACAGGAGGAATTATTACCAGATAAAATAGATTAATTTGAATAGATTGTTATGAAAGGATTCTATACCATTTTGTTACTGATTGTATCTAATGTCTTTATGACATTTGCTTGGTACGGACATTTAAAGATGAAACAGGAGTACAGTTGGTTCGCAGCTCTTCCGCTGATTGGTGTGATTGCGTTCAGCTGGGCGATCGCCTTTTTTGAATATTCCTGTCAGATACCGGCCAATCGCATTGGCTTTATAGGCAATGGAGGCCCGTTTTCATTGATGCAACTAAAAGTCATTCAAGAGGTAATAACACTTGTTATTTTTACAGTGTTCACTACCATCTTCTTTAAAGGTGAGGCTTTACATTGGAATCATCTGGCTGCATTTATTTGTCTGATTGCAGCAGTGTATTTCGTGTTTATGAAATAGATATTTGCCAATTGAATAGAGGTTCTGTTTTACTCAAGTAGAACCTCTGTTTGTATAATATATATATTACGGAGTAGTTATGTATTTTTTCATTCCCTCCGTATAATAAGTCTTGAACTCTCCATTTTCTCCACTATAAATAAAGTAGGCGTCAATCGTTGTATCCGCTTTGCAGAAAGCTTCCGCTTCTTCCAGTCCCATCACCATGAAGGCGGTGGCAAGGGCGTCGGCAGTCATACAGTCTTTGGCGATTACCGTAGAGGACAAGATATTGTGTTGTACCGGATAGCCAGTTCTAGGGTCAATCGTATGGGCGTATTTCTTCCCATCCTTATAATAATAATTGCGATAGTTTCCGGAAGTAGCCAAGCCTAAATCTGTTATCTCAAGAATTGTCTGTAAGTCTTGGTTTACGGCCAGTGAATCGTCGATGGGCTTATTGATTCCAATGCGCCATAAGCCTTTGGAAGGATTTTTCCCTTTCACTACCACCTCGCCGCCTATATCTACCATATAGTTTTTTATTCCCTTACGGTCGAGCAGTTGTGCAATTACGTCTACCGAATACCCTTTGGCCACGGCACTACAACTTAACATAGTACGAGGATCCTGTTTGATAACTTTGCCGTTATCCATTTTCACTTTTTCATATCCGGTGATTTGTAACAGACTGTCTATCATTAATGAATCAGGAAAAGCACCTTTTTTGAAACCGAATCCCCAAGCATTGGCAAGAGGGGCTACTGTAATGTCGAAAGCACCCTTTGTCTCGCGGGAAATTTCCATCGAGCGATGGAAGCATTTCTGGAAAAAACTATCAGTCACCAGCTCTTCATTGCGGTTGACGCGACTGATAACAGAACTGTCATTGAATGGCGATAAAGATTGGTCGAAGCGTTTTAGTTCAGCTTCTATTTCCGGTTTTAAGTCACCGTCATGCTGATAAGTAATTTTATATACTGTCCCAAACACCAAACCTTTGACACTGTAATAGCCAACTTGTTGATTATGTCTGACTAATATCCAGATAGTTGCCAAAATCAGGAAAGCCAGCCAAAGGAAACTTTTTTTTGTTTTCATACGCTCTTCTATTTGATGAGAAAACTCGTTTTATTGAAGAAATAAATGTTCAATTAATATCTTTAGTCCGATAATGACTAGAATGATACCTCCCCATAACTCTGCTTTCAGTTTCCGGGCGATGCCGCAGCCACATTGGATACCAAAGATCAGACCGATGAGTGACATGACAAATGAAACAAACCCGATGATGCTGATAGGAGGAAGGATTTCGGTATAGTCCTGAACTCCCAGAAAGGCAAAGGAAATGCCGATTGCCAATGCATCAATACTTGTGGCTATTGCCATAGTCAATACCACTTTCGGATTTGCCGGATTGAACAGTTTACAACATTCTTCTTCTTTGAAAGATTCTAAAATCATTCGTCCGCCTAAGAAGGCAAGGATCGCGAAAGCAATCCAATGGTCTACACTTTCTATAAGATGACTGAATGTCTTTGCACACATCCATCCGATAAATGGCATGATTGCCTGAAAAAAGCCGAAAGCAAAAGCCATGATTAGCATGGGTTTCCAACGGGTACGTTTCAAAATAATACCGCTTGCAATTGAGACAGCGAAACAATCCATCGCCAGACCTATTGCAAGCAGCCAAATCTCTAGTCCTGTCATTGTATTCTAAAGAGGCAATTTATAAATAAGGGAATAAGTGATTCCCATGTTATTTGATTTAAACTTTCCGTAACCGGGCACGTACCATGGGTCTCCATATTCTCCGGTAGATGCTTTGGTTTTGTATTTCATACGTACCGACCACCCCATGTTGAAGTTTTTGTAAATACGTACTTTGACGCCTAAAACGATTTCCAGCCATTGCACCGATCCTTTCATACCCAGATGGCTGAATGGCACACTTCCTCCCCAATAACCGTCTTCCAAACTGGGGTTACCTATTACATCTCCCCAGATAGGATCATCTGCCGGCATTGTGGAAACATCATATTTAAATGAACTGAATGCATAGCGAAGTCCTGCATACAAGTAGCTATTTTTCTCTTTTTTCTTTGCCATGGTGTTGTAGTCCACACCGATTCGGAAGAATGGGGCCATTTTGCTCTTATAGTGTATGCCTGTTTCGCTCCAGGTATCTGTTCCTCCCATACCAAACTCAATAGTAGGGATGAATTTATTCTTGAGGTTAACGGCTACGCTGACTTCAGAACTCATAAAGTCGCCTCCCAGCAGCTTGCTTCCAACGCCATATAAATCCACACCGACATACGTACCATTGTAGAGCGGAATGGTATCTATCTCGGCAACCTCTTTTTTCTTCTGATCTCTTTTGGGCGTTTGCGCCGGACGTTGCTGTTGTGCCAGCAACGGAAGCCCAATGCAAAAGAGCAGAAGCAGACTAATTAGTCGTTTCATCAGGTGTGCGTTCTGGCCGATAATTATAGAATATCTGCAAGTTCTCGATTTCATTTGTATTGGCTTCTTTATTTTTTATATGAAGAGAATCTATCTGGTCCGGCTGCCCGTTGCCATAGGGAGGAGGGTTACCCGGTCTTCCCGGTTTTCCAAATTTAGCGCTGATTATATTTTGTTTCATCATATAACCACATTCCATGGACTGGAAATAAGGAGTATTTTGTTGTACAATGTATAATGTGTCAAAATCTTTTTCTCTACGTTTGGGATCGTATCTGAATATGAACACAGTAGTGTCACTTGTGTATCGTAGTGGTAACATCAGGGTATGCACATTCTTTTCATTGTTCAGAATGATAGAGTCGGTGCCTAATGCTGTGATTGTTAATGAATCAAGCGTGTCTTTTAATGCAATAGTAGGGTTATCCGGATTAATGGTATATATTGTGCAGTACATCATCGGACGTCCTGCCAATGAGCAATCGTTCTCATCCGAGCAGGCACTGTGTAAGCTGACTGCACCGCCAATGATAGTCAATATGAGAAAGATACGAATTAAATTCTTCATAGTCAGTTTATTGAATGTGAATCAAATTTTCTTTTCTATCTGATAGTTATTCCGTTCCGGTGCATTGCGCGAGATGAGTTCGCCAAGGAATCCGGCTAAGAATAATTGCGTACCTATAATCATTGCCGTAAGTGACAAATAGAAATAGGGAGAGTCGGTCACCAGTCGGTAGGGGAGACCGTTGTACATGGCATATAGTTTACTGGCACCTACGATGATGACAGAAATCATTCCTATCAGAAACATCAATGATCCCAACAGTCCGAAGAAATGCATCGGCTTGATGCCGAATCTGGAGAGGAACCAAAGAGAGAGTAAATCCAGATACCCGTTTACGAAACGGTTCAGTCCGAATTTTGTTGTGCCGTATTTACGCGCCTGGTGGTGTACCACCTTTTCACCGATTTTCTTGAATCCGGCGTTCTTTGCCAAATAAGGTATATAACGATGCATCTCACCGTACACTTCGATATGTTTTACGACCTCTTTGCGATAGGCTTTCAATCCGCAGTTGAAGTCGTGCAGGTTTTTGATGCCTGATACTTTGCGGGCAGTAGCATTAAACAACTTGGTGGGCAGTGTTTTTGAAATAGGATCATATCTCTTTTGCTTCCAGCCGGATACCAGGTCGTAGCCATCCTTTGTAATCATCCGGTAAAGTTCGGGGATTTCGTCTGGGCTATCTTGTAGGTCCGCATCCATCGTTATGACTACGTTTCCTTCCGCTTCAGCGAATCCACAGTAGAGTGCAGGTGATTTACCGTAGTTACGGCGGAATTTGATACCTTTTACATGTTCCGATTGAGCTTTAAACTTTTCGATCACTTCCCATGAATGGTCGGTACTTCCATCGTTAACGAAAATCACTTCGAATGAGAATCCGTTGGCTTGCATTACCCGTTCTATCCAAGCATAGAGTTCGGGTAGTGACTCTTCTTCATTGAATAATGGGATTACAACTGATATATCCATTTTTTTATTACTAATTACTTACGAATTATAAATTACGATTGAGACACTCCGTCATTTTCCGGTTTGGCCTTTTTCATTACCATCAATGCGGTGGGAATGGCCAGGATACTTCCCCAAAATACATCCCATGACAATAGTTGCATGGTGATATTGATGGAAGTAAGTGAACGGGCGGTATCTATTGTTTCTTTTATAACTTCTTTGTTTTCTATCAGAGCCGGGGTGTTGGTCATCAGTTCGTCCCACAACTGGATGTAAGAGTTGATGATAAATCCATGATCGATGAATTGGAAATAGGCGTAGTGAGCCACAGCTACCAGCAGAGAAGCAAACATATACATAAATATGGTAAAGAGCATGGCATGTGAAAATTGGATACTTCCTCCGCAAATCTTATCCCGGTACATTTTCGCATAGTGATATCCGATGAAAGGTACGGACAATGTCAGGATTACAAATAAAAGCGAAAGGAAAGGTATGTGGAATCCCAGCGGAAATAATATGAACTTCAATATCCAGTAGATTCCCATATACGTGCCAAAATGCATGGCATATTTTTGTAAATAGCTTCTGTTCTCTGTCATCTTCATTTATAAATTGCGCACAAAGGTACAAATAATATCGGTTGGTAGGGGAAATCTGGTTGTTAAAGTTAATAAAGCAGAGGAAGTTGTTGTCTGAATATTTTTTTGCAATTTTAATTGCCTGAAATGTAGCCTGTTAGTCTTTTGTTAGTAAAAAAGTTGTCTGCAGCTATTGCAGAATACATAAAAATGTCTACCTTTGCAACCGCAAAACGGGTAAGTCCTATACGGCCAGCTCCCTTCGAATCCTCCAGGGCTTGATCGCAGCAAAGGTAGTTGGTTGTAGCGGCGCGATATAGATAGCTTACCCACCCGCCTCTTTAGCTCAGTTGGCCAGAGCACGTGATTTGTAATCTCGGGGTCGTTGGTTCGAATCCGACAAGAGGCTCAAAAAAGGATATATAACAAATCCAAGAAAAAAGCATTCAGGTATTAGTCTGGATGCTTTTTTATATATATTCGCATATTATCGAAATACACAGTTCCCTAATTGTTGTAATATCCCATTTTTAAGAAAAGCAAAGATTTACAGTTTCTTTTTGATTCATTATTGTTATTCATTCTTGTATATTATGCTCAGGATAGGAGCTGAGTAAAAGCATCACATTGGATAAATGGCGTTGCAATATTCCATGAAGTTGCTTGATGATATTTATATTCCCGGAGAGAAAAACGATGAATTGCAGTTGAGAGGCAATTTCTTGGTTCGTTTGTTTGCGTTCTTTACTTTCGATGTTATTTTGCATTAGATAAATGCCTAATGCTTTCTGAATATCGGCTATTCCCTTGTCCCATTCATGTTCGCCAAGTGTTTGAATGAAAGTACAATATTGCTTGAGCTTTTTGCTTAGCTTTTTTAAACTGTTGTATTCGGTGTCAATGGGAGGATTAATGTGCGCAGAGCGTATTATGTTTGACATCTGCAAATAATACGTTTTCATTCCATTTTCAGAATTGAATGTAGTCAGGATATACTGTTTCGTAGCTTCTGAAACCTCTTCCTGTAAGTCTTTTAATTGACTGTTTTCCATAATCATTAGAATTTAAAAGATGAATAATAGATTGATGGGAGAGGAAGAAGTGCTAATAAAAAAGCGGTTTCGCCTGTCCCATTGTCTAACATACCGACGGCAGGTTTAGAGGTGCATTAACACTCTCTATGGGGGGACGAAACCGCCCATATAAGAGTTCACATACGAACATAAAAATGCTCGCTGCGATAGTAGGCAGGTTTCCCCACCGTCTGTTAATATGTTAGACGTTGCAAATGTAGCCTTATTAATTCAATTCGCAAAATATTGGAGATATTTATTGATGCTTAGTGAAGCTAGTTTTCTTACAATGCAAAAAGATTTAGTGAATGGTTAATATGTAAAAATCCCCGGATAATCTAATTGTCCGGGGATGAATTATTCAAGTAAGAGAATATTGAATTATTTAATTCTCTTGTAACCATATACAGCCAAATCTCCCAGTTCCTCTTCAATGCGGAGTAACTGATTGTATTTAGCCATACGGTCTGAGCGGCTTAAAGAACCTGTCTTGATCTGTCCGCTGTTAGTAGCTACTGCGATATCGGCGATAGTAGCATCTTCTGTTTCACCCGAACGGTGAGAAGTAACAGTAGTGTATCCATGACGGTGAGCCATTTCGATAGCGTTCAGTGTTTCTGTCAGCGAACCGATTTGGTTTACTTTAATCAGGATAGAGTTGGCACAGCCTTTTTCGATACCCATTGCAAGGAAATCTACGTTGGTTACGAACAGGTCGTCACCTACCAACTGGCAACGGTTGCCGATGCGTTCGGTCAGCTTTTTCCAGCCTTCCCAGTCGTTTTCGTTCATACCGTCTTCGATAGAGTCGATAGGGAATTTGTTGATTAGTTCTTCCAGATAGTCAACTTGTTCTGCGGAAGTGCGTTTCTTACCTTTTTCACCTTCAAACTTGGTATAATCGTAAATACCATCGTGGTAGAATTCGGAAGAAGCACAGTCCATACCGATCATAACGTCTTTGCCCGGTTCGTATCCTGCTGCTTTGATAGCGGCCAGAATAGAATTCAAAGCATCTTCCGTACCTTCGAGGTTAGGTGCGAAACCACCTTCATCACCTACAGCAGTGCTAAGGCCACGGTCTTTCAAGACTTTCTTTAAAGCGTGGAATACTTCAGCACCCATGCGCAGACCTTCTCTGAAAGAAGGAGCACCTACGGGACGGATCATAAATTCCTGGAATGCGATCGGAGCATCGCTATGTGAACCACCGTTGATGATGTTCATCATCGGTACAGGCATTACATACGTATTTGTTCCACCGATATAGCGGTATAGAGGAAGATCCAGATAGTTGGCAGCAGCTTTAGCTACGGCAAGAGATACACCGAGAATAGCGTTAGCACCTAAATTCGATTTAGTCTTAGTGCCGTCCAATGCCAGCATTGTGTAGTCGATACCTCTCTGATTGAGTGAAGACATACCAATCAGTTTCGGAGCGATGATTTTATTTACATTATCAACCGCTTTTTGTACTCCTTTTCCACCATAGCGCTGTTTGTCACCATCGCGAAGTTCCAATGCTTCGTGTTCACCTGTGGAAGCACCTGACGGCACAGATGCACGTCCCATAATGCCGGATTCCAATACTACGTCAACTTCTACTGTGGGGTTACCTCTTGAATCGAGAATTTCTCGAGCTACAATTTTTTCAATTTTCATCGTTTCTATTGTTTTTGAATAAGATTTCTGCAAAAGTACGGACTTGACGGGGAGTGAGAAATCACTATAAATAGGTATTCTTTTTGTGCCTATTCCCTATATGTCGTTAGTCCGACCTTATACTATAACAACGGGACGATGCTTTTTGTTTGAGTGCGGCGGGGTGAATTTGCAGGATTTTAATCTTCGATAATAACCCCTAACAGTGGAAGCAAATCCATTGCTTGCAGGGAAGTGATGACAGCCCCTTTCAGATCGCTGATGTTAAGCGTGATTCCGCTGATACGGGAAGTGCGCAAATCTATTCCGCGAAGCGGAGCGTGTGAAAAATCGGCTTCTACGAGATCGCAACTCTCAAATGCGACGGATGAAAAACGGCAGTCGTTCAGACTTCCGTTGCGGAGCTGGCTGTGTGCAAAACGTACCTGGTTCATTTTACTCATAGCCAGATTGATATAACCTGCGTTGCAGTCATGCAGCAAGACGTGATTCATCGTTGTTTCCGATAAATTGGTACCCAATAGTTTGCAGGAAATGAATTCTACCCGGTAGAGCGAACTTTCAGCAAAAGAAATGTTGGATAGGTCGCAGTTCTCGAACCTGACATCGCTCAGTTGAGAGGAACGGAATTTACATTCGCTGAATGTCTGATGCTGAAAGGTGCAGTTTTTGAAACTTTTGTAAGATTTGTCGATGCCTTCTTCTTTTCCTTTGCAGAATAAAAGATGAGAGACGGTTTCTTCTCTGTCGAGCCATTCCTGTAGGGTAATAGTACTGACTTCCTGTTCTTCCATCATGGGAGGAACAACGCGGACGGGTTTGGTTGGGTTTCTTTTAATCATGCCGTAAAGGTAGGATTTATATTCGAATTATTAAATCTGTTTTCCCACATATCCGCCGGCTAACGTTGCGGCTAATCCTATTCCTATACTTAATAATGTATATAGAACAAATGCTCCGTAAAATTCTCCTTTCAGCAGACCTACGCCATCACTGGAGAAAGTAGAGAACGTTGTGAAACCTCCACATAAACCCGTTGTCAGAAACAAACGGACCTCGAACGGAAGGTGGAATCGCTCTGAAAGAGCATAGAACAGACCGATGAGAAAACTGCCGAGAAGATTGACCGTGAAAGTGGCCCATGGAAAATGATAAGGGACGATTCGTTCGTGCATTAACAACTGGATAAAATAACGTAGTGCACTACCAGTTCCTCCACCGATAAAGATATAGATAACTTCTTTACTCATTTGATTGAAAGATTGATATTATTTGTAGGCGGCTTCAAAATCCTTTTCGAATTGTTGGAAGCCTCCGGGATAAACTAAGGTGTTGTGTCATATAAATAATAAAATGTTTGTTGATGTGATTGAGATAATAATCTGCAAATATAGAAAGATTATGCAATATTCATATTTAATCCTTTTAATTTAATCACCATAGACACTATATTTTGGGGGGGAGACAAAATGTGTTATCTGTTTTATTATTAAGTACTTATTTCGTTTTTGAATCTGTATTCCTCTATATTTTCTTTATAAAGAAAAACACTACTTGGATTTCCGGTCTATCTTTGCCATACGATTATTAACTAACTCATTTATATCATGAAGAACATGAAAATAGGAACTGCAATGTGGGTCTGCCTGTTGCTCTCTTTTTTCTTCGGCACATCAGCAAAGGCCGAAAGTATCACTTCTCCTGACGGACAATTAAAACTTAATTTCTCTGTCAACATGCAAGGAGAACCGGTGTATGAACTCTCTTATAAAGGAAAAGAGGTGATTAAACCTTCGAAACTGGGACTGGAATTGAAAAATGATCCCGGACTGATGAATGGATTCACTCTGGCCGATATTAAAACTTCTGCTTTTGATGAAACATGGGAACCGGTGTGGGGAGAGGTGAAATCGATCCGCAACCATTATAATGAAATGGCTGTTACCCTGAATCAAAAGGCGCAAGATCGTAATCTGATTATTTGTTTTCGTCTTTATAATGATGGCTTGGGGTTCCGCTATGAGTTCCCGCAGCAAAAGAATCTGAATTACTTCGTTATAAAAGAAGAACATTCGCAGTTTGCTATGGCCGGCGATCATACGGCATTCTGGATTCCAGGCGATTATGATACGCAGGAATATGACTATACCGAATCCAAGCTTTCAGAGATTCGCGGATTGTTGCAAGGGGCAATTACTCCAAATGCTTCTCAAACTCCTTTTTCACCAACAGGTGTGCAGACATCTTTGCAAATGAAGACAGCCGACGGGTTGTATATCAATCTGCATGAAGCGGCTTTGGTTGATTATTCTTGTATGCATCTGAACCTTGACGATCAGAACCTGATTTTTGAATCATGGCTGACTCCTGATGCAAAAGGGGATAAAGGTTATATGCAAACGCCTTGCCGTTCACCCTGGCGCACGGTGATTGTCAGTGATGATGCTCGTGATATTCTGGCTTCCAAATTGACTTTGAACTTGAATGAACCTTGTGCCTACGAAGATGTTTCCTGGATTAAGCCGGTGAAATACATCGGTGTGTGGTGGGAAATGATTACCGGAAAAAGTTCCTGGTCGTACACGGATGATGTTTATTCTGTGAAACTGGGACAGACGGATTATTCCCAAACAAAACCGAGCGGGCGTCATGCAGCCAATAATGACAAAGTGAAGCGTTACATTGACTTTGCTTCAGAGCATGGATTCGACCAGATCTTAGTGGAAGGCTGGAATGAAGGCTGGGAAGACTGGTTCGGAAATTCGAAGGATTATGTCTTTGATTTCGTAACTCCGTATCCTGATTTTGACGTGAAGATGCTCAATGCGTATGCAAAGGAAAAAGGAGTGAAGCTGATGATGCATCACGAGACTTCCGCTTCTGTACGTAACTACGAGCGCCATCTTGATAAAGCCTATCAGTTTATGATAGATAACGGATACAATGCTGTGAAGAGCGGGTATGTAGGTAATATTATTCCGCGTGGAGAACATCATTACGGACAGTGGATGAACAATCATTATTTATATGCGGTGGAAAAAGCGGCCGAATATAAGATCTGTGTAAATGCTCACGAAGCAACCCGTCCGACAGGATTATGTCGCACATATCCGAATCTGATCGGTAATGAATCGGCTCGTGGCACGGAATATGAAGCCTTTGCAGGGAATAAGCCGTTCCATACCACCTTGCTTCCTTTCACCCGTCAGATTGGTGGACCGATGGATTATACACCGGGTATCTTTGATACAAAACTTTCTTTCCTGTCAGGCGACCACAGTTTTGTACGTACAACTTTGGCAAAACAGTTGGCACTTTATGTAACGATGTACAGTCCTTTGCAAATGGCAGCCGACCTTCCGGAGAGTTACGAACGTCACATGGATGCATTTCAATTTATCAAGGATGTAGCCGTTGATTGGGATGACAGCAAGTATCTGGAAGCGGAACCGGGAGATTATATTACCGTAGCACGTAAGGCAAAAGGTACTGATAACTGGTTTGTAGGTGGTATCACCGATGAGAATCCCCGTACTTCTGCTTTTACACTTGATTTTCTCGAACCGGGAAAACAATATGTAGCTACTCTTTATGCTGACGGAAAGGAGGCGGATTTTGAAAAGAATCCTACTTCTTACCAGATAAAAAAAGGACTTGTTACAAACAAGAATAAGATGTCTGTGAAGCTGGCACGTAGCGGAGGATTTGCAGTAAGTTTGATTGAAGCAACTCCCGCTGACTTGAAAACGATCAAGAAATGGAAATAAGATTCCGGTAAAAAGATTGTTTTCGGATTCCCCGCTTTTTAATAAATATTAGTTGTGCTTCGCAAAGAAAACTAAAACTTTGCGGAGCGCTTTTTTTATAGGACGAATTCTTTTTTGTACTTTTGCGCCATCTTTTTTAAAACATCATCAATAAAGAGAACAACATGGGAGGTTTTTTCGGAACAGTCTCGAAAACTAGCTGCGTGACTGATTTATTCTACGGCACAGATTATAACTCACATCTGGGTACCAAGCGAGGAGGACTCGCAACATACAGTGAGGAAAAAGGTTTTATACGCTCCATTCACAATTTGGAAAGTACTTATTTCCGAACCAAGTTTGAAGGAGAACTGGACAAATTCAAAGGAAACGCCGGCATCGGCATCATTAGCGACACAGACGCACAACCTATCATCATCAATTCTCACCTCGGGCGCTTCGCCATTGTCACAGTCGCTAAAATAGTCAATATCCAGGAATTGGAAGAAGAACTTCTCAGTCAAAACATGCACTTCGCCGAACTTAGTTCGAGCAACACCAACCAGACGGAACTTATCGCATTACTTATTATACAAGGCAGAACTTTTGTGGAAGGTATCGAAAATGTGTTTAAGCACATTAAGGGTTCTTGTTCGATGTTGCTTCTGACGGAAGATGGTAGTATCATCGCTGCCCGTGACCGATGGGGACGTACTCCGGTGGTGATTGGAAGGAAAGACGGTGCTTATGCTGCAACGAGCGAATCGTCCAGTTTTCCGAATCTGGATTATGAGATTGAGAGATATTTAGGTCCCGGTGAGATTGTCCGTATGTATGACGATCATGTTGACCAGCTTCGCAAGCCCAATGAGGATATGCAGATTTGCTCGTTTTTGTGGGTGTACTACGGTTTCCCGACTTCTTGTTATGAAGGAAAGAATGTAGAGGAAGTGCGTTTCACCAGCGGATTGAAAATGGGACAGACAGATGAATCGGAAGTGGATTGTGCTTGCGGTATTCCTGATTCGGGAGTGGGTATGGCTTTAGGATATGCTGAAGGAAAGGGGGTTCCTTACCATCGTGCTATTTCAAAATATACACCGACATGGCCTCGTAGCTTCACTCCGAGCAATCAGGAGATGCGTTCGCTTGTTGCTAAGATGAAGTTGATTCCCAACCGTGTCATGCTGCAAAATAAACGTTTGTTGTTCTGTGACGATTCAATCGTGCGGGGAACTCAATTACGTGACAATGTGAAGATTCTGTATGATTACGGAGCAAAGGAGGTGCACATGCGTATCGCTTGTCCGCCATTGATTTATGCTTGTCCGTTTGTTGGTTTTTCGGCTTCTAAAAATGCATTGGAGTTGATTACCCGTCGTATTATCAAGGAACTGGAAGGGGATGAGAATAAGAACCTGGAGAAATATGCTACTACCGGTTCTCCGGAATACGATAAGATGGTTAGTATTATTGCAGAGCGTTTCGGTCTCAGTTCATTGAAGTTTAATACACTGGAAACGCTGATTGAGGCTATCGGATTACCTAAATGCAAGGTTTGTACACATTGCTTTGATGGTAGCAGCCATTTTTAAAGTAGTCAAATAGGATATTTAAGTATCCGGATAAAAGTATACAATAAAAAGAGCCGTGAATTGCTTTGTAATTCACGGCTCTTTTTTTACCTTTACGGCACTATAAACTATCAATTTGTAAATTGTAATTAGTAACTTGTAATTAAAACAATATGACTTTAGTAGACAGATTTTTAAAGTATGTAAGCTTCGATACACAATCTGATGAATCGACAGGGCTTACTCCAAGTACTCCGAAGCAGATGATTTTTGCTGAATACTTGAAAAAAGAGTTGGAATCTTTGGGATTGGAAGATATTACTTTGGATGAGCATGGCTATCTTTTTGCTACACTTCCTGCCAATATAAATAAAGAAGTACCCACTATCGGGTTTATTGCCCACATGGATACAAGTCCTGATATGACGGGTAAAGATGTCACTCCGCGCATTGTGGAAAAGTATGACGGTTCGGATATTGTGCTTTGTGCTGAAGAGAATGTAGTCCTTTCTCCATCACAATTCCCGGAATTGCTGGATCATAAGGGAGAAGACTTGATTGTAACCAACGGAAAAACGTTGCTCGGTGCCGACGACAAAGCCGGTATCGCGGAAATTGTATCAGCGATGGTTTATCTGAAGGAACATCCCGAAATCAAACACGGTAAAATCCGTATCGGCTTCAATCCTGACGAAGAAATCGGTGAAGGTGCTCATAAATTCGATGTAGAGAAATTCGGTTGTGAATGGGGATATACGATGGATGGAGGTGAAGTAGGGGAGTTGGAGTTTGAGAACTTTAATGCTGCTGCCGCAAAAATAACCTTTAAAGGACGTAATGTGCATCCGGGATATGCCAAGGATAAGATGATTAACTCTATCTATCTTGCCAATCAGTTTATTACGATGCTTCCCTCACAGGAAAGACCAGAACATACGACCGGCTATGAAGGATTCTATCATTTGATTGGTATTCAGGGGGATGTGGAGCAAAGCACTGTGTCTTATATCATCCGCGATCATGACCGTGCAAAATTTGAGAACCGTAAAAAAGAGATAGAACGTCTGGTAGCTCAAATGAACGCTGAATATGGAGCTGGTACTGCGACACTCGAACTGCGCGACCAGTATTATAATATGCGTGAGAAAATAGAACCGGTAATGCACATCATCGATACTGCTTTTGCAGCTATGGAAGCCGTGGGTGTGAAACCGAATGTAAAACCGATTCGTGGAGGTACGGATGGTGCGCAGCTTTCTTTTAAGGGATTGCCTTGTCCGAATATCTTTGCCGGTGGTCTGAATTTCCACGGTCGTTACGAATTTGTGCCTATCCAGAATATGGAGAAAGCAATGAAAGTGATCGTAAAAATAGCAGAACTGGTGGCTTCCAAATAAAAAGACGGTAAGCTCCGGTAATACTTAATACCTGATACTTAAAACTTAATACTTTAAAATAATGAAAACCACTCCGTTTACAGAGAAACATATAGCACTTGGTGCTAAAATGCACGAGTTTGCAGGTTATAATATGCCTATTGAATACTCCGGTATCATTGATGAACACATAACTGTTTGTCAAGGTGTCGGTGTATTTGATGTATCGCACATGGGAGAATTTTGGGTGAAAGGACCGCAAGCGTTGGCCTTTCTGCAGAAAATAACATCTAACAATGTGGCGGCACTGGCTCCGGGTAAAATACAATATACTTGTTTTCCGAATGAGGATGGGGGGATTGTAGATGATTTGCTGGTTTATCAGTATGAACCGGAAAAATACATGTTGGTGGTGAATGCTTCCAATATGGAAAAAGACTGGAACTGGTGTGTTTCTCACAATACGGAGGGAGCCGAGTTGGAAAATTCGTCGGATAACATAGCTCAACTTGCTATACAGGGTCCGAAGGCTATTTCGGTTCTGCAAAAGTTGACGGATATTGATCTTGCTACTATTCCTTATTATACATTTAAGGTTGGAACGTTTGCAAGTGAAGAGAATGTGATTATCTCCAATACGGGTTATACCGGTGCGGGAGGTTTTGAGCTTTATTTCTATCCGTCTGCGGCTGATTCTATATGGAAGGCTATTTTTGAAGCTGGTGAAGAGTATGGCATTAAACCTATCGGTTTGGGTGCCCGTGATACGCTCCGGTTGGAAATGGGCTTCTGTCTGTATGGCAATGATCTGGATGATACGACTTCTCCGATAGAAGCCGGATTGGGATGGATCACTAAGTTTGTGGAGGGCAAGGATTTTGTCAACCGTCCGATGCTGGAAAAACAGAAAGCGGAAGGTGTTACCCGTAAACTGGTTGGCTTTGAAATGGTTGATCGCGGAATTCCCCGTCATGGCTATGAACTGGTGAATGATGAAGGCGAGAAAGTGGGAGTGGTGACCTCCGGTACGATGTCGCCTACCCGTAAGATTGGTATCGGTATGGGATATGTGAAACCGGAATATAGTAAGGTGGGTACGGAAATCTGTATCGATATGCGTGGTCGGAAATTGAAAGCTGTGGTAGTGAAACCGCCTTTTAGAAAGTAAAAAATAAGCTTGTTATTGTGTATAGCCCCGGATAAGTTACGACTCTATCCGGGGCTAACTTATTTTATGATGGTTATTGCAAAACATATCCGTAAATATGTTGTTTATCCCATAGAAATAATATAATTTTGTCATCAAATACGATAAAATAATGTCTCAATTACCTACTCTTATAGCTGACCTCGCACTTATATTGATTTGTGCCGGTGTTATGACTTTGTTGTTTAAGAAGTTGAAACAACCTCTGGTCTTGGGATATGTAGTTGCCGGATTTCTGGCAAGTCCGCATATGCCGTATACTCCTTCAGTGATGGATACTGCCAATATTAAGACTTGGGCGGATATTGGTGTTATTTTCTTGCTGTTTGCTCTTGGTTTGGAATTTAGTTTTAAGAAGATTGTCAAGGTGGGTGGTTCTGCCATCATTGCTGCCTGTACCATCATCTTTTGTATGATTTTGTTGGGAATAGGAGTCGGCATGGGTTTCGGCTGGCACAGGATGGACAGTCTGTTCTTGGGCGGTATGATTGCGATGTCGTCTACTACTATTATTTATAAAGCTTTTGATGATTTAGGATTAAGGAAGAAGCAGTTCACCGGACTTGTGTTGAGTATCTTGATTTTGGAAGATATTTTGGCTATTGTATTAATGGTGATGCTTTCCACTATGGCGGTAAGCCAACATTTTGAAGGTACCGAGATGTTGGAGAGTATCGGGAAATTATTGTTTTTCCTTATTCTGTGGTTTGTTGTCGGTATCTATCTGATTCCTGAATTCTTGAAACGCTGCCGGAAATTGATGGGAGAGGAGACTCTGCTTATTGTGTCGTTGGCACTTTGTTTCGGTATGGTAGTGGTGGCGGCTCATACAGGATTTTCTGCTGCATTTGGTGCATTTATAATGGGATCTATTCTGGCGGAAACAATTGAGGCGGAATCTATAGACCGACTGGTGAAACCGGTAAAGGATCTTTTTGGAGCTATCTTTTTCGTATCGGTCGGTATGATGGTGGATCCTGCAATGATTGTAGAATATGCCGTACCTATTATAGTTATTACTTTGGCTGTTATCTTGGGACAGGCCGTTTTTGGTACATTCGGTGTTATTCTCTCCGGAAAGCCTTTAAAGACGGCTATGCAATGCGGCTTTAGTTTAACGCAGATCGGCGAATTTGCGTTTATTATTGCTTCTTTGGGAGTCTCTTTGCATGTAACGAGTGATTTTCTGTATCCGACAGTGGTAGCGGTTTCTGTGATTACTACTTTCCTGACTCCTTATATGATTCGTTTTGCCGAGCCGGCTTCTACTTTTGTGGATGCTCATCTTCCGGAATCATGGAAAAAAATAATGATGCGTTATTCTTCCGGTTCGCAAACAGCTCTGAATCACGAGAATTTGTGGAAGAAGCTAATCTTGTCAATGGTACGTATAACAGTTGTTTATTCAATTGTCAGTATGTCGATTATTGCACTTTCTTTTCGTTTTGTTGTGCCATTCTTTAAAGAGAATCTGCCTCATTTCTGGGCATCGTTGTTGGGAGCGGTATTTATGATTCTGTGTATTGCTCCTTTCTTGCGTGCCATTATGGTGAAGAAAAATCATTCGGTTGAGTTTATGACCTTATGGCATGATAGCCGTGCCAACCGCGCGCCGCTGGTATCGACAATCGTGATTCGTATTATGATAGCGGCACTTTTTGTCATCTTTGTTATTTCCGGATTATTTAAGGCGTCTATCGGATTGATTATTGGAGTGGCTGTACTTATTGTATTGTTGATGGTATGGTCTCGCCGTTTGAAAAAGCAATCGATATTGATTGAACGTCGTTTCTTCCAGAATCTCCGTTCCAGAGATGTACGTGCAGAGTATTTGGGAGAGAAAAAGCCGGAGTATGCCGGTCGTTTGTTGTCGCATGATTTGCATCTTGCCGATATGGAAATTCCGGGTGAATCCAGTTGGGCGGGAAAGACATTGATGGAGCTGAATCTGGGGAAGAAGTTTGGAGTTCATGTTGCTTCTATTCTTCGTGGAAAGAGGAGGATTAATATCCCCGGTGGTTCTGTCCGCCTGTTTCCGATGGATAAGATACAGGTGATAGGGACGGATGAACAATTAAGTGTGTTTAATGAGGCGATGCAAAACGGAGCGAAGATAGACTGGGAGGTCTATGAAAAGAGCGAGATGGCTTTGAAGCAGTTTATCATTGACAGTGATTCTGTTTTTCTGGGTAAAACGATTCGTGAATCGGGTATCCGCGACAAATATCATTGTATGATAGCCGGTGTTGAAAGTGAAGACGGTACACTGATGGTTCCTGATGTAAATGCTCCGCTCGAAGAAGGCGATGTTGTTTGGGTGGTAGGCGAAAAAGAGGATGTGTACCAATTAGTCGATCAAAAAAACGAAAAAGTACAAGCCGGATAAGGATGGAATAGTTATTTTTGCAACGATAAAAACTTAAAATAATAATATCATGAAGAGTGATCCGAAAGAATGTCTGTATTGCCAGAACAATGAAACGTTGCATAATCTGATGATTGAGATTGCGCAATTGAGTGTGTCACGTGTGTTTTTGTTTAAGGAACAAACCTACCGTGGACGTTGTCTTGTTTCTTATAAAGACCATGTGAACGATTTGAATGAATTGAGTGATGAAGACCGTAATGCTTTTATGGCAGATGTAGCGCGTGTCACTCGTGCCATGCAGAAAGCTTTCCAGCCGGAAAAGATTAATTATGGTGCTTACTCGGATAAATTGTCTCATTTGCATTTTCATTTAGCACCTAAATATGTGGATGGACCTGATTATGGAGGTATATTCCAAATGAATCCGGGAAAGGTTTATTTGACTGACGCAGAATATCAGGAGCTGATTGATGCTGTTAAAGCGAATCTGTAAAAAGAAAGGGTGAACTGCAACTCTATAAGTGGGAAGCTATACAAATCGTAAATAATGAACGGTGAACAGCCTGCGTTATATCCACAGGCTGTTCACCGTTCATTATTTACGATTCATCGTTTATTTATCTTTTTCTATTTATCCTATTCTTCAAAATCGAAATCAAAGTCAAAATCATCCATAAACTCTGGAGTTGTAAATTCTTCCAGTTCCCGGCGATCTTTCTTGGTCGGGCGTCCGGTTCCACGTGCCCGGTCTACGAATCCGCTGATTTTGCTCATTTCAAGTAATTCATATTGATCGGGCGTCGTTACATTTTCCATCATTTCCGATACCAGTTTAGCTCCTACACGTTTCTCAATCGGTTGTAATACTTTGAATGAGTATGTGATAGGTGGTTTCTTCACTTGAATAACGTCACCCGGTTTTATCATACGGGCAGCTTTGACCAGCGAACCGTTGATGGTAATGCGTCCTTTTTTGCAGGCTTCTGCTGCAATCGTCCGTGTCTTGAAGATGCGGACAGCCCACATCCATTTATCTATTCTTGCTTCAGCCATTTTAGTTAGTTATTTAGTGATAAATAATTAGTCGGTTAGTGGACGTTATCATTGATCGCTAACCGTTCATTGCTATCTTTATTTTTTATAGAACAGGTTCATCATTTCTTGTTGAACTGGTTCATTGTGATGTCGATACCGGCAAGACAGAAACTTTTGATAATTTCCCCTGCCATCTCCAGTCTTTCATCCATTGTCTTCCAGTCTTCATCAGTGAAGTGACCGAGTACGTAATCGATTTGTCCGCCACGTGGAAAATCACTCCCGATTCCAAAACGCAGACGGGCATAGTTTTGAGTGCCCAGAATGGCGGCAATATGCTTCAATCCGTTATGGCCTGCATCACTTCCTTTTCCTTTTAGGCGTAACGTTCCGAAAGGAAGAGCCAGATCATCTACTACGATCAGCACATTTTCCAATGGAATATTTTCTTTCTGCATCCAATAGCGAACGGCCAATCCACTCAGGTTCATAAAAGTCGATGGCTTGAGCAGGATCAACTGACGTCCTTTGATGGAAAAGCTGGTGGTGAATCCATAGCGTCCATCCATAAAAGGAGGAGCATTGTTAATTCTGGCCAATGCTTCTACTGTCATGAATCCGATATTATGTCGGGTTTCATGATACTCGGGACCAATGTTTCCCAGTCCGACAACTAAATATTTTATCATCGTTTTTCCGTAAAACAGTTCATTAATATAGAAAGAGAAACGCAGATTAATACAAATTAATGCAGACTGAACATCTGCTTTAATCTGCATTAATCTGCGTTTGAAGTATATCTCTTTACAGGGATAATCTCAATTACTTGCCAGCGGCTGCTGCTGCACCTCTTGCTGCACGAGTCAACTTAACAGCACATACAACGGCTTCTTTAGCACTAATCAGTTCAAGGCCTTCGAAGCTCAATTCGCCAACTTTAACAGTCTTACCCAATCCCAGGTGAGAAACGTTAACGATCAGTTTCTCAGGAATTACATTGTACAAAGCTTTCACTTTGATCTTACGCATCTGCAGTGCAAGTTTACCACCGGCTTTCACACCTTCTGCAAGACCTTCCAACTGTACAGGTACTTCCATTACGATAGGTTTAGCTTCGTCAATCTGATAGAAGTCAACGTGCAGGATAGTATCTTTTACCGGATGGAACTGAATATCTTTCAGGATAGCGTTTACTTTTTTGCCATCGATAACCAAGTCTACAACGTAGATGTGCGGAGTATAAACTAAGTTACGAAGTCCTTCGTTAGTCACTGTGAAGTGAACTACTTCATTACCTCCGTAAAGTACACAAGGTACACCACCGTTTTTACGAATTTCTTTCAAAGCTCTAGCTTGTTCAGAAGAGCGTTCTGCAATTGTTCTTGCAGTTCCTTTTACTTCAATTGATTTCATTTCTTTAAAAATTTGTGTTACTCTAAATTAAGTTAGCTTGCTTAATTCACCATCACACGATGTGGATTATCACACGATGTTGCAAAAAAGCGGTGCAAAAGTACGTCTTTTTTTTGAAATATCAAAGAGTTACTTTCTTAAAAGTCAATATCGATCTTAATTTCGTTCTCTAACTTGTTTTCCCGGGCTTCTTCGATTGCTTTCTGTTCACTTTCTTCATCCGCTTCGGTGTTCAGGCGGGCGATGTATTCGTTCGCATCACTGCACTCAATGAAGTTGACTGCTTCTTCGAGTCCTGCCATAAACTTCTGAAAGTCCTCCCTATATAGGAAGATTTTGTGTTTTTCGAAACTAACCTGAGAATCGTCACCTTCTCCCGTTATCACTTTCTTACTCTCTGTAATAGCCAGGAACATTTCATCTTTACGATTCTTTTTTACGTCAAGGTAATAGATGCGTTTACCTGCTTTAATGGACTTGGAGAATACAATCTCCTTATCATTCATGTCTGCGCTCATTTTCTTTTTTAAATCTTCCATATCTTTCGGTCCGTTTATAATCGGCCTCAAAATTGGATATTTTTTTTAAACTGTCAAAAGAAAAAGCGCAGAGAATCAAATACTGCATTAAAAAATGTGATTTATTAGTGGAAACTCATTAAAAATATCTACTTTTGCAGTTCGATAACAACAGTATTAATTTGAATTATGATCAACAGAGTTCTTATTCGTCTTAAGATTATACAGATAGTATATGCCTATTATCAAAATGGCAGCAAAAATCTAGACTCAGCGGAGAAAGAGTTATTCTTTAGTCTTTCAAAGGCGTATGACCTTTATAATTATTTGCTAATGCTGATGATAGCATTGACAGAGTATGCACAAAAACGTATTGATGCGGCAAAAGCTAAATTGGCACCTACGAAAGAGGAGTTGTATCCCAACAGGAAGTTCGTAGATAACAAGTTTATTGCTCAATTGGAAGTCAATAAGCAATTGGTAGAGTTTATAGCCAATCAAAAAAGAACCTGGGCAAACGACCAGGACTTCATCAAGGAACTTTATGAGAAAATTGTAGAAACCGATATCTATAAAGATTATATGGCTTCTGACGACCACTCATACGAGGCCGATCGTGAATTATGGAGAAAACTCTATAAAACATACATCTTTAATAATGATTCTCTCGATCAGGTATTGGAAGATCAGAGTCTGTATTGGAATGATGACAAAGAAATTGTAGATACATTCGTCCTGAAAACGATCAAACGTTTTGATGAAAAGAAGGGTGCCAACCAGGAACTGCTTCCGGAATTTAAGGATGACGAAGATCAAGAGTTTGCACGTCGTCTGTTCCGTCGTACTATTTTGAATTCCGACTATTACCGTCATTTGGTTAGTGAGAATACAAAAAATTGGGATCTGGACCGTATTGCATTTATGGACGTTATCATTATGCAGACTGCATTAGCAGAAATTCTTAGTTTCCCGAACATTCCGGTCAGTGTTTCGTTAAATGAATATGTAGAGATAGCGAAGTTGTATAGCACAGCTAAAAGCGGTAGCTTTATCAACGGTACGCTGGATGGAATAGTTAATCAATTAAAAAAAGAAGGTAAGTTGACTAAAAACTGATACCTTTGTCCATATAGTAGAAACTAAAACAGATTATTTATGAACGTATTGACTGTATTATTGCAAGCTCCTGCCGGTGCTGCCGGAGGTGGAAGTATGATGTGGATCATGCTGATAGCTATGTTTGTTATCATGTATTTCTTTATGATCCGTCCTCAGAATAAGAAGCAAAAAGAAATAGCAAATTTCCGTAAATCTCTTCAGGTAAATCAGAATGTGATTACTGCAGGTGGTATCCACGGAACAATCAAGGAAATTACTGACGATTACATAGTACTTGAGATTGCTTCTAATGTAAAGATTAAAATAGACAAGAATTCTATTTTCGCTGATGCGTCAGCTGCTAGCAATCAATCTAAATAATAGTTGATAAATAAGTGCCTATGTTTGATCGTAGGAAAATAGAATATACATATTTAAAACTATCAAAGAAAATTAAGGATTTTCTGCTCAGTGATAAGAGCAGAGAGTTCTTAATTTTTTTATTTTTCTTCTTGATAGCCGGTGGATTTTGGCTGCTTCAGACTTTGAATAGTGACTATGAAGCGGAGTTTTCCATTCCGGTGCGAATGAAAGATGTTCCCAATAATGTAGTGCTGACTTCGGAACCGCCTTCCGAACTTCGCGTCAGAGTGAAAGATAAAGGTACGGTGCTGCTCAATTATATGCTGGGGAAAAGTTTTTTCCCGGTAAATCTAGGTTTTCTTGATTATAAAGGAAAAGATAATCATGTGAAGATTTACGCATCTGATTTTGAGAAAAAGATATTGAGTCAATTGAATGTGTCTTCCAAAATTCTTTCAATCAAGCCGGATACATTAGAGTATATCTATTCTGAAGGAAAGTCTAAGTTAGTACCTGTCCGCTTTCAGGGAAAAGTGACAGCCGGACTTCAATATTATGTATCAGATACGATTTGTAATCCGGACTCTGTATTAGTTTATGCTCCGGAAGGAATTCTGGATACTATTACCACCGCATATACTCAAAAGATAAACCTGGAGAATATTTCAGATACAACCCGGCGACGAATTCCGCTGAATTCTGAAAGAGGAGTGAAGTTTGTTCCGGCTTCGGTAGAAATGACCTTTCCGGTAGATATTTATACGGAGAAAACAGTAGAGGTGCCATTACACGGAGTTAATTTCCCGGCTGATAAGGCATTACGTACCTTCCCTTCCAAAGTTCAGATTACTTTCCAGGTGGGATTGAAGCGGTTCCGCAGCATAAAAGCAAGCGATTTTATCATCAATATTTCTTACGAAGAGTTGTTGAAGCTCGGTTCTGATAAATATACGGTTAAATTGAAGTCGTTTCCGAGCGGAATCAATCAAATCCGTATTGTTCCTGAGCAAGTAGACTTCTTGATAGAACAAATTACTTCTAATGTCGATTAAGATTGGTATAACCGGTGGTATCGGTAGCGGGAAAAGTGTGGTTTCCAGATTATTTGGAATAATGGGAATTCCTGTTTATATTTCAGATATAGAAGCAAAGCGTATCACGCAGACAGATCCGGTGATTTGTCAGGAACTTTGTGCGCTGGTCGGTCAGGATGTGTTTCAAAATGGTGTGTTGAATCGTTCTTTGCTGGCATCCTATATGTTCGGTCATCCGAATCGTGTGCAGAAAGTGAATGAAATTATTCATCCACAGGTGAAAGAAGATTTTCGTCGGTGGGCTGCCCGGTTTGGTGGTGAACAATTGGTAGGTATGGAGTCTGCCATACTTGTGGAAGCCGGTTTTAGGAGTGAAGTTGATTTTCTGGTTATGGTGTATGCGCCGCTGGAAGTGAGAGTGGAGCGCGCCATAAAACGGGATTGTTCATCGAGAGAACAGGTGATGAAGCGTATTGAGGCACAAATGAGTGATGAAGTTAAGAGAAGTCATGCTGATTTCGTGATAGTCAATGATGATGAAACACCGTTAATTCCGCAGGTTTTGGAGCTTATTTCTTTGCTATCTAAAAATAATCATTACCTTTGCTCCGCAAAAAATAATTAATAAATAAAAGGATATATACTATGTTGAAGACTATCTTGTCTATCTCAGGTAAACCGGGATTATACAAACTTATTTCGCAAGGAAAAAATATGTTGATTGTTGAATCAGTCAATGCTGAGAAGAAACGTTTCCCCGCTTATGGTAATGAAAAAATTATTTCTTTGGCCGATATAGCAATGTATACGGACGATGCAGAAGTGCCTTTGTATGATGTGCTGGAAGCTATAAAAGAGAAAGAGAAATCAGCGCAGGCTTCTATCGACCCGAAAAAGGCTACTCCTGAACAATTGCGTGAATACTTGGCTGAAGTATTACCAAACTTTGATCGTGAACGCGTATATGTAGCAGATATCAAGAAATTGGTAGCTTGGTATAACATCTTGATTTCTAATGGAATCACAGAATTTAAACCGGAAGGTGAAGTTAAGGAAGAAGCAGCTGCAGAATAATCTGTACCGTTTATTTAATCAAAAATAGAGAACATGATAAGCATTTTAAATGCTTATCATGTTTTTTCGTATAAACACTTGTATGTTCAGAAAAAAATTAGTATTATTTGGGTAATCTTTTACTAAAATAAATATCTTCTACTTATATTGTAAATAATGATGCTTTTTTATGTATCTTTGTCGCTGTTCACTATTCTTGGGAATAGCAGTAGTGAACGGTGAATAACAATAGAGAACAAAAGCGTTATAAAGATATTATTCAAGACTTGAGATCTGGACAATATTGAACTACTTAGGAATAATGTTTAAACGCTCGTGTTCTGCCATGTATGTAAATATGTGGTTGAACATTAGTTGTTTTGCATGATTTAGCTAGTAGATGTCTAAAGCGTCAAGGGGGGGATAATTGTAGTAAGTTCCCACGCTTTTTATTTTTAATAGCCTTCTAGGGGAGCAGACGGTTTTTGATATAGGGTATGGAGACAATAACAAATAAAGAAGTAAACGTCCGTTTGGACAATGAAAAAGGGACATTATGCCTGACAGGTTTGTTGGCAGGTACAATGGTATTCCTTTACGATTCACAGGGAGAATTAAAAGGCAAACATAAATTTGCTTTGCCTTCATTGACTATGGAAATCCCTCAACAGGGTACCTATGTTTTGGTAATGAGCCATCCGAATTGCCAACCGGAAGTCCGGAGATTTACATATTCAGGGATATAAATAATACCGGTATGCTTCTTATCAAGCATACCGGCATTCTATTTAAATGGAAACTCTTAATTTCTGAATACCAATCCGTCTCCACCAGCGTCAACGGTAATTGCTTTGCTGCGGTCGACTTCTTGGGAAAGTAACTTTTTGGATAGATCGTTCAATAGATAACGTTGAATAGCCCTCTTTACCGGACGAGCTCCAAATTCTGGATCATATCCCACTTGAGATAAGAAGTCCAATGCTCCTTCCGTCAGTTTCAGTTCCACTCCGTTTTCGGCAAGCATTTTCTGAACTCCCTTGATTTGTAAGAGTACGATCTGCTTGATTTCCTTTTCATTCAATGGTAAGAACATGATCGTTTCATCAATACGGTTCAGGAATTCCGGGCGAATCGTCTTTTTCAACATATTCATGACTTCCTTCTTCGTTTCTTCAATCACTTCTTCTTTATTGGAACCGTGCAACTTCTCCATCTGACTTTGTATATAAGAACTACCCATATTCGAAGTCATGATGATGATTGTATTTTTGAAGTTGACCACCCTTCCTTTATTGTCAGTCAGTCGTCCGTCATCCAATACCTGTAACAGGATATTGAAAACATCCGGATGAGCTTTTTCTATCTCGTCAAACAGGACAACAGAGTAAGGTTTCCGACGTATAGCTTCTGTCAGCTGACCGCCTTCATCATATCCTACGTATCCCGGAGGCGCTCCGACTAAACGGGAAACACTGTGCTTTTCCTGATACTCGCTCATGTCGATACGAGTCATCATCGTTTCGTCATCGAACAGGAATTCTGCCAATGCCTTCGCCAGTTCGGTCTTACCTACACCGGTGGTTCCGAGGAAAATGAACGAGCCAATCGGACGTTTCGGATCCTGTAATCCGGCACGACTACGGCGCACGGCATCTGCCACGGCTTCAATCGCTTCATCCTGACCGATTACACGTTGATGAAGTTCCTCTTCCAAGTGCAATAGTTTATCCTTTTCACTTTGCAGCATCTTGCTGACAGGAATACCTGTCCAACGGGAAACAACATCGGCAATGTCCTCAGCATCTACCTCTTCCTTAATCATGGCTTTATCGCCTTGCATATCACGTAGCTGCTTTTGAGTATCTTCTATCTCTTTGTCCAAAGCCTGAAGTTTACCGTAACGGATTTCGGCTACTTTACCATAGTCACCTTCACGTTCAGCTTTTTCTGCTTCAAATTTAAGATTCTCTATCTCAACCTTATTCTGCTGGATTTTATCCATCAGTGTTTTTTCACTCTGCCATTTGGCTTTAAAGGACTTTTCCTGTTCTTTAAGTTCGGCAAGCTCCTTACCGATGATTTCCAGTTTCGGTTTATCGTTTTCACGTTTAATAGCTTCCCGTTCGATTTCCAGCTGCTTGATTTTGCGGGAGATTTCATCCAGTTCTTCAGGAACAGAATCTACCTCCATACGCAGTTTGGCTGCAGCTTCATCCATCAGGTCAATGGCTTTATCCGGCAGGAAACGATCGGTAATATAACGGCTACTCAATTCGACGGCTGCAATGATGGCATCATCTTTGATACGCACATGGTGATGGTTCTCGTAACGCTCTTTCAGTCCACGAAGGATAGAAATAGTACTCAAGTTGTCCGGTTCATCCACTTGTACGATTTGGAAACGACGCTCCAAAGCTTTGTCCTTTTCGAAGTACTTTTGATATTCGTCGAGGGTTGTTGCTCCGATAGAACGTAATTCTCCACGAGCTAAGGCAGGTTTTAGAATGTTTGCAGCATCCATGGCGCCTTCACCCTTTCCGGCTCCTACCAGTGTATGAATCTCATCAATGAACAGAATTATATCACCTTCTGATTTCTTCACTTCATTGACAACTGATTTCAGTCGTTCTTCAAACTCACCTTTATACTTTGCACCGGCAACCAGTGCTCCCATATCCAATGAATAGACCTGTTTGTTTTTCAGGTTTTCAGGTACATCTCCTCGAAGGATACGATGTGCCAAGCCTTCTACGATTGCTGTCTTACCAGTTCCCGGTTCACCGATTAGAATCGGATTATTCTTTGTACGGCGGCTCAATATCTGGAGTACCCGGCGGATTTCTTCATCACGTCCAATTACAGGATCCAGTTTTCCGCTACGGGCAGCTTCGTTCAGGTTGATAGCGTACTTTTCCAATGATTGATAAGTATCTTCACTAGATTGTGACGTTACTTTTTCTCCTTTCCTCAACTCGCTGATGGCATTGCGTAATTCTTTTTCCGTCATACCGGCATCTTTCAAGATAGTGGAGACGGTACTTTTCACAGTCAGCAATGCTAGTATGATATGCTCTAATGAAACAAACTCATCGCCCATTTCTTTAGAATACTGTGTTGCTTTCTGCAATACTTCGTTAGATTCACGACTCAGATACGGTTCTCCGCCGGATACTTTTGGCAGGGAGTCGATCTGTTTGTCGACAACAAGAGCTACCTGCTGTCCGTTCATGCCAAGTTTCTGGAAGATGAAGTTAGTGACATTTTCACCCACCTTCATTACTCCCTGCATGATGTGGACAGGTTCAATGGCTTGTTGTCCCCGGCTTTGTACCAGGTTCACGGCCTCCTGTACCGCTTCTTGAGATTTGATGGTAAAATTGTTAAAGTTCATATCTTTGTTCTCCTTTCTTATTTCACGTTTTTAATAACACCTAAGAGGGCGCAAAAGATTTGCCAAGTATAAAAATATGACAAAATAGCATGAGTATTAAGGAGTTAAAGGACAAAATGACCTTTTTATCTGGGAGTAACTGACGAATTTGCTATAAAATATCATTTGTTACCTGATACGCTTGTTTGTGTAATCTTAGCCTGTGATGAAAGAAAATAAATATTGAAAAGTGGATAAATAAAAGTATTGTAGTATCTTTATCCGCTGTAATAATATAGATGGTATATGAGTGATAAGCCCCAAATAAAACTTGCTGAAGCAGTGGTGTTGATTGACGCTGCTTTTTTGAATTTTGTAATAACAGATATAAAAGGATATTTTGAAGAAACTTTGCATCGTTCTTTACAAGAGATAGACCTTTCGATGTTGACCACCTATATAACCTTGGATGCAGGGATTACAGAAGGGAAGAACGAGGTGCAATTTCTTTTTGTGTATGATAAAGAATCCAGTCGATTGCAATATTGCCAACCTTCCGATTTGCAGGAAGAATTGAATGGAGTTGCGTTTCAGAGCCCTTATGGTGAATATTCTTTTGCCAGCGTTCCGTCGGAAGGAATGGTGTCAAGAGAAGATTTGTTTTTGGATTTACTCTCTATCGTTTCCGATTCGGCAGACGTGAAAAGGATGATCGTTATTTCTTTCAATGAGGAGTATGGAAAGAAAGTGACTGATGCTTTGCATGAAGTGAAAGGCAAAGAGGTCATTCAATTCCGTATGAATGAGCCCGAACTTCCGGTGGATTATAAATGGGATATGCTGGCTTTCCCTGTCATGCAGGCGTTGGGGATAAAAGCGGAAGAATTGCAATAACTATTGTGCTTTTATTCTTTCTGTAATTCATTATTCGTCATTGATTTCTTAACTGTTAATCATAATTGCCGTGTCCGATTTTCGTTTAAAAGTATTTCAGAGCGTAGCGAAGAATCTAAGCTTTACGAAGGCTTCGCAAGAATTGTTTGTCAGTCAACCTGCTATCACCAAACATATTCAGGAGCTGGAGACTTACTATCAAGCTCGTTTATTCGACCGTCAAGGGAGCAAAATCTCACTGACTAAGGCCGGAGAATTGCTGCTGAAACATAGCGAGAAAATCCTGGACGATTATAAACAATTAGAATATGAGATGCATCTGTTGCATAATGAATATATCGGCGAACTGAAATTGGGGGCCAGTACTACGATTGCGCAATATGTACTTCCTCCTCTGTTAGCGAACTTTATAGCCAAGTTTCCGCAAATCAATCTTTCTTTGATTAATGGAAATT
This sequence comes from Bacteroides sp. 2_2_4, assembly GCF_000157055.1. Lineage (NCBI taxonomy): Bacteria > Pseudomonadati > Bacteroidota > Bacteroidia > Bacteroidales > Bacteroidaceae > Bacteroides > Bacteroides sp. 2_2_4. Next base: position 610,066 of record NZ_EQ973356.1, on the reverse strand, counting down.
CCCGGGGAGTGGAAGCTGCCTTGCAAGAGCATCGGATTGATTTGGGACTGGTCGAAGGGATCTTCCGCTTACCTAATCTGAAATATACTCCATTTTTGCAAGACGAACTGGTTGCCGTGGTGCATACACAGAGTAAATTAGCTGTCACGGATGAGATTACTCCGGAAGATTTGCTGAATATTCCTTTGGTTTTGCGGGAGAGGGGCTCCGGTACATTAGATGTGTTTGAACGTGCCTTATTGCAACATAATCTCAAACTTTCTTCTTTTAATGTATTGATGTATCTCGGTAGTACAGAGAGTATCAAGCTTTTTTTGGAACATACGGACTGTATGGGAATTGTTTCTATCCGTTCGGTGCATAAAGAGCTTGTAGCTGGCAATCTCCGTGTAGTCGAAATAAAAGGAATGCCGATGCTGCGCGAATTTAACTTTGTACAGCTGCAAGGGCAGGAGGGAGGATTGTCACAGGTGTTTATGCGTTTCGCCGGACATCATAGTAAAAGCCTGTAAGTTTGTCTTTTTCTCTCGTGCAATCGCTTCTCCAGAATAAG
>NZ_EQ973356.1:589845-607674 GCF_000157055.1 Bacteroides sp. 2_2_4 | reverse complement strand
AGAAAAATGATTTTCATTTCTCATATTCTCATAATTATTTTATAATAATCTTATAACCAGATAATTACTGAATGGGAAACGTTTTGAGAAAGCCTATTTCTCATAGTTTCTTTAGTGAAATAGGCCTCAAAACAGTTATTTCTCATCTATTTTCGGGGTATTTCTCATACTGTTATCCTCTTCGTTCGACTATTTTTTCTTTATATATACCCTGTGTGCTCCTCTTCCTGTGATTTCTATTCCAGAATCCGGTTGATGTCCCCACTGTCTTAGTTCGTTGGTTGCTGCTGTTTGCAACAATCCTGTTAGTTTGCGATATTCCCAAACGGTCAGGAAGGGATGTTCATCCAGATACTTTAGAGCTAATGCCAGTCGTTGTTCCGATGTGAATTTATTAGAGGATCGTTGCTTTTTCCAGGGTGCTCTTTCCAGTTGGCATCTTTCGCTGATATTTCTCACCATTTCTCGGTCTACCCGGAAATTTACACCTCCTATAAAAATACTTTGTGCGTTGCGATGACTCCCCCCTTCTTCCGGATCTTCCCGCTCCTTGTCTCTGCCTAAAGTAAGAGAGGGAGTAAACGTTCCTATTCCGTCTATCTTTACCGAGCGTCCTTCTGCCATCAAATGCGCCATTTCAATGGCGGTCTGAAGTAGTACGCCTTCTATGTCTCCTGCACTGAATCCACTGACGTCACCTACTCGTTGCGCCAACTCTTTTATGCTTGTATTATCTATCCGCGCAAATTTAGGATAAGTAATTCTTTTGCCTGTTTTCTGAAGATCGGGCATCTCCTCTATGATATATCTTGCCATATCATCTATTGTTTAAAGTATTAATAGATAAGTTCTTTTGTATTAGAGGCAAACTTCCTTTCTTCTAATAGTAAAGTTCCTTTTGATTAATTATAAACTATAAATGCAACTTTTGTTTTTATAATTGAAGCTTGCGTTTATAAAAACAAAGCTTTCATTTTTATAATCAAAGCTTGCATTTATAGTTTACTCTTATACAAAGATAAGTTTTCTATTTGACAAAAAGAAGTTTATCCTTAATAAAGAAGAAGTTTTCTATTAATAGTTTGGGAGGGAATGAAGATGATTAAAGAGAAAGGATATAACGGGATTTAATGCTTAATATATTATTTCCTAAAAAGTGGATGCAATGCTTCTGTTAGTTTTTAGAAAAGTGTATATTTGTAATATTATGAGTCATACTAATATCATGCAAGCTGAAGAAAATGATTTGGTAAACATTTTATCTTTGCAAAAGAAATCTTTTATGGTGGTGGCCGAACGAATGAATAAATTCGATCTTCCCCCTTTGTTGCAAAATCAGGATGAGATTTGTGATGAGTATCAGACAGGCATTATTCTAAAATACGTATCAGATGATGGACAGATTGTAGGTTCTGTCAGGGGACGTATGGATGAAAATAGAGTATGTCATATTGGTAAATTGATAGTGCATCCCGATTTTCAGAATAAAGGTATAGGTAGAGAACTTATGACTGAAATAGAACGGTTATTTCCCCACTGTCATACGTTTTCTCTTTTTACAGGCGAAGAGACACCCAATACTTTGCATCTATATAGCAAAGTCGGTTATAATATTGTATGTAGAAAAGAAATGGAGGGTATCAGCATGATTATTATGGAAAAAGAAAAACTTACTTATAGAGATTTTACGTTTGACGATTTAGAAACTGTTTGTAAATTACCTCGAAACAAGCAGGAACTGTTTTTTATGTTTCCTAAAGCTGATTTTCCTTTAACAATCGATCAATTAAAGAATACAATAAAAGATAGATTTGATTCGACTGTTGTTTTATTTAATAATGAAGTAGTAGGGTTTGCAAATTTCTATGAGGTAAGAGAATCTCAATATTGTGCTATTGGAAATGTAATAGTAAGTCCTTGTTTTCGTAATCGTGGCGTTGGCACATTTCTGATAAATGCTATGGAAGATATTGGGAAAAAGAAATATAATGTATCGGAGCTTCATTTGTCTTGTTTTGATGCTAATACGAGTGGGCTTCTGTTATATACTAAATTAGGATATAAACCCTATGAAATAGAGAAGTACATTAATAAGGAAAACGAAGTCTCGGCTTTAATAGAATTGAAAAAAGTGCTGTGATTCGAAATAAATCACTTATTTGATTCTGTTATCTCCTGAAAGTATGATAACTTAAAAAAATGCGAGAAGTATCTATGACTGACTATAACTTACAACGATTTTTAGATGCCCAGCGAGGTGATTATGAACAAGCCCTTGCAGAAGTTAGAAACGGGCGGAAATATTCCCATTGGATTTGGTATATATTTCCTCAACTGAAAGGATTGGGCATGAGTTATAATTCACAGTATTATGGCCTTAGCGGCAAAGAAGAGGCTGAAGCATATCTTGCCCATCCAATTTTGGGAGAAAGACTTCGTGAAATAACGTCTGTTTTTCTTCATTTGAAAAATAAAACGGCGCAGGAAGTTTTCGGTTCGTTAGATGCGATGAAAGTATTGTCATGCATGACGCTTTTTAATGAAGTTGCTTCGGATGATTTGTTTCAGCAAGTGATCGACCATTATTATCAGGGTAAAGTGGATGAGACAACAAAAAGAAAATTGGAATAATAACTAATACTATTTTATATGTGCTGTTTAATGAATCTATTGTGGTTGCTGCTTGGTGGTATCTTTACTGCTGTCGAATACCTCATTTCGAGTTTATTGATGATGCTGACCATTATCGGCATTCCTTTTGGGATGCAAACATTGAAGTTGGCCGGACTTGCTTTATGGCCTTTCGGTAAAGAAGTCAGAAGTGGGAACCGTTCCGGTGGCTGCCTCTATATATTGATGAATATCCTGTGGATATTTCTGGGTGGCATTTGGATCTGTCTGTCACATTTGGTTTTCGGGGCTATATTGTGCATTACCATTATCGGAATCCCTTTTGGATTGCAACACTTCAAGTTGGCATCTTTGGCATTATCGCCTTTTGGGAAAGACATTGTAACAGTGTAAGAGTAGTTGGGAGAGAGTATGCCTATAATTAAAAGTTATAATGCATAATTAGAAACTATTGGTGGGTCTTGATTGTTTACCGTACCTTTGCACCCGGAAAACAATTAAAGATAAAAAGATATGATTTCAACAGCTACAAAAACTTTGCAGGCAAATAATAAGATGATTTATGTTGCACTGCTTTCTACTCTGACTTTCTTTCTTTTTTTAGACTATATTCCGGGATTGGAAGCATGGTCGGCTTGGGTAACTCCTCCGGTTGCTTTGTTCCTCGGACTTATTTTTGCATTGACTTGTGGACAAGCGCATCCTAAGTTTAATAAGAAAACCTCTAAATATCTGTTGCAATATTCAGTTGTAGGATTGGGATTTGGTATGAATCTTCATTCTGCTTTAGCTTCCGGTAAGGAAGGTATGGAGTTTACAGTCATTTCAGTGATCGGAACCTTGGTAATAGGTTGGTTTATCGGACGTAAGTTGTTCAAGATTGACCGTAATACAGCTTATCTTATCAGTTCGGGAACTGCTATCTGTGGTGGTAGTGCCATTGCGGCTGTGGGACCGGTATTGAAAGCGAAAGATAGTGAAATGTCTGTAGCATTGGGTACTATCTTTATCTTGAATGCTATCGCACTTTTCATTTTCCCCGCCATTGGTCATGCATTAAATATGGATCAGCAACAATTCGGAACATGGGCAGCTATTGCCATTCATGACACCAGTTCTGTAGTAGGTGCAGGAGCTGCTTATGGTGAAGAAGCATTGAAAGTGGCAACCACTATTAAACTGACCCGTGCGCTTTGGATTATCCCGATGGCTTTTGCTACTTCCTTTATTTTCAAAAGCAAAGGACAAAAGATAAGTATTCCATGGTTTATCTTCTTCTTCGTGTTGGCATTGGTAGTAAACACTTATTTGCTGGATGGAGTACCACAATTGGGAGCGGCTATTAACGGTATTGCCCGTAAAACTCTGACGATTACCATGTTTTTCATCGGTGCTTCTCTTTCTATTGATGTATTGAAAGCAGTTGGAATAAAGCCTTTGGTTCAAGGAATTTTGCTTTGGGTAATTATCAGTTTGAGCACATTGGCATACATTTACTTCGTGTAAGAAATAAAAGAGAGAATTATATAAAAGAGAAAAAGGTGGGAGAATGATCGTAGTAAACGACTTTCTCCCACCTTTCAGTTTTAGTTCAGTTTTAGCCTGCTGATAAAGCAGGGCTAAAGCAAATTATTTCTTCTTCAATTCTTCGAAGATCAATCCTTCCAGTTCTTCAGCCAGTTCAGGATTATCCATGATGCATTGTTTGGCGGCATCACGTCCTTGTCCTAACTTAGTATCATTGTAGCTATACCATGAACCGCTCTTCTTGATGATTCCCAGGTCAGCACCCAAGTCGATGATTTCTCCGGAATGGGAGATACCTTCACCGAACATGATGTCAAATTCTGCTTTGCGGAAAGGAGGTGCTACTTTATTCTTCACCACTTTCACCTTAGTCAGTTTACCGAGAATCTCTTCGCCATCTTTGATCGGCTGGCTACCACGGATATCCAAACGTACAGAAGCGTAGAACTTCAAAGCGTTACCACCGGTTGTTGTTTCCGGGTTACCGAACATAACACCGATCTTCTCACGCAACTGGTTGATGAAAATACAAGTAGTACGTGTCTTGCTCACAGCAGCTGTCAACTTACGAAGAGCCTGCGACATCAAACGTGCCTGAAGGCCTACTTTGTTGTCACCCATGTCGCCTTCGATTTCCGCTTTAGGAGTCAGTGCGGCTACAGAGTCAATAACGATGATGTCGATAGCAGAAGAACGAATCAGTTGTTCCGCAATCTCCAACGCCTGCTCTCCGTTATCCGGTTGAGAGATATAAAGATCATCGATATTTACGCCCAGTTTAGATGCGTAGAAACGGTCGAAAGCGTGTTCGGCATCAATAAAAGCAGCGATACCGCCGGCCTTTTGTGCTTCAGCAATGGCGTGGATAGCCAATGTTGTTTTACCGGAAGACTCCGGGCCATAGATTTCGATGATTCTACCTCTAGGGTAACCTCCAACGCCAAGTGCCACGTTCAGGGCAATAGAGCCTGTCGGGATCACTTCTACTTGTTCAACACTATCATCACCCATTTTCATGATAGAACCTTTACCGAAGCTCTTTTCTATCTTTTCCATGGCAGCCTGTAAGGCTTTTAGTTTTTCGCTTGATGCCATTTTATTATCTGTTTCAAAATTAAGTTCGTCTTTTTTTGCCATACCTTATTCTTATATAATTAATGGAGTTATTGATTTAAAATCTGTGAGGCATGTTCTTTGGTCTTCACTTCTTTGGGAGTGATAATTCGTTCTACGATTCCCTCTTCATTTATCAGGAAAGTAGTGCGGAAAGTACCCATGTAAGCACGTCCGTACAGTTTCTTTTCTCCCCATACTCCAAATTCTTCTACTAACTTTTTGTCAGTGTCAGCAATCAGAGTGAAAGGAAGATTGTTCTTTTCGATGAATTTCTGGTGCGACTTTTCATTGTCTACGCTGACACCGATTACTTCATAGCCGGCTTTACGTAGTTCGGAATAGTTGTCGCGCAGGTTACACGCTTGTGCGGTGCAACCTGATGTACTGTCCTTTGGGTAGAAGTACAACACAATTTTTTTCCCTTTATAAGCACTTAAACGGATTTCTTCGCCTTTCTCATTGATACCTAAGACTTCCGGTGCTTTATCTCCTACGTTTATCATAACTTTCTTTTAATGAATAGGTGTACGCTTATAATTCCAAATCCTTGTCGAACTCTTCATGCCAGGGAAGACCTTGTTTATTGAGTTGTTCCATGAACGGATCCGGATTGAATTCTTCTACATTGTTTACACCCGGACGATTCCATTCGCCTTTGAAGAACATCATGGCTCCAATCATTGCCGGAACTCCGGTGGTGTAGCTTACTCCCTGCATACCGGTTTCCTGATAAGCTTCCTGGTGACTACAGTTGTTGTATACATAGTAAGTACGTTCCTTACCGTCTTTCAGACCACGGATACGGCAACCGATAGAAGTTTCTCCTTCGTAGTTTTCTCCTAAATCCTGCGGGTTAGGCAATACAGCCTTCAAGAATTGCAATGGTACAATTTTCATTCCGTTGTAATCAACCTCGTCGATTCGTGCCATACCAATGTTTTGGATAACGCGTAAATGAGTTAAATACTCCTGTCCGAAAGTCATCCAGAAACGTGCACGTTTGATAGTCGGATAATGTTTCACCAAAGATTCCAGTTCTTCGTGATAAAGAAGATACGAGTCACGCGGACCGATGTTCGGGTATGTCAGGTCTTTATGGATTTCCAGCGGACCGGTAGTTACCCATTTGCCATTTTCATAATAGCGTCCGTTTTGTGTAATCTCGCGAATGTTGATCTCCGGATTGAAGTTTGTAGCAAAAGCCTTATGATGGTTACCTGCATTGCAGTCTACAATGTCCAGATATTGAATCTCATCAAAATAATGTTTAGCTGCATAAGCAGTATAGATACCGCTTACTCCCGGGTCGAATCCGCAGCCGAGGATAGCTGTCAGACCTGCTTCTTTGAAACGATCGTGATAAGCCCACTGCCAGCTGTATTCAAAATGAGCTTCATCTTTCGGCTCATAGTTGGCGGTGTCCAGATAGTTCACTCCGGCTTTCAGACAAGCTTCCATAATCGTCAGATCCTGATAAGGGAGAGCCACATTAATCACCATTTCGGGTTTGAAATCGTTGAATAAGGCTACCAGCTCCTCTACATTGTCTGCGTCAACTTTTGCTGTTTTTATATTGGGGTTACCTATTGCCTCGACGATTTTATCGCATTTCTCTTTCGTACGACTGGCAATCATGATATCTGTAAATACATCGGCATTTTGTGCCACTTTGTGTGCAACGACAGTGCCAACACCGCCTGCACCAATAATAAGAACTCTACCCATTTCTGTATTTAATGAATTATAATTTATGATTTATTGGTTTGGCAAATATACGTGATTATTTTCAGATAATCATTGCGCAGCTACTCCTTTTTATTTGTAACGTTGCAAGGTTCCGTTTTCGAATTCCAGCGTTTTGCCATTGTAGAACCAAGTTTCGAAACGACTGTCTTTTTTCAACTCGATTTCTATCGGATCACCAATGGATAAACGACATTCTACCGTACTCATCCCTGCCTCCAAATCTCCCCGGGAGATAATCTGCCAACGGCTTTCTGTAATGCCCGGATATTTTTTATGTATATCCTCGAATCCGAAAAAGTCCTCGATATAATTATCATTTTTGACAATCACGTCATATTTCAGATCTGTTTCCAATTCGTAGATTGCCCCGTCCCTGTCCGTTAATGACAGAGTAGCCAGGCTGCCGGGAGGAGATAATTTAATCTCTTTTATTTGCAGAACCGTATATCGGGGCAAGTGAACACGTGATTCGGTCTGCTTATCTTCAAAAGATACGATTCTTTTGGCCGGCAGCATCTTTTTAGGATAAACGGTCATTCCCAAGTATTTATTTTTCAGGCTTTCAATAGTACCCAGACTCTTATTAGTGAAACTGAATGCATTTGAAAAATATTTCATTCTCTTTTCGCCTTGAAAATCATTCAGGTCCATGCCGGAGTTTGTTCGCGAGAGAGCGACTTCCAGATAATAAGAATGTCCCTGTGTATCTTTGAATACGATTTTCACTGGATATGCCTGACTGCCGACTCCAATAGCGGTAATTGTAGCTTCCGTATTGACAGGAATTGCTATATCCCGATAGCCGGAATAATTGTTGGCATCGTCTACCCGGGCACTTTCAGATTGTATATAGACTGTTTTTCCTACTAACAACTCTTTGGCAGTATCTACATCTTTCAGATAAACCAATCCATTGATACCGGCACGGGGAGCCTTCTCGCAAATCTCGTCCAGCCTCATGTTCTTTATGTCATAATAATATTTTTCTCCCTCACATTCGAATACGAAGCGAGTGGAATAGTTGGTCCCGGTTGATATATTTTGAGCCTTCTCTTCTGTTCCCGTGAAAGTGAGAATCTTGTGCTTCAGCAGGCTGTTGTCTATTCCTTTGTCGGTGTCGTAGCTGGAAAGAGTAGGAAGGAACATGTTCCGTGTAGAAGGAACAAACATAAACTTCATTCCGGGTGTCCATTTACACAGCGGTTGCAGTGGAAAGTTATTCTTGATGAATTGTTCTTCTTCACCTACAGGGATTTCCTGCGTGGAAGGAGTAGTGACAATGTAATCACTTTGAGCTGTGATAGGACACGTGCCACAACAGAATAGAATTAAAGACAGGACAATTATTCTCATATTTGTTTACTTTAAGTGAACTATGTAAATTGTTCGTTTGTTGTATATCTATTGGCAAATGTATATATTTTATGTTGTATTGGATGTTATTTTCCAATCTTTTTGATATCTTTGCCCCCGATTTTAACTTAAACGTTATAACAATATGAAGAAAGTATTTGTTTCAATTTGCATGGCTGGTGCAGCACTTGCAATGTCTTCGTGCCGTTCGGTTGAGAAGGCAATCCCCCTGTCATCTATCAATGGTGAATGGAATATTATAGAAGTCAACGGCTCGAAAATTGCTCCGGGCGAAAGTAGAACCCTTCCTTTTATCGCTTTTGATACAGCGACCGGTCGTGTGTCCGGCAATAGCGGATGTAATCGTATGATGGGCAGTTTCGATGTAAATGCGAAGCCGGGAAGCCTTGAACTTACAGGGATGGCTAGTACCCGAATGATGTGTCCGGATATGACTACTGAAAATAATGTATTGAATGCTTTTGCGCAAGTAAAAGGATACAAGAAGGCAGGTAAAGATAAGATGTATCTTTGCAATTCGTCCAACCGTCCGGTTGTCGTTCTACAAAAGAAGGAGGCTGATGTGAAACTTTCAGTTTTGAATGGAGAATGGAAAATTAAAGAAGTGAATGGTGAAGCAATTCCTTCCGGTATGGAAAAACAACCTTTCATTGCTTTTGATGTGAAGAAAAAGACCATTCATGGCAATGCCGGATGTAATTTGATTAATGGTGGTTTTGAAACCAGTACAAGTAATGCCAAATCTATTTCTTTCCCGGGAGTAGCAAGCACAATGATGGCTTGTCCTGATATGGAAACAGAAGGTAAGGTGCTGAAAGCTATCAATGAAGTGAAATCATTCGATGTGTTGTCCGGTGGTGGCATTGGTTTGTATGACGCAAACGGTGCATTGGTCATCGTGCTGGAAAAGTAATAAAGAAGAGTTATATATAATAGGATATGCCTGTGTCGCACTTGACGATACAGGCATATTTTTTTCCCTTTATCGAACCAGAGTCGCCTGTATTTGTTTAAAGAAACAGTTGTTGATTGGCTTTGAATATGACTATGTCAGCAGTGTTTATTTATTAAAACTGTCTTTTTGGCAGATATTATGTCATGCATTCGTATAATTTCCTTTTGGCACACGGTTTGCTTTTTAATAAGCGTCCGTTCGCGGCGAAGCTCCCTGATAAGAGCAGAGAAACAACCGGACAAAAAGAAATCATTGAATAAATAATAAATAAAAAAATAACGATCATGGGAAAAATTATTGGTATTGACTTAGGAACTACAAACTCTTGTGTTGCCGTATTCGAAGGTAACGAACCTGTAGTAATTGCAAACAGTGAAGGTAAGCGTACAACTCCTTCTGTTGTCGCTTTCGTTGATGGTGGCGAACGTAAAGTGGGTGATCCTGCAAAACGTCAGGCTATTACGAACCCTACACGTACAATCTTCTCTATCAAACGTTTCATGGGTGAAAATTGGGATCAGGTACAAAAAGAAGTGACTCGTGTTCCTTATAAAGTAGTGAAAGGTGACAACAACACTCCGCGTGTTGACATCGACGGACGTCTGTATACTCCGCAAGAAATCTCTGCAATGATTCTTCAGAAAATGAAGAAGACTGCCGAAGACTACCTTGGACAGGAAGTAACAGAAGCAGTCATCACCGTTCCTGCTTATTTCTCCGACTCTCAACGTCAGGCTACAAAAGAAGCCGGACAGATTGCCGGTCTGGAAGTAAAACGTATTGTAAACGAACCGACAGCCGCAGCTCTTGCTTACGGTCTGGATAAGGCTCACAAAGATATGAAGATTGCTGTATTCGACCTTGGTGGTGGTACATTCGATATCTCTATCCTCGAATTTGGTGGTGGTGTATTTGAAGTACTTTCTACAAACGGTGATACTCACCTTGGTGGTGACGACTTCGACCAGGTAATCATCAACTGGTTGGTACAGGAATTCAAGAACGATGAAGGTGCTGACTTGACTCAGGATCCGATGGCTTTGCAACGTCTGAAAGAAGCTGCTGAAAAAGCTAAGATTGAGCTTTCTTCTTCTACAAGTACAGAAATCAACTTGCCGTATATCATGCCGGTAGGTGGTGTGCCTAAGCACTTGGTGAAGACTTTGACTCGTGCAAAATTCGAATCTCTGGCTCACGAATTGATCCAGGCTTGTCTTGAACCATGTAAGAAAGCAATGAGCGATGCAGGTTTGAACAATGCTGATATTGATGAAGTAATCCTTGTTGGTGGTTCTTCACGTATTCCGGCTGTTCAGAAGTTGGTAGAAGATTTCTTCGGCAAGGCTCCTTCTAAAGGTGTGAATCCGGATGAAGTGGTAGCTATTGGTGCTGCTGTGCAGGGTGCTGTTTTGACAGACGAAATCAAAGGTGTAGTATTGTTGGATGTTACTCCGCTGTCAATGGGTATCGAAACACTGGGTGGTGTAATGACTAAGTTGATCGATGCTAACACTACCATTCCGGCTCGTAAGAGTGAAACATTCTCTACTGCTGCTGATAATCAAAGTGAAGTTACGATTCATGTATTGCAGGGAGAACGTCCGATGGCTGCCCAGAATAAATCAATCGGTCAGTTCAATTTGTCTGGTATTGCTCCGGCTCGTCGTGGTGTTCCTCAAATTGAGGTTACATTCGATATCGATGCGAACGGTATCTTGAAAGTATCTGCTAAAGATAAGGCTACCGGTAAAGAACAAGCTATCCGTATCGAAGCATCCAGCGGTTTGAGCAAGGAAGAAATCGAAAAGATGAAGGCTGAAGCTGAAGCTAATGCTGAAGCAGATAAGAAAGAACGTGAAAAAATCGATAAACTGAACCAGGCTGACAGCGTAATCTTCCAGACTGAAAATCAGTTGAAGGAATTAGGTGATAAGTTGCCTGCTGATAAGAAAGCTCCGATTGAAGCTGCTTTGCAGAAATTGAAAGATGCTCACAAAGCACAGGACTTGGCTGCTATCGATACTGCTATGGCAGAAATCAATACTGCCTTCCAGGCTGCAAGTGCTGAAATGTACGCACAGGGTGGTGCACAGGCTGGTCCTGATATGAACGGTGGTGCTGGTCAGCAAGATAATAGCAAGCACGGGGATAATGTTCAGGATGCTGACTTCGAGGAAGTCCACTAATATCTATAAGTAAACTACTAATAGTATGTAATATAAAAAGCGGTAAATCATTGATTTACCGCTTTTGTTTTTATGTTTTTCCTCTGTTTATTATGTTATATTTATATATGTTTGCATTATATTTGCCACATTGTTGTCACGCGCTTTATTATGTGAAAATATGATTTTTAATTAACATCTTTATCTATATTAAATTTTAATACTCACTTTGTTGTCTTTCTGGGTAATATTGAATAGTCTATCTCTGCACGAATTGTATCTTTACTTGCGTTTTTTTACAATAAATATGATTGACTGGTAGATGCTTGTCCGGTTTTATTATCCATTCCTTAATTTCAAAGGGGTACAATAATAAGTAGCGAAAATAAAGTAAGAGTCACAGATTTCATGGCTCTTACTTTATTTTATTTATTCTATTCTTCTTCCAAATTGAGCCCTAATTGCATTGCCGATTCCTTTACTACTTTGTAAATTTGTGCCGATTCATCCAATGGATTTAAACTTGTGGTTTTAGCCTTAAAAGAGATTTCTATTTCCAAACCATTATTTTTGAGAGGAACAACAAAGCTGGAGAATAAATCAGTCCAACGCTCAACCGGTACTTTTCCAGAGACTTTGATGGATTTAAATTTCCGTAACTCGTCTACAGGTTGGGAGGGGGCTGTATGCTCCGATTTTTCTCCTGTGGGTGAATTCCAAGCACTTGACTGTTCATCGGTAGAACTTTCTTCAGATTTTGGTTGATTATTAATAGATTTGTCCACTAACCAATATTGCGGATCGGTAACATCTAAGAATGGAACAGATTCATGATGATAAATGTGATTGTAGTTTCCTTGTTCACCACAAGCTACATTAAAATCACCATTCTCGCAATACCTTTGAATACTTTTGCTGACAGTTTCCACTCCACAAATCATGGGTTTGTCATCAAAGCGTAGAAAGGCCTCATATAAGTCGTTAACTTGTATGGGTTGCTCTATTGTAGGGTATAAGCCACTGCTGCGTAAAGTTCCGAGGCCAATTGACTTTTCAAGCAGCCATTCTTCTTCTTTTATATTGTTAAAAAGGTTGCTACTTAGTTGCGTGTTAAAATCTTGTGCAAAATCTTTAATCTCGATTTTCTCTATCCCCTCGCTAACAGAGTATTTACATACAATATTATAAGCTGCAATAAGTAAAGCATTTGCTTGTTTATCGTACTCGGCTTTACGCTCTAAAATATCTTTCTTCTGTTCTGGTTCTATCTGCCCGCTATATTCAGCTTGTATTTTCGCACAAGCCAAATACTCAAGTAGCTTACTATGTAGCATACCTAGACCTATTTCAGAACATGCCAAATATAATATAGTATTTCTGTATATTCGACTACTATAACCTTTATTTTGGGCTATTTGCTCAACTTGCTTTTTGGTTTTGGTATTTATACTTCCTGGTTGTGTTGCATACTCAGGACCGAGTATCACCAATGTAAGACTTTTTTGTTCAGGAATATCATTGGCTGGATTAACCAGTACCTTGATTTTTGATACATTACGGGTTTGTGCATTTAGTCGATTAATAATTTCTCCCGAAATATCCGCTTGACTTATTTCAGCTTTAGCCTGATTTACCAAAATATTGATATTAGGTTTGGATTGAAACCAATAACTGCGTGAACCAACATTGGTGGAATAGAGATAATGAGCTACTTGTTCCAATTTGTTTAATGCACTATTTACTTCACTATGATTAAATGCACTAGGTTTCAAAATACATAGTTTTAGTTCCTCAATAGTCAATCCTTTGTTTTGCAAGTTACCCAATGAAGCCATTAATATGGTAGTGGCTATACCTTGGGTCAAGTTATATTTGCCGATATTGTTGTTAGGATCTTCATTGTCTATTTTATAAGCATTGCTTGAGGTACCTATGACATCGGCATGAATCACTGTTTCCCACTGACTTCCCATCAAGCTGGTTATAGTACCTGTTAATGTTGGCAGATTACTAAGGTTGACATCCGAGGTATGGATTAATGCCTGGGTACCAGTTAATGATCCCCGTCGTGTCCACAAATCCTTCACGATGGATGCTAATAATCGTAATACTCCACGCGTACGCTGGAAACGAGAATCCTGTCCCCATTTTAAACGAAACATATCAATCAATTCCGGATGGAAGGGATAAGATTTGCGCATCTTGTTAATATATTCCATGCGGTCGGCTTGATTGGGTAAATCGGAACGCCGATTATGATATGTATTCTTGTAACGGTTTAAAACAAGCTCTATCACTTGCGGATTCCCAATATTGTCGAATAAACGACGGCGAACGACTTCAAATATTTCTTCATCTTCGACGGGTTTTATACTTGTTCCAACTCGGACAATACGGTTTTCTAAAGCAGTCAGTATCTGTTGACCGATGGCCGATGAAGCAACTTCCGTTGCGCTAGCGGGTAATGTGGCAATTAATACGCAGCGAGGTACAGAAGATACCACTTCAGTCAGTGTTTGCATAAAACCAATAGTCTGATCGGATAGACTTCCTTTTCCTATCATGACTGCCGATGCTTTATTACAATAGTCTGCTAACTCATCAATTAGTATAAGAGCAGGGGCTGACTTTTCCAAAATAGGTCGAAATAAATTGGCTGCCGGTGAAATCCGTTCTATGTCATTCTTTTTAATTAAGTTGTATCCTTCTAAACCTCCTAATTGATAAGCCAGTTCTCCCCATAAGGTATAAATAGTGATTCCATCATCGGTGGTTCTGCCTTGTGATACATCAGTGGTGTTATTGGTAAACACTGCCACTTGCGCATTCTCAAACTGAGGGGCTACTTTACTATCTAAAATATGTTGAGTATAGGCTGAAGAGAGCAGAGATTTTCCAGTTTTTGTAATGTGGTATAAAGAGATCAACGTATGTGTTTTACCACCTCCGAATCCTGTCTGCAGGGAGATTACTCGATTATCGGTTTCTTCGCCGTTCAACGCACGAACAACTCGGTTGGCTATATCGCGCAATCCGGCTGTGATATAGGTTTTTTCAAAGAACATGGTCGGGTTGCTATACACTTCTTGTCCGATGCCCATAGCCACTTCACTAAGGTTTGCTGCAAAAACAGATTCATCCAGTGAGCCGTTGCGGATATCATAATGGGGATATACATTCGTATACCAGGCCGGTAGAGGGGAGTCTTCGGAGAAAGAAACTGTAGAAGAAGCTTCTGTAGTGACAGGTGTCTCTATTTGAATAGTCGGTTCATTTTCTCTATTTTTTATTGTATCTATTTCTGTTACTAAATCAGGCATCTGAAGTAATTTGGCTACTAGTTTCATAGTGCCAAAAGCTCTGTCTATCTCGTCTTCATCCAATGGCTGATAGTGATTGCATTTATTACGTACTTCCTGTATCTCTTGCAGATAGCTGATAAGTTTATTTGCTTCTTTGCTATTTCCCAATTCATCGGTTAGCTCTTGTTTAAAGGCAATGGCAAAGCTTGATAGATTGCTATAATCTACCAGTTGCTTACGGTCACTATCTGCGGATAGCGACTGAACAGCTTTATTCCAGGTGTTTTGTTTGTCCGGTTTAAGCCGTGCAAAGAATATGCCTTCCCAAGGCTCATCCTTAAATTTCTCCAGTAAGAAACCCACGACGAACGGACGCATGGCTTCAATAAAAATACTGAGTGCTTTGGATAAATTATCATTCATAATCATTCTGTATTTATTAAAATCCTAAATTCATTTGTGTAGCTTGACCGGTTATATCCTTCTGGCAAGACTGAATTAGTTCCTCACTATTAGCAAGTAGCTCATTTACTTGTTTAAGGTCATCTCCATCGGGGAGTAACTCTTTTAGGGAGGCCAATACACGCCAAAAACTATTGTTAGCTTCAGAACCTACCAGCTTAATAAGACGCAATAGTTTAGGACGATTTTCTTTAGACCATAGCATCATAGCCTGTTGAACTTGGTCTATCAATGGATCATTGATGTTAGTACCTTGTATTTCGCCCGTGATTCGTTCTGTGTAGGAAGCTAAATGCTGCTTATTCCCATCTTTAATAAGTAAATGATGATGGAATATGTCGCTAACATCTATATTCATTCCGATGCGTGTGAATTTTGCAGCATCATCAAAATCTGTTTCTTCCATACCGTTCATTTGCAACCAGCCAATGTAGAATTTGGTATATTCATCTCCTTCAAAACCTCTGAGCAAAGCATTGAAAGCTGCTGTTTTTGCTAGTTCTAAAAGTTCCGTTACAGTTACTTCGCTTCCATCAGCTTTTTCTACTTTTTCATATTTGCCAAATTCACTTACTGCTTGTCCAAAGCAAGCTGTTAATAGATCGGCGCCGCGGAAACCTAACCCATAAAGTTTTTCTACCTCTTTATTAACTTTTTCTTCAATGGCTCGTTTCACTTGTTTGAAGCTGCCATAACCAGAACGTTCGGAGGGGCGACAGGAAACGGTTACAGAAGATTCAAGTGCGGCACTTGCCAGTCCCAAACTTCTATTTGCCATTTCAGTATCCATAGGCCAGCTGCCTGTTATGTTCATGCGGGCACTTAGAATAGAATTACACAACGTGGTCCATGCTTCTGTTGTTTGGTGAGCAAACATTATACTGACAATATCAGACGTTTGTTGTTCTATTGCATCAAATATATCTGTGAGCTTCTTTTCAAAGTATAATTTAGCTTCTTGTTCGCTATTGTTATGATGATGTTTTAGCGCAGTACACTCCTCTGATTTAGGTGTTTGCGGTGTTGAAAAGTTTAATGGATATGTATCATTTAATGTTCGCTTTAGCCAAACGTAGAAAAAATCTGATATATCAGCATACGCAATCGCATCATAATATGGAGGGTCTGTAACCACAGCAGTCAGCTGTTTACCTCCAAATTGGCTTTTTTCTCCACTTGATGCATTTTTTAAATTAGCACAAAAAGAAGAATTACTTTCTGATTCTATATATCGCAGTATCCATTCAAGTTGGTTTGTTGCGCTGCCAGAACTACTACAGAAAGGATTGGATTCCGGATAATCAAAAACCATGGCAATAGCTTGTCTGCTGAATGGGTGTTCTATTTTTTCACCACTATTATGCCATCTTCCCAAAGAAGTATTAGCTACAGCAATTCGATCAATCCAGATTGCTAGGTAAGTGTAAAGAGCTTGAGTATATTGTGTCAGCTCTATTTTCTTTTTTAAAAGAGAGAAGCTTTTTGTAAATGATTGGAGCATAAATAGCTGACGGTCAGAGAACATGTCTCCATAAATTTCTATTCCCCATCCTGGAGTATTGAAATTTCTATTATTTTCAACAGCCATTCTATCTGTAGGCTTATCTATATTTTCAGATTGTGGCTTAATGTATTCATTTTTACTTGATGATGTATACAGCTTTCCACTATTTGTTTCAGAAATGATTGCTAATAAAACTTCTTTAGATGTTTTTACCTTAAACTGTTGTTTAACCTGATTTACAACTGTAATGCTTCCACAGCAAGGGCAAGTCATGTTTCCCCGATTATTCCATCCTTCTTTTATTGAACAAACTCCTTCCTTAATCTCAAATTGAATATCTGTCCCATTAATGATAGGATTCAAATACACCTTCTTCGATGAAGTATTCGCCAAATAGAATTGTTTCAACAAGGGCACTTCTGCTTTGCAACTTGGATTAGAGCAAGTAGCAGTTCTTGCCCAATAGTAAGCGATTGGTTTGTTCCCATTCTCATCAGCAGGATATAAATACCCTACTTCTTTCTCTGTCATAGTCAACAATTGCTTGGCATAATATTCCACATCAAAAGAAAGTCTGTTGGGAATATCTATAATGCCGTTGCTAATAGAAATTCCTTTGGCAATGAGTATATCTATTCCCTCTTTCCCGTAAATACGACGAAATTCCTCTTCTGTATATCGTATGGGCTTACCATATTTTTGCGGAAACTCTACACTTCCTTTTTCAATGATATGGGCAACCGGATTAATATCATTGCCATAGCTGCGACATCCCAAACGTGCTGCCTCTAAAGGTATAGCACCTCCACCCGCAAATGGATCAAACACACTTGGCATCTGTTTTTGAAAACAATCAATTGCAGTTTGTAGCGCAGCCTCCTTTTCTTTTATGATATCAGTTACCAAATGACGGTCTATACAACTATAGAGATTGTTTTCAGCTTCTTCAATAGCTTGATAGACAGCATCAAATGATTGACTTAACGAAATAAAAGAAGCATTAGGATTCTGTCCTGCATTGTATGCAACCCAGATTAACTTTCTTGC
>NZ_EQ973356.1:562653-588525 GCF_000157055.1 Bacteroides sp. 2_2_4 | reverse complement strand
TTTTGTCAAAACAACCTTATCATTCTTACTTTCCCATTTTATCAGGCAACCTTCACTTAACTGCTCTTTCGAAGCTGTATTTTTGCCTTTCAACATATTAGCTTGACAGACTGTAGAAAACTTGCCTATAAACATCAGCAAACGATTGCGCAGATTGTCCGGCATTGGATCGTATATGGCAGTATATGGAATATCCGGATAAGGTGCATAAAGTGGATCGTTTCCTAACAACTCCTGTATAGCATCTTTAAAAGCCTGCGGACATTGTTCATCTAATGGGTCTGGTACCAGACTGGCAAAGATTACAGCCCTGCACACAGGAAGTGGACGGCGTGCCCACCATAAATGTAAAGTAGAAATGTGCCCGTGACGAATAGATTTATCACGTACACTTTCAGCCGATATTTCTTTAATCGGCATAGCTACCTCTATTAGCTTTTTTGCTTTTGTCATATCTATGTTTTCTTATTTTTCAGTTTTATTTCTCCATTCATCCAGTGGCAGGTAGTATTGTACTCCTTTATCTTTCCGTTCAAAGATGAGCTTCTTGGCTGGGTTTTGAATACGGTGCAATTGTGGTTTAGATTTGCAATTCACTACAATATAAAGCCATGCACTGTTTCCTAGTTGTGCCAACCGGTTCATTTCATTCTCCGACAGCATAACTCCATCGATTCCTGAACGCCCTTTGACCTCAATATACCGTTTAATATCCAACTTGTTGATGCTCCGGATATCATATCCTAAGTTTTGGCTGGAAACATCTTCCGCTTGCCATTCATTGGCAGCCTCATACTCGATAGCCATGTTTATAGCTATGGCTTCTACTTCATCGTCTCTTTTCATACCATAATGTTGCTCATACTCCATTTGGCTGAGGGGGACGACATAAGCACATCCCAATATTTCCGGAGCTTTGGGATTTATCTGAACCATTTGCTCCATTTCGCGTATGCGTTCATCTTTTTTACGGAGTAGTTCTGCTTTTCGTTCCATCTTATGCAGCAGCTTTTCCTGTATTTTTATGTCTCCCAATAACACCTTACCTTGCAATTCATTAATTTCAATGTCCAGATCCATGATAATCTGACTGAATGCAGTCTGCAGATATTCTTTCCGCTTTGCAGCATCTGATTCTACAATCTCTTGCGTAGAGGTGAACAGAGGTAAAGTGATATTCTCGAATGCCCATTCGGTGACTTCTTCATTACCTATAAGAGCAGGAGGAGTGATTTGTTTGGCAAATTGAAGAGGGGCATGCAGATCCAGAAACTTGGCTGGTGAAGTTACATGAAACACTCCATTATTATTTTGATAAACAAAACTAAGTTGTTCATTTGCTATACTGTCATCTCCTTTGTTGGGACGGTTGTCTGTAATTTGATTTTTAACGTAAAAAGCAAAATAGTCTTCAGTATCTTCTGGTGAAACAAGAATCGTACCTTTCAGCATTTCGTCTCTGAAAGAATCGCGTACACAATCAATGAGTGCATCAAACAAAGCGTTACCCGGATTGATATAGTGTACCTTACCCAATATGGCATTGGTGTTCTGATAGTCCAGGAATATGTGCTTATCGAAGCAGAACAATAATTTATTGATATTTTCAGCATAGATATTATAATCATCTTTTAGACGTTTGGAAAGTACATCTGGAATGTTTTCCATTTGATAAATTCCGTCCTGTATCATCCTATATTTGCCACCTAAGTAGCTGAAAGTCCTTTCAAAAAACAGACGAATATAAATCGGTTGCAATCGTTTCTCGTCAGAATGTTCTTTGAGGATACGGGCATCTTTATAATCGACTTCACTATGGGCGATTACTTTTTGTTGTTCTTCTATCTTATTCCGAAATACTTTCTCAATGATGGTTTCATCCTGCTCTATAAACTTATCAAAGGAAGATTCTTTTCCATCAAAGACGGAAGCTATAATAGCATCCAGACTAACATCCTTCAGTACATCTTGAATAACATCATAAACGCGGTCATCACCCATGCTTTGACGAATAATATCCAACTTTATCAGTAAACGGGACAATACTTGTCCTTCCCGAGTGTTGTCCGCCACCACATTGAATACCAGTACATCATTTTTTTGTCCATAGCGGTGGATACGTCCCATGCGTTGCTCTAAGCGATTAGGGTTCCATGGGATATCCCAATTTATTAGCAATCTACAAAATTGAAGATTGATACCTTCGCCGGCAGCATCAGTTGCAATGAGTATTTGGGTTTCAGGAGACATGAAATCCCATTGTGCCTGGCGGCGTTCATCAACCGATAAGCCTCCATGAATGACTGCTACTTTATAGCCGTTATTGCTTAGGCGTTCTCTCAAATAGAGCAATGTGTCTTTGTGCTCTGTGAAAATAACGAGTTTTTCACCATTGATAACTCCCTGACTTTTCAAGAGCTCTTTTAGCTCAATGTATTTCTTTTCTTCTTGATTTTGATTGTACAGGCTGTTCGCCATCTCATACAGCCGTTTCACTTCTTTAGCTTCGGTCTGTATCTCTGCTAAACTTTTTGAAGTGGTGAACAGTTTGAATTTTCGAGGGTCAGATAGGATACCATCCAACGCATCCCGTTCATCGTCCTCCAGGTCATCATATTGGTCAATACTATCCACATCCAGTTCTTCTAACTTTTGACGTTGCTTCCATATATTAGGATTCTTGCTTACTTCATCTACTATGCCTTGTAGTGCGATCCAGCGTTTGTATAATGTATTTTTGATCGCAAAAATAGAACTTACCAATCGTCGTTGCATTACAGCCAAGGCTAAAGACACATGAATGTTCCTTGTTTCGGTTGCTTCTTCTTTCTGTTTGGTCAGATAATTGGTTACATTATCATAAAGTCGCTTCTCTTCTGGTGTCAATTGAAAAGATACAGTTTTAGTATACCGATCCTTGTATAGATTGTTGCCATTCCAGTCTTTCATGTCCTCCTTTAATCGGCGTATGAAAAACTTATTCAGCCCATCTTTACTTAATTCTTTTACTCTGTCGGCAGCAATATCCTCTGTTGCAAAGATATCTTCGTCTAATAATTGAAGAAGTTTCTTGAACGTATCTGTTCTTCCTCTATGTGGGGTAGCTGTCAACAACAAGATATGCTCACATTGTTGCGAAAGTAAATGTGCTGCTTCATATCGCTTTGACTTATATGTTTTTTGCCCATATTCATAAGCCGATAGCTTATGAGCCTCATCAAAGATGACCATATCCCAGTTTGTATTGCTGACAATGTTCAACACATCCTCCCGGCAAATGAAATCAATAGAAGCTACCACTTTATTTGCCGAGCGAAAAATGGTAGGGTCAGCATTAAAAATACTTCTATTGACAAGCGTAAACGGAATATTAAATTTTACTCCCATTTCATCTTCTTGCCATTGTTTGGTTAAACCGCCTGGGGTGATAATAAGTATGCGTTCAATGATCTTTCGCATTAATAGCTCTTTCAATAATAAGCCTGCCATAATTGTCTTTCCTGCACCTGTATCATCTGCCAGCAGAAAACGTATCTTAGGTTGGGGAAGCAAAAATTTGTATACGGCTTCTACTTGGTGGGGTAGTGGATCTACAACACTACAATTGATGGCAAATAGAGGGTCAAATTGATAAGCGGAATTTATTCGTTCTGCTTCTGCAAATAATACAAATTTATCAGGATTGCCCTTGAAATTGAACTCTCCATCAGATGTCAATACTTCTAAAGAACTGAACTGTTCTTCTGTAATCACCTTGGAACTGCTTTTATTCGTATTTACTCCTGTAAATTTGAGCGAATACATAGTTCCTAATTTCTGTATTTTGTTAACAACAGCAGCTTCTGTTGGTATTAGATTTTTTATTATATTTCCGACTTCAATCATTGTTAGAGGATTTTATAAGATCTTTTACGTCCATTTGAAGGACTTCTGCTATCTGAAATAAGACTTCCAAACTGGGCTGTCTTCTATTGCAAACATAAGAATTGACAATACAGAAACTTTTTCCAGTTTTTTTGCCAGCTAGGTTTGTTTGATACCTTTTCTTCAAATACTTTTTTTATCCGATTCATGGTTTTGTCCATTACAAAATTCTTAATTGTTAAACAAAGATATAAAACAATCTGCTATAAAAAGAGAAAAGAGGATGATTATTTCTCTTGGGAGGGTAAAAAAGAGGTGTAAAGTGTCTACTTAATATCCTTGTTTCATGGTATCACAGGTCTGATATACTATCTATTTGGATTAGAAAACTCTTTATACGAAAATGACGATATGCTCAGCTACAAAGTGCAATATCCATCTAATAGATGGAGGCACTTCGATGTTGAAAGCTGTGACAGATGAGTAGAGAATTAGCTGCGAACTGACGAATAAGGAAATGAATACATAAAGACACAATGAAACAATGAACTGACGGACAGGGAGAATTAACAACGGGTGGCTTTGCCAGTTAATCAGATTGTAGTGTCAAAATAGGTAGAGATGAATTATAATCAGGGAATGGAACAAAGAATAGCCACATTTACTTTTTTTATATAACTTGGGTGTAACAGAATTTATTGAAGGAAGACCCTCGGGTGTTACTTGCGTCTCAAATGCATCCTATCAGTGTCTTTCTAAGATATTTATTTCCATGTATTACCTTTCGGGATTTAATTTTATTGGCACTTTCTTCATTACGAGCTTAAATCCCTGCTAAGAGACTAATGCGGAAGCCGTGAGAGACGATTTCATATCCACTTTGCGTTCTACAATAATAGTAGTAGCTGACCACTGTTTGCCCTAGGGGATTGTTTGTGAGTTATTTTGAAAGGTACTTATTGCTAAGCTCATTCATTTTCAATAGGCATTCTACCTTGTGTATTTTTGCTGAATCGATTTCCATCTTCAACTGCCGTATTACATCCACACCCGTTTCATTGACAATTCCGATTAGTGCATCTTTTATAATATCCGGTCCAACACGGTTAAGAGTACGTCTATGTATCTGCTCTAATAATACTTCGGGGCTGTCACGCCATTAAGTATACACTCCAATGCATTTTTATAACTTTTTGAATCTGTTATTACACCATTGTAGACAGACATTCAACTTGGGAAATTTATAGACAAATTTTTTGTTTAAGTCGAATATCCGACGGTCATACTGACAAAGGTGCTGAATTCCCGTTACTCTTCCTGCCAGGAAATTGTTTAATATAATAGGAATTCTCTAACTTTAGTGAAAAATAATTTTCATGAACTCGCCAAATAGGTATCCGATAGACTCTGGTACTTTGTTATTGCAACTTCGCCTATTGCATTTTCAATTAATAAATTGCGAAATTTGTCTAATTTACTAGTTAAGATACCAAACTTCTCTTGAATTTTATCTCCATTCTCACCTAATATGCACACAAAAACACTATCATTGTGAACTTCAACTACAATTTTTCTCATGGGACATAAGATTTATGGCATAGATCACGGTAAATAAAAAAGTATTTGTGGCTCACACACTGAGACCACTTCACCAACAAGGATGAGAGTAGTCTTGTTTTTTATCTAAGCTTAGGAACAGGATTCAATTATAAAACTCGCATCTTGTAGTTTCCCACTTTACACAAAATAGTGGACGGCGTAAGATATAAGATAATTATAGCTGAATCCTGTTTCTTATTTATATAATATTTTGAGCACTTCCTATTAAACAAAACTGTATGGTGAACTTTTTGTCGTCATTATCTTCCCTAAAAGTATTTCTACTTTACCTTTTTTGTTAATTCATTTAATTGTTCTTGAGCTTTATATATTTCCAAACGTTCCTTGAGAAATTAAAAAATTGAAGGGTGAACGGAGAACTCGTTTATCTTATTCCAACCATCCCCCAGCGAGTATATCAGTTCGTTGACAAAAGCCTCGTCAGGGGTTATGTCGCTGAGTATTTCTCGCACATACACTTTGTGGTTAATAGAATGAAAATTACCCTTTGTATTTGGACCAGCGCAATACTTCCACAACTTCGCATCCTGTTTCCAGTAATGTACATTAACGCATGCAGCCAATGTTTCCTCGCTGCGACCTGCAGTTCTGAAGTCTTGCCCTTTCTTGATATTATACTTACTAGTTACAAGTCGCATCAGTTTCCGGGTAAGTTTCTCTTCCGGTGGAGCTTCCTTACCTAGTTTCTTAATGTCTGAATAGAACAAGTCATGGGACACATTATCTGCATATTCGCGAATACGCTGCTTGCATAGTACCTTCGACTCATTGCTTTGCACCATATCCATAAGGTCATGGTATACCTCAACTGGTACTTGTACATTCTTTAATCTCACGAGTGCCTGGTGTATTTCCTCCATTTCAGGGAATACAAACTCACAAGTGTCATAAATGTTGTATGTGATACCATCCTTCTCAATACAATAGATAAAGTTCTCGTTATATCCCTTCTTAAATGCAGGAATATGATATTCGTGCGATTCAAAATTCTCTCCCAAAACTGTAATCACGCCATCGTGAGCCAATCGAGGTTCTCCAACCTTGTAAGCTATCGATCCGTCTTTGGCTATGGTAAGTTGTGCAAAGTAATACAGATTATTTTTCTTTTTCTCTGCATACGTGATGACGCATCCTTTGAAACGTTCTATCATATACTGAGGCAGTGCCTCTCTTATACAATAGTCCTTAATCAGTATCTGACGGAAGATATTCTTGATAGTGGCCGCCTCAATCTCAGATTTAATCATCACATCTTGGGTAGGAATTTTCTTTTCTATCAGTTCCATTTTCTCTTTCAAATGTCTATAATCCAAAGTTTGGTGTTCGCTATCAGAAAGTTTTTCCTCCTGGTCTTTGTCACCAACGATACGAATGCAGATTTGTTTTCTACGCTTGTCCTTCTCATGCCAACCTTCAAAGCTATTGCCAAACAGCTTTTTGATGTACTCCCTTGATTTCTGCTCTATCAAATTTCGTAACTTTTCTACACCTGTTTCGGTGGTATGACAGGCTATCTCAATCCATGAGGTAGAGAGCATATCACGCAACAGTTCATCTTCTTTCCTGAACTCTGCATCCTGTGCTTTCAATAATGTAGGCTTTTTGTACTCTATTGGATTAACAGACACGTACTTCAAATAGGTTGTAAGAAAGTCCTGCAGCACACTTCGAATAAGATAAGCCTGCGATTCCTCAAAGTGTTCTATATCACTGAATCCTAGGAAAGGTATGTGGTTCTTGTTACCTTTTCTAAAAACAGACGGATGGTTATAGTATTCCTTCGTTCCCTTCTTTTTCTTGGAAGAAAAATAGATTCGTTTTTCATCAAACTCCAAATGATATACCGGAGAATCTTTCTTGTTATTCTTTTTTACCTTATCTTCCTCGGCAAAAGTCAATGTGCGCGCAGTCAAGAGATTATCGTAATCGAAACTAATATGCAGGCCCAACTCCTCACCCGCACTTCTCCCTTTATTATATATGCTACTGCAAGTGCCACAAATTAGTTTACCATGGGCATAGCTCAAGGTTTTATTACGATTTGGAATCATTGACAACAATAGGTTTAGCATATTGTTAGTATGGATACCTTCATCGTAAGCAGGACGATAGGTAATCTGTTTAATTTTGACATTAACTTTCTTCAGACATTCCTGCAGCAGTGCCATTGTGAGTTTCTCCTTCTTTCCACCCTGAACCGCTTGTACTCGTCGAGTGTCAGCCGCAATGTCTTGGAGTCGAGCGCCATCGTGACCGAATCCACCCGCATGTGCTTCACCTCCGAAAGCAGCGCGTACTATTCGATTGGTAACGGTCCCGTTCCGTCCTCAGCCGCACGGCATGACTGTGTTGCAACCATACGACACCACCGAGAATCACGACAGCAGCCAACGGGCATTTTACCGGAATTCTATTCATAGGTCATCGTATTCTCAGGGATAAACCATAGAAAATCATCCAAATATGCCTCCTTTAATAGCACCAGCGCACCGCGGTTTTTCTTCCTTCTGGAAGCGAGGTCTTCCACGACCAATCCGTGCCGGTCCGCCAGTTCGTCGAGTCTCAACTCGGAAAGCTCCGCCGAGACTACGTTTCACGTTTATTGGGGGGCAATGTATCAATAATATTCATTCGGAGTATCTGTAAAAATGTTATATGCCGGATATGGGTTCGGTATACTTCGCCTGAGAGGTTCTTTTTGCAGAAGTAGTTTTTTGAGTATAATGGTAAATATATTAATTATTAGATACTATATTTGGATTTAAGCGTTAATATATTTACTTTTGTGCTATGATGACAAATTCTATAACCCGGGCGATGTCCAATCCGGAGATTATTGCGGAGTTGGGCAGAAGATTCAAGGAATACAGGCTGGCTGGCAAGCTCACCCAAAAAGAGGCCGCCGAGCAGGCCGGTGTAAGCCTTGTTACTTTACGGCAGTTTGAGAATGGAAATGCCTGTAACATCAACATGGGTAATTTTCTTGCACTCCTACGGGTAGCGGACTGTCTGGAACAAATGGATGAGCTGTTGCCAGAAATACCTGTTTCGGCATACGTGCTGGAAGAAATGAAGAGTAAAAAACCGAAAAGGGTGAGACATGGAAAATAATATTGTGAATGTTATGCTATGGGGTGAAGAGGTAGGGAAGCTTTATTGGGACGAAAGGAACAGAAGGGCCATCTTCAACTATCATCCGGATTTCGTAAAGAAAGGCTTGGAAATAGCTCCGCTGACCGCTTCTGTCAAGGGTGGGGCAGCAAAAGGTATGCCTATATCCGGCAATAAGGATAAACTCTATCAGGGATTGCCGCCGTTTCTGGCAGACTCTTTGCCTGACCGGTGGGGAAATATGGTTTTTGACCGGTGGGCCGCGCAGAACCGTATCCCGAAACGTATGCTCACTCCGGTAGATAAGCTCTCTTTCATCGGGAAACGAGGGATGGGGGCTTTTGAGTTCGTTCCGGCCACTCCCGGACTGGAATCTTCTTCTGCTCTTCAGATAGACAGTTTGTACCAACTGTCACGCCGTATTTTTGAAGAACGGGAAGAGGTGTCGGTGCAAGAAGACGAGACGTTGCATCTGCAAAGTATCTATGAGGTAGGAACTTCTGCCGGGGGACAGCACCCGAAAGCCATTATCGCCATTCATGAAACCACACATGATATACGTTCGGGCCAGGTGCCCTTGCCCGAAGGCTATACTTATTACATCCTGAAATTTTCGGAAGGAGAAGATTTTCCTTTTACACAAATGGAAATGGCGTACTATGAGATGGCAAAGGAAGCCGGAGTGACCATGATGCCCTCGCGGCTTATTGAGATAGAGGGGAAATATCACTTTCTGACGGAACGCTATGACAGGATAAACGGGGAGAAAGTACACACTCAGACGCTTGCTGCGATGAATCCCGATGCAACAAGTTATGAAGATTTGTTCGAAGTGTGCCGGAGGCTGAATATTCCGGCCAGTGAGCAATCGGAACTCTACCGCCGGATGGTATTCAATGTAATGGGTGGTAATGTGGATGACCACATCAAGAATTTTTCTTTCCTGATGGAGAAAGACGGGAAATGGCATATTACTCCGGCATACGATGTAACATTTACCACTAATTTGGACGGTGCAGCATACGAAAACATACACTGTATGAGTATTGCCGGAAAGAATGATGAAATAGTAGAAGATGACCTGCTACAGTTTGCGAAGCTGAACGGTATAAAGAATGCAAAAAAGATAATAGATGAAGTGGGTATTGCCATCGGCCATTTCTATGATCATGCCTCTGACCTGCAGATAGACGACTACTGGAAGAACCGTATAGAGCAATATCTTTCGAGCTTGGTGCCTCTGGAGATAGGAGAGGCTATGAGGCATTATTTGCCTACACTTGTAGAGCCGTATGAAACAGAAGACAACCTACAGGTATCGGAGGTTAACATCATAGAGAATACTCGGCATGACTTCCGCATAGAAGCAATGATTAACGGAAAACGGCAAAAATATATTGCCGGTCGTAAAAGTGATTTGGCCGCTGAAATCATAGCTAAGGGCAGAAACAAGATGCCTACGGAGGATAAGAAAGCACTTGTGGAACGGCTGTTGCTGCCTTTGGCAAGAAGGGATAGTGAGAAAACAAATAGCAATAGCAGGAGATAGACTGTTGTGAACCGTTGGATACGTGAGCCAGCGGTTTTTATATGGGGGGAGTAGTAGGTTTGGAATGTAGCCAGTAGGTAACTGGCTTTTTTTGTATATTGTATACAGGTAAAACATTATGAATTCATGGAATTTGAGGGACTAAAACAAGATGGATACATTTATTGCAAAACAAACTTTGTACAATAGCAGGAGTACATTCTGTAAAATTGAGATGCTTGCGGCTATCAATGGTTCAAAAATAAAATATTTATAATTTTTTAAACAGAGAAAACGCTGTTCTGTTTCTATGAATTTACATCTGATTATCAAATTATTAACTTAATAATAGTAGATATGAAAAGAAAGCTGTAAGAACATGCAATGACTCCAAACGTTTTATATGGTATTTATTACGTATGTCGCCTGAGTATGAATATTGTACGTAAACCTATTGTAGAAGAAGGTGTGTTTTCGGAAACAGAACTAGGTATCATCGGTTCCTGCCTCTTCTTTGTCTACGCCGTAGGAAAGTTGACAAATGGTTTTCTGGCTGACCGTAGTAATGTAAGGCGCTTCATGTCAACCGACCTGCTCTGTTCTGCCTTAATTCATTTGCTATTGGGGTTTACAAACTCTTTTTATGCCTTCGTCCTTCTTTGGGGATTGAATGGATGGTTTCAGTCAATGGGGGCTGCATCGGGAGTTGTTTCCTTGAGTCGCTGGTACAACAGCAAAGAATGCGGAACCTATTATGGCTTCTGGTCGGCCAGCCATAACATCGGTGAGGCTTTTACTTTCATGACAATCGCCTTGATTGTAGGTTGGATGGGATGGAGGTATGGAATGATTGGTGCAGGGGAGATCGGCTTGCTTGGGTTCCTGATGATGATTACCTTTATGAGGGATACTCCTCAAAGCCAGGGGTTCTTGTTGGGCAACGAGGCACCCGCTCCCAATGGTAATGCCAAGAAACAGTAGGAAGAATTTAGTCGTGCCCAGAAAGCGGTACTTCGTAATCCTGCCATTTGGATATTGGCACTTAGCAGTGCTTTCATGTATATCAGCCGATATGCCGTGAATAGCTGGGGAGTGTTCTATTTAGAAGCGCAGAAAGGTTATTCCACGTTGGATGCCAGTTTTATTATTTCCATAAGTTCCATTTGTGGAATAGTCGGTACCGTTTTTTCGGGTATTATTTCTGATGAGCTGTTTGCAGGAAGCCGTAATTTTCCCGCATTAATCTTTGGACTGATGAATGTGATAGCTAGCATAATTGTATTCTTTTCATACGTTGTTTTCTAATGCAAACTTATATAAAAAACTTGATTTATAAGCGTGTTCAATAAAAATAAAGACCACTCCGTTCGTTCATATTTCGAGATTCCCGAACATTTAGTATCTTTCAAGTGCTAAAAAATAGTACTAATTATATGAGGAACGTATGTGGTCTTAATGTGCATAAAGATAATGTGTTTATGTGCATTCTCAAAGAAAATGGTGATAAAATTGAAGAAAAGTTTGGTGTATTAACTCCTGAGCATATCTTTTATTTCAAGTGCCGATAATATGCTGAAGTAATCTTCTTCGTTTATCTTACATAATCGACAAAAGATTTTCTTATTTGCTCCTTCAGGTAGTAAATTTGTAAAGAAGGGGAACAAGTATTGGCTTGTGTACGATTGGTGAGACTTAGATAAAGTCAATGAGATGGCAGGAAGGGAAGGATTGATAAAATAACCATCATCATAACAAAACGTATATTCTTGTTTTGAATGTTCAGTAAGTAATCCGGCGTAAATATGATTACAGAATATTTTTAATTCTCTCATAGGTGTTACTGTTTTTAGCTTGTTGTTTTCTTTACATTAAGGCAAATTTCTAGCCCAAGTACTTCGCAAATTTTTTCTATTGTTTTTAAGGAAGGGTTTCCTTTTTCTCGTTCAATGTTCTTGATTGTGGATAAACTTATCTCTGATATTTCAGCTAAATCCTCTTGCGAAATTCTGAGGATGCTTCTTCTGCTTTTCAATACTTTATAAAACTCCATAGTTTGATATAATGAGCTAATTATGTAAATATAGTGAGAATGTATTGGAATATCTATAAAAGTTTAATTTAATAAACTTCTAACTAATCAAAATACATTCAATTGATGATTTATTAAGATGGCTATATATTTATTGATTTTCTGATATACTTATTGTTGTTTATATCTTGAAAAACTTTATCTTTGCACAGGCAATTGTTATCTATAGTGATGAAGTATAGGTAGTTATAGGTGATTTTTCCTATAATCATTGATTTATTATAATAACTGTGGTAACTTGTGCTATTTTTGATATGCTAATAGATACTTATTGTGTTTTTGGCACGATTTTGGCACGGTTTCTGTGTAATTTCTTGATTTACAGTATTTATTACTTTTGAGGAAGTGAAATAAAATCGCTGAATAAGACGATTGAAATAATAGAAAAGGGGCTGAAAGTCATAGACTTTCAACCCCTTTTTATTTTTGAATGACTATTATTCTATATCGGAAAGTTCAAAAAAAAGTCCGTACGTCTTTTTTTTAGGGCGATTTGTCGAATAAATTTTCTGGTAATGAAAATGTAGCTTATCTTTGGTATAACAAAATAACATGTAATGGGTATGAGAACAATTTATTTTCTATTATTTCCCTTGTTTTTGTTTTTTATAGTATCCTGTACTGAAGATGAAGTAGATCCTAACTTCTCGATAGAGAATGTCGGAGATGTCGTGATGGGTTCGGCTAAAGGTTCGCAGGTAACAATCAGTTTTACGAGTACCCGTGAATGGAAGGCGAGTACAGTTGCGGATTGGTTTACAATCGCTCCGGTTTCGGGAGAAGCGGGTACGTGCAATATTACGCTTACTGCTATCAGTGAGAATATAACAGGAAGTGTACGTACGGCAACGCTTACATTAACTTCCGGGACATTGACACAAAACATAATCATAGAGCAGGAGCCGGCAGAATTTGTGAATCTTGAGCAGAATATATATAATGTATCTGTTGAAGGTGGGGAATTGGATATTAGATTCTCTACGAATATAGCTGAAGATGAATTGTTGATTTATGGTTCTTTGGGTACTGGCACTTGGCTGACACAGGAGACAAAGACTCGTGCATCCTCTTCCTACATGCTTAATCTGACTGTATTGCCTAATACTGATGGTGTTTCCCGTACTGCCTATATCTACTTTGTGAAAGTAACTGATATGGAATCAATCGTAGTAGAGATAGTTACTATCATACAAAGGGGGGAAGTGGCTAGTGAATCTACTGATTATTCGTCAGATAAAAAAGTACGTGTTCTGCAAACTGCAAAGCTGGGAAAAGGTCTTCCTATTGTGCTTATGGGCGATGGATTTATAGATACTGAAATTAACGATGGAACTTATGATGCGGTTATGGACAAAGCTTTTGAGAATCTCTTTACGGAAGAACCCATCAAGTCACTTCGAGATTATTTTAATGTATATGCAGTAACTGCGGTTTCGAAACACAATATTTTTGGTACAGGATATGAAACAGCACTTGGTTGTGAACTGGCGGGTGGAAACAGTACGGGGATTTCCGGTGAAGATAATGCTGTACAACGTTATGTGCAATGCGTGGATAATATAGATATGAGTGAAACATTGGCTGTTGTAATTCTAAATTCTCCTGCGTATGCAGGAACTACTTATTTTGGTTATACTAATCAGACGAAAGTGGTTGAGTTTGCTATTGCTTATTGCCCGGTGATATACGATTTGCAAAGTGAAAGTTTCAGGCAGGTACTTGTACACGAGGCTGTTGGACATGGTTTTGCCAAATTGGAAGATGAGTATGCTTATCAGGAAAATGGGACTATTTCTTCTAAAGAAATAAAAAATGTACAGTATCTGCAGACATTAGGATGGGCGCAGAATGTTGATTTTACATCCGATCCATCTCAGGTACTTTGGTCTGCTTTCTTGAATGATAATCGGTATGTGTCAGAAAAACTGGGAGTATTTGAAGGGGCATGTACTTATATAAAAGGGGCGTATCGTCCTTCAGAAGAGAGTATGATGAATAGTAATACCGAGGGGTTTAATGCTCCTTCCCGTAAAGCGATATACGATAAAATAATGGAAAGAAGTTTGGGTAAACAAATGTCTTATGAGGAGTTTGCCGTATTTGATTTGCAGAATAAATCACAAACGCGCAGTGCTAAACCAACTGTAGGACCAAGTAAGCCATTCACGCGTCCTCACTTTGTAAATAGAATGTTAGATAAGTAAAGCAGATGAGGCTGAACTTCAAGTTTAGTTTTGAGTTCAGCCTCATCTGGACTTTATATGTAACGTATTTATTTTGAATCAGAACTTTATTGCAGTATACAGCCTGTACAAAAACATTAAAGCTGTTGTATTGGGTGTACTTTACTTTTGTATTCCATTCTGGCTTAGATACAAATTACGTTAAGTACAGTATTTCTCTAATCTTTTCCCGGTTGCCCACAATCCAGACGAGATCTCCTAATTGGAAAGTTGTGTCTTTATCCAAGGTAATCAGTTCGTCATTTCGTTCAATGGCTACAACAATACTGTCATGCTTCTCTCCTAAATGAGACTGCGCGATGGTCTGATTTAAAAAGCGGAACTCTTCGTCTACCGTGAAAGAGTGGAGAGTTATCTTTTTATCCACTGCATCCATATCTGATGTGTTTTTTACATCTTCTATTCTATTTCTGAATTCCTGTAATTGTGTATCTGTACCAACTACTGTCAATTTATCTTGCGGATAGATGTGTTCAGAACTTTTCGGTATATATATGTTCAGATCGCCACGAGTGATTGCGACGACATTTACTCCAAAATTTTGCCTGAATGAAAGTTCTCCTAAAGACTTGCCGATGTAATCGGAATAAGGCGATACTAGGATAGATGTCAAGTCAAGGTCTTTATCATTGAATTCGCTATTGAAACTTGTTTTTAGCGGGTGCCGTTTTTTAGCTACCTCTTCCCGTCGGTTAAGATTGGCAAGGAATCTTGTTTCCAATCGTGAATATTGCGTGAGGTCTTCCCTAAGAATAAGAATCAATGCTACTACGGCTATGGCAATAATCACACTTATTCCCCAGTTGAGTTTAAAGTAGCTGATGACTACACTAGTGATAAAGAAAAGAGCAACAGATACACGTCCCAGAACCAGGGAAACCAGGCGTCCGTGATTGTAATTCTCGTCTCTCCATAGCTTCAGGAATAATTCCGAAGAGTTGTATTTGTTGGAGATGAGCGCCCATAAAAAAGGAGTCATAAGCAGAAGAGTACCCAGACACATCACCAGTTTGATCCATATAGTGATAGGAGTAAACATTTCGCTGATGGCGGGATAAATGATTTGTATCGACAGCAGCCAAATAGCAGTGAGCAGTACGCTATAGATGACAACTCTCCCAATCATGTTTTTTAGTAATTTCTTCCAGTCACTATCGTGGTTCATGGTCTTCTTGCCGGAAGCATAACGATCTAATGTCTCCTGTACTTTAGTAGGCAATATTTTGTAAAGCCATTCGGCAAAAGGATTGGCTAAACGGATAAAGTAAGGAGTCGTGAAAGTGGTAATAACAGATACAGCCACAATGATAGGTGAAATAAACGGATCAAGCACTTTGAGCGAAACACCCAGTCCGGCAATAATGAAAGCAAACTCTCCGATTTGTGCCAGGCTGAATCCGGATTTGATGGAAGTGTTCAGTGGTTCTCCGGATAAGAGTACGCCAAACGAAGAGAAAATGGCTTTGCCGATAATGGTAACCAGTGTAATGATGATGACAGGCCAGGCGTATTCTACCAATACAGTCGGATTCACCAGCATACCGACCGAAACGAAAAAGATAGCTCCGAAGAGATCTTTTACCGGTTGTATGATATGTTCGATATGTTCGGCCTCGATGGTTTCGGCAAGGATAGATCCCATGATAAATGCTCCTAGCGCTGTTGAAAAACCTGTGTAAGTAGCCAATACCACCATTCCCAGACAAAGACCGAGAGAGACAATCAGAAGAGTTTCGTTATTCATCAACTTCTTTGCTTTTTTGAGAAAGGCCGGAATAACGAAGATACCTATGAGAAACCACAGGATTAAAAAGAAAACGACCTTGAGCACACTTATCAGCAAATCTTCACCCACAAAGTCTTGACTCACTGCCATTGTGGAAAGAAGCACCATCATTAAGATAGCAATCAGGTCTTCCACTACCAGAGTACCGAATACGATACCGGTAAAACGTTGGTTACGCAATTCCAGATCATTGAAGGCTTTGATAATGATTGTAGTGGACGACATAGACAACATTCCCCCCAGGAAAATGGAATTCATAGTGCCCCATCCTAATAATTGTCCCACCAAATATCCAATGAGCAACATACTGATTACTTCGGTGATAGCCGTTATAAAAGCTGTGGAACCTACATTCATGAGCTTCTTAAAACTAAACTCCAGTCCGAGTGCAAAGAGCAGGAATATAACACCTATTTCTGCCCATATATTGATATTCTCAATATCTCCTACTGTAGGGAAAATATTAATATAAGGACCTGCCAGCAATCCGGCAATAATGTAACCTAAGACTAAAGGCTGTTTTAGCCATTTGAACAACAAGGTTATGATACTGGCCGATATTAATATCAGCGCAAGGTCGGCAATCAAAGTTGGCAAGTGTGACATTAGATGTGGGTTTATTTATTATAACATTCCTGATAGATAATATGTTTCCATCTATAAAAAGATGGAAACAATATAATAAATAGCTGCAGCTAAGAGTCCACTGACTGGAATTGTAAGAATCCAGGCAGTCATGAGGCTTTTGGTTACTCCCCAACGAACGGCAGAGAGGCGTTTAGTTGCACCTACTCCAATAATCGCTCCTGTGATAGTATGTGTAGTACTAACGGGGATTTTCAACATTTCCGTAATGTAGAGAGTGAAAGCACCTGCTGTTTCGGCAATCACTCCTTCCAATGGGGTTACCTTGGTAATTTTTGTTCCCATTGTTTTCACTATTTTCCAGCCACCGGACATCGTACCGAGTGAAATTGCTGTGAAGCACGAAAAAGCAACCCAGTCGGGAAGGTCATTGATGCTGTTGATACCCATGCCCAATCCCATTGAATGGCCGGCTATCATGGCAGCGGCAATAATACCCATTACTTTCTGTGAATCGTTCAAGCCATGTCCGACGCTGAAGAGGGCGGAGGATACGAGTTGCAACCTCTTGAACCATTGCTCGGCTGTGTGGGGATGTGCGCGTCGGCAGATGTAGAGGACAAACAGAGTGAAACCGAAAGCAATGACCATTCCGATAAAAGGAGCCAGAAAGATAAAGGCTGCAATTTTAAGAATGATGTTAAGCTGAATTGCTTCAAATCCGTTTGCCATAATGGCAGCTCCTGCAAAACCTCCAATAAGGGTGTGTGAGGAAGAAGACGGAATCCCTTTCCACCAGGTAACCAGGTTCCAGGTGATAGCCGCTATAACTCCTGCTAATATAATGGGCAGGGTGATATATTGCTCTACCACAGTCTTGGATACTGTATTGGCGATACCGAATCCACCTATTATATATTTGGCAATGAAAAAGGCTACGAAATTGAAGAAAGCAGCCCATATTACAGCTTGAAAGGGAGTAAGCACCCTGGTAGATACGATGGTAGCTATTGAGTTTGCTGCATCGTGAAAGCCGTTGATATAATCGAATATCAGAGCCAGAATGATGATAGTCACTAATAATTCCATGTGTTCCGGCTTGCTTTATGCGTACTTTACAATCAGATTTTTGAGAATCTTGCCTACATGCTCTGCGGCATCGGTCGTTTTTTCCAGTTCATGCATGATCTCCTTTATTTTGATAAGTTCAATGCAATCCTTTTCCTCTTCGAAAAGTTTGGTGATAAAGAATTCATATACATCATCCGCCTGGTTCTCGATTTCATGCAGTTTGGAACAGTATTCACGGAGAAGAGTCGGTTTCTTACGGAATGTTTCGAGTTCGTCCATGGCTTTGCATATATAGATCGCTTCCTCCTGAATCAAACGGCTCAACTCTTTGCCATTCTCTGAAATAGGACGGGGATTGTAAATAGAGATTCGTTTGGCACAACTGTTTATTCCGTCAATGACGTCATCCATGCAGGAAGCTAAGTCATGAATATCTTCGCGGTCGAAAGGAGTGATAAAGGTAGTACCTAATTCATCAAAAATCAGGTGTGTCAGTCTGTCGCCTTCCCGTTCTAGGTCTTTGATTTTTTTGTAGTAGTCCGAACGTTCTGTAGGTGAGTCATGTTGCAAGCTTTCTATTAAAACAACTGATGCTTCGCAGAGCACTTCTGATAGCTGTTTCAGTAAAGGGAAAAATTTGGGCTCCTTTGGAGTAAACTGGCTAAAAAAAGAATTTTTCATAAGTGTAAAAACTTTAAATTGTTTTTTCTTCTCTATTTATATTAGTAACAAATGAATACAGATTATAGTTTGCTGTTTTTAAGATTTTAGTTTGGCACGTACTACCTCTATAATGGCAGGCAATACAGAGATAAATATGATGGCTACAATCAGTAACTTCAGGTTTTCCTGCACAAACGGAAGGTCGCCGAAGAAATAACCAGCATAACAGAATACGGCAACCCAGAGCGCACCACCAACTAAATTATACATCATAAAATAGTAGTAATTCATCTTTCCCATTCCTGCTACGAAAGGTGCAAATGTGCGTACTATCGGGACAAATCTGGCTAGAATAATTGTTTTCCCACCATACTTTTTATAGAACTCGTGTGTTTTCTCCAGATAACTTTGTTTGAATATCCTGGAGTTGGGGTTATTAAACAGCTTTCGGCCGAAGAAATGTCCTATCATGTAATTGCAGGAATCGCCTAATACGGCAGCAGCAAATAAGATAATGACAAGTATATGCACGCTGATGGGCATATCGGGTAATGCTGAAATGGCTCCTGCAACGAAGAGTAAAGAATCACCGGGAAGAAAAGGAGTGACCACTAATCCGGTTTCACAGAAGATGATAGAAAACAAGATGGCGTATGTCCAGGCATGATAATCACGCACAATCATCACCATATATTGATCGATATGAAGTATAAAATCCAATAAAAAGTCCATTTTATATACTTTGGTTATTATTGTAATGAAAGAATGTTATAGGCTTCCAGACCATAGTGAATTCTTTTTTCACTCAAATGGTGGAGGCAAACAGAAAGTGGGGCATAAAAGACTTGAATTGTCCTATGCCGAAAAAAGATATAAAATGGCTAAATGAGTATGTGTCCTAATGAATAGATATGATATCTATCGGAATATTTAAAAAGATTGGTATAATATGAAAAACCTGTCCATTGATTTTTAGGAAGTTGAATCTTTAGCGAGCTTAGTATGCGGATAGTGACAGAAGGAATATTGAATCTTAGTATTTTTAAGGGAGAGAGGTGGCGGAAGGAAAATGGATTTAAAACGCCGTTATCGTTATTGTAATTTTGCTTTCCGGCGTATTCTTTTGTCTTGACTAGTTTCTGTTCTTGATCCAGTTGTATAATGCTAGCTTTAGAGGTATATGAATAGGAATAGGTTTGTATGCCGTTACTACCGGCTTCTAACCGGTATGCCTCTTGTGCTTCGTTGAAAATCAGATGGAATCCCCAACACAGAAATACGCCTAATAGTATACAAAATATGTACTTCATCATAACGGCCGCAAAGGTAGAAACTATTTTTATATGAAATACATATTCACAAGCATAATTAACAATTATATCAGTGATTACCGGGAATTATTCTTTGAAGTTGCTTATCGTAAATTTCATCGGAGTATATGTTATCCCATTGGTACATTGTTTCTTATTAATTCCCGGATATAACATTGGAATATGATTTCTTTTTCTTTTTTTTGTAAAAGCTGTAGGGTATTTCCAGTCTGAGCGCTCTTATAAATAGAAACGTAATTTATTTACCTTTAAAAAGCATCAGTATGAAGAATGTAGAAAAACACTTGGTTGGATGGCTGTCAGTTTGTTTGCTGCTTTGTAGCTTTCCTGTGTGGGCGCAAGGAGATGCCGGAGATTATCTAACAATCGTTGGCATGGTGAAAGACAAGCAAAATAAAAAAGCTCTGGAGAACGTAAATGTATCTGTACATGGCAGTAATATCGGCACTGTGACGAATGCGGAAGGAGAATTTGCTTTGAAAATCAAAAAAACAGAAGCGCTGCGCGAACTGGAGATTTCACATATAGGTTATGTAAATAATCATATCTCTCTGGAGAAAGAAACACCCTCTAAGTTGACGGTTTGGCTGACACCTCATGCCAACCTGCTGAATGAAGTGGTGGTGTTTGCTGAAAATCCACGTATGATTGTAGAGAAGGCAATCAGTAAGATTCCTCTAAATTATAGTGATAAGCGTGATATGCTGACGGGATTTTATCGGGAGACTGTACAGAAAGGGCGTCGGTATATCGGTATATCGGAGGCTGTGATCGATGTGTCCAAAACAGCCTACACTAATAGAAATACTAATTATGACAAAGTAAGGGTGGTGAAGGGACGTCGCCTGCTTAGCCAGAAAGCGAGTGATACATTAGCTGTCAAGGTTGTTGGCGGCCCTAACTTGAGCATCACTTTGGATGTTGTGAAGAACAAGGGAGCATTACTCGATATGGAAGAATTGAATAATTATGAGTTCTGGATGGCGGAATCCATGCTTATAGATAACCGTATGCAGTATGTTATTAATTTCCGCCCGAAGGTAATCCTTATGTATGCTCTCTTGTATGGCAAATTATATATCGATCGTGAACGCTTGTCATTTACCCGTATAGAGATGAGTCTGGACATGCAGGATAAATCGAAGGCAACCACTGCCATTCTATATAAAAAGCCTCTCGGTTTAAGATTCAAGCCGCAAGAGCTGTCCTACCTGGTCACTTATAAAGATGTGGATGGAAAAACTTATCTGAATTACATTAGCAACACAATCCGTTTCAAATGTGACTGGAAGAAGAAACTGTTTTCCACAAGCTATACAGTAGCTTCCGAAATGGTCGTGACCGACAAGAGAGAAGGAATGTTGGAGACTATTCCCAACAAAGAAGCCTTCAGCTTGAATCAAATATTCTATGATAAAGTAGACGAATATTGGAGTCCGGACTTTTGGGGAAACTACAATATCATCGAACCTACGGAATCTTTGGAGCACGCAGTGGATAAATTAAAAAAGCAATCGAATTGAAACAGGGATAGTTTTCTTATATTTGAGGTCAATCATAAAGAAAAGCAAGTATGCTGGATGAACTGCTCATACTAAAAAAGATAAAGGGAGGTGACATAAAAGCGTTTGAGGAACTCTTTCGCCGTTACTATTTTCCTCTTTGCTGTTATGCGGCAGGCATTACCGGGCAAATGGAAGTGGCTGAAGAGATTGTGGAGGAACTTTTTTATGTACTTTGGAAAGAAAGGGAGCGCTTACAGATCTTTCAGTCTGTTAAAAGTTACTTGTATAGAGCGACTCGTAATCAATCTTTGCAGTATTGCGAACACGAGGAAGTTCGGAACAGATACCGTGAA
Source organism: Bacteroides sp. 2_2_4 (assembly GCF_000157055.1). Lineage (NCBI taxonomy): Bacteria > Pseudomonadati > Bacteroidota > Bacteroidia > Bacteroidales > Bacteroidaceae > Bacteroides > Bacteroides sp. 2_2_4. The sequence continues at coordinate 566,776 of NZ_EQ973356.1, read as the reverse complement.
ACTGTATTGACTACTTCCAACCCAGAGCAGTCAACAGATCCTCATCAACAGATGGAGTATGAGGAATTGGAGAGATTCATAAATGGAACCCTTGAAAAGCTGCCGGTTCGCAGACGGAGGATTTTCGAGATGCATCGTCTGGAAGGGCGGAAATATGTCGAGATAGCGACGCAGCTTTCGCTTTCTGTTAAGACAGTAGAGGCTGAAATGACAAAAGCCCTCCGGACATTACGAGAAGAAGTAGAAATTTATATTCACATGAAGTGATGAAAACAGATATTTATAAAATAAAGACAGATCAGGCGTGGAATCGATTGTATAATCGCTTGGACAATGACCGTTTACTTGCGAAAGTGGATGAAGGCCACCATACACGCAAATATTCACAATGGATCAGGTACGGAGCAGTTGCCGCCGTTTTGATAGGCGTCATTTGGGGAACTTTGTATTGGGTGACCGGTTCTGATAAAGAACTGGCACAGCATCTTCTTACACAGGAAAATCAAGGTGTTTCCACTTTGGCAACGACTCTCGAAGACGGTTCTGTCGTACTCTTGGCAAAAGAAACTTCCCTGTTATATCCGAAACATTTTATTGCTGATAAACGGGAAGTGAGTCTACAGGGAAATGCGTTCTTTGACGTAGCAAAGAAGCAGGGACAACCCTTTTGGATTGACACGGAGCAAGCTAAGATTGAAGTGCTAGGTACTGCTTTTAGTGTGCAAAGTGATGAAAATGCTCCGTTCCGTTTATCCGTACAAAGAGGGATAGTGAAGGTTACTCTAAAAAAAGGAAATCAGGAGTGTTATGTAAAAGCGGGGGAAATGGTAGTAGTGCGATCACAACGATTAGTCGTTTTGGATACAGATAAGGAGAATGAAGAGTGGGGGAGCTTCTTTAAGCATATACGATTTAAAGATGAATCGTTAGCGAACATTCTGAAAGTCATGAATTTGAATTCGGATAGTTTGCAAATACAAGTTGTCTCACCGGCATTGGAGGAACGTCGGCTGACTGTCGAATTCTCTGACGAATCTTCTGAAGTTATAGCTAATCTGATAGCTAATGCGCTCGGTCTGCAATGTATCCGGCAAGGAGATATTCTTTTATTATCGGAATAGAACTCATTAAAGTTGGGAAAAATGAAACAGTCTTATCATTATCTGTCCGTTCTGCTGATACTCTTCTTCTTCGTCGATATGATGAGAGCGGATGGAAGTGATGTGCTGGAACGTATAGTCAGACTTCCCAAGATAAAAGGTACTGTTTATTCATTGTTGAGTGATGTCTCTCAACAGTCGGGATATATGTTTATTTATGATAGTAAAGTCATTGATAATGATGCAGTAGTGAAGATAAAGGGAGGCGAACGTTCCATTCGTCAGGCAGTGTATGACATCGTAGGAAATACCAGTCTGGAGTTTCAAGTGATGGGCACTCACATCCTGATTACTCTCCCTTCGGAGAAAAAGGTACGTGTGCAACAAGATTTTGTTCCGGAACAGATAACAAACTTTGTCATTATCGGTACTTTGCTGGATAAGGAGACAGGAATACCTATCTCTTCTGCTACTGTTGGAGTGCGAGGAACATCTATTGGCAGTATAACGAATCAGAATGGAGATTTTAAACTGTCTTTACCCGATTCTTTGAAAAATGATTCGATTACTTTTTCTCATATAGGTTATCTTTCACAGGACATAGAGTTTGCTTTGCTGATTGGACGGCACAATATACTTAGTCTCGAACCTAAAATTGTCCCTTTGCAGGAAGTGGTGATTCGTCGAAGTGATCCAAAGAAACTTTTGCGTGAAATGATTGAGCGGCGGAATAAGAATTATTCGCATACTCCGGTATATCTGACTACTTTTTATCGTGAAGGAGTTCAGTTGAAAAACAAATTTCAAAACTTGTCGGAAGCTGTGTTTAAGGTTTATAAGACATCCTTATATTCTTCTGTACCGGATCAGGTGAAGCTGTTGAAGATGAGTCGGCTAAGTAATGTAGAAGCAAAAGACAGCTTGCTTGTAAAAGTAAAATCCGGAATTCAGGCTTGTATCCAGATGGATATCATCAAAGATATGCCCGAGTTCCTGACTCCTAGTGTAGAGAAGGGTATTTATGACTATACTTCAGAAGGAGTAACATTTTTAGAGGACCGATTTGTAAATGTGGTGCATTTTGAGCAGAAAAAGGGAATCAGCGAACCTCTTTTTTGTGGAGAGCTATTTCTTGATTCCGAGACAAGTGCTCTATTGCAAGCCCGTCTGGAAGTTCATCCTGTATATGTGAAGAATGCGGCAGGTATGTTTGTCGAAAGGCGTACGCGTAACGTGCGAATGATTCCTCAAAAGGTGGTATATACAATTTCTTATAAACCGTGGCAAGGGACTTATTACATACACCATATCCGTGGAGATCTTCATTTCAAAGTGAAACGGGTAAAAATGCTGTTCGGCAGCCGGGATCTTCATATCTGGTTTGAGATGATTACTTGCAAGGTGGATACCGAGCAAGTGGTCGTATTTCCCCGTACAGACAGATTGCCCACCCGTACCATCTTCTCTGACACCTATTTCAAATATGATGAGAACTTCTGGAGGGACTTCAACGTGATCCCATTGGAAGAGGAAATCAGTAAACTGATAGAAAAGATCTCTTTGAAGATAGAAGAAATAGGTGATTGATTTGTTTTGTCATTCAATGAGATTGCTGTACCTTTGCATCCGGTTTAAAAGATTGTATGTTATGGAATTACCAAAAGATCCGATGATGTTGTTCAGCGTCATCAATATGAAGTTACGTGATTGTTATTCTTCACTTGACGAACTTTGTGAAGATATGAATGTGGACAAGGATGAATTAGTGAATCAGTTGAAAGCCGTGGGCTTTGAATATAGTGTGGAACACAATAAGTTCTGGTAATCATTTTCTTGTTTACAACTTATAGATAAACTACTAAAAGTGCCTTCATCGCCTTTACAAAGGATATGGAGGCACTTTTTATATCTTATGTGCAGCTTCTCTCTTACTCTTTCTTGTTAATAAAAGCAAAATGCGGATTCCCGTATTTAACTTCCCCGCTCTTCTTCGTTCTAACTAATAAAGCTCAGAAAAAGAATTGATGATAAACGAGAATAAAATTCGTGAAGCTTGTGCCTCGAATCGCGAACGGGGATTCAAGATGCTGATGGACTCTTTTCAGGTGCCGATATATAATTATATCCGTAGACTGGTTGTATCTCATGAAGATGCGGAAGATGTGCTTCAGGAAGTCTTTATCCGGGTATTCCGGCATATCGATCAGTTTCGCGAAGAAAGTTCGCTGTCAACTTGGATTTACCGGATTGCAACGAATGAGAGTTTACGCTTGCTTAACGGACGTAAAGATGAGGGAGTTGTTTCCGCAGAAGATGTTCAGGAAGAGTTGATGGGCAAGTTGAAGGCTTCCGATTACATTGATTATGAGAATGAGTTGGCAGTAAAGTTTCAGGAAGCTATTTTAAGTCTGCCGGAAAAGCAACGGCTGGTATTCAACTTGCGTTATTACGATGAACTTGAATATGAAGAGATCGCCCGTGTACTGGATAGTAAAGTGGATACACTAAAAGTGAATTACCACTATGCGAAAGAGAAGATAAAGGAATATATATTAAACAGATAGAACGATGAAAAAGGATTTTGATTTTGATGATATTGGAAAACGGACACCTTACCGTACCCCCGATGGATTCTTCGAGGACGTGCAACGAAAGGTGATGGAACGTGCCGGAGTGAAGCAACAGCGGAAGTCTCATACGAAGCTGATTATTTCTACGGTGATTACCATAGCAGCCGTATGGGTCGGATTTCTGTTTGTTCCGTCTTTGCGACAGGCAGATGAGGTGACAACATCTTCTTCGAAAGTATTAGCCAATGGTACGGAACCGGTAGATAAATGGATTAAAGAACTATCAGATGAGGAGTTGGAAGAGCTCGTCAGCTTCTCTGAAAATGATATATTTTTGAATTAAGTAACTCAATTAATTATTTTAAACGTGAAGATTATGAAGACTAAATTTATTTATGTAATTTTGGCCGTTCTCCTGATGGGAAGCCAGATGACTTTGTCTGCACAGAATAC
>NZ_EQ973356.1:510766-562368 GCF_000157055.1 Bacteroides sp. 2_2_4 | reverse complement strand
TTTACTCCGGTATACGAGAAGTATCTGAAAGAATTGCGTGAATGTCGTATGATGACTCATAAGGCGAGAACAGAGAAAACTAAAGCACAAGGCACAGACGCTAATGCTAAGAAAGAACGTCCGTCCATGACTGACGACGAGATTGCAACCATGTTGCGGAACCAGTTTACTCAAAGCCGTAAAATGCTGGATATTCGTGAAAAGTATTACAATGAATTCAGCAAGATACTTTCGCAGAAGCAGATTTTGAAGATTTATCAGCAGGAAAAGATGAATGCTAATAAATTCAGAAAGGAATTTGACCGCAGAAAAGGTCAGAAACCGGGACAGGGACACCACCAGGGACAAAGACCTCGTGCTCCGCGTCAAGGCCAGAAATAAAGATTAGGTTTATTTTATTATAGTTTTATTTTACTAAATCAACACAATTTGAACATAGGCAGCCATATTTATTCTTTTCAGTACCGTTTGATTACTTGTTATGTCTTGTTACTGATTAGTTTGACTGTTTTTGCTCAGTCCGGCAAAGAGCGTTTTTCCGGTCGTGTGATTGATACTGAAACCAATCAGCCGGTACCGTTTGCTACGGTCCGGCTTTTGGCTTTACCGGATAGTACATTGTTGGGCGGCGGTGCTACGGATGCTATCGGTAAATTTCAACTTTCCGTTTCCGTTCCTACTGCGACTAAGGCGAAGTCTTTATTATTGCAAGTTTCATATATCGGATATAAACCTGTTTTTCATCTCATTTCCATTTCCCGCAAAAGCACCTCCTATGAATTGGGAAATATCAATCTGACTCCGGAAAGTTATGCTTTGGATGAGGCCGTAGTAGTAGGTCAAGCCCCGATGGCGGTGACGGAAGGAGATACAACAGTCTTCAATGCTTCCGCCTATCGTACTCCCGAAGGTTCAATGCTTGAAGAGTTGGTGAAACAACTTCCGGGAAGCGAAATAGATGCGGACGGTAAGTTATTGATACATGGTAAGGAGGTAAAGAAGATTTTAGTAGACGGTAAAGAGTTTTTCTCTGATGACCCGAAAGCCGCCCTTAAAAACCTTCCCGTGGAGATGGTGGAGAAGTTGAAAGCCTATGAACGCCAATCAGATTTGGCGCGTCTCACTGGGATAGATGACGGAGAGGAAGAGATGATTCTGGATCTGTCTGTGAAAAAGGACATGAAATTGGGTTGGATGGAGAATTTTATGGGAGGATACGGGAGTAAAGACCGTTATGAATTAGCCAATACCTTGAACCGCTTTCGTGAAAACTCTCAATTAACGATTATCGGGAATCTGAATAATACCAATAATCAGGGATTCTCGGAATTGCAGAATGAATCTTCAAATGCTACAGGTAATATCCGTAATCGGATGGGGCTGACTACTTCCCGTTCATTGGGACTAAACGCGACTCATGACTGGAAGCGGGTTAAGTTACGTTCCAATCTTCAATACGTGGGTACAGACCGTTTGGAAGACAGCCGTACAACGGTCGACAATTTTCTTCGCGAGGATCGGTCAATCAATCTGGGCACGAACAATAGCCGGTTGCAGAATCATGAGCTGGTGGCCAATGCTTTTCTTGAATGGAAGATGGATTCTGTTACTACATTGATTTTCCGTCCTCAATATCGTTTTTCGGCCAATGACAGAGAGAATAGTGGCTTTCAGGAAGGGTGGGGGAATGATGTATTGTTGAATGAGAGAGAGTCCTCCGGCACCAACCATAATTCCCGGTATAACCTGACGATGATGTTACAACTTAGCCGGAAATTGAGTCGGTTGGGGAGAAATGTCGCTTTGAAAGTAGACTATGGTACTAATGCTTCATCTACCGACCGGAAGAGCCTTTCCACCACCCGGTACTTCAAAAATAATACGAAGAAGATTCAGAATCAGAAGATAGAGGATGATGTGGACGGGTATAATTACCGGGTGCAACTGGTATATGTAGAACCGTTGCCGTGGCGGCATTTCCTGCAACTCCGTTACAGCTATCAGTATAAAGTGAACAATTCGGATCGTTTTGTCTATGACTGGGATAAGGAACTGGAAGAGTTTGCTCCCGACTTTGATGAAGACTCCAGTAACCGTTTTGAAAATCAATACAGTAATCACTTGGTGAACCTTGCCATACGTACTTCACAGAAAAAGTATAATTATAATATTGGAGTTGATTTTGAACCACAAAAGTCTGTCAGCCATTCTTTGTTGAGCGACGCTCCCGAAGATCAGTTGGAAAGATCAGTCATGAATTTCTCACCCACAGTCAATTTCCGTTACAAGTTTTCAAAACGTACCCGTTTGCAAATTGTGTATAGAGGAAAAGGAAAACAGCCAAGCGTACGCGACCTCCAACCTGTGACCGACCGTACCAATCCTTTAAATATCCGTGTCGGTAACCCTTCGTTGAAGCCTTCATATACGAATACGTTTACATTGAATTTTAATTCCTACAATACCAAACATCAGCGAAATATGGTAGCTACCGCTTTGTTCGAGAATACCATTAATAATGTAACCAATCAGGTGACTTATGACAGCGAAACCGGTGTGCGAACGACGTCTCCGGTCAATATGAATGGTAATTGGCGCGCCATGGGGTCTTTTTCTCTCAATACCCCTTTTAAGAATCGTAGCTGGATATTTCGCACTTACTCCTATCTGCAATACCGGAATCAGAATGGCTATACAACTCTGAATAAAGAAGAACCGGTGAAAACCTCCGTACAGCATTTAACGGGACGTGAGCGTCTACGGCTTACTTATCGTACCCGTCAAATGGAACTTACGGGGCTTGTCGGCCTGATTTATAACAATTCTTATAATGATGTGCGGGAGAAACGTACTGAAACTTTTGATTATCAGGCAGGAACCCAACTGCAACTTTATCTGCCTTGGGGGATGGAACTATATAATGACCTGACTTATTCTCTCCGCACCGGTTATGGTTATGAAGGTTATGCCAAAGAGAATTTCATGTGGAACTGCCAACTGTCAAAAGCCTTTCTAAAAAAGAAACAGTTATTAATCCGTTTCAAGATCTATGATATTCTCCATCAGGATATTTCTTTGATACGCACAATTACCGCCACCGCCATTCGTGACACGGATTATAATGCACTGGGGTCTTACTTTATGGTACACGCTATACTTCGTCTGAATATGATGGGAAGATAATTAGAAATTAAATCTTCATGAGTTTGAAAACCACAGCTAGGTTTTGATTGTTGTATGTCCTACGTATAAAACAATGTAAGGCTGGCTGAATGTTTCGACTGATAAAAAAGATAAAAGATAATGGTCGTTGGCGCATTTTTAAACTGAAGTTGATTGATGCACGACTTTACTTTGTCAGTATCTTCGTAGGATTACTGACGGGGCTTGTTGCCGTGCCTTATCATTACCTGTTACAGTTCTTCTTTAATCTCCGCCATGATTTTTTTGATTCTCATCCCAAGTGGTATTGGTATATCCCTCTTTTCCTGTTGATGTGGGGAATACTTGTATTCGTATCCTGGCTGGTGAAGAAAATGCCGCTTATTACCGGCGGGGGGATTCCGCAAACACGTGGAGTTATTAATGGGAGGGTTGATTATAAGCATCCTTTTCTGGAATTGGTTGCGAAGTTTGTGGGTGGGATACTTGCATTAAGTACCGGATTGTCTTTGGGGCGTGAAGGACCTTCCGTACAGATAGGTTCGTATGTCGGATATTTGGTATCAAAATGGGGGAGGGTGCTTAGTGGCGAACGGAAACAATTATTGTCTGCCGGTGCAGGTGCCGGATTGGCGGCTGCTTTTGCTGCCCCATTAGCTTCCTCATTGTTGGTTATCGAATCTATTGAGCGGTTCGATGCACCTAAAACAGCCATTACCACGCTTTTGGCAGGAGTCGTGGCAGGCGGGGTTGCCAGTTGGATTTTTCCCATCAATCCTTATTTTCATATAGATGCCATTGTGCCTGGAATGACTTTTTGGGGGCAGGTGAAACTGTTTCTTTTGTTGGCGGCAGTAGTTTCTGTTTTTGGAAAATTCTTTTCTGTCACTACTCTTCAGATGAAACGTATTTATCCCGCTATTAAGCATCCTGAATACGTGAAGATGCTGTATTTGCTTTTTATTGCTTTTTTGATTTCTATGGCCGAGTTTAATCTGACGGGAGGAGGGGAACAGTTCTTGCTATCACAGGCCATGCATCCGGATACACATATTCTTTGGATTGTTGGCATGATGTTGTTGCATTTCGTTTTTAGTACCTTTTCTTTTTCTTCGGGTTTACCGGGAGGAAGTTTTATCCCTACACTGGTGACAGGAGGACTTTTGGGGCAAATAGTGGGATTGATTATGGTTCAACAGGGTGTGATTGCTTATGAGAATATCAGTTATATCATGTTGATTTGTATGTCGGCATTTCTTGTAGCAGTCATTCGTACACCTCTGACGGCTATTGTCTTAATAACCGAGATTACGGGACATTTGGAAGTCTTTTATCCTTCCATTGTTGTAGGTGGATTAACCTATTACTTTACGGAAATGCTTCAGATAAAACCGTTCAATGTAATTTTATATGATGATATGATTCATTCGCCTGCCTTTAAGGAAGAGCCCCGTTATACATTGTCTGTAGAAGTAATGAGCGGGTCTTATTTAGATGGCAAGATGGTGGATGAACTTCGTTTACCGGAACGTTGCATAATTATAAATGTGCATCGTGACCGTAAGAATTGGCCTCCCAAAGGACAGAAATTAATGCCTGGAGATCAAGTTCAAATAGAGATGGACTCACAGGATATAGAGAAATTGTATGAACCTTTAGTCAGTATGGCGAATATTTATTAAGTGTCTGGCTCTTATCCTTTGATATATACAAAAATAGCTGAAAGAGAGATTCTTCCAGCTATTCTTGTTTCAGTATATTAAGTACTTATTTTTTCTTATACCAATCGGCGTTTGTACCATATTTAGCCCAGTCTATAAATTTAGGATAGATTTCGCTGATAGACTTCTTCTCGTTTTTATCGAAGTTCTTTAGTTCTGCAATATCATTAGCATTGGCATTTGACAAATAGAATGCAAAAGGATAAATATTCTCTTGATTCGATACATAGTAAATGCCTTCATTAGGTTTAGAACAGTCTTCATATTGTCCGAAGAGAGAAGTATCGACTTTAGAAGTTGGTTTCTTCATAGGACAATGAACTTCCAAGCGATTACCTTCTTTGCTAGGACGGTATATGAATGCATCGATTGATGTTTCCTGCTTTTTATTCGAGTTTTTATCTCCGTATTTGAATGTTACTTTATATTCGGCATTTGGGTTTGTTTTAACATTATCTGTCAATATGATTGCATTGCTTTCACGAGTAAATTTGTCAGCTCCCGAAGCTACAGTAAAGTCCTTTTCATTTTCTTTTCTAATAAAGTATTCAATTGACTGTGCATTTCCCTCATTTGAAAGAATGAAACCTAATCCGTTAGTGAATACAGTCGATTTATTATATAAAGTTTTAAATGTAAATGACTCGCTTAAGATTTCATTGAATATATTGAATACTTTTTGATAAGTATACTGAACCAATACGTCATTCATATCGTAATCACCAGCTTTAGGCCATTCATCTTCAAATGCGTATACACCTGTCTTTTCAATAGTTGTATTTAAGTCTTCATCTACAGGAGGAACATTAGTGATTTCAGGATTGGCTTTTAATGAGAATACAACATCTGTAAAATTCTGATCATCCATGAAATCTTCAAAGGCGATAGCAATGTTACTGTTTTTATCTTTAAACATAGCTGTACGTACATCTATACCGCTATTAACTTTAGTACTAAATCCTTTTGTGGAACTGGCATAAAATCCTTCGGTTAGAGTATAACTGTTGAAACCTGTAAAATAGGTGTTCCATGCGTTGCAAGCGAGAATAAAACCAATGTAGTATCCTTTGGGGAAGTTCTTGCCTTTTGGATATTCCGGATCATCAAAATATTTTAGTTGTACAGCTGTACCTTCTTTTATACCTTGGGGAGAGGCTTGAAGGCTTCCATTATTCCAGGTCATTTGAGTATTGGGGAATACAGCATATACTTTTACGTCTTTCAGACTGGCAGGAGCTTGATCGTATCTGTAATAGTAGTAGCCTAATGAACTGTTCCAACAGGTCCATCCTCTTAATGCAGTTAGTACTACGGCTGTTTCATCTTCCTCTACATATAAGTCGGCTTGAGTACGATATTCCTCTGGACAACTTCCTAATGTATTCAACACCTTGCTTACAGTAGTACGTAATTCGTTCATTTCAGATTTACTTAAAGTGAGCTTAGGATCATTACCTTTATAAGCATAATCAATAACTCCACTGCGATCGTCGAATGAACCGAGATTAGTATTCCAACCTAGATTATTAAACCGATTTCTATCAAACCGGGTTGACTCTCTGTAGGATGCTCTGGTAGTAAATTGTTCATCTGTGTCTGATACTTTCAAAACACCGTTAACTATTTTTCCAGGGATTGCCTGTCTGGCAAAAGGTGATGTAGAAACGATATACACATTAGATACATAAGCCGGCAATTCAACCGTTGCGGTGAATTTACCTTGTTCATCTGTCCATGCACCATCTAATGCCTGAACGTTTTCTTTTAGAATGGTGGTGTTTTCACCTTCAATCAATGGATTTCCATCATAAATGGAAAAAGGAACTCTTGATTCGGAATTGGAATAATCAATTTCTACTTGTACTTTTTGTATAGTAGAAAAATTAGAGGTGTTAATTTCTACCCCTGGAGCTTCTTGGTATAAGTCTTTATCACTATCCACACAACTGCTTATACCCACTACAATTACCATTGTGCATGCTAACCAAAATCTTCTCATATCTAATAGTTTTTGTTTATGCGATACTTTAGTTCGTTTTGTTTTTAAAAGAAACCCGTAAGTTCTTTGAAGTTCAAAGGCTTACGGGTACAAAGATATATATAATATTCAACACAACCATAAAATAGTTGAATATTTTTTCAAAATATATTCTATAACTTGTATTTTCTAATCTTTTATTCCATACTTCTTAACCATGCAATTTCTTCTTTCCATTTACTTTCATCCGGAGTTTCGAGTATTAACGGTATATTATCAAATCTGGAATCTTGCATTAATCTTTCAAAAAAAGCTTTGCCAATCAATCCTTTACCAATGCTGTCGTGGCGGTCAACATGGGTGCCTAATGCTTTTTTAGAATCATTCAAGTGCATACCACGGAGGTAGTTGAATCCGACTTCTTTATCAAATTCATCAAATATTTTATCATATTCATTGACAATATCGTAACCAGCGGTATAGGTATGGCAGGTATCGAGACAAACACCTACCCGGTTCTTATCGTTTACCCGATCAATGATATATTTCAATTGCCAGAATTCGCTTCCTAAATTACTGCCTTGCCCGGCTGTGTTTTCAATAACAGCTGTTACTCCTTTTGTTTTTTCTAAAGCGAGATTAATGCTTTCTGCAATAAGCGACAGGCAATCTTCTGTTGATATTTTATTGAGAGAGCTACCGGGGTGGAAATTTAAAAGCTTCAATCCAAGTTGCTCACAACGTTGCATTTCATCCAGAAAAGCGGCACGACTTTTTTGAAGTCCCTCTTCCTCCGGATGCCCCAGATTGATAAGGTAACTGTCATGTGGAAGGATATATTCCGGTTGGAAAACATATTTCTCACAATTCTCTTTGAAGAGACTGATACTTTCTTCTGTTAGAGGTTTACTTACCCATTGACGTTGATTCTTGGTGAATAATGCAAAAGCATTTGCTCCTATTTCGTGCGCATTAATGGGTGCGAACTCTACGCCACCAGAGGCGCTAACATGTGCTCCGATATATTTCATTGTTCTTTCTTAATTTATTTTACTCTGCAAATATAACGTTTTTAAAGGAGTATATGTTTGTAGAGAGAACTCTTCTTGGTTACAATTCATAGGATCATGTACTTTATACTCTGTTCTTTATCTTTTATTCTCTATAAAAAATATCCCGTTATTCAATTTATAGAAAATTGAATAACGGGATATTTTTTGGGGGGAGAGATTAAATCTCAAAATCCGGTAAATAGTCTGTCAGGACTTTATTAACCTGTTTCCCTTTTACCTGATCTGTTACCGTCGTTGCACCTTTCTTTTTACCGGCATCGTAGTTTAAGGAAACTTTCTCCACTTTATTACTAACGTGAATAGCGGCTTTTCCTTTTTCCGTAAGGTTGCAAGTGATAGTCCAGTCACCTACTTGAATGATATTGCCTTTGCGAACTACCTGCATATCCGGACGGTTGTCTCCATGTGTATCCATCACAGTCAGGAAACGGGCGGTTTTGCAAGGAACAGTTGTAGAAGAGAAATGCCAGTGATTAGGATATTTCACTGCTTTTCCTTGTGCATTCGTCACATTTTTCCAGTTGGTCGGAGCACAGAAGAAAGTATCTACCATTGCCTGTTCCGTTTTTGCCGAACTGAAAAGATGGGCAACAGAGATACCGCCAGCTTTATTCCTTCCGGTTACTTTCACCTCATCGGTCAGTTCCTGTATTTCCATCGGTAATTCTACAGTATGTAAAAGGTAACTCCATGTAACAGCCTCCTTTCCTTCCAGTTCATCATAAATCACGAAAACTCCGGTACTTCCCAGTTGGATGATATGACGGCGGAACATATTCAGTTTGTTCTCATCCCATCCTTTTTCAGGCGTATATTGCGTACCGGATAGTTCTCCACGTTTCAGCCATAGGGGAGAAGTCACTTTACCATAAGCATTGGAAGCATCTCCTACCATATAAGCGATTTTTTCTCCTTCATACCAACGCGGAATCCAGCCATATCCTTCTGTTCCAATCTTTTGAGTCATTCCATTTACCAAAATGCTGTTGTGTGCACGGGTGTTACGGTAAGAATACATACAATGATCGTCCGTAAAACCTGTACGATGTCCGCTGCTGTAAAAAATGGCTTTACCTCCATAGAATGTATTAAAAGCATTCTGATTGGCCAGTGCATGGGAAGTGGAACCATAAGAACTGGAGCGGAACGATAACATGGCATTCTTATCTATATCTCCCAAAGAGGTATTCATCGTACCGATTCCCGTTTCATTGAATACTTTCGCCATGGGTAGTTCGGCAAGAGTATGTCCTTCTTTGGGGAGAGCTTTTTTGGTTGTACAACGATACCAGGTCAAGTCTCCAGATTTTCCGAGGAAAGTTTTTTCCATGATATCCGGTTCCTTTTGCAGAATGGTACGAACATAAGCAGCCGCCCACGGATTATTACATTCACGTGCCAAGGCATCCGCATAACCTACTCGTGTACCGTTCGGCTTCATTTTGCTTTCATGTGAATTGCCTTGTCCGGCTGATTTTGAGAATGGAGGCTGCTGGTAGATGACGTAAAATGCATTGTTGTTATACCACGGATCAGCGAAGAAATCGAATCCGCTGATACGGGAGTAGAAAGCGGGAACTTCAATCAATGTGCGGAGATTGACCTGGAAATAAGAATCACCATTGTGCCATCCTCCATCCGCGTTGAGGCCCGGCAGACGGGATACCCATTCATTGTAGCAATAATCCACCCAGGTGGAAGCCATCGGGAGTTCGCCATACGTAGCAAATGCCGCCATATTCAAGATACGGAAAGTCATTTGCCAGACATGATTATCAGCAATGCGGTTTTCCAAGTGATTGACATATTCATGATAGAACTTCTTTCCATTGTCACGAATCGTTCTTAGGAGTAGTTTTCTCTCATTCGGAGTCAACAGATTGTACCATGCATCATACGCTGAAGTGCTCATGGACAGAATAGTAGAACGATTGAAATCTCCAGCAAAGTACTTACTTTTTTTCCAGGAAAGAATTTCGGAAAGACGCTTAATGCCTTCTTTGTAGTATACCTCATCTTTCGTTAGCAGGTAAGCGCGTACCATGGCTTCGATATTTGCTTCTTCACGGTCTACAATCTTACGACTTTCCCGAATCAGGGCAGAACGATATTGAACAATATTTGTCAACTTGACAACCTGGGTTGTATCAATTTCTTCTTCCAGATGTTTCAGCGGGTGGTTCAGGCATTTATCGGCTTTTCGGATATAAGCCTGTGCCTCCGGATTGTTTTTATTCCGTTCGATGATATTATCCCAATCTTCGGCATCAAGCAAGATGCGGGGATGAGTCTTGGGCAATTTGGTTAATACTTCCTGTAGAGAAGGAGGGTTGAATGTACGTATGTGTTCGTCTATATAAAAATGATAAACAGGTGACCATTCTTCTTTTCCTTCTTTGTTAACGTAGGCATGTTGCCAATACCATTTCCCTTTTTCAAAGAGTTTGAATGGGTTGAAAAATGCCCATTTTCTTTCGGCGGTAATCACTTCCGATTTAAATTCGGGGTCGCGTGCAATACGGATGCGGTAGGTTACTTCGGGTTTGTAGTCCTCTTCTTCAACTCCGTCCAATACAGCACCGAGGTGCGGGAACTTATCCGGCCACATAAAACGTGGGGGATTGACAGTAATATGCTGTCCGTCCAGAGGCGAAGGCGTTTCGCGGACTTCATGCATCAAGGTCTGTTGAGTCAGACGCATGATTCCTTTTTGTGCATATCCATTGGCGAATAGCAGAAGGGTGAACAAGAGAAAAATAGATATTCGTTGTTTCATCATATAACTTTGCTTTTATTATTCATCGCTTTGTTATTCAGCGTTGTTTGAACAAATCTTTCAGACGAACAGTCTTGTTATTAATCAGTGGACATGCCCAGAAACCGATAAAGGTGATATATCCTACAAAAACAAGGATAAAGAGCATACCCGTACGGAGTGATGTTGCATCTGCCAGTGTACTTACAATCATCGGACCACCGGCACCACCTACAATTGCCGAGCATAGTATACCTGCGAATGAACCGTGGTGCTGTGACGCAGAGTTCAGCGCCAATGAGAATACGATGGAATACATCATGGAGATGCTGAATCCAACAGCAGGGAAAGCAAGCATGGATACTTCCTTACTTCCGAATAATGCCGATAATAATAGGATGATCGTCAGAATTCCGGAAATTTGCAACAATCGTTTACTGTCAATTAATTTGAGCAGAATCATACCTACCAGACAACCGGCTGTCATCAATCCCCAGAAATAGCTTACGGCCTGTGCACCGTCTGTTTGTGGGTTAACTCCATGATATTGTTCCAAGAAGGTACTCATGAAGATTGAAGTTCCCTGTTCCGTACTTACATAGCAGAAAATTCCCAGGAAAAACAGCCATACATATTTCTGTTTGAATAAAGCCAGATATGAATCTTTAGACCCGCTTTTCTCGTCTTCTTTCAACTCGATCTTGGGAAAACGGGATACACCGACAGCTATCAGCATGACCAATAGCAGGATTGTAAATACCCAATAAAGAGATACCCACGGCATTTCCCGTGGAGTGACATCGGCCAACAGGTCGATAAAGAAACTCTTACCTGCTGTATATGTTGCCGGATCAAGTTCACGAATCAGATAAGTATATACCAGAGGACTTAGGAAAGAAGCAATGCCAAACATGAACTGTGCCAGTTCGGCGATAAATGCATAGTTTTCTTCTCCTCCTACGGTACGTTGGAGTGGATTCAATACCGTTTGTAACATGGCCATTCCCAGTCCGATGATGAAAGAAGAAGCCAATAACATCGGATACGTGTGCATGCAGGCAAATAGGATGGTGCCGATGAACGGCATCAGAAATCCACCGAATAATACCGGCTTTTCACCGAAACGGTCGATGAGCAATCCGGCAGGGATAGACATGATGGCATAGGCCAGGAAGAAAGAAGTCGGGATAAATCCCGCCATTGCCAGGTCACTTAGATTGAAGTTGTGGATAATATCCGGAATGAGTGGGCCTAGAATATTGGTGATAAACGAGATGGTAAACCAGAACGCCATAATCAGCGCCAGCATCCCTAAATTTTTTCTCATAATCTTAAATAGTTGATAGTTGATAAATGATAACTGATAGATGGAAGTTGATAATTAATTGATGATTGAGTATTTGTATGTTGAGATAACTTTCATTTACTAACTATCATTTATCAGCTATCAACTATCATTTATTTTTGTTTTTCATTTGAAAAAGAGTGAAGCGGCTCCAATACTTCCGGCCTTGTTTCCAAGAGCGGCAGCTATGATTTGAGTATTCACGGCACAGTCGGGGATGGCGTAACTGCGGGCTTTTTCGCTTACTTTCTGAATATAAAAGTCTCCGGCTTCGGAAAGTCCTCCACCGATCACAATCTTTTGAGGGCTGAAGATATTAATGAATCCTGCAATTCCATGTCCCAGAAAATCACAGTGTTCTTCCAGCGATAGTTGTGCAATCTTATCTCCTTGTTTGTAAAGGCGGACGATCAGTTCTCCATTAATCTCCTCATTCGGGTAGGAGATACCTGCGTCTATTATCCGTTGACTGAAACGGTGTACCAAGGCAGAAGTGGAAGCATAATGTTCCAGACAGCCGACGGAACCACAGGCACAAGGTTCGCCATTGGCAATGAGAGGCACGTGCCCCAGTTCTGTCCCCCGGTTGGCATAACCGTTGAACAATTTGCCATCGATGACTACTGCACCGCCAATGCCTGTTCCTACTGTTAGGAAAACAACATGAGTGGCTCCCTGTCCGGCTCCATACATTGTTTCTCCTAATCCCATCAGATTGGCATCATTTCCTAATAAAGCCGGGAGTCCGGTTTCCTTTTCAATGCGGTCCGCCAGATGTATGTTTTCCCAACCGTTGATGTTTTCCGCACCTCCCAGAACTATGCGGTTTGTAGAATCTACGATGCCCGGTGTACCGATTCCTATACCATTGATTTTGTAGCCTTGTTCCTGTGCAAAGGCTTTCACTTCATTGATAGCAGTAACCAACTGTCCGATGACAGCTTCTGCTGATACATCGGCTTTCGACGGTAACTTCCCTTGAAAGTAAAATACGCCTTCATTATCAATTAGGGCGTATTTTACAGAAGTTCCGCCAAGGTCAATTCCTATAGCGTATTCTTTTTCCATATCACCAAGTAATACTTAATACATAATACTTAATACTTAAAAAAATCACACTCTTTCTGCCCAAATCGGTGAACTCCAAGCCCATTGTCCGTCACGTTGGCGAACGCGTACATAGTAGTAGTCCGTATCACGTTGCGGCTCTTTATCTTCCATGTAGTGTTCCAAAGTGAAACAGCTTTCCGGCATAGCACGATTGAAAAGGATCGCCTCGCTCAACCAACCGATCATGAAGTGTGAACGTGAACCTTCGAGCAACTCGCCCAACGCATGTTCAAACTTCTTGCCATTGAATTCGGCAATGATCTTACCGTCTTTGGGCATTTCCACATCCAGAATGACGGCTTGCATGGCTGCTGTAGTCGTATTCGGATTTTTGCTGCTATACATATCCAGTTCGGTTTCCTTGTTGCCAACGGATACGATACGGTTGACATGCGTGTGGAATTCAGTTTCACCTTCTTGTGGAGAAGTGAACGCTGCGCCACGGAAACAAGGAGTTACACTATGGATCTGTCCTTTGTCCACGGACAGTTTACCCTGCCAATGTACGTATTTCTCTTCACGATTCCAACCAAAATCAACTTTAACTTTGCAACGTACCGTATCACCTTCCGGGGCAATCGGAGTCAGCGGGCCATTCATGCGAGCTAAAATCTGTCCGTTCTTGACAATATCTACATAGTCGATACAGCTTTCACCTGTAACGTTCAGATAGATACGGCGGCTGTTACCGCGAACCACGTCACCCATGAAAGCGTCGTTGAGGCGGAAGTCGATAATAATTTTATCACCGGTTGCGGCACATACATGGCGGGTGCGGAGAGCTTCCCAAATAGCGTCGCGAGTCAATGACGGAGCCATGACACCGATACGACCGTCGCCATAGCTTCCCGGATAACCGGAATGTTGGTCGGTAGAAGCCATGATACCGAATTTGTTGCCTAATTCAAGACCATATTGAATGGTTCCTTCCCATTGGCGCGGACCCATATCGTGTAGATAAGGATAATCTCCCTGATCGCTTTCTGCCAGACCATGACGGGAATACATTTCTACGAATGGGGTAATATCTCCTTCGGTAAAGCATTTCCAGTTGTAACCGCGATAGCCGCCCTGGTAACCCATGTGATGTGGAGTAATAAATACTTTGTGTCCTTTTGCCTTCTGTTTCCAGTCTTCGATAGAAGTACATTCCACAAGCGGTGCGTCGAGATCATAATTCAATGCAACATGGTCACCATGTTCCATGCTGTGGGCCTCGTATCCGACAAAAGTAAGGAATTCACCTTCTTTATTATATTCATTCGTCATTTTTACGTACTTCTCATAACCGCCTTCACGCAAACGTTTGAAAGCTCCTGTGTGATAATCAATCACCCATTTCAGGCGGGGATCATCTGCTCCGGGAATATCCGGCCACATAGCATGAGGAGTGACACTGACAAAATCCAATTGTCCTTTCGCTGCTTCAAAAGCGTCGCGCATGTCGCCGTGTCCGTATGTGATGTTGCAATGGTTATGTAAGTCGCCCCAGTACATTTTGAGGTTACTGGCTGACGGCATAATCTTTTTTGCTTCTTTGCTTCCAGCTGCGCAAGAACCCAGCAAACTGCCTGAAGCTGCCAATCCGAGGAAAGACCAGCCTGTGTTTTTTAAAAACTTTCTTCTATCCATGGTTTTATCTAATTTATTCGGTAAACTAATAATGAAGCATATTAATTCTTATTTATATGTCCTCCTCTTAGCGGTTTTGCATTTGTCGGCGATCACCTTTAAAGAGGACTTTTTCCTTTTCATCCGGGTCAGTATCTTTGTACTGTTTTTGAGTGTCCTGAAGTAGCTCCATCAGCTCTTTTTGTACTTTAGCATACTCCGGTTTGCCGAAGACGTTGTTCATCTCTCTCGGATCAGCTTTCATGTTATACATTTCCCATTCGTCAATATCGTTGTAGAAATGAATCAGTTTGAAATCTTGTGTACGGATACCATAGTGACGTTTTACAGAGTGTTCTGCAGGGTACTCGTAATAATGGTAATAAGCAGCTTTACGCCAGTCGGCCGGGGTTTTGCCTTCGTTGACCAATATCGGTTTCAAAGAAGCTCCTTGAATATCTGACGGGATATCTACTCCGGCAAAGTCGAGGAAGGTAGGAGCAAAGTCTACATTCATACTGATTGCATTACTGGTACTTCCTGCTTTGATTGCTTTCGGGTAACGGATGATAAGAGGCATGCGCTGACATTCTTCATACATGAAGCGTTTGTCAAACCAGCCATGTTCTCCAAGGAAGAAACCCTGGTCGGAGGTGTAGACAATGATTGTATTGTCCAGTTCACCAATCTTTTCGAGATAATTCAGTAGTCGGCCGATATTTTCGTCTACTGCCAGAATCGTAGCCAGATAATCGCGCATATATTGTTGATATTTCCAGCTGATTAAAGATTTGCCTTTCAAGTCACCTTTGCGGTATTCGGCAATGCGCCCGGCGTATACAGAATCCCATTTATCCTGAACTTCAATAGGCATACGTTTATATACACTATAAAGACGGTTGGTTGTATCTTTCAGCATCTCTTCACGAGTCATCAATTTGAGATCCCAGTCGTTTGTCAACGTGTGCTCGATAGACATATCCTGCTCGCGAGCAGCTCTTCCACGACCTTCGTAGTCGTCGAACAGATTAGCCGGTTCCGGGAAAGTTGTATTATTGAATATGCCTAAATGACGGGGAGCGGGCATCCAGTTACGGTGTGGGGCTTTCTGGTGATACATCATGCAGAACGGTTTGTTCTTGTCCCGTCCTTCAAGGAATTTAATTGCTTTGTCGGTAATAATATCCGTAGCATATCCTTTTTCTACGATATGTTTTCCGTCTTCCCAGAAATCAGGATCGTAATAGTCACCTTGCTCATGTTGGCCGCTAAGGATACTCCAATGGTCGAAACCTTGCGGTTCGCTGATGAGATGCCATTTGCCAATCATGGCAGTCTGGTATCCGGCTTGCTGAAGGAGTTTGGGGAATGTCTGCTGATCGCCGTTGAATGTACTTGCATTATCGGTAAAACCATTTTCGTGACTGAACTTGCCGGTGAGGATGCAAGCGCGCGAAGGTCCCGAAAGAGCATTGACAGCGTAACAATTATCAAAGCGAATGCCTTCATTGGCAATCCGGTCCATATTAGGAGTTTGAATCAAATTTCCTCCATAACAGGACATCGCTTGAGTGGTGTGATCATCCGTCATCATGAAGATAATGTTCGGCTGTCTGACTTCTTCTTTCTTTTGGCTGCTGCAAGAAACGAGACTTAGTGCTGCCAATGGGAGGAGTAGGGTAGAGGAGGTGTAATAGTTTTCCATAATGATAAGAAGCCTCTCCTAAGAAAAGGGGCAGGGAGAGGCTTTGAGGCTTTTTATAGTTTGTATTTTAATGACTGTTTCTTTCCGTTTACTTTCACTTCTACTTCCAGACCGTTTTCATCGAACGCTTTGTTCTTGAATTTAGCGTCAAATTTAGGGGCATCTGCGCTTTTCTTAACCGGGTAGATAACAGTGATGTAACGTACAGCTTCTTCGCCGTCTTTTCTCACGTTGAACGATACATTCATACGTTTGTAGCGTTTGCGATAAGCAGTTGAGCACCAACCCGGTTCTTTCTTCATCGACATACCGTCGGGACCGAAACATTGCAGTTTCATGTTGCTGCCGTCTTCAAATTGTGTCAGGAATGTCATGTCTTCGCGGCTGTTGGCAATTTCTCCTTTTGGCATTTGATAGTGAAGATTGATGGAACCTTTGGCGCTACCGATCATTTCGTCTACAATGACAAAGTAAGTGTTGTCAACGAAGAAAACGGAACGACGGTGTTTCAAGTTTTTGTAACTAGGATTTTCGGTCACTAAAGTTTGGATAGCACCTTCCGGTTGCCACAATTTAGTCACAGATTCTGTCGTATCCAAGTTCTTGTTGTTCAGCGTTACTGTGTTGTGAACACAAGTCTGACGGTGCCAGTTGCGTTGTTCCATCACTTCGCCTTCACCGGCATATACATACGAACCAGAATCCGGGAACAAATTCTTGCCGTTAAACCAAAGTTCAAACGTTCCGTTATCCGGCTGACAATGCCAGAATGCTTTCGGACCAGCTTTTACTACCATTTGCGTAGCATCCATTCCCCATGAGTTACGGAATACAAAGAAACCTGATTTCAAGAATCCTTTAGACATATAATCCGGCAATGCACCTTCTTTACCTTCAGTTGCGAAGTATTTGATAGCCTGGTTTTTGGGGAATAGTTTACTCCATGCTTTGTAGTTTTTCACCATTTCTTTCTTTGTTGTCAACTTAGCATCGCTGAAACATGGATTGGTATAATCAGGGAAAGAAATGTTTGCGTAGAACATAATCATGCTTTCAATGGTATCCAAATAATCTTGAGGGAATTCCTTACGGAATCCGTTGGCATCTGCGATACCTAAAGCTTTACAGAAAATGTTAATAGCTGCCAGATGATAATGTGGGTCGAGTTCGAACTGTCCGCCGTCTTCGTATACCTGTACATGAATTTCACGGTTCAGAATATCGATACCGCTTTTTCTCCATGCCGGAGCATCTTTGAATTCAGGGAAGAAAGCACCGGCGTAGATCATACGTTGAGCTTCAAACAGCAAGTGGTTACCTTGATCGGAATAATTAGCAAGGATATGTATAGCATGTTTGTGATAGTTTACCAGGAATTCTGTCAGGAAGTCCGGAGTGAAAGAAGGAGAAGGGAGGAATAACTGGAACTGTGAAGTCTGGTCTTGCAGACGATTACTAACTTCCAGCGGGCGCCATGCGAAACGTACGTTTTCTATTTCACCTTTGATTTTTCCATCACTTAACAGCTCATATTCTTTTTTGTCCATCTTTACCAACGGATTCTTTTTAATCCAGTCGATATACTGATGTGCCCATTCTTTAGCATATTTCTCGTCACCGGATATGTGATAAGCCTTTCCCATCGGAGTGAACCATTTGTGGCGGTGCAATTGCCAACGGAGTTCATTGTCTTTCACCGGCCAGTATTGCCAGTTGATGTCTTTTCCGTAGTTGTAAGAAGGCTGATAACCTTTATGTACGAAGAATGTATGTTTCAATCCGTCATCTGCCCACTGCTGTTCTTCTTTGCTGATAGTCACTTTGTTCAGATTGATATCCGGAGTTTTTACATTGGTACGTGCACGGTAATAGTCTAATAATGCTTTGGCAGCATCCTCATCTTTACCTTCCTGATGCAAAGCTTTCACTTTTTCCAATCCCGGATAGTCCAGGTTAAGAATTGAAAAGACTTCGCTTTTCAGTTCTTGGGCACTAGCTTTGCCTACAAAACAAGCGATTGCCAGCAGAACGATATACTTTAAAGTTTTATTCATGATATAATTTACGATTTTACGATTTACTATTTACGATTGAGAACACTCTTGCTTTTGTATTATTGGATCACTCTCAACTCTCCATTCTCAACCCTCAACTTCTTCAATTCCATGAATCTCTTCAATGCTTCCAGATAGTAATAGTCAGCATAGTTCAGTGGAGTGTCGATTTCAGAACCGTTGGGCAGTGAACCGACAGAGTGCATCAGAATGAAACCTTGATTGTCACCCACTTTTGCAAGATATGCGTCGCTTGACAAACTCTTCAGAATCTTTTCCGCATAATCCAAGTATTTCTGCCCGTCGGGAACCATGGTGCTTAGTTCGATCAATGCTGAAGCGGTAACAGAAGCGGCAGAAGCGTCACGTGGAGTTTCTTTAGTTACAGGAGCATCATAATCCCAGTAGGGAATGGCATCGTCTGTTTTAACGCGATCCATAATCATATCAGCTACTTTGATAGCGAAGTTCAGGAAAGTACTGTCGTTTGTTTCACGGTAGCAAGCTGTGTAGCCATATACAGCCCATGCTTGACCACGTGCCCATGAAGAATCGTCATTCTTGCCTTGGTGAGTTTGCTTGCGTTCAACAGTTCCGTCGTTGTTGTAGCTTACTACATGCCAGCAAGTATAATCCGGACGGAAGTGATTGTTCATGGTAGTCATAGCATGCTTGATAGCAATGTCTTTGTATTTATTGTCACCTGTCGCTTTTGCTACATTAAACAGAAGATCGAGGTTCATCATATTGTCGATAATAACCGGGAAGTTCCATGTTCCGAAATCCCATGAACGGATAGCGCCGATAGAATCGTTGAAACGGCCGCAGAGGTTATCGGCAGTTTCTCTCATCACAGCGGCAATGGTGTCGTTGGGTGAAAGACGTTCTGCGTTGCCATAGCTGCAGTTGACCATAAATCCCAAATCATGCGTACCTTTATAATAGCGTACCGGATTCAGCAGATTTGTATATTGGATGGCTTGAGTTTTCAGTGTATCGTTTCCTGTCAGTTCGTATGCGTACCACAATGAGCCGGGGAAGAAACCACTCGTCCAGTCATAAACGTTGCAGAGGCGACGTTTGCCTAGCTGGTCAGCAGTGGGTTGTGCGCGTAGTGAATCTTTGAATGTTGATGAATCTCTTTCCAACTGACGGCAAAGGAAATCCATGTCATAGCCGGTACGGATGGAGCGTGGCAACATTCCCGTACCACTAACCTCTTCTGCAGAAAGTTGTAATTGGGCAGAAGCTACATCCAGTCCTTTTTTTATCCAACTGTAGTCTTCCTTTGGGGTTGTCTGGCACGATGCAAGTGCAATACTAACCGAAGCAAAGAGAACAAGTTTCATTTTCATGTTATTCATTTTAAGTGATTGTTTTTAGAAGTTTTGTAACTGATGCAAAAGTAACCGAAAGGCAAAACTTTCCGTTGCAGGATTGTCCAAAAGGTGTTTGAACTCTGCTTTTTAAGTTTTGATTTTGTTGAAAAAGGTTTTAAATTTCTCCAATATGCCCTAATTAAGGCATATTGGAGAGAATGAGGACTATTCCCAATTCGGATTTTGATTAAATTTAATCATCAAGTCCATGTCTCTTTGTGGAATGGGAAATAGTTCATGCTTACCTTTTACAGTATGTCTGTAAACAACATAATTAAATTCAGTTTCCGCAGTCCACCAGTTAAGCAAATCATTGTATGTTTTTTGAATAGTTTCATAATATATTCCCCAGCGGATTAAATCCATGCGGCGGTGTCCTTCAAAAGCCAGCTCATAAGCTCTTTCTTGATAGACTGCTTTACGAAAATCTTCTTCATTTAAATCTTTTAAATCACAAATACTCGTCTTACTAGGATTACCAAATCCACGACGGCGCACCATATTGATCGCTTCATAAGCTTCATCAGTAGGTCCATGTTTCCATTCATTCAAAGCCTCTGCGTAAAGTAAAAGTACATCTGCATAACGTAGGAAATACCAATTAACATTTGATTTATCGTTATTGATTAATTTACTGGTGGTTACATATTTTTCAATGTCCCATTTAGCAGGTGTATAATTTTGTTTTTCTTTTTGTCCTTTAGTGGGGTCTTTGTCTTTTTCTTTAGCAGAATAATCGGTATCATTTTTTCCTTTTGTCCAAAGTACTTTATCATCATCGTATTTATAATTGGCAACGGAAAGATCGCAGCGTAAGTCTTGAGGATGTTCACGCCATTCTGTTACGAAAGTATGCACCACTTTCACATTTCCTGCGCAACTTCCACGCTGTCCTGCGATTGATGTGGTTTTAACTCCATTCCATTTTCCAATACGGCCTACAGGGTCACTGTTTCCTGAAACGGTAGGGGAGTAAAATGATATTTCGATCAAGCTTTCTGTTGGGTCCCAAACCCCGTTACAAGTGTTTTTCCATAATTGTTCGTAATCAGATAGAAGAGCATGTTTGCCGGATTCTATTAAAGTACGCGCGGTTTTAGCGGCTTCTTCCCATTTTGACTCATCATATACAGGATATCCTGCCCATGTGGCGTAAACTTTTGATAATAAGCCTAGAGCAGCCCCCCTGGAAAAACGATAGCTGTTATCGATGCGGTATTGGTCATCTTGTGCATAGGGCAGTATTCTACTAGCGTAAAGCAGGTCATCTTCGATGAATTCATACACTTTTTCCGGTTTTACTTGAACAAATGTTCTTGGATCTTGTTTCGACATTTCTGTATTGGTCATAAGAGCAATATTACCATATCTGCGCACTAATTCAAAGTAAAACATAGCTCTTAAAGCTCTTGCTTCAGCTATATATAAAGTGGCCAATTGACGGTCGGTATCTGAGTATGTATTTATTTTGCTTGAGATTCTTTCTAGAAAATCATTCGCATTATAGACACCGGCATACAAAGATGACCAAGTAGTTTGTACTTCCGATTGAGTGGTAGGAAATGCATTGGCTGGTATGATACGATAGTTCTCCGTACTATTTCCTTCTGCCTGCTCCATATCTGTTCCTAAATTAAACAATATAGATAAATGATAGCCATATTGTCCATCTTCTATGGTTGAACGATAAACACCTTGTAATACAATCTCTGCCTCTTTAGCATCTCGCATAAAGTTTTTCTTTTCTACATCGGTGCTGGTTTCTTCGTCTAATGTGCAAGAATTAAAAGGTAATGCACATATTACTGACATTGCTATATAGTATAGAATCTTTTTCATTGTACTTAATTTATTATTAAAATTGAATATCAAGCCCAAAAGTAAATACTTTACTCTTTGGATATGCACCCCAATCTAGTCCAGGAGTCATCGGATTGCTCCCTGCTGTACTTACTTCCGGATCATAACCACTATATCCTGTAACACAGAATAAGTTTTGTCCTGTAGCATAAACACGAAGTCTGGATACATAGAATTTACTTGTCCATTTTTTAGGTAAAGTATAACCTAATGTTATATTTTTCAAACGAAGGAATGAACCGTCTTCTACAAAACGTGAATAGACATCATTGGTAATGTATCCATTATATAAAGGTACTTTATTGGATGCATTGGTCGGACTCCAGCGATCCGCTACTTCAGCCAGCATATTTCTACGTCCGCTTCTTGATTGAGTTGAATATAGACGGGTTGCATTATAAACGTCATTGCCGTAATTAAATTGTAGCATGAAACTGAAGTCAATCCCTTTATAATTTAGTGTATTGGTGATACCTCCATACCATTTGGGGATTGCAGAACCGATGACAGTACGGTCTTTGGTTGTAATTTTACCATCTCCGTCTTGATCTTTATATTTTACTACACCCGGTCTTAAAGGCTCTTTTGTACTATAGCGCGGGTCATTAACGACTCCGTCTTTTAAATACAATGTAGGATCGCCTGGTTTTGTGTAAAAATCAGAACTTTGGTAGATCCCATCAAACTCATATCCATAGATCAATCCTAAAGATTCACCGACTTTGGCTATGTAATCATATGCGGTGAAGTTGCTGTCGAATCCGGAACGTGCATACATCGCATCTACACCGGAAGCAAGTGACTTTAATGTGTTTTTGATAAATGATATATTAAAGTTCGTATTCCAAGTAAAATCTCTTGTTTGTATGTTAATACTGTTCACATTTAATTCAAATCCTTTATTTTGGATCTTACCAATGTTCTGCATTTGTGAGTTAAAACCTGTAATGTGTGCAAGTGATTGAGCTAGCAAGAGGTCTTTTGTGTTTTTGATAAAGAAGTCTGCTGTAATATTTAGGCGACTATCAAAGAAACCAAGATCTACACCTAAGTTCACGGTATTGGAACCTTCCCATTTCAGGTTAGCGTTTTTGAGTTGTTTCGGTGTCAATACCGTTACTGTATTATTACCTACTCCATATTTACTGGCTTCATATAAATCTAATGATAAATAGTTTGAAATACGGTCATTACCGACAGTACCCCAACCGAAGCGAACTTTAAAGTTTGACAACCATTTTATATCTTTCATGAATGCTTCTTCAGAAACACGCCAAGCAGCTGAGAAAGAGGGAAAGTATCCCCATTTATTCTTTTGGGAGAATACAGTAGAACCATCTGCACGTATTGTCGCTGTTAATAAATAGCGATTGTCATAATTATAGTTACCACGGGCGAAGAAGGATAGTAGCATCTTGTCACTATAGCTGGAGCTCACTTTACTAGGAGTAGCTCCGATGCCTAAATTGTCATTGCCCAGATTATCAAATGGGAAATCCATCGCTTCTCCTAATAGATATTCGCTGCTTTTGAATGAAACTTCATGGCCTAACATCACATCATAAGTATGTTTTTTAATCTTTTGTTTCCATGTGAGGTTATTATAATTAGTCCAACGTACGTCGCGTCCCATTTGAGTTCGGCCATACGGCTTTTCTCCATTACGATATGCTTCTTTAGAACCTGTTTTGTAAAAAATGTCAGTTCTGCTGTCAGTTGTATTATAGGTACCAGCTGTCTTAAATGTTAATCCTTTAATAATTTGCCAGGTAACAGATGCATTGGCTGACCACATTTCTCCACGTTTATCATTAGTAACGGATTCGGTTTGCATGACAGGATTGACTTGCGCAAGGCTTTCTCCAGTCTCTAGCATTTCAGGGTCAATAGCAGAATTTAATAATTCTTCATCTGTCAGCTTCAGACCACCTGTTGGACGTGCACTTAGAATTTGTGCTAACATATTAAAACGTCCGGAGTCTGCGGAAGTTCCCACACCTTTACGGTTCGTTTGTGCGTAATTAACAGTTGTATCAAAAGTGATGTTTTTTGTTATCTTTTGATTAAAGCGAATTTTACCTGTCGTTTTATCAAATCCACTATTCTTAAAAATACCATTTTCAATATAACGGGAAAATGAAGCTGTATATTTGGTATTATCACTACCGCCTGAGATGGATAGATTATGGTCTTGTGACCATGTCGGATTGAAAGTCTCTTCTTGCCAGTCTACTCCTTTCATTCCGATATAATCTTCCGCTGATTGATAAAGATAAGGAATTCCATTATCATCATTTCCTGATTTATAGTAGGAATTTGCATATTCGGTTTTTATTTCTCCTTGCAATTTAACGAATTCATAAGGAGAAAGTACATCTAACATTTTTGAAATCTTACGATAACTTGCAGAGCCGTTGTAGTTAATTACAGGGCGTCCTACTTTACCTGACTTGGTGGAAACCATAACCACCCCATTGGCTGCGCGCGCACCGTAGATAGCGGCAGAGGAGGCATCTTTTAAAACTTCTATAGATTCAATATCGGAGTTCGATAAATAATCGATATTATCTACTTGAAAACCATCTACGATATAAAGTGGAGAAGCATCTCCTGTTAAAGTACCTACACCACGGATGTTGATATTAAATCCAGCTCCCGGTGTACCGTCAGTTTGGGTAATTTGTACTCCGGCAATTTGTCCTCCTAAAGCCCCCATAACAGAACTGCTTTTATAGCCTTCAATGTCTTTGGAAGCGACGGATGCAACAGAACCTGTCAAATCACCTCGCTTCATGGAACCATATCCGACAACAACAACTTCGTCTAAAGTTTTATTATCTGGTACCATTTTAACATTCATAGGAGATTGTCCGGTATATTTAATCTCTTGGGTTTTATATCCAATATATGAGAAAGATATTATTGAACCTTTTGAGGTTGTTAACGTAAAGTTTCCGTCGAAGTCAGTAATAGCTCCAGTAGATGCACCTTTTACCATAACTGTTGCTCCGATAAGCGGAGTGTCTGTTTCATCTACAACAACACCTTTTACAGTTATATTCTGGGCTTGTAGGCTGATTGTGAAAATCAGTGCTAAGAGGGTGATATACCCTCTTAGTTTTATTGATTTAGTGATTGTATTATACATAGTTAATGATGTTTTGCTCATTATTTAATAAATTTTTTGTCAAACCATATAATGATAGGTGCTATTTTCTTTCCATTTTTTAATAAATCTCCGGTTTCTTTTGTATCAACGGTGACATTTGTAAGGAAAGTCATTTCTCCAACCATAATTCCATTAGCATATTCTCCTTTACTATTTTTCCAGATATTCGGACTGATATGTATAGTCAGGTCATTAGGAACGACATAGGCTAATGCTACGGATAGTCTATCCGATTGATTAGGTAATTTCTTACTATGGCTCATATCGTATACGCTGCCGTAATATGACATCGGATTTCTAGACCCGGTTGATAGTTTTATATCCATAGCTTTATAATATGTAGTCCATAGTTCATTTAAGAATGAACCGGCAGTTGCGGGTGCTCCTTTTACTAAAGTACCTTCTGTGGGATAGTAGTTAAATGAACGGCGGTAATCTAATGCGAAATTAGAAGTTGTAGTTGTTCCGTTAACTGTAACCAACGGAACAGTTGAATTACCACCATTTTTAGGATCAGCTTGGAAGACAAAAGGATTATAATGGATATGTACTCCATTATTTGCTTTTAAGTCATAATGAATAAATACAAGAGTTGTTTGAGATATCTGGCTATCTTTATCTGTTCCGGCTGTTGCTGTAACATAACAAAATCCTATTGTATTTGCTTTGACTTCATTTTTATCTGCGGGCCATGTAGCTTCTTGATTGAAACTGATTTTTCCTGTATTGCTATCGATTGTTAAGTTGTCACAATTATTTCCGTTCTTGATGCTCCATGCGACCGATACATTCCCTTTAAGCCCTGTTTGTGGACTTGGGAAAGTGAAGCTTTTTAATGTAGCATCCGCATTAGCTTCATTATCTTCTGTAATTCTAAATTGATTAGCATTATTTTCTTCTGGTACATCAATGTTGTTTCCATAACGAATATCAGTGAAGTAATTAGGATTCTCAATGATATTCAGAGTAAATGTTGCATCTGCAGGATTTTCTGCGTTTTTAGAGTTAGTCGCTCTCACGGTAAGAGGATAATTTCCTTGTGGAATAGTATTCCCTTTTTCTACAGAAATTGTTCCGGTTTGGGCGTCAAATTCTATCTGCCCCTTTAATGCATCCGGTTCATTAATCAAGCTGAATTGGATATTATCTCCTTTCAACCCTTCCTTAGGACTAATGGTGAACTTTGAATATTGATATTTATCAATACTTGTTTCATATTCGAATCCTGAAATTGGCTCAATGTATTCTACGACTTGTAGTGTAAATGCATTATTGAAATCTTCTTCTCCAAAATTGTTTTTAACATGTATTGAGATGACATAGTTATTTCCACTTTGCAATCCGTGGTCTTTGTCAACGGAAAGAACTCCGGTAGTTGGATCTATTTTAATTTTATCTGTTGTAGGGGTAATATTTTTTATAGAATATTCTATTCCTTCTAATGAACCTTTAAGTGCAGGCGCATTACTCTGAAATGAGGTCTTTCCACTTTTGTCGTTTTCAGCTTCTAGCATATCTTCGTTAGGAGTGTACTCCAAACCAAAAGGTGCTGACGTGACATTTATTTCTAGTGCATTCTCAAATATTCCTTCATCTTCAGAAGAAGCTCCGGTTGTTAGTTTTAATGAGATGTTATAAATACCGGGAAGAAGTGCTGTGCTACCTTTGATAATACTTATTTTTCCACTTTTAGTGATGTCGAAGTATTTTGAATAGTCACTTTTGGCAATCTCATATTTGGTAATGGTTACATGATCTCCATCTGTCTTGACTTGCGCTGTTGGTAGTTCTACTTCACTTGTTTCATCAATAATATCATTATATTTGACTTGGAGTTTGTTGGGTTCCACTGTAATTCCATCGGGGACGGCCTTCAAAAAGTTTATTTCTACAATATCTTTAAATTCATAATAATTCCCTCCGGATATGCATGATATGGATAATTTATATAGGCCAACTTGCATATCTTTGGTGCTATTTATAGATATGAATCCATCATTCGGGTCGATAGTAAAACAATCTCCGGAATAGGCTTCACCTTTTAAAGTAACTTTGGTTATAGCAAAGTCAGAAGGTGTATTTCCTTTATAAGTTGGGCTACTAATTCTTCCACTCATCGAAGGACCTATATCAGTCATGCCTGAGTAGAATATTGTGAATTTAGTAGAATCGGTAGTTTCTGTATCATCACAAGATGTATAAACTACACCCATTATAACTATCATCAGACTCATTATAAGCCTTGATTTGGTTTTTAATAATGTATGTTTCATTTCTTAGATATATTAATTAAGTGTGTATGACAAATTATATTCTTTATTATCAATAATTACTTTTACTGATGTTCCATTTGCATGGAATGTTCCAGCGACCTCATCATCTGCTATATCTGTAAATGTGGCTGTCATATTGATGTTTGCTGCTTCCGTACCTTCATTAATTGGGTATATTATACTGATGAATCTTGCAGCACCATTTTCTATTTTAGGTTTGCGTATGGTAACTTGATAACCTTTACGTTCGGTTTTTTGTCCTATATCATTAGAAGTATTAGTCGTTTTTACGGATGCGCTATAATTGTTGGCTGTTTCAACAAAGGTTCTAAGCATGATATTATTATTGTCGCTAAAAGCCGTATGTGCACCGTAAATATGGCTGTCTTTTTGTCCTTCGTCTATTACAACATCGCTTGATGCGTTTTCAATAGGACATAAATGAAAATTCACATTGATGTTACTGTTATGGTCTGCTGTGGTATCATATCCTTCATCTACTATAACAAAGAACTTTTGATTAACAAAAAATACAGAACGGCGATGGGTCAAATTCAGATGTTTTTCAGCTGAAACAGTATATGTCGGATTTTCAGTAACCAAGACATCATAGGATGTTGATTCATCCGTCTTTGTTGTTAATTGAAGCAATTTTCCTTTCATACTATCGTCAGGTATTGTTTTACTCATTATGGTTAACGTGTTATGTCTGGCTGTTTCGCGATAGCTCTCTCTATCGCTCCCACTGTATGCGTATGACCCTGCGTCAGGGAAGAAATTACGTCCTCCTTTATATAAACTAAATGTACCGTTATCTGGTTGACAGTGATATTTTTTATTAGTATTGTTGTTTTTTAGTATCATCATCATAGATTGGTCATCCCATTTATTACGCAGAATATAATACCCTCCATTCGTATAAGCTTTTTGTAAATAAGTAGGTGTGGATCCACTTAGTCTTTCTGAAGCCACCCATTGTATTTCTTGATCATCTGGGAACATTTCTGCATACTTTTTGAAATTTTTAATGAGTACACTTTTTCCTAAACGACTGGAACGGGTATCATTAAAGTTTTCTACACTGTAATTGGGATAAGTGATATCCATGACAAAATGAGCTGGTAATTTTAACTTCTCAAGGTATCCTGCCGGAAATCCGCCGGCTTTATTATTTAATTGAGCTATTCTGTAAGTTTCATAAAAATCAGAGATGGCACCAACGTGGTAGCTAATATCAAATTCGTAATGTACTCCATCTGCAAGGAACTGTTTATCTATTTGTTCTCCTAGTTTCTGAGAACCTTCTGATAGCCATTCATTAGCATTCTTGAACTCAGGCATGAGTATGCCTGCCATTGCTACAGCTTGTGCTTGGGTAACCAGAATGTTACCTTCTTTATAATAATTCAAACGAATACATTCTACTTCTTTGGCAAATGCTGTCAAGAAGACAGAGAGCCATTCTGGCGTGAAATTTTTAGATTGAATGAAATAAGTCATGATATCTATTTGTGAGATAACTCTTTCAGCTACCTGTAAACCTTTCCATTGATAATCAACATCATTCTCTTGTCCTCCTTCTTCGGGGAATGTTGTTCCTTCTTCATAAGGAAAAGTCTTAAGCCAATCCGAGTAAACATTGATCCATGATTCTGCATATTTTTCATCACGACTTGTGCGATAGGCTTTTGCTTGTGGGAGCATCCATTGATGGCGATGAATCTGATATTTAAATTCTTGGTCAGTGACTTTACTGGGAATGAACGACCAGTCTATTTTATTATCTTTAGTAAAAGAATAATAGATCTCTTTTCCATCTTCGACTCGCTCTGCAAAACCTCTAACATAAAATCTGTTTTCTAATGCTTGATCAGCTATATTTTGTTCAGATGCAGTAATTGGTGTGTTCATCAGTTGGATATTAGGGTTGATGACACTTGTTCGATTTCTGTAATACTCTAATAATTCATTTACTGCATAGTAGTATTTCCCTGAATTATAAAATTCTTTGGCTTTTTCCAGTCCTGGATAATCAAGATTGATAACTGCAAATAGTTTTTCATCGATCACATCATTAGGCTGATTAGGAGGAAGCATATCTATGTCTATATTGCCTCCGGTCAATATTTCCTCCTCGTTGTCTGAGCATCCAGTAAATGCTAGCAGACCGAACATACAAATAAAGAAGATGTTCTTCATACTTTATTAGGTTTTAATTATTAAAAGTTATATTTTACTGTTTGCAAATGTAATCTATTTATTTATGGCTGATGATTTGTCTTGTTCACACTTTGTTCAAAAAATGATTTTTTGATATTAATATTGTTGAATCATATATCAATAATGTCTAAAGAAATGTTTTTTTAGGCTGATAGTAAGTCTTTTATATATCATAATGTAAACTTTGTCCTGTTCAATTCATGAAATAAACTAATTCATTTTCGTACGGATTTGAATTAAATGCTACATAGTGAAAAAATATCTATCATAAGTATCATTCATTTTAATAATCATTTCATTATCAGAAGAATAACTATGATAGATGCCTTTTTAAAAAGGTATCTATCATAGTTTTATTGCAAAAAACAGCTATCTATCATGCCTATACTTTGTCTATTTTAGTGTAGTATTAGGTGAGATTACCCATTTAAAGGCATAAGAATGCACGTTTTATAGGATGACAACCTGTATTTGACAGCTTAATAATCTATTGGGAGCGGTAATGTTTCTATAGCCCACGTATGCAGGCTGTACAGCCCACGCTTGTAAACCATGCAGCCTACAGATGCGGGCTGTACAGCCTGCATACGTGGGCTATAAACTTATCACCGTTAAAGTTGGATTATCAAGCCACGATCATCGGATTTATACAGGTTCATTGCAATAAAAACAAGCTATCTTATGCATATAGGGCCTTTATTCGGCTATTTTGTTGATGATAGATAACCTGTTTTTGCTGGTAAAAGTATGATAGATACCTTTTTAAAAAGCTATCTATCATACTTATTCTTTTGATAATGAAATGATTATTAAAATGAATGATACTTATGATAGATATTTTTTCACTATGTAGCATTTAATTTAAATCCCTACTGAAAAAAAGAAAAGTACTGTCTTATA
Organism: Bacteroides sp. 2_2_4; assembly: GCF_000157055.1. NCBI lineage: Bacteria > Pseudomonadati > Bacteroidota > Bacteroidia > Bacteroidales > Bacteroidaceae > Bacteroides > Bacteroides sp. 2_2_4. The sequence continues at coordinate 532,053 of NZ_EQ973356.1, read as the reverse complement.
TTGAGGCTGTTTGTTGTGTACAAAGTTTTACCTTGTATCTACAATAGAAATTCTTCTATATTGTCAGGAGTAATCACGGTGAAAGTTGCTTCAGGATAATTGTCTGAAAAAGCTTTGGGGAACTTGGCAGAACGTTTAGGATTCCATTTGAATTCATAAGTCATTAGTTTTCCATCTCCCTCTTCTATTAAATCAATTTCCTGCATAGCTGTTGTGCGCCAAAACCATGTATTATGCCATAAACGGTTATATTGGAGGTATTTGATACGTTCTGAAACGAGGAAGTTTTCGAATAAAGCTCCTATGTCTGAACGAGTTTCCGCCAACGAGAAATTAGCGATTACAGCATTGCGTATTCCATTATCATAGAAATATATTTTTCTGCTGCTTTTTAATTCATTTCTTAGATTTCTGCTGAATGAACCCAGCCGGAAGATTATATATGATTGTTCGAGTAATATCACGTAGCGTTCCACTGTCTTGGGATCGAGATCACACAATTGTCCTAATTCATTATAAGAAACTTCCGAACCAGTTTGAAAGGCCAATGCCTGAAGAAGTTTCATAATTTTATCAGCTTTCTTGATATGCTCCCAGTCCAGAATATCTTTATATAAGTAGCTATCGGAAAGCTGTTTTAGTATTTCGCTTTCTGAACCGGGATGTGTAACGACATCCGGATAATAACCATAAACGAGGCGATGGGGGATAAGACGTTTCTCATCCAGTAAACCATGATGATTGACCATTTCTTTGAAAGAAAGAGGATACATTTTATATTCCCATTTTCTTCCGGTCAGAGGTTCATTTACTTTGTTGGCCAGGTCGAAAGAGGAACTTCCTGTAGCAATCAGTTGTATTCCGCTTATTTGATCGGTAATCAGTTTCAGGCGTAATCCTATATTTTCGATGCGTTGTGCTTCATCGATAATAATGATTTTCTTTTGCCCGAATATGTATTTCAAGCGGGTTGCCGATATGTTCTCGAATAGGCTGCGGGTATCTTGTTCGTCTCCGTTCAACCAGAGCACATCGTTGTTATCTTTGAACATTTGTTTCAGCAAGGTGGTTTTCCCAACTTGACGAGGCCCCATTATTATAATTGCCTTATCTTGCCATAACTTTTCTTGAATCGTTTGCTCTAATGTTCTTGCTATCATAGTCTACCTCCTTTAACTTAAGAACAAATTTCGGTCTTTTTTTCTTCAAATCCAAAAATATCATGGTTTTTATGGATTGTATTCTGTAAAAACCATGATATTTTTGGATTTCATATTTGTTTAGTTTGCAGTAAATGTAACAAAAATATTTCCTCAACTTATCCTTTCGCTTTCTTAATATACTCCGTAGGCAAACATCCGAAATACTTCTTGAAACTCGTAGCAAAATAAGACGGCGTATTGAAACCTACCATTGTGCTGACCTCTGCTATTGTATAGCGGCCATCCTTCAGTAATTTTGCTGCTTCATTGAAACGAATCTTGCGTATAAAGTCAATAGTCGATTCGCCTGTGATGGCTTTCAATTTAAGATGCAGATTAGAACGACTCATATTCATTTCTCTGGCAAATTCGTCAGTAGAGAATTCAATATTATCCATATTCTTTTCTACAATCGCTACAGCACGTTTTAGTAAAGCTTCATCCATGGCGTTAAACGTAATCTTTTCCGGTTCCACTTCCAGGGATTTGGAATACCGTTCAAGCATACGTCTACGGGTACGCATCATATTCTGTATCTTCGTAGTCAGGATAGCAAGTGAGAATGGTTTCGGGATGTAATCATCCGCACCCATTTGCAGACCTTCCATCTGGTCTTTGACTTCGCTTTTAGCAGACAGGATAATCACGGGAATATGACAGGTACGGATATTTTGCTTCACATTCTTGCATAATTTGATACCATCCATCACAGGCATCATGACATCAGTTACAATGATGTCAACTTCATTGTCTTTCAGTTTTTCCAAAGCTTCTTCACCATTTCCGGCTTCCAGCGTATTGAAGAGTTCGGCAAGTCCGCTGCTAAGATAATGGCGGATTTCATTATTGTCTTCTACAATAAGAATAGTGCCACGCTTCTTGTCACCGCCTTCGATCGTTTCGTTTTCGACCTTTTCCGTATCAATGAAATACATTTCTTTCGAGTTGGTGGAATATACCTGACCTTCCTCATTCAGAGTGTCATTAGAAGCTAGTTCGGAGGGTTTGTAGGTATTTATGTCTTGTGGCAGGTAAACAGAGAAAGTACTGCCTTTACCCTCTTCACTATCCAGTTCGATACGACCATGGTGCAATTCTACCAGGCGTTGTACCAGTGAAAGACCGATACCACTTCCTACATGCTCGCTCTCTATCTGATAAAAACGTTCGAATATTTTTCCTTGTTTGTTGATAGGAATACCAATGCCGGTATCACTAACTTGCAGTACCAACCAATTATTTTCCTCTTTCAATGTCACAGTAATGCTTTGACCGCTTTCCGTATATTTGAAAGCATTTGAAAGCAGGTTATTAACAATCAGTTCCAGATAATTAGGATCAAAAAGTTCCTCTTTATCTTCCAATTCGGAATGGAGAGTATAGGTAATCTTTTTGTGGCGCGCCAGTTTATCATAAAACAAGAAATTATCTTGTATTAGTTGATGCGCATTCTCTTTCTTTGCTTTCAGCTCGAAAACTCCCAATTCGGCGCGGCGATAATCCATCAATTGATTGACAAGATGTAGCAGGCGATTAGCGTTGCGTTGGATATATTCCAGCTGATTACGAGTCCAGCGGTCACTGATCTTATTGATTATTTCTTGTAGAGGAGTTAAGATAAGAGTCAACGGCGTGCGAAGCTCATGGGAAATATTGATGAAGAAACGCATCTTCATCTGGTTGATTTCTTCTTGATGTTCCTTATCCCTACGTTCAATCTCCAGCTCTGCTTCCATGCTTTTACGCATCCAGAAGAAGCGGAAGACGAAAGTGATAAAGCCGATAAAAATAGCGAGGAAAAGCACGATTGCCCACCAGGTCTTGTACCATATAGGGAGAACAATGATTTCTAACATCGTAGGTACAGTGTTCCATTTCCCGTCACTATTAGCAGCTTTTACCAGAAAATGATAAGTACCTTGCGGCAAGTTGGAATAGGAGACAGTACGTTTGTCTGTCAGATAATACCACTCTTTATCATATCCCTCCAATTTATAAGCGAAAATATTGTGTTGACCTGAAATATAGTTGGATACCACAAATTCAAGCGTAAAAGCCGTTTGCCATGATTTTAGCGTGATACTTTCTGTTTCATTGATATTCTTAGTCAAGATACCGGTTTCATCATCCGGACGGACTGTTTTGTTAAACAGTTGAAGTTTAGTGATGACTACCGGAGGAGTGTAAGGGTTGTCCAGTAGGAGTTCCGGGCGGAAAGTTGTGATACCGTTGATACCCCCGAAGTACATTTGCCCGTTAGAGGTGCGGCAGAATGAAGAAGTATTAAACTGATTACTTTGCAACCCGTCGGATTCCGTAAAATTGCGGAACTTCTCTGTCTCCGGATTGAAACAGGAGATACCACGGTTGGTGCTTACCCAGAGACGCCCAAAGGTATCTTCCAGAATACCGTAAACCACATTATTGGGTAAACCGTTAGCAGTCGTATATCGTTTGATTTTCTTCTCTTTTTCATTAAAACAGTAGAAACCTTCACGCGTACCTACCCAAATGATGCCATTGGCTGCTTCATAAATGCAATTGGTAAACATCTTTGTTACAGATGATTCCGGAAGGATAGGAGCTTTTTCTATTTCGATTCCTTCCTGCTGAAAGACTGATATACCTTCTTCACCACCGATCCAAAGACGTTTACGAGAATCTCTGAACAGGATTGTGATTCGTTGTGAAGTAAATGGCGTACCGTCTTTTTCTTTATCTATGGTGGTGAAGCTCCGTTTCTCCGGATTAAAACTAACCAGTGCACTTAAAGTTCCTAATAAGATACTACCCTCCTTGTCAGGAAGAATGGCATACACATTTTCATTGACCAACTGGCTATTCAGCTGATTGAAACTTTCCATTTGTCCACTGTTGCGGTGGAGAACAGTCAGGCCACCGGCATGTGTTCCTATATATACAAGTGATTTTTGTTCGTCTACATATACGGCTTTGATATTGTTGGAACCAATACCGATTTCCCGTTCGTTTTCTTGTAGAATATAGTGTGTAAACTGTTGTGTATTTGGATTATAAAGATTCAATCCACCATCGTTTGTTCCTATCCATAAGTTCTTATCCTTATCTTCGGTAATGCAACTGACTACGTTGTCACTTAAAGAATTCTTATATGGAATACGCTGGATATTCTTGAATCTGTTGCGGATCGGATGATAATAGTTTAGTCCTCCGAAATAGGTTCCAAGCCACATTCCGCCTTGCGAATCCATAAAGATACTGCGGACCGAACGCTGTGACAGGCTGCCGTTTTCTACCGGACTGCTGCTGTAAGAGACGAAAGAGTCGTTTCCTTCATGATAAATGTTTAAATCATTGAATGTTCCTATCCATAGGCGATTTTGCGAATCCAAAGCCAGAGAACGGATATAATTGGAACTGATACTTTTAGGATTGGAAGCAGAATGATGATAGGTCTTGACTTCTTGTGTTTTCGGGTTAAATAGAAGTAGACCGGCTCCTTCGGTAGCTATCCAGATGCGGGTAGGAGATTGTTGCAAAATGGCTTGAATCTGCTTAGTGCCTGTTATCGGAGTAATTCTTTCCAGTTTCTTTTGAGGAATGGAGTAGCTGTAAAGCCCGTCAACCGGGGTGCCGATATAGATAATATCGCCTTGCCTGTAAAGAGCAGAAGCCACTATCTTATGCATAGCCGTACTAAAAGAATCATCAACGAATCGTGATTCTTTAATATCGAACATAGTCAGACCTTCCTGTGTACTTATGAGCAGTTGTTCCGGTGAGATCTCCGCAATTCCGTTGATTTGCAGCTTCTTCCCCTTCTTTTCGTAGAAGAAATTTCTGAATTTATCCTTCTCTTCATCATAATATGACAAACCATCCCGCGTGCCGATCCAAACCCGTCCCTGACTGTCAGCCTTTACGATTCGCGAAATGTCATTAGCGATGCTGTTCGGATCATCTTCATTATGCTGATAAACTGTAAATGAATACCCATCGTACTTGTTTACTCCGTCATAAGTTGCGAACCACATATTGCCTCGTTGGTCCTGATCGATAGAGAATACAGTACTTTGTGACAATCCTTCATTAATAGAGATATAGGAGAAGTTGATTTGCTCCGGAATATCAGAAAAAGCATAATTAACCCCTGCGCATAGAAAAAGTAGACAGATTGCTATTTTGTTAAGGCTGCTCATTATTAGTTCATAAGATTAATAATGGCATCAAAGATAGTGAAATCTTTGATATACCCCATGAATTGGCTGGAAAACTATACAATCTTTCCGCCCCGCGTCAAATGTCTTTTTTCATAATGAGGTGATTCTCATTGTCGATACGTTGGTAAGATATTTCGTTCATGATGCTTCGTATGAGGAATATTCCCAGCCCTCCGATTGGGCGTTCCTCCAAAGAGAGTGTAACATCTACCTCATCTACTTGTGTCGGATCAAAAGAGGCTCCTTTGTCCGTTAATAGGAAAACAAGTTGTTTTTCGCTGTAAGTTACTCTTAATAGGATGGTGTGTTGCTCTTGAGTTGGATAGGCGTACATAATTATATTGGCTACGGCCTCTTCCAATGCCAGATTGATATTCATTGTCGTTTCAAATGACAAAGAAAGTTCTTCTCCCAGTTCTTCAATGAAACTGGCTAAAACTGAAATTTCATTTAAATCGTTTGAGATCTTTATTTCTCTTTCCATAATGATATGTGCTTAATTGTTTGTTGTCCGGGTTCATATTGAATAAGTAAAATAGTCAAGTCATCGCTGGCTTCGGCTTCTTTGACATGATCTGCTACAGAGTCCTCTATACCATTAACAGTGGTGCGTACATCAGACGTGTTATTATCAGACAATGTCTTCAATAACTTTTCGTCTCCATATAGCTCTTTCTCTGTATTTTCAGCTTCTGTCACTCCATCGGTGTAAAGGAACAGTTTACTTCCTTTTTCCAATGTCGTTTCATCTTCGGTATAGGCAAATTCTTCAATGACACCAACAAATATCTGGGTCTTGAATTCAAGGAAAGAAACCTGTCCGTCCGGACGAATCAGTATGGGAGGATTATGTCCGGCATTACACAGTTTCAGTTTCCCCGTTTCCAAATCGAGGATTCCGACAATAAGCGTGACAAACATGTTGGATTCGTTATTATCAGAAATCGAATTGTTCATGTCCGTCACAATCTTGGCCGGTGAAAGCACCTGCTGAGATAAAGTACGGAACAGACTGCGGGTGATTGCCATAAACAGAGAAGCGGGTACGCCTTTTCCTGATACATCCCCGATTAGGAAGTAGAGGCGGTTGCCATCCATATAGAAGTCATAAAGATCTCCGCCTACTTCTTTCGCAGGGTGAAGTATGGCATGCAAATCTACATCACTACGTTCGGGGTAGGGAGGGAATATCTTGGGAAGCATTCCCATTTGTATTTCCCTAGCTATAGAAAGCTCGCTTTCAATCCGTTCTTTGCTGGCAGTCGTGTCTTTTAGTTCAACTACGTAAGTAGATAAAGAGTGCTGCATGAAGATAAGCGAATCGTATAGATCTCTGATTTCATCGTTGGAATGCACTTCTGGTATGGTAACATCAAATCGTCCGGTCGCAATTTCGCGGGCTGACTCGGAGAATTTCTCCAGTGGGCGGACAAGGCGTCGGATGATGCTGTACACAATCAGGAATAGGGCTATCATCCCCACTATAAAAGTGTAGATGATTGTTCGGGATGTACTGTCTAGTTCCTGAAGAATAATCTGGCTTGGACAAACGGTGCATACTGACCATCCAATCTGGGGAATAGTTGTGTAAAATGCATACGAATCTACTCCTTTGTTATCGAAACGCATGGTTCCGGTGTGTCCTGCCAGCATTTCATGTCCGATCTGTTCCTGTGCAAGATTCTCTTTGGCAAAGGCTTCAGAGAATATCGTTTCGTTCATGATCTTATTTCTATCCATGTGAGTCAGGAAACTTCCGTTGCGACTGATTAAATAGGTGTAACTGGAAGGATATGGCTTCAGCAAGCTGATTGTATCAGTGAATTGTGTCAGTGATATATTGGCTGTAAAGACTGCGACTAATTTTCCATCACTGTCAAACAGCGGTTTGGCATAAGTACTCATGATGAAATTTCCCCCTCCGTCATCATAATAAGGTTCGCTCCAGTAAGGTTGTTTAAGCAGTTGGGGGATAAGATACCAGTCCATGCATGGATAGTCATAATTCTGGCTACCCAATACCTGGTAAGTGATCTCGCCATTTATTTCATCTTTGAAAGAAGCATAAGGCATAAAATATTTCCCTTTTTCTTTGTAATAATCGGGGACGAAAGCGATGCCGCTTCCTACAATGAACTGATTGTTTCTAACAACAGATTCAATAATATTATGTAAAGAATCCGGGTGATCTATGTTTTTTTCCAATATCCAAACGGACTGCTCTATGGTAGTCTCTACTGACAATAGCTGACCGCTGATTTCAGTTGCAATGTTACTTAATAGTCCATGAGTGCGTTCAATGGCAAAATCCGTTACTTTCTGGTGGCTATAATAATAAAATAACGCTATAATAGTAGCAAAGATAATCAACGTAAAGGAAAGTACGTAGATACTTAGCCGGGTTGCAAAGGAACGGGAAAAAGTGTGTTTCATGAATGAATGTGATTATTTTACGAAATTTTCATAACGAATGTTGCTGGTGTTTTTGATTTGATCTGGCAACAAAATACTAGTTGCCAGATCAAATACTTCTCGGCTTAGCCGATAGGGACGTTGCCCGCTCTTCCTGTTTGTTTGTAGCCGTAAGATCTCATCCAACATTTTACGCTGGTGATATCTGTTGGTTCCTATGTTGTGTTGATGCACTTGTTCCATTATGATATCCAATGTTTGTTCGCGGTGTTCGTTTGCCCATTCCCAGCCACGTATGCTGGCACGGGCCAATTTCTGTACAGCTTGGGGATATTTCTGATAGAATTCTCTGCTAACATAAAGTCCGTCCTCTGGCAAGTTATATCCATAATCTGCGAAATGCATGATATGAATAGAATCAGTCTTTACACCGGCTTCAATTAGTTGTAGAAACTCATTGTAACTTCCTACGAGACAAATATCTACAGCTTTCGATAGGAAAATATTGACTCCTCCATTAAAACGTATCCATTCCACCTGGAGTTGATATTTGTTGGCTATTTGATCCAGTAGTTCTTGACTAAGATGATTCCATACCCCTATTTTCTTATGTTGCAAAGATGAAATACCCTTGAGTGGCGAACGACTGACAAGCATCAGACTGTTTTCCTGTGAGGTTTGCAAGATATTAACTACCTGTGCACCTGCAAAATATTCAGTCAAGGCATACGATAGGTTCATAACTACCGCTTGCGAATACCCTTTCTGCAGAAAAGAAAAAGAGCTTGCCGAAAGCGAAGGATGTACCACATGTACGTCAAGTCCCTCTTCCTTGTAGAATCCCAGTTTGTCGGCTACGTAATAGCCTGCAAATTGTGCTTGTGCCGTCCATTTGGGTGTGAGATTAATGGATTGTGCATTCACCGGTTCTGTCAGAAAGAACAGAGATAGCAAGATACTGCAAATAATAGATGCTTTTCTCATTATCAATGGAATTAACGAATGATAAAAAGGCCGGAACAGCCTGTCATATCGAATATTTTCCGTATTTCCGCACGCATAGCTTCTAATACAAGTTGTCCGTTGTGTTGCTTTACACTTTTCTGGAGGGTTATCAGGCTTCTTAAACCGGAACTGCTGATATATAGTAATCCTTCGCAGTTGATTATTATATTAGGATTCTGAACGTTTAATAAAGGTTGGATGAGAGCATTGAATTCGTTGGTATTGGCAGTGTCCAATCGTCCTTCAACAGTGAGTATGATTACTTCCTCTATTTTACATAAATTCGTTTTAAGAGTTGCTTCCGGTTTGAAATCCATTTCTATATTTTTAGTCAGGATTAGTTCGTTTTGGTTGTCCGTCGAATGATATTCTACTTTATCCATTGTTCGGCGAATCAGGAAGAGTCCCAAACCTTGTGTCAGTTGCTGTTCCAGGGATAGTGCATTTTCTGATGCTTCATTTTCAGATTTTGTGGGATCGAATGAAATACCATCGTCAATAATCTGGGCAATCAGCAGGCCGGGGGCCACAGAAGTTCTCAATGTAATTTCACCTTTTTGATTTTGAGGATAACCGTGATGGATAATATTGCTTATTGCTTCTTCAATAGCTAGGTTGAGACTCATTGTTATGCCGGAAGGTAAATGTAATGACATGCCTAATTCTTCGATGAATTGGGCAATTATTGCAATTTCCTCTACCTGATTTTCGATAGTGATTTCCTTTTCCATATTCTTTAAGTAGCGCGTCATATTATAATTTATTCTTGTTTGGGGTGAATGCTGCCACAAAAGTATTAGTAAAGGTGAAAAGTCTGAAATATATTACTCCCAAATGGTTCCCATTTTAGCAAATCTCCCTATATTGGGACGCTTTTTACGAGTGGGATGCTCCCGTTCTTTTCGCGAAAAGACTACTTTTGTCGCTCAAAACAAAAAAAACATGGTAAACGTAATTGTTCTCTGCATTGAATTGTTGTTGGATATTGTGGGCTTGGTATTGGGAATACTTGTTTATTCACGTTCTTCAGATAATAATGGACTGACAAAAGCATGGGGAGTATTGGCTATCACTCTGTCCCTTCTTCTTTTGTGTGATAATCTGGAATGGATGTGGATTTTCAGTAGAGGAGGTGAGGAGACGATTCCGCGTTTTACTGAAGTTCCGATGAATCATCTTTCGATATGGCATATTGTCCGGGTGATTGTCTTTTTTCAGTTCTTTTCTATTTTTCCTATAGCCTCATTGAAACCGGGATGGATGACTTTTTCAAGAGTCGTCAGTTTATGTATCCCTATTTTGCTGATTACATGTATAGCTTGTTGCTATGAGTTTTTTAACGGTCACTATACTACTCTAAAATCTTTTGCTTCCATTCGGGAGAATATTGGTGAACGGGATGTACGGGTAAGGCTGATGCTGTTTATAATCAGTGTAATTACTCCTTCCGTAAATTTCCTCTTTCCATATATGAGACGATGGATTCCCGTCCGGCGTAAACAGAGCCAGGCAATGTCTATTTATATGATGTGTTTTGCTATCATCATGTCCGGCTATATTTGGTTGATGCTGGGCACTAGTGGATTATGTTTTAACGTGTTCGGCTATATTGTAATCCTTCCCGTCCTTTTTTTAAATATACTATATTTGCGTAATGAGAATCCACTTTCTTTACCTCCCCAGCCTGTAGAAGAGCTGGAGATGGAAGAAATAGAAGCCATCCGGGAAATTGCGGTTTCGCCTGTCGTTTTTGAACTATCCAACCAGATGCAAAGTCTCATGAAACATAGTAAACCATTTACTAATCCTCAATATTCCTTGCAGGAATTTCTGAATGATTTGAATACGAATGAAAACAGACTCAATAAGGCTCTTCATTATGATGGCTTTTCCGGTTTCAGAGATTATATTAATTTCTACCGTTTGCAGTATTTTAAAGAACAGGCACAGTTGAAAAGGGAGCTTACAGTAAAGGAATTAATGTTTTTGAGCGGCTTTACCTCCCGCTCCAGTTTTTACCGTTATTTTGCGAGTGTGGAAAAAATGTCTCCCAGTGAATATATGGAGATGCTCAATAGAGAAAATAAATAAGGGGTGTGGGAAAAGAATCACCACAGATCATAGAATTAGCACGGATTTGATTGTAATTCAAAGATTATCAATGCAGAATCGATGTTTCTTTTATGTAATCGGTGGTGAAACTTGAAACTGGTAGGTAATTTATTATTTAGCTAAATCTCCTATCTCGTCTAAATTCTTCTGAATATCTTCGTCATTCAATGTATAATTCACCAGATCACCGGCCAAATACTTATCATAAGAAGCCATATCGATCAGACCATGACCTGAAAGATTGAACAGAATCACTTTCTCTTCTCCTGTCTCCTTACATTTGTTAGCTTCGCGGATAGCCGCTGCAATAGCGTGGCTGGATTCGGGAGCCGGAATAATACCTTCAGACTGCGCAAACAGACAACCGGCTTCGAAAGACTCCAATTGCTGTATATCTACCGCTTCCATCAGGTTATCTTTGAGTAACTGTGAAACGATTACACCTGCGCCGTGATAACGAAGTCCACCGGCATGGATATGAGCAGGAGCAAAATTGTGTCCCAAAGTAAACATCGGCAGCAACGGAGTATATCCGGCTTCATCACCGAAGTCATACTGGAACTTACCACGTGTCAGTTTCGGACAAGAAGCAGGTTCGGCAGCAACGAAACGAGTCTTTTTCCCTTCCTGTATGGTGTGGCGCATGAACGGGAAAGAGATACCTCCGAAGTTGGAACCACCTCCGAAACAACCGATCACGATATCCGGATACTCGCCTGCCATTTCCATCTGTTTTTCAGCTTCCAGTCCGATAATAGTCTGGTGGAGAGTCACGTGGCTAAGTACGGAACCGAGCGTATATTTACAGTTAGGAGTCATTTGTGCCAGTTCGATAGCTTCCGAAATAGCAGTTCCCAATGAACCTTGATAAGTGGGGTGTTTAGTCAGAATATCCTTACCGGCACGGGTAGACATAGATGGAGAAGGAGTGACCTGTGCTCCGAAAGTCTGCATGATGCTGCGGCGGTATGGTTTTTGTTCATAACTGATTTTTACCTGATAAACGGCAGCTTCCAGACCGAAAACCTTGGCTGCGTAAGAAAGAGCGGCTCCCCATTGTCCGGCACCGGTTTCAGTGGTAATGTTGGTCACTCCTTCTTCTTTGCAATAATAAGCTTGTGCCAATGCAGAGTTCAATTTATGCGAACCGATAGGGCTTACGCTTTCGTTCTTAAAATAGATATGAGCCGGAGTGCCGAGTGCTTTTTCCAAACCATAAGCACGAACCAGCGGAGTGCTACGATAGTACTTGTACATTTCACGCACTTCTTCCGGTATTTCGATCCATGCATCCGTCTGATTCAGCTCCTGATGACACAGTTCTTTTGCGAAAATCGGATATAAATCTTCTGCTTTCAGCGGTTGTTTGGTTCCCGGGTGCAACGGAGGCATAGGCTTGTTCACCATATCAGCCTGAATGTTGTACCAGTAATGTGGAATTTCTTCTTCCGGTAGAATATACCGTTTTCTTTTTTCACTCATAATATTGTAGTTTTTTAGTTTTCTGTTGCCAAAAGTAGTCAAATTTTTAATATTCAGAAAATTTTGTCAACAAAGAATCGCATTTGATTGTTATTTTAGTTAAGTTTGCACGACCCCGTTAAAAAAGATGATATGAAGATTTATCATAAGTTTTTATTGTATCAGAATAAACTCCTAAAACCCTATGTACGTATTTTGTTAGGGCTGATAGAAGCACTCACTTATCTGGCGTCTTTATCATTGATTGTCGGAGTAGTATATGAACATGGCTTTCCCTTGTCTATTGATGAAGTGGCGAATTTGCAGACATTGTATAAAACTGTCTGGATCATTTTTCTGATTGATGTAACTTTACATATCTCGCTGGAATACCGGAATACTAAAAAGCAATACCGGCGATTAGCCTGGATCTTGAGTGGATTGTTATATCTCACGTTGGTACCTGTTATATTCCATCGTCCGGAAGAAGAAGGAGCTATTTTGCATATTTGGGAATTCTTACATGGGAAGTTTTATCATCTTCTGTTATTGTTAGTTCTTTCTTTCCTCAATCTGTCCAATGGGCTGGTGCGTCTGTTGGGACGGCGTACCAATCCGTCTTTGATATTGGCAGTCAGTTTTATGGCTATTATTCTGATTGGAGCAGGCTTGTTGATGCTTCCGCGCTGCACGGTAAATGGTATCACCTGGGTAGACTCTTTATTTACGGCTACCAGTGCCGTATGCGTTACGGGCTTGGTACCGGTAGACGTGTCTACTACATTCACCACTTCGGGATTAGTTGTCATTATCCTGCTGATTCAGATTGGCGGATTGGGAGTGATGACATTAACCAGTTTCTTTGCCATGTTCTTTATGGGGAATACCTCCATTTATAATCAGCTTGTTGTGCGTGATATGGTTAGTTCCAATTCATTAGGTTCTTTGCTGTCTACTTTATTATATATATTAGGCTTCACCTTAGTGATTGAAGGGATCGGCATGGTTTCGATTTGGTTTAGTATTCACGGAACGTTGGGAATGACCCTGGAAGGAGAGTTGGGTTTTGCTGCTTTCCATTCTATTTCGGCTTTTTGCAATGCGGGCTTTTCTACGCTTTCCGGCAATTTAGGAAATCCGATGGTGATGACTAACCACAATTGGCTGTTTATTACCGTTTCTCTATTGATTATATTTGGTGGTATCGGTTTCCCCATCCTTGTCAATTTCAAGGATATTGTATTGTATCACCTCCGTCGTTTCTGGAAATTGATTCGTACCCGCAAACTGGATCGGCATAAAATGCAGCACCTCTATAACCTGAATACGAAAATCGTGTTAATCATGACTTTTCTGCTTTTATTAATCGGCACATTGGCTATTGCTGCTTTTGAGTGGAATGGTTCTTTTGCCGGTATGCCTGTGGCAGATAAGTGGACACAAGCTTTCTTTAATGCCACTTGTCCGCGAACAGCCGGTTTCAGCAGTGTCGACCTGGCATCATTGAGCGTGCAGACATTGTTGGTTTATCTATTCCTGATGTGGGTGGGCGGTGGATCACAGTCCACGGCAGGTGGTGTGAAAGTGAATGCTTTTGCGGTCGTAGTTCTGAATCTTGTAGCCGTATTGCGTGGCACTGAACGAGTGGAAGTGTTCGGCAGGGAATTGTCTTACGATTCAATCCGGCGTTCCAATGCAACAGTAGTCATGTCATTGGGAGTCTTATTCATTTTTATTTTCACATTGAGCATACTCGAACCGGGTGTTTCCATTATGGCATTGACTTTCGAATGTGTCTCTGCGCTTAGTACCGTGGGTTCCAGTTTGAACCTGACCCCTCATTTGTGTGACGCGAGCAAACTATTGGTGTCTTTGTTGATGTTTATTGGTCGTGTGGGGTTAATAACATTGATGTTGGGAATCGTCAAACAGAAAAAGAATACAAAATACCGTTATCCAAGTGATAACATCATAATAAACTAAAGCTATGAAGTATATTATTATTGGTTTAGGAAATTACGGCCATGTGTTGGCGGAAGAACTGTCCGCCTTGGGACACGAAATTATAGGTGCGGATATAAGCGAAAGTCGTGTAGACTCCATCAAAGATAAGGTTGCTACAGCTTTTGTCATTGATGCCACTGACGAACAATCATTATCAGTGTTGCCATTGAATAGTGTGGATATAGTTATTGTAGCGATTGGAGAGAATTTTGGTGCGTCGATACGAGTCGTTGCCCTGTTGAAGCAGAAAAAGGTTCCCCGTATTTTTGCCCGTGCTATTGATGCCGTACATAAAGCGGTGCTTGAAGCTTTTGATCTGGAACGAATCCTGACCCCGGAAGAAGATGCTGCCCGCAGCCTGGTACAACTGCTCGACTTCGGTACTAACATGGAAGGATTCCGCATCGATCAGGATTATTATGTTGTGAAGTTCACGGTTCCGGAGAAATTTGTAGGATATTTTGTGAATGAGTTAAACCTGGATGAAGAGTTTCATTTAAAAATGATAGGATTGAAACGGGCGAATAAGGTCACCAACTGCCTGGGTATTTCTCTGACCGAGCTTCATGTGAAGAATGAATTACCGGGAAATGAGAAAGTGGAAGAAGGAGACGAATTGGTCTGCTACGGCAGGTATCGTGATTTTCAGGCCTTCTGGAAAGCTATTTAGCTAGAGTACTTATAACGTCGCTTTTATTGAGCACAAGTGAGCAAGTTTCGGAGATAGTTGTATGAAGAAACCCATCGGACTTCTTTTCAGTAAAGAAATCCGGTGGGTTTGTTATATGCTGAAGCGTATGCCTTATTTCGTCTGAATACGAATATTTCCGGCTTTCACTCCGTTTGCTTTTGCTGTAAATACAATCTCTCCGGCAGTTTCACCGGCTTGCAGGATAGCTGTCAACATACCGTTGAAAGCATGCATCTTCGGAAGATGGAATTGTTCAAGGTTCGTCGGATCTCCATTGGCGGCAGCACGATATTTACCCGTTCCCTTTACCGAGAAATTTATCTGACGATTATCGGTAGGGCAGAGGTTACCGTCTTTGTCTACTACTTTAACAGTCACATAAGCCAGGTCTTTTCCATCTGCAGTCAGTTCGTTACGGTTGCTTACCAGTTCGATGTGATGAGGCTTTCCGGCAGTACGGACTACTTTTTCAGCTACCGCTTTTCCGTTTTTGTCGTAGGCTACTACTTTCATTTCACCCGGTTCGTACTTTGTATCCATCCACATCAGACGATAGCGGTTCTTTAGCGAACTATTATTCTTGCTTTGTTTTCCATAACTTTTGCCATTGATAAACAATTCGGCAGTAGGATAATTAGTGTATACAAAAACGGGAGTCACTTCACCTTCACGTCCCGGCCAGGTCCAGTGAGGCAGGATATGCAAGGTTTCCGCTTCCTTGTTCCACACGCTACGGTAAAGATAATAGCGGTCTTTTGGTAAACTGGCAAGGTCGATGATACCAAACATTGAACTGTGGTTAGGCCATGAATCCGTATCGTATGGTGACGGTTCACCCAGATAATCGAATCCGGTCCATACGAACTGTCCGATGGTCCAATGATGATCGTCAGCTAATGCAAAGTCCTCGTCCGGAATATTCGACCAGGGACAAACCTCCACATCGTATGAAGAGCATTGATGATCTTCATATTTGGCCCCTTTCTTATCCTCCACCGGGAACTTGTATACGCCGCGTGAGCTGACAGTAGAAGCCGTTTCGCTTCCCAGAATCAGATTCTGCGGGAGTTGGTCGTATGACTCCTGATAGCGTTGCGTACGGTAATTAAGTCCCGGAATGTCAATCATTGCTGCAAATCCGTTGGCAAGTACACAACTCACCTGGTCCATTCCGCAAGTGACAGGACGTGTAGGATCTTCACGATGGCAGATATCCTGCAGGAATTTGGCCACTTTATAACCGACAGGACTGCATTGAGTCGGTACTTCGTTACCGATACTCCACATAATGACGCAAGGGTTATTCCGATAATTATGAAGCATATTTATCATATCACGTTCCGCCCATTCATCGAAGTAGCGGTGATAACCATTTTCACATTTGGCGATATCCCATTCATCGAACGGTTCGATCATCATCATAAATCCCATTTCGTCACACAACGCAACGAGTTCGGGAGTCGGCATATTATGAGAAGTACGGATCGCGTCACATCCCATATCTTTCAATAGCGTAAGCTGATGACGCAGTGCTGCAACATTGATCGCGGCACCCAACGGACCTAAATCGTGGTGATTACATACACCCTGAAATTTACGGTGTTTCCCGTTCAGGTAGAACCCTTTGTCGGCAATGTATTCAATGCTGCGGATACCGAAACGTGTGGTGTAAGTATCTACCAGTTTATCATCCGCATAAATTTTAGAGACAGCCTTGTAAAGCGACGGACTTTCCGGCGACCAGAGTTCGGGTGCGTTTACAATAAAATTTTGTTCAAAAGGTTGTCCGTGATTGATGCGGCTTGTATTCTCTTTCCGGGTAACAACTTTACCTTCCGGAGAAAGAATTTCCGTCTCTACACGGATGGCTGTTTTCTCACCGGCATTGTCTATCTTCGTTTGGAGACGTACGGCTGCAAAATCCTTGTTGACGTGAGGAGTTGTGATTTGCGTTCCCCATACAGGTACATGGATTTTGTCAGTCACAATCAGGTGTACATTGCGATACAGACCTGCTCCCGGATACCAGCGCGAAGATTGCGGACGGTTTTCCAAACGCACGGCAAGCGTATTGTTTTTACCGTCTTTATTCAATAAGGAAGTCACATTACAGTGAAAAGAATTGTAGCCGAAAGGCCAGAAACAAGCTTCTTTTCCGTTGATGTAGACACGCGCTTCACTCATGGCACCGTCAAAAAGTAGTGTCACTTCTTTGTCGGCAGGGGCGTCAAAACTGGTACGATACCATCCGGTACCTACATAAGGAAGACCGCCGGTACGTCCTGTCTTCAAGGAAGCTTTTTTCTCAAAGTTCTGTGTCACTGCCACGTTTTGGAGGTCATTGTTCATGTCGAATGGACCAAAAATCGCCCAGTCGTGTGGAATAACAACCGATTCCCATTTAGTGTCATTGAACTCCGGCTGACTGGCCTCTTTAAAATCTCCTTTACTGAATTTCCAGTTCTTCTCCAGCAGTGCCTCACTGCGTTGCGCTTGCATAGTGCAGGCGGCGGCCATCAAAAGTACAGCTAATAACTGTTTGGGGTGTTTCATGTTCATTTTTACTTTTCAGGTATAAAATATTTTGGATTCGGCGTAAAGTTATAAAAAAGGATTCAATAATCTTATCTCTTGAAAGCATTAAATGCACTGGCCGGTTTGCCACTGTTGTCGAGCCCCCCTTTGTGATAGCCTTTCCATTCCTTCTTTCCTTCAAATGTAGGAAAAATGTCGGTTACACTTGTAAATATCCCGCTCTTTTTGTTCCTTTGCCATCTATTTATAAACAGAAAACTTACGTATGAGAAAACTAGTTTATTGGCTTTTATTGCCGTTGGCAGTGGCTGTGAGTGCATGTGGCGGTAAAAAAGGAACTTCAGATAATCAGTCGCTACTGGCAAGAATAGACAGTATAGATGCTCACGGATTGCAGCGTATGCAGACGTCTAAGAGCGAAACTAACTTTAAGTTCAAAGGAAAAGATTATCATTCCTTTGTTTCACGTACTCCGGACGAAAGTCTGCCTCATGTAACAAATGAGATGGGAGATACTTATGTCGACAATAAAATAGTGCTGCACCTGACACGCGGTAACGAAACGGTATTGAACAAGACATTTACTAAGAATGATTTTTCATCCGTAGTCGATGCAAAATTTCTCTCGAAATCTATATTGGAAGGAATTGTATACGACAAGACCACTCCGCAGGGCATTGTATATGCCGCAAGTGTTTGTTATCCGCAGACAGATTTGTATATGCCGCTTTCTATAACGATCACCGCCGATGGAAAAATGAGTATACGGAAAGTCGATATGCTTGAAGAAGATTTGAACGATGAAGCACCGAATTAAGCCTCCAGGCAGGTGTTGACAGCAAAATTACACAAATGTGAAAGCATTTGAGACAAACGAAAGGCAACTGATGAGGTTGCCTTTCGTATTTTTGCACCGTCAACAAACTTAATATCGAATAGAATGAAGAAAAGCATTTTTATTATTTGCGTGCTGGCATCAGGATGCACGGCGATGGCTGAACAAGTCGAGAAACCCGGTCCGGCTATAGAAACACAGACTTTGGTGCCACTGACCGAGCGTGTAAATGTACAGGCAGATTCGGCATGTGTCAATCAGATTATAGATGGTTGCTGGGTAGCAGTCGGAGCTAAAAAAGCGCATGCCATTCAACGTGATTTCAACCTTATGTTCAACGGAAAACCTTCTTACCGTTTTGAACTGAAAGAAGATGATAACACATTATCCGGATATGCAGCGGGGGAAACAAAAGGGCGTGCGGAATTTTCTTATTGTTATGCAACTTCCGATGATTTCAAAGGCAAACCAGCCGATACATATAAGAAAGCACAAATAATGAAAACTGTATATCATCATGGAAAAGGTATTTGTCCGCAGGGTGCTTCCCGCGATTATGAGTTTTCGGTATATATCCCTTCTACATTAGGCAGTGATGTTTCCACCATTTTTGCTCAATGGCATGGAATGCCGGATCGTACTTTGGTACAGACTCCACAGGGTGAAGTGAAGAAACTGACAGCTGATGAGTTCATGGAACTGGACAAGACTACTATTTTTAAGAAAAACATGGGATACGAAAAGAAACCCAAGCTGGACAAGCAAGGTAATCCGGTGAAAGACAAACAAGGCAATCCCGTTTATCAAGCCGGAAAGGCTAACGGATGGCTGGTGGAACAAGGTGGCTATCCTCCATTGGCATTCGGATTTTCAGGCGGATGGTTTTATATCAAAGCAAACTCCGACCGTAAATGGCTGACAGATAAAGACGACCGTTGCAACGCAAATCCGGAAAAGACACCGGTTATGAAACCTGTGACATCCACATATAAAGTATCGACCATTGCTTACAAAATGCCTTTCGCCGATTTTCCGAAAGATTGTTGGATTACATTCCGTATTCATATCGATTGGACAGTCTATGGCAAAGAGGCGGAAACAATTGTAAAGCCGGGTATGCTCGATGTACAGATGGACTATCAGGAAAAGGGGAAAAAGGTTAATAAACACATTGTGGACAATGAGAAAATCATGATTGGACGTAACGACGATGATGGTTATTACTTTAAGTTCGGTATCTACCGTGTAGGTAATAGCACGAAGCCGGTATGTTACAATCTGGCAAACTATTCAGAGAGGTAATTAGTCAGAAGGTAGAAAGAGAGTGATATCCGGATGTCCGTTTAGTGGGCATCCGGATATTTTTTTATAGGTTAATAATCTGAAAAAATAATATCGCATTTATCAAGTGTGCTTCAAGTCTGCAAAAAGATTTGTTTTTTTGTTGCTTGCCAAATGGTATAATATATAAAATTATTAGTGATGCAAATGATGAACAAAAATGGATTTAGCCGGTGTGCGGAATTCTACATCGGTCGTTTGCGGAAGGAGGGACGGTATTCTACGGCGCATGTCTACAAGAATGCCCTCTTTTCTTTCAGCAAATTTTGCGGCACGTCTAATGTGTCGTTCAGACAGATCACCCGTGAACGTTTACGACGTTACGGCCAGTATCTTTATGAGTGTGGCTTGAAGCCCAATACGATTTCTACGTACATGCGTATGCTTCGTAGTATTTATAACCGTGGAGTGGAAGCGGGCAGTGCGCCATACGTTCCGCGACTGTTTCATGATGTCTATACAGGTGTGGATGTACGCCAGAAAAAGGCTTTGCCTGCTACGGAATTGTATAAGCTTCTGTATGAGGATCCCAAATCGGAACGTTTACGCCGTACACAAGCTATTGCCGCCCTGATGTTCCAGTTTTGCGGAATGTCATTCGCTGATTTAGCCCATCTGGAGAAATCGGCACTCGATCAGAATGTGTTGCGATACAATCGTATCAAAACTAAAACTCCAATGAGCGTGGAAGTGCTGAATACGGCAAAGGAAATGATTAACCAGCTCCGTAGCAAAGAAGATTCTCATCCTGACTGTCCGGATTATCTGTTTGATATTCTTCGTGGGGATAAAAAACGGACGGATGAAAGAGGTTACCGGGAATATCAGTCCGCTCTCCGTCGATTTAATAATTCTCTGAAGGACCTGGCAAGAACCTTGCATTTGCAATCTCCTGTCACTTCCTATACGCTTCGTCATTCTTGGGCAACGACTGCGAAGTATCGGGGAGTCTCCATTGAAATGATTAGTGAATCATTGGGGCACAAATCTATAAAAACGACACAAATCTACTTGAAAGGCTTTGGACTAAAAGAACGTACGGAAGTAAATAAAGGGAATTTATCTTACGTTAGAAATTGCTGTGTAAGTGGTGGGAGAATAGTAAAGTATTGATAATTAGAATCAAACTATGTGTGTTACTTCTTAGGTAACGGAATTAAATTTGACGCAAAGATAGACAAAAACACGAATAGAAAGCAAATATTCCTCCACTTTTTTTCGTTTTATCTGAAACATAGAGCAAAAAACTATCCGAACATGAAATAACCTTATTTCCATGCTCTATACTTTTTATTGCCTAATCTCTAGATTTTTCCCGCTGAGTATTAGGCCTTTCCACATTCTACGCCTTTGTCATGTGCGTGATTTCTATTTTTATCATAATGTACGTTTCGTGTATGTGTTATCCGTTACCTAAGAAGTAACGGAATCACATGGGGTAAAAAAATATGATTTTAACGAAACCAAAATCAGTAAATGCCGGGCCTATT
>NZ_EQ973356.1:468845-510410 GCF_000157055.1 Bacteroides sp. 2_2_4 | reverse complement strand
AATGCATCATGAGAAGAAAGTTGCCGAGCGTTTGTCTAAGATGGGAATTGATTCTTTTGTTCCCGTTCAGCAACAGATCCATCAATGGAGCGACCGTCGAAAGATGGTTGATACAGTCTTGCTTCCCATGATGGTTTTTGTTCATGTCAATCCAAAAGAGCGTATGGAAGTCCTAAGCTTCTCCACGGTTAGCCGTTATATGGTGATGCGTGGTGAAAGCACTCCTGCCGTTATTCCTGACGAGCAGATGGCCCGTTTCCGTTTCATGCTCGATTATTCCGAAGAAGCAGTCTGTATGAATGATACTCCACTGGCGCGTGGTGAGAAAGTTCGTGTCATAAAAGGTCCTTTGAGTGGCCTTGTTGGCGAACTCGTGACTGTCGGGGGTAAGAGTAAGATTGCCGTTCGTTTAAATATGCTTGGCTGTGCTTGTGTAGATATGCCAATCGGTTATGTAGAACCCACAAAGATTAGTAATGACGACACAAAAAAACTTTAACGTATTTCTATTCATTCTACTGTTAGGAGTTTTTTCTCCTTTGATGGCTCAAAATATGAGCGATTCTCAAGTGTTGGAGTATGTCAAAGAGGGGATTAGACAAGGGAAAGAACAAAAACAATTAGCCTCCGAACTTGCCCGTAAGGGCGTGACCAAAGAACAGGCTATGCGTGTGAAGCAGCTTTATGAGCAGCAGAACAACGTCAATGCTTCCAACGCTACCGGTACGGATGTCAATGAATCTCGTCTTCGTGAAGAAATGAAGGAGAACACCTCCGATATGCTGGAAGACCATCCGAGTACTCAAGACCTTGAACGTAGTAATCAGGTTTTCGGACGTAACATTTTTAATACCCGTAACCTGACTTTTGAACCCAGTGTCAACATCGCCACCCCTTTAAATTACCGTCTCGGTCCCGGTGATGAAGTGATTATCGATATCTGGGGAGCCAGCCAGAACACTATCCGCCAACAGATTTCTCCTGATGGCACTATCAACATTCAGAAAATAGGTCCCGTCAACCTGAACGGCCTGACTATTTCTGAAGCCAATGACTATCTCAAGAAAACATTAAACAAGATATATAATGGTCTTAATAATACGAATGACCCCACTTCTGACATCCGTCTGACTTTGGGTAGCATCCGTACTATCCAAATTAATGTGATGGGTGAAGTAGTCCAGCCGGGCACTTACTCTCTTTCTTCCTTTTCTACTGTCTTCCATGCACTTTATCGTGCAGGAGGTGTGAGTGACATAGGAAGTCTTCGCAATGTTCAGCTGGTACGTAATGGTAAGAACATCGCCACGATTGACGTCTACCAATTTATCATGAAAGGCAACATTCAGGATGACATCCGTCTTCAGGAGGGTGATGTAGTAATAGTCCCTGCCTATGACGTATTGGTTAAGATCGATGGAAAAGTGAAACGTCCGATGCGTTTCGAAATGAAGAAGGACGAAAATTTATCTACGCTTATCAGTTATGCCGGTGGATTTGAAGCCGATGCCTACACCCGTTCACTGCGTGTTGTGCGTCAAAATGGCCAAGAATATGAAGTAAACATGGTCAAAGACCTTGATTATAGTGTCTATAAAATGCGAAACGGTGATGTTGTGACAGCTGAGGCTATCCTTAACCGCTTTATCAATAAGCTTGAAATCCGCGGAGCTGTTTACCGTCCCGGTATCTACCAGCTAAACGGTAAACTGAATACCGTCCGCGAATTGGTGAACGAAGCCCAAGGCTTGACGGGTGATGCTTTCTTGAACCGTGCTGTCCTTTATCGTCAGCGTGAGGATCTTACTACTGAAGTTATCCCTGTTGATATTAAAGCCATCATGGATGGTACTTCCCAAAATATCATCCTGGCGAAAAACGATATTCTTTATATTCCGAGTATCCATGATTTGGAAGATAGGGGAGATGTTGTAATCCATGGCGAAGTGGCCAAACCTGATTCCTATCCTTATGCTGACAACATGACTCTTGAAGACTTGATTATTCAGGCCGGAGGCTTGCGTGAAGCCGCTTCTGTTGTTCGTGTGGATGTATCGCGTAGAATCAGGAATCCCCATAGTACAGTGGATAATGATACGATCGGTCGGACGTATACATTCTCCCTGAAAGAAGGTTTTGTCGTCGACGGCACACCGGGTTTTGTGCTTCAACCTTATGATGAGGTTTATGTTCGCCGCAGTCCGGGTTATCAGGCTCAGCAGAATGTGGTTGTTGAAGGTGAAATCCTGTTCGGAGGCTCTTATGCCATGACCAGTCGTGAGGAACGTCTTTCAGACTTGATCAATAAAGCGGGAGGTACTACGAATTATGCTTACCTACGCGGTGCCAAGTTGACTCGTGTCGCTACTGAGGGTGAGAAGAAACGTATGGGAGATGTGATCCGTTTAATGAGTCGTCAGTTGGGTGAGGCTATGATGGATTCTTTGGACATTCATGTGGAAGACCATTTTACGGTCGGCATTGACTTGGAGAAAGCTTTAGCTAATCCGGGGAGCATGGCGGACATTGTCTTGCGTGAGGATGATGTGGTCTTTATTCCCAAAAGTACCAATACGGTTAAGATCAATGGTGCTGTCATGGTTCCTAATACCGTTTCTTATATAGCTGGTAAGAATATTGATTATTATTTGAATCAGGCCGGTGGTTATTCTGATAATGCGAAGAAGAGCAAGAAGTTCATTGTTTATATGAATGGTCAGGTAACTAAGGTTAAAGGTAGCGGTAAGAAACAAATCGAGCCCGGTTGTGAAATAATCGTTCCCAGTAGATCTAAGAAACGTACTAATGTGGGTGAAATCTTGGGATATGCTACTTCTTTCAGTTCGTTGGGTATGATGATTGCCTCTATTGCTAATTTAATCAAGAAATAACGAATACCTTTATTTATGTCTACTTTGATGGAACAAACATCTGAAAAGGAAACAAAACAGTTGCATAATAATCATAATGATGAGGAGATCGAAATCGATTTGATGGATCTTCTTCGTAAGGTTATAGGTATTCGTAAGAAGATCTATAAAGCGGCCGGTATTGGTTTGGTGATTGGGATTATTGTTGCAATAAGTATCCCTAAGCAGTACACGGTTGAAGTTACCCTTTCTCCGGAAATGGGTAATAACAAAGGTGGTGGTTTATCCGGTTTAGCTGCTTCTTTTTTAGGAAGTGGAGTTACTATGGGAGATGGTACTGATGCCTTGAATGCTTCCTTATCAGCTGATATTGTCTCTTCTACTCCTTTTTTACTAGAGCTTTCCGCAATGGAAATACCGATATCGAAAAATGAAGTTATGACATTGAGTATTTATTTGGATGAAGAATCTTCTCCTTGGTGGAGTTATGTAATCGGGTTTCCAGGAATGGTAATTGGTGGGGTAAAGTCCTTGTTTACTGGAGGGGATGAGCCAATATCTTATGATAAAGCAAGTCAGGGTGCAATCGAATTATCAAAGAAGGAGTTAAAAAAGATTGAGACTTTGAAGAAAATGATAAGTGCCTCTGTGGATAAGAAGACATCCATGACTTCCGTTGCTGTCACTTTTCAGACCCCCAGAGTGGCTGCGGTAGTTGCTGATTCGGTAGTGAAGAAGTTGCAGGAACACATTATTGACTATCGTACTTCCAAAGCGAAAGAGGATTGTGGCTATCTGGAGAAACTCTTCAAGGAACGCCAGCAGGAATATTATGCTGCACAGCAGAAATATGCTGATTATCTGGACTCTCATGACAATATAATTTTGCAGAGTGTTCGTGCTGAACAGGAACGTTTGCAGAATGATATGAGCCTTGCTTATCAGGTATACAGTCAGGTTGCCAGTCAGCTTCAGGTTGCCAGAGCTAAAGTTCAGGAGGAGAAGCCAGTGTTTGCTGTTGTAGAACCTGCTGTTGTCCCCTTGGAACCTTCGGGAACCAGTAGAAAGGTATATGTTTTAGTTTTTATTTTCCTATCAGTTTGTATTGTTATCTTTTGGAATTTATTCGGGAAAGATTTTTTGAATAAGTTCAAAGAAGTATGTGCCTAAAATCAATCTTTAATGTGATATGGTATCAACCACCAGTCAAATCAATAAATTTATAGAATTTGTAGCAGTTCTGGGAGACCTGGTCATTTTGAATCTGGTATTGTTCTTTCTCCTTTTCTTTTGGGAAGAAGTATTTGTCTCTTTACCTTTTTCTTGTAGGGTTTCCTGGATGATGACTTCGTTAAGTCTCTGTTATCTGGCCTGTTCCAGTTCTCGTGGGAGGGTTTGGGACAGTCGGGGAATTCGTCCCGACCAACTTGTATTGCGCGTGTTGAAGAATATTATAGCTTTTTCCATCTTTTGGGCATGTATCATGACTTTTAGTGGAATCTCTATCTATTCTCCTCTTTTCTTTGTCGCTTATTTCTCTTTTCTCTTTGTTATCTTAAGTATTTATCGCATTATTATTCGCCATTTCCTGATAGTCTATTGTGCTAAGGGCAAACATAGACGTTATGCTGTTTTTATAGGAGGGGGCAATAATATGCAAGTTTTGTATGAGGAGATGGAGAATTCTTTGGCGTCTTCGCTGTATGAGGTCGTGGGTTATTTTGATATAAAACCGAATGATGCCCTTTCATCGCAATGTTCTTATTTGGGTAATCCCGACGGTTTTTCAGATTTTATGTCTGCACACCCGGGTATCAAACATGTTTTTTGTTCTCTGTCGATGGAGGAGGGACGTTATAATTTTTCTATTATGAATCATTGTGAAAACCATCTTCTTTATTTTCATGGTGTTCCTAATGTATGTAAAGGTTTTCCGCGTCGTATCTGGCACAGTATGGTTGGCAATATGCCTATATTGAATCTGCGTTATGAACCTCTGGGCAAGATGGAGAACCGTATGTTGAAACGGCTATTCGATGTTGTTTTCTCCGGTCTTTTTCTAGTTACTGTTTTTCCTTTTGTTTATCTCATAGTTGGAAGTATCATAAAGTTGACTTCTCCCGGTCCTGTATTTTTTAAGCAAATGCGTACAGGTTTGAATGGTGTGGATTTTGTGTGTTACAAATTCCGTTCTATGAAAGTGAATGATGAAGCTGACAGCAAACAGGCTACAGCTGATGACCCTCGTAAAACAAAATTTGGAAATTTTCTTCGTCGTTCTAATATAGACGAACTTCCCCAGTTTATCAATGTCTTTAAGGGTGATATGTCGGTAGTTGGTCCCCGTCCACACATGTTGGCTCATACGGAGACTTATGCCCGTTTGATTGATAAATATATGGTGCGGCATTTTATAAAACCTGGAGTAACCGGCTGGGCTCAAACGCATGGTTTCCGTGGTGAAACGAGGGAACTTTCACAGATGGAGGAACGTGTAAAGGCTGATATTTGGTATATGGAACATTGGACAATGCTGCTTGACATATATATCATTTATAAGACGGTGGCGAATGTGATTGTGGGGGAAAAAAATGCATACTAAATTATAGTATATATTTTTTCAGATATTTATTTGTTCGATAAAGGTTGTATATGATTCAAATTGTAGATAAGAGTGAATGTTGTGGTTGCAATGCTTGTGGAGATGTTTGTACTCATGAGGCGATCACTTTCCAAACTGATATTGAAGGATTTTGGTATCCTGTAGTTGATAAGGACAAATGTATTGATTGTGGCCTTTGCGAAAAGGTGTGTCCAATTATAAATATTGATGTACTGAAAAAGAATGATTTTGAGAAGCCTATTTGTTATGCTGCTGAACATAAAAATATAGAGGTTGTATTCGATTCCACCTCTGGGGGACTTTTTTCTGCCTTGGCTGATATTATGTATAAAGACAATGGATTCGTAGGTGGGGCTATTTTTAATGATGATTTCTCTGTACGCCAATATATCTCGGATGACAAGTGTGATTTGCTTAAGTTGCGCAGCAGTAAATATTTGCAAAGTAACTGTGAAGGTTTCTATAGGCAAGTACGTGAATATCTTAAGTCTGGTGATAAAGTTCTTGTCTGTGGATGTCCTTGTCAGATGGCGGCTATGAGAGCTTTTCTCCGTAAAGACTATGATAATCTTATTATTGTAGACTTTATTTGCCGTGCTATTGATTCACCGAAGGCATGGCGCAAATATCTTGATACATTCGATGAACGTTATGAATCAAAAGTTATATATGCAAAGGCGAAATCAAAAGAATACGGTTGGCGTAATCTTACTCAAAAGGTCATTTTGGAGAACGGGAAGCATCTTTATGAAACAAAAGATAAGCAACTTGCTCAAATTGGAAGTTTTATTACTTGTGCTCTAAGTCGCCCTTCTTGCTATGATTGTAAATTCAAGGGTTTTCCTCGTATGGCAGATATTACTATTGCGGATTTTTGGGGTATTGAATCTGTCAAACAGCATAAATTAAAAGATAAAGATATAGGTACATCTTTAGGTATGATAAATTCAGAAAAAGGTAAAGAATTTTTTGAGCGAGTGAAGGCTAGACTTAATTATGTTGAGGTACCTTTTGAAACAATCATCCCTGGTAATGTAAGCTTGTATGAATCGATTGCACTTCCGACAGTTGATCGTAAAAGTCTTTTTGAGGATATGGATAAGATGTCATTTTGTGAGGTGGCTAAGAAATATGGTTTTTACGGTTATCCTGTGTCAAAAAAACAACAATTAAAACGAATTTTATGTTCTGTGAAACATTTGCTGTGCGCTACACAATGTCGTCCGTTCTCTATCTTTCGTACGCTGAAGTATAATACTCTTAAAGAAATATTGCAAAATAAGTTTATACTTTTTTATCCATATTCTTTTGTACAGTTTGCTAATGGAGCTAAGATTATTAAGGAAGGGCGGATCAACTTCGGATGTAAGAGATATAGAGATTCTAAGCTTGAAACACGTATGCTTGTTGATAAAGGCGGTACGCTTAAAGTGCTTGGAGATATCTCTATTTCCTATGGAGCAGACATTGAGGTTTTTTCCGGTGGTGAACTTACTTTCAAAGGTGGGCTCGTTTCAAACCTTAACACAGTGATTGTTTGTGCTAACAAGATTGAGATTGGCAAGGATGTAGGGTTTGGACGTAATATTACCATACGTGACAATAATGGTGGGCATTATATCAATATCACAGGATATAAAGATTCAGCGCCTGTTATTAT
Source organism: Bacteroides sp. 2_2_4 (assembly GCF_000157055.1). Taxonomy (NCBI): domain Bacteria; kingdom Pseudomonadati; phylum Bacteroidota; class Bacteroidia; order Bacteroidales; family Bacteroidaceae; genus Bacteroides; species Bacteroides sp. 2_2_4. The sequence goes on along the minus strand of NZ_EQ973356.1, from coordinate 503,257 downwards.
AGGTGACAAGGTATGGCTTTGCGAAAGTTGTACTATTATGCCAGGGGTAAAAATTGGAGACGGTGCAATAATTGGGGCGCATTCTGTGGTTTATGGTAATGTACCCGCCCATGCTCTTGTTTCCGGTAATCCGGCCAAGGTGGTTATGAATAATGTATTATGGAAAAAATAAATCTCAAAAAGATAATATATGGAATTAAATAATTTTATTGATAATGTAGCTTCTCAGTTTGAAGATACTGACAGGTCATATTTTGCTGCTGATACTGAGTTTAAACTTCTTGACGAGTGGTCATCGCTTGCAGTTCTTCTCCTCATTTCTATGATTGATGAAAAATATCATGTCATTATTACAGGAGATGAGGTAATGGCTGCTGAAACGATTGACGACCTTTTTAATGTGGTTAAAGAAAAATTATAAGTTCGAATAAACTTTCAATATGCAGAAAAACGTAATTGAATATCTCCTTCGTACAGCTGAAACTTACCCTCAGAAAATAGCTGTACAGGATAGTGTAAAAGAAATAACTTTTGCACAATTACTAGAACATGCTCATATTTTGGCGTCTAGGGTTCGTCAGTATGGTATTATGAATTCACCTGTTGGAGTTTATATTCCAAAAGGATGCGATGCAGTGACTGCGTTTGCCGCTCTTAGTATGAGTGGCAACTTCTACGTGCCTCTTGATACAAAGTCTCCTTCTAGTCGTGTGGAATCAATTATTACAGTACTTGATACTCCTATACTTATTACTGACAGCGAGCATTTTACAGATTTACAGAAAATTACTGATCGTCCGATCTTAGTGATTGATAACTCTTATACAGACAGTTCTATTCAGTGTATAGCAATAGAGAAGTTGATGGAAAAACAGATTGATACAGATCCTGTTTATTCTATTTTTACATCAGGTTCAACAGGTATCCCTAAAGGGGTTGTCGTATCTCATCGTGGTGTTATAGATTATATTGATTGGGCGATAGAAACTTTCCATATCGACTCAACATCTGTTATTGGTAATCAGGCTCCGTTTTATTTCGATAACTCAACGCTTGATATCTACCTGATGTATGCTACTGGTGCTACGCTGAATATTATTCCTGATACATTCTTTGCATTTCCAGCTAAGTTGGTGGAGTATCTGGACGAGAAAAAAATTACTTTTGTATTTTGGGTGCCGTTTGTTCTTGTTAACATGGCAAACTTCAAGATTCTTGATAGCCGTAAACCCCAATATCTCCGTGATGTATTTTTTGCTGGTGAGGTAATGCCCAATAAACATCTTAATTATTGGCGTCGCAATATGCCGGAATGTCGTTATGTTAATCTCTATGGTCCTACTGAAATCACAGTGGATTGTACTTATTACACTGTAGAACGTGAGTTTAATGATGATGAACCATTACCTATCGGATTTCCATGCAAAAATAGTGATGTGCTGATTCTCAATGCAGATTTTAAGCCTTGTGTTGTGAATGAGCAAGGAGAGCTCTGTGTTCGAGGTTCTTCACTTGCTTTGGGATATTATAACAATCCTCAAAAAACGGCAGAAGCTTTTATCCAAAATCCATTGAACAAACATTATCCGGAGATCATTTATTGTACTGGCGATATCGTTTATAGAAATGAACTGGGCGAGATTATGTATGTAGGACGTAAAGATTCTCAAATTAAACACAATGGATATCGTATTGAACTAGGTGAAATTGAAACAGCCGCTCTTGCTAGCCAAATGATTGAAAACTGTTGTGTAGTTTATGATTTCATGCGTAAAAAGATTGTTCTTATTTATCAAGCTAAAGAAGAACCTAATATGATAGAGTTTCGTAAAGTTATACTTACTAAGGTGCCTAAGTATATGCTTCCTTCAGAATATCATCGTGTAGATGTGATAAAACAAAATTCTAGTGGCAAAATTGATCGTAAATATTATAACGATTTTATAAGTAATGGTTCGAATTAAATCAATAGAGGAGATCCAGAATTTCACTTGTTTTATCCGTTCTCTCCGTAAAGGGCTTATTACGAATTTTTATCTTAATGTAGAGAAACACTCTATATGGATAGAAACTGGAGAATTCTTTGTTCATGAGACTCCAGAATGTATTTTCTTTTTGCATGAAAATGGTAATTTTTATCATCTTTTCTTCACTGCTACTTCAACCGATAGTCTCTGTGCGGCATTACAAAAGGCTTCGTTTTGCAATGAATTATTGAGTATTGATATTCTTGGTGCAAAAGAAAATGTTGTTAAGGATGCGTTGGTTAATATTGGTTTCTATGAGTATAAGAGTCTATATCGTATGTATCATATTGGGTATCCACTTCAATATGAGATGGAGAAGATTGCAGATATGGCAACCATTAAGGACATAGATGAGATTTACCATATTCTTAATCAAGATTTTGATCCATTATCCGAGCAAATTCCAACCAAAGGTGAGTTAGCATTGGCTATTAGTAAAAAGGAGATATTGATATTTAGAGCTGAAAGTAAAATTAAAGGTTTGATATTATTTGAATTATCAAAACTGAATATGTATTTGCGTTTTTGGTGGGTTGATAAGATGTATAGAAACCAACATATAGGCGCTTTTTTATATCATTCACTTATGAATTTAGCAAAAGGTACTAAGCGTCAGATGCACTGGGTTATTTCAACGAATGATAATGCAATAAAACGCTATAAACATTATGGGTATATAGCTGAATCACTCTATGATTACGTTTTATTAAATAAAAAAGTCTAACAGATAAAAATAAAATTATGAAAGAGCAAATTATTGAGATTTTGACAAATCTTCGTCCGGAGTTTGATTTTACAGAAGATGTAGATTTCATAGAAGAAGGTATGATTGATTCTCTAGATGTTGTTAATCTTGTTGCTGAACTAGAATTAACTTATAACATAAATATTGACGGTCTTGATGTTGTTCCTGAAAATTTTTCTACTATCGACAATATTATGAAATTGTTGTCTAAAAATGGTGTAAAATAGTTATGGACTTCCGATTTAAAAATAAAAAAATTACGGGTATACTTTCCATACTTCCATCAAAGGAAATTTATTTTGATAATGAGTTGGAATATTATAACTTTTCTGAATCAAAGGCTACAAAATTGAAGCTTACTATGGGCTATAATAAGCGACGTATTTTTGATAAAGAGCTTTGTGTATCTGATATTTGTGTGCAGGGTATGGAGTATCTTTTTGCTACAGGAAAGTTATGTAAAAAGGATATTGATGCTATGATTCTTGTTACTCAGAGTCAGGATTACTTTCTTCCACCAACTTGTAACCTAATTCAAGGGCGTCTTGGCTTGGGAGTGGATGTATTATGTATGGACATTGTACAAGGGTGCGCCGGATATATTCTAGGGCTCATACAAGCCTTTATGTTACTTGAACAGCAGAATATTAACAAGGTCGTTTTGTTTAATGCAGATATTCTTAGTCGTAAGGTTTCTCGCTATGATCGTCAGATTAGTCCTATGTTAGGTGATGCATGTTCCATCACTATTGTGGAGAAGAGTGATGCTCCATGTGATATTCTTTGTAACTATAACGTAGATGGTGGTCGTGCTATGTCCGTAAATATTCCTGCAGGTGGTTGGCGCGAACCTTCTACCAGTCAATCTGCTATACTTGAAGAAGATAAGGATGGCAATCGTCGCTCTCGTAATGACATGGTAGAAGATGGCAGCCAAATTTTTAACCTGATCCAACTCAACGTTCCTAAAATGATTCATCATGTTCTCGATGCTGCAGGAACATCAAAGTCAGAAATTGATTATTATATGGTTCATCAACCAAACCGTTTCATGATTCAGAAGTTAGCAGATAAAATAAGTGTACCTCGTGATAGGATGCCAAGCAATATCGTTGAAAACTATGGAAACTCAAGCGGAGTGACCATTCCTGTAAATATCGTCCACAATTTAGGTTCTCTTCTTATTTCTGGAAAAAAGAAACTTCTTCTTGCTGGTTTTGGTGTAGGTCTTGCATGGGGGGCAACAATTCTTGACATAGGTAATCTTGATTTTTGTGAAATGTTTGAAGTGAATAACGAAGAATGATGACAGAAATTTCTGTAAATAATAAGCGGATAGCGAAGAATACTCTTTTTTTGTATTTTAGGATGCTCTTGACTATGGGGGTTGCGCTCTATACATCAAGAGTTGCTCTTCAAGTGTTGGGCGTATCTGATTATGGATTATATAATGTAGTCGGTGGGGTAGTAGCTATGTTAGCTTTTATAAATGGATCGATGTCATCAGGAACTTCACGCTTTATCGCCTATGAATTAGGACGCAATAATGTTGAGAAGATGAATCAGGTATTTAATGTTTCATTAGTTTGTCATATACTAATTGCTCTTATTTGTTTTGTCTTGGCTGAAACTGTGGGTCTTTGGTTTTTGAATACGTATATTCAATTTCCTGCAGATCGGTTATTGGCTGTGAACATAGTATATCAAGCATCTATTATCACTTTTATAATGCAAATAACTCAGACACCATATAATGCTTCTATTATAGCCCATGAGAATATGAATGTTTACGCTTATGTGAGTATTTTAGAGGTATCGTTGAAGTTACTTATGGTAGTTTTTTTATTGTGGGTAGATACGTCTGATGCACTCATCACTTATAGTATAATTCTTCTTTTTATTCAGTTGCTTATTTTGATCATATATAGAATTTATTGTATGAAGAAGTATGATGAATCTAAGTGGAAGTTGGTGAAAGATAAATCGATATATAAAGAAATTTTCTCTTTTTCTGGTTGGGATGTAGTTGGAAGTCTTTCTGTGGTAACACAAGGTCAAGGTCTGAATATTCTTTTAAATATATACTTTGGCCCAATGGTAAATNCAGCACGTGCAATAAGTTATCAAGTACAAGGGGCATTCTCGCAATTTACAGGAAACTTCATGACTGCAGTTGTACCACAAATTACTAAATACTTTGCTCAGGAAGAATACAAGAAGATGGTAAAACTAATAAATGATTCTGCCCTCTATTCTTTCTATCTACTTTTAATATTAATTCTTCCACTCTTGTTTCGTTTGGACTATATTCTTGGATTATGGTTAGAGGAAGTACCTGAAGATACGGAACTTTTTACGAAAATTATTTTGATTTATTTGATAATTAGATCATTAGCTCGTCCAGTAGTTCAAGGCCTTCATTCTACTGGTAATATTAAAACAATAAATATTTGGGCAATTTTCTTTGGTCTTACTCCATTACCAATTGCATGGATAGGTCTTCATTGTGGATTGCCTGCCTCTTATACGTTCTATGTACTTCTTATAGATGGGATTTTGTGTAATGTTGCCGAGATTTACGTTTTAAGTCGTCAATTTAAACCGTTTTCACAGATTATACATTATAAATATGTATATGGAAAGAGTTTGTATATTTCTGTTTTGAGTGTTATCCCAGTATATATAATACATTCCCTTGCTCCAAGTGGGTTAGGATATTTCTTTTTATATTATTTGATAAGTGTTTCTATTGAAATTATTTTAATTTTCTATTTAGGAATTGACCAAAATACAAGGGAGAAATTGCTGAAAATTGTTAAAAACAAGATTTGTAAAAATGGAAATTGATAAGACTGTTGTGCTATCCAATGGAGTAGAAATGCCTCGTCTCATACAGGGGGTTCCTCATTGTGATCAATGGACAAATTATTCAGTAGATTTTTTTTATGATATTCTTCGAACTTCTGTTAGAAATGGTATTGTTGCCTTTGATTCATCACATGCGTATGGTAAAAGTGAAAGTACAATAGGTTACGTTTTGAGGCGTTTTGCTGCGGAGGGAATATCACGAAAGGAAGTCTTTATTACTTCAAAAATTGATAATCATCAGCAGTATGTCGGGAATATGAATAAATGTGTGGATGATAGTTTGAAAACAATGAAAACTGATTATCTTGATTGTATGCTATTTCATTGGCCTGTGCAAAATCATTTTGAAGAAAACTGGCTTCAGTTGGAGGACGCATATAAGAAGGGCAAAGTACGTTCTATTGGTATTGCTAATGCTAAGATATTTCATATTGAACGTCTTCGAATGTATGGTGCTACCATTGTTCCTCATGTTATACAAACTGAGATACATCCTTTTAACTCATGTTTGCAATTACGGGATTATTCAGAAAAACATAAAATTGCTCTTCAAGCATGTTCTTCATTGGCTAACATGATTGATAAAATGAAATATAACAAAACACTAATTGATTTATCTCGTAAATATTCAGTGTCATTAGTTCTTTTGGTACTTCGCTGGCATTTGCAATCTAATATAGCTCCGCTTTTTCGTTCGTTCAATCCTAAACATATCGAAGAAATTAAGAGAGTGTTTACATTTAATATTTCAAATGAAGATATGAGATTGATAGATGCTCTTAATGAGAATTATCGTTATCATCCAGAATCATCAAATTGTGCAGGATTTTAAATTATGAAAATTCAAATTGGAAAAAAAGAAAAGACGGTAATATTAATTGCTTTGTTAAGCTTTGTATTTGCGATCTTTATCTCTACTTGGGTAGTTGTTACTTTATTCGTTTTTTATGTATTGATTGTCTTTTTTCTGTATTTAAATTGGCTATTGAAAAAGACCAATTGGTGGAAAAATCAATTTGTTTTTACGCATCAGTTTATTTCAAATCAGGGATATCGTAAGAACTTAACACGCAATATTGAGATAGTTAATGTTGGTAGTAATCCCGCCCGTTTTGCGTTTGATTATGATAAATTGATATTGGGTGCAAATTGGTCTACTGGTAATCAAGGATTAGATATGGATTACCAATTGTTACGTTTTTATCATAGTTTTATGAAAGAAGGTGCTACGGTTTTAATTCCTATTGTTCCTTTTTCTTCTGTTAGTGCCTATCTTATTCCTTCAATATATAAGGATAAGTCTTATATGGTGAAATTCTATAGTGTTTTGGATTATTTACAAGCTAAATATTTACCACAATTTAAACATGTTCGCTATTGGTATAAATATCCACTTTTGTTTAATTGGCTGGCAGTGAGATTTTTGTTGCGAGATGTAAAACCAGACAAGAGAATATTGTATGATTCTGATCTTACTAATCGTGTTGATGCAATTACAGCGGAGTTATGGATGGACAATTGGAAGTCAGAATTTAATATTAAAGATTTAGAAGCACCTTTATCTTTAGAACTTCAAAAAGCGAGAAGACAATCTGTGCAATTAATGAAAATGATATTGGATTATATTACCGAGAGAGGCTATAAGCCTGTATTTATTATGCCTCCTGTGTCTAAAAAGTTATCTACTTATTTTACAGAACGATTTAGAGAGATATACATTGATTCTTTTATTCGTGAATTTAGTGAATATAATGTCCCATATTTTGATTATACCAAAGTCTTAGAGTTTCAGACTGATGATCTTTTTTTTAATGATCTTTTTATGAATGTCAAGGGACGTACAACTTTTACGAAACGAGTATTGATTGACTTAAAGATGATTTGATAGATAGTTAAGACAGTTCTCTTTGTGGGTCTTTATATGAGGAATAATAGTACTTCTGTAAATATTATTGCTCGAAAATAGCGGTGGTACTATGGCAATAGTTAATAAATTATCATCCCTTATTATAGGGAGGTGCGCCTGATAGTATATTCAAGTTTTTGAATACAAAAATGAAATTAACTTAAACATTACATTGCAAGTTTGAGAATAATGCAATTCGTAAAATAATAAAATCAATAAAGGAGGAGTACGTGTGAAAATTGGAATATTAACACTCCAACTGCATACTAATTATGGAGGAATACTCCAAGCGTATGCTTTGCAAACGGTGTTGGAAAGGATGGGGCATGAGGTAGTAGTGCTAAATAAGAGGCATCACCTTTTGCTACCTATTTGGAAATGGCCTTACTCTTATCCTAAGCGGATAATACAGAAATATATATTGGGTAGAGGTGGTCGAGTTTTTTTTGAATCATATTATAATCGTACTTATCCGATTGTTAGTCAAAACACAGAGTTGTTTATTGATAAATATATTCATCGTTTGAAGGTGGAGGATTTGTTTGTATTGAAGGAAGATGATTTTGATGCTTTTGTTGTAGGCAGTGATCAAGTATGGCGTCCTATGTTTTATCCTGGTAAAATAGAAAATGCTTATTTGGATTTTGCAAAAGATTGGGATATTAAACGGATTGCTTATGCTGCCTCTTTTGGAACGAGTAAGTGGGAATACACAAAGAAACAAACAAGGCTATGTGGAGAATTGCTACGAAAATTTGATCTTATAAGTGTACGTGAAGAATCTGGTATAGGATTATGTCACAAGCATTTTGGAGTGAAAGCTAATCATGTGTTGGATCCCACTATGTTGTTGAGTACTAAAGATTACATGTATTTGGTGGAAAAAGCTAATGTTACAAAAAGTAAAGGTTCGCTATTGTGTTATATTTTGGATGAAAAGAAATCCAAAATCAATTTAATATCAAAACTGGCAGATGATATGGGGTTGATTCCTTTCCATGTCAATTCACGTGTGGAGGTTCAAAATGCTCCTTTGGCAGAGCGTATTCAGCCACCAGTAGAACAATGGTTGCGTGGATTTATGGATGCACGTATGGTGGTTACAGATTCTTTTCATGCTTGTGTGTTTGCTATAATATTTAACAAACCTTTTATCGTTATAGCTAATAAAGAGAGGGGGCTAGCTAGGATAGAGTCTCTGTTGGCGATGTTTGGACTACAAAAAGCTCTATATGATTGTAATAATAAAGACTTTGATGTAAATAATATAGATTGGAATACTATAAATGATAGATTGTTGGACTTACAGAACTATTCTTTAGATTTATTGAAAGAATCAAGCTGTGGTATGTTAATGTCCCCAAAAGAAATATAGGCATCTATGAAAAAGTGCTGACCTTTGTTTCTGTTAACTAAATCTTAAAAAGATTATGTCCAGTAACAAAAAGAATACTAACTATTATTTAAGAGAAAAATATTTGAAGGTAGATTTCTAAATACTACATGTCATTTTTGCACATCAACATATGGAATTATTATTATATTCGTATATAATCATTATTGTCTATCTACTTTTTAAATATTCTAAGTCAAAGACATTATATATTTTTTCTCCATATATTATTATTTATCTGAATTTTGTATTTAATGACATTGTTCCATTTTTACTTTTTTATCCTGATATACCTGAAAATTTGCAATACACAACATTTACAGCAACAGTAATAAATCTTTTGTTTTTGTATGCTTTTCGAAAACAATTGTTGATACAAACGACTCTAGATATTCCATCTTTTTCTATAAAATTGAATAGAAAGAGAAAGATTATAATTTGTTGCTTCGCATTGTTTCTTTTTTGTGCGGGGATGATGTCTGGAGTTTTAACAAATTTACTGAAAGGTAACGACATTGAAGATTTAAGAAGAACTAGTGAGATAGGGCTTGGAATTGTTCGAGATATTCCTATGTTGGGAATACAAATTGTTATGCTTGTTCTTTTTCTTCAAAAATCATGGAACTTTTATAGATCTATAGCCTTTTATTCTTTTTGTTTAGGAGCTTTTTTATTTTTAACAACGGGCAATAAGGGAGGAGTTCTAGTAGGTGCTACATTATTTCTTTTGTTTTTTCATTTTAAGAAGAGAGGATTTAAGTGGTATGAATACATTGCATACTATTTGGCAATTCCATTGGCTGCTGGAACATTACAGGGGATTAGAGGAGGTGATTTAACTCTTATAGCATCTCAAATTGCTGTGTTTTTCTCATATCCCATTCTGCTTTATCAGGCTAACTCTATTCCTATAATGAATTCTGTCGGGACAGAAAATATTTTTTTGGTGAGGAATATTATGTGGGATTAGTAAAAATAATACCTCGTTTTTTATGGTCAGATAAGCCTCTTGCTTTTGATTATAAACTAAAGGAATTGGTGGGATATGATTTTGATGGAGGAGGAATTTATACTACTTTGAGTAATGATTTATATATAAATTTTGGATATAGTTATTTTATATTTTACATCTTATGGTTATTGTTTGTTCATTATATATATGGAATAATTATAGATAGTAAAAGGAACTATTATAGCCGTATCATCGCTCTATTTATTATCCTTATGGGAGGTATTGCATCCACTATTGGATCATGTGAAATCTTACTATTATTTCTGTTGTTTATGATGTTGTATTATTCGAGAATTAAAACGTTGTAGGCCCAAATGAAGAAAGTACTATTAATAGCTTCAGAGTATGCGCCAGGCATGCTTTCTTTCGCATCATCTATTATAAATAGATTATCGGAGAGTAGTGAGTTTGAGGTTTATGCTGTTGTTGTATCAAGAGGAAAATTTAAATATGAACCTTTACTCTGTGAAAAAGCAAAGAAGAAAACTATATGTATAGAAGCGCCAGCTAATTGTATTTTAGAAAAACTTCTTTTTAAAATTTGGCCGTCTAAATTAATCTCTAATATAAATAAAACGATAAGGGATAATCATATTGAATGTATTCATTTTTTAACAATAGATTTTACATTGACTTTATTTATCTATTTAAAATTGAGAGGAAATAATAGTGTGTATTATACAGTTCATGATTTGTGGCCTCATGAGGGAGAACGTAAAAGTTTAGCTGGACGTTTGATAAGTTGTTATATTAATTGGAGTACAAAAATAAATATGAAGATAATTCCTAATCTAACGACTTCTTCTCGAACACAATATATAGCTCTTAAAGATAGATATCCTAGTAAGAAAGTAAATTTAACTTGTTTTCCAACGCTTGTTACATCACAAATAGTGAGTGGAGAGAGAGTGGTAAGAGAACTGAATGGAATTACAAATTATATTCTTTTTTTTGGTTCTGTGGATAAATATAAAGGAGTAGATTTACTATTGAATGCATATAGGCTTCTGAGAAATAAAAATTCTTTTTTGGTTGTGGCTGGAAAAGGTATTCAATATTTTGATACAAATATTCAAAAAGGTGAAATTAGAATAAATAGATTTATAGAAGATAGTGAATTGAAGTATTTATATGAAAATGCAGCTATAGTAGTCTATCCTTATCGTTCGGCTACTATGTCAGGAGTTTTATCATTAGCATATTATTTTAAAAAAAAGTTGTTAGTATCGGATATTCCTTTTTTTATTGATAATATAAGTTTGCAAACATCTGTTTTCCAGTCTGGAAATATATATGATTTGAGTGAGAAAATCAGAGTGAAATTGAATGAAAAAAGCCATATAGGAGATAGCGGTTATTATGAGAAATTATATTCAACTGATACATTAATAACTGGATATAAACATTTATATAATAAATCTTGATTGATCTTTTGAGTGTTGATATAATTGTGAGAATGAATCTTTTGATTTAATAATAATGAAAATTCTTATTTTAAACAGTATTCTTTTTACTGCAGAGACGGATATTCCCCAAGTGAAAACAATAAAAGATACAATGATATATGGGGTATGTATGGGATTTGTAAAGTTGGGGCATCAAGTTACTTTAGCAGCTGCAAACGAATATCGTCCTATAAGAGAAGAAGATTATGATTTTGATGTGAGGTTCTTTTCATCTGATTATACAAAATTGTGTAAACCATCTGTATTACCATATAGTAAAACGATGAAACGATATCTCAAAGAATGTCATAAAGAATTTGATATGATTATTTCTAGTGAGGTATTTCAATTTCAGTCACTTTATGCAGCAATGATGTGCCCAAAGAAGACATTGATTTGGCAGGAGCTCACTACACATCAAAATAAGTTGTATCAGATCCCATCCAAGATATGGTATAACATTATTGCTCGATTCTTTATGCGGAAGATCATGGCTGTAATACCTCGTTCTCGGATGGCATATGACTTTGTAAGTCATTATATGCCTCGTGTTTCGAGTATCATTGTAGATCATGGCATTGACATTGATAAATTTGTGTTATTTACAAAAAAGAAGCGCCAAGTTATCAGTTCTTCACAACTAATCCTGCGTAAAAATGTGGATAGTATTATTCATATTTTTGCAAAGTTTCATCAAATGAGAAATTATGAGGATATCAAGTTGTTGATTGCTGGGAGAGGAGAAGAAGAAACAAATTTAAAACATCTTGTTGATGATTTGGGATTGCAAAATTGTATTGAGTTTGTTGGTTTCTTGTCGCAAAGTAAGTTGAATGAATATATCCGAGAGTCATTGGCTTTTTTGGTGAATACTCGAAAAGACTTAAATATGGTTTCAATTCCTGAGGCTATTATATCTGGTACCCCCATCCTAACCAATTTGAAACCTGCTTCTTCAGATTACATTATAAACTATGATTTAGGTATCGCTAAGGATAATTGGAATGAAATGGATATGAAGTTGCTTGTGGACAAAAATGAAGAATATGTAGGAAATTGTATAAAGTGTAGAGAATATTTTACAAACACACATTCTGCTAAACTCTTCTTGGAAATATTTGGACAAAAATAGTTCTTCAGCTATGTTTATTACTCTAAGATGAAAATGTATTAATTAGCAACTTTTGTTTTATTAGTTATTATGAAAATTTTGTTAGCGAATAAGTTCTACTATCGTCGTGGTGGTGACTGCATATATATGCTTAATCTTGAACAACTGCTTAAGACCTATGGGCATGATGTGGCAGTATTTGCTATGGATTATCCAGAGAATATTGAGACTGAGTGGAAACGGTATTTTCCTAATGAAATAAAGTTTACTTCTGGAGTAGGTATGCTCGAAACCTTTATGCGTATGTTTGGTTTAGGTGAAGTGAAGAGGAAATTTAATTCTTTACTCAATGATTTCAAGCCGGATGTGGTACACCTGAATAATATTCATACACAATTATCACCAGTGATAGCTCGTTTGGCTCATGAACGAGGAATTAAAGTTATTTGGACGTTGCATGATTACAAACTGCTTTGTCCAAGGTATGATTGCCTTCGTAATGGGAATAAAGTATGTGAGGAGTGCTTTGCTGATAAACATAAAGTATTGGAATATAAATGTATGAAAAACTCCAAATTGGCAAGTATACTTGCATATAAAGAGGCGGTGAAATGGAGTTGTGAAAAGTTGGAAAGCTACACGGATGTATTTATTTGTCCAAGTCAGTTTATGTACAATAAAATGGCTCAAGGTGGATTCGAGAGAAAAAAGATGTATACTCTTTGTAATTTTATTGATATTGAAAGGACTAAGAGAGACTCTTATGATAAAGAAGACTACTATTGCTTCATAGGAAGGTTATCTTTTGAGAAAGGAATCGAAACATTGATAGAGGCTGCCCGGACTCTTCCTTATCATCTGAAAATTATAGGTGGTGGTCCACTGGCAGATTTTTTAAAAGAAAAAGCAAAAGGGGCAAATATTGAATTTACAGGTTATAAAGAATGGCCTGAAATAAAGGAAATAGTGGGTAAAGCACGTTTTAGTGTAGTTCCATCAGAGTGGTATGAAAATAATCCTCTAAGTGTGATTGAGGCTCAATGTCTGGGTACTCCAGTTTTAGGAGCTAATATTGGTGGTATCCCTGAATTGATAAAAGAAGGAATAAATGGAATGTGTTTTGAAAGTCGCAATATTATGGATTTGAAGAATAAAATAGAAAAGATGTTTATATTAAATGTGGATTATAAACAACTAGCAAAAAGTTCTCAGATACGTTATTCATCTGAGAAATATTACAATGAATTATTAGAGCTGTATCAACAATGAATGTAGGAAAAGAAGCTAAAATATATTGGATATCAATTTTGCAGGGCTGGAGTATGCTCTTAGTAGTCATAGGACATGTCACGCTAACCAATATATTCGAGAATCCGGCAACTCCTATTAGTGCAGAAGTTGAACGAATCATCTACGGGTTTCATATGCCTTTATTTATGTTTATATCAGGAGGTTTATTATATTATACAAAAATCAGAAAAGATAAAAAATACGTAGTTACTATTAGAGATAAGGCCAAGAGGTTATTGATTCCTTTCATCTTTTTCACATTAGTTACTTTTGTTCTGAAGTATATATTTAATCCGTTGATGAAAAGACCAGTCGAATTGTCTTTCAAACAAATAATCAATAGTGTTCTTTATCCAGCTTCAAATCCTTTAGGGGAAATGTGGTTTATAATAACTCTTTTTATAATATTTCTTTTTTATCCTGTTTTTAAATGGTCATTGCAGTGGAATAAATGTATAGTAAGTGTGTGGATAACTGCATTATTATTGAATCTGTTTTTTCCTAAAGATATAGAGATTCTTTGTTTTTCGCAAGTAGCTTATTATTTGGTTTATTTTTATTCGGGGCTACTCTTTTTTAAGTTTGATGCCTATAAATATACCGATACAAAATGCTTTTTTGTAGTTTCTCTTATGTTTTTTGTCCTTTCTAATATACTTGTACTTCCTGGCATTTTCTTAACCTTTACAGGGATAGCTTTCTCTGTTGCTTTATGTTTACTCTTATCCCATTATTGGACTCGCCTCTTTTCAAGTTTCAGGGATTATACCTTTCAGATTTTTTTAATGGGTCTGTTTTTTCAAATGGGAATAAGATTTTTATATGCAAAATTAGATAACGAATTATTATACTGGCCTTTATATGTGTTGAGTATATTGTTAGCTCTTTACATGCCTGTTTTAATATCAAAGATGATTCAAAAAATAGAAAGTCCATTCATACGTCAATGTTTTGGACTATAAAATATCACTATTTCTTTAATTATATAAACAATGTCAATTAATATTCCCCAACCTACGGATATGTGCATCATCACAACTTATCGTTGTCCGATGCGCTGTAAAATGTGTAATATATGGGAACATCCGACCGATAAAAGGAAGGAAATAACTCCCGAAGAAATCAAATTGTTACCTTCTGTAAAGTTCATCAATCTAACCGGTGGCGAACCGTTCATTCGTGAAGATCTGGATCAAATAGTAGAAGTGTGTTTCACAAAATCTCCTCGCGTGGTTATATCGACTTCTGGCTGGTATGAGGACCGGGTAATAGCCTTGGCTAAGAAATTCCCTAATATTGGTATCCGTATTTCTATCGAAGGGCTTAGTTGTAAAAATGATGAGCTTAGAGGACATGCGGGAGGTTTCGACAAAGGACTTCGGACTTTGCTTACATTAAAAGATATGGGTGTGAAAGATATAGGTTTCGGTTGTACTGTTTCCAACAACAACTCTAAAGATATGCTTTCTCTTTATCAACTATCCCGGTCTTTGGGTATGGAATTTGCTACAGCTGCTTTTCATAACTCTTATTATTTTCACAAAGATGATAATGTGATAACCAATAAGGAGGAGGTTTGTGGCGATTTTGAAAAACTGATAAATCTGCAACTTAAAGAAAAACATCCTAAATCATGGATGCGGGCTTTTTTCAATATGGGACTAATCAATTATATAGAAGGTTCACGGCGTATGTTGCCCTGTCAAGCTGGCGA
Source organism: Bacteroides sp. 2_2_4 (assembly GCF_000157055.1). Classification (NCBI taxonomy): domain Bacteria; kingdom Pseudomonadati; phylum Bacteroidota; class Bacteroidia; order Bacteroidales; family Bacteroidaceae; genus Bacteroides; species Bacteroides sp. 2_2_4. The sequence goes on along the minus strand of NZ_EQ973356.1, from coordinate 487,746 downwards.
AATGAACTTTTTTGTAGAGCCCTATGGTGATATTTATCCCTGTAATGGTTTAGAAAAGAAGTATTGGAAAAAGCGTATGGGGAATATTCGTGAGACTCCCAACTTCAAAGAAATATGGGAAGGGGAACAAGCAGAACAAGTACGCCAAATGGTACGCCGTTGCCCTAAAAACTGCTGGATGGTAGGAACGGCTTCACCTGTGATGCATAAATATATAAAGTATCCGCTGAAATGGGCTTTAAAAAATAAATTACGGAGTTTGCAGGGAAAAACAGCTTGTTTGGACAAATGTTGGTATAACGTGGGGCAAGATCCTTCTCAAGGAGACTTACGGGAAGTTTTTTGATTATAGAACACGTATTCTTTGTACTAATTCTATGAAGATCTTTGTTACCGGAACTCGTGGTATCCCAGATATTTTGGGTGGTGTTGAAACGCATTGTCAAGAGTTATTTCCCCGAATTGCTGAAATGGGGTTTGATATAACAATAGTACGTCGGAAAAGTTATGTGAAAGATAACATGACTGAATACAAAAATGTGAGGCTTATTGATATAGAAACTCCTAAAAAGAAATCTTTTGAAGCAATCGTACATACTTTCAAGGCTATTCTTGAAGCTAAATTCCAGAAAGCTGACATTGTTCATATTCATGCTATCGGTCCGGCTTTACTTGTGCCTATAGCTAGACTACTAGGAATAAAGGTTGTGTTTACTCACCATGGTCCCGATTATGATCGTGATAAATGGGGCTTTTTTGCTAAAACAATGCTGAAATTAGGAGAGCGTATGGGAACGATTTTTGCTAATGAAGTAATTGTTATATCTGAAGTCATTAACGACCTTCTGGTGAGAAAATATGGTAGAAGAGACTGCCATTTAATTAACAATGGAGTTCCGGAGCCTGAAGTTTGTGACTATCCAGAATATTTTAATGAATTGGGGATTGAGAAAGGAAAGTATATTTTGGGTATGTGTCGGTTTGTTCCTGAAAAGAATCTTCATCATTTAGTAGAAGCTTTTGCTGGAATATGTGCAAGTGACTATAAGTTGGTGTTGGCGGGGGACGCAGATTTTGAGGATGATTACTCACGCAGTTTGAAAAAAAGGTCGAGAGAATGTGGAGTAGTATTAACTGGTTTTATAAAAGGTCGGAAATTACATTCTTTACTTGCTAATGCATGTTGTTTTGTTCTTCCATCTTCACATGAAGGGTTACCTATCGCATTATTGGAAGCTATGAGCTATAAATTGCCTGTCATTGTAAGCAATATTCCAGCAAATATGGAAGTGGGGTTACCTTATTCATGTTATTTCAAAGTAGGGGATGTAGAACAGCTACAAGAAAAACTAGAAGAGCAGATGGAACAAGGGCTGCGTCGGATAGAGTACGATATGAGTTTATATAATTGGGATGTAATAGCAAAACAGGTAATAGATGTATATAAATTAGTATTACAATAATATCCTCCAATGAAATATTAGTTAATAATGCTAATGATAATACGTATGATAAAACGATTTATCCAAGAAAAAGATATGGTATAAAATAAATGTTGAAAATGTTGAGATGTAATAAACACGTGAGTGTTTCGTATGTGAGATGAAAAAATGTAGGTCCCTAGCTTCATGCTGTTTACAGCATGATTCTCCTACATTGTGGATTGGAAATCGTACGACGGTACATTTCTGATCTACGCCCTGACATCGGAGGTTAAAGCCGATGTGAATTTCCCACTATATCAACTGTCTGTGAAGATCGTTGATATTTCCTAATTTTACGTATAGTGATGTATTTAGACACACAAATATAAAGAAAAAACATTGGGAGATTTGTATCGAAATATCCCAATGTTTGATTTCAATCATTGAGATGTTTTTTTCAAATCTTCCGATGTTTTTCCGACTCTCCAAAAGGACAAAAGGACAAAAAGGACATATATGACTGTTTTTATTCATCTTAGTATAAGAATCATGAGGTATATTGCTGATATTTATTATGTTAAATGATTTTGTAGACGTGTTACCTTACGAATGTTGAAATCGTGTTTTGCGCCAACCTGAATCGTTTTGTCTGTCATGAAATGCTTGGTCAACTCTTGAACGAAATTACGTATATTGTAAGGATTATTTAGTGAAAGGACCGTGCTTGGAAAGAAGAGCGATATCTTGTTCGCGTTTGCTTTCGCCTTCAATAATACAATCATTCGACAATAAGGTAAGATTATTGTACGAATTTCGGGGAAATAAAGGAGCTCCTTTCTGGAATTCCTTTCCCAACTAATAGGCTTCGTCGTTGGCATTGGAATTTTTATAGTACCATAGGGGATTTTTGTCCTTATGTCCTTTTGTCCTTTTGAAAGGAGGGCACGTTGGTGGGGGAAAGAAGAGGTGTGTGAGATTTATAACTTGCTTGTATCCAGTAGATAAACTCTCGTTGCTTTTTTAGGGACGAAAATTTGTGTGCTCGAAAAAATGCAGGAAGCTCACGTAATATGCTTTTTTGTGAATAGTGTCAGTGACAGTTGATTTTAGCAGTGGATCGCTAATTGTTTCCCTATGTGGACAATATTTGATAAAGTAATAAAAACTGAAATATTATAAATTATTAATCATAGAATGACATGGCAAAAGAAAAACAGAAACCATACGAGTTTTTAAGCAATTTGGTATTGGCTTTAATGGGAACGGATCGTATTTTCAGTAACAGTTTCTTTTCCAGCGAATTTGCTATTTCTCCCAATACACTGAGTGAGATAAGACGGGGAGAGGATATGTGCATTTATCAGTATGTACGGGTGATACGGTGTATGATGAAGTATCTTCATTTAATTGTTCGAATGGATATGTTGCTAAAGGAATTAAGAACCGTATTAGCTTCCAATTGTGATTTGGTGGTTGCTACGATTCCGCACCGTTTTCACGGAACTTACCAACCGAAAGAGTGGGTGGTAGTAATGCATTGGGATGGTATAAGATAAATGTTGAAATGAAGAAATATGTAGGTCCCTAGATTCATGATAAACTCATGAAATCCCTACATTTTGCAGGTTAGAAATCGTACAGCGGTATATTTTTAACTTGACCCTCGTATCGGTGTAAAAACTGATATGTATCTATATGTGAAATATACCAACTGTCTGTGAGGATCGTTGGTATATTGCGTTTTAAGGGAACGTTGTACCATAGGGGAGTGGAAAATAGAATAGATGGTTAAAGAATACAAAAAAAGAGCAAACTCATAATATTCCTAAATCTTTCCGGAATCTGTATCGTTATTTGTAGCATAGAATAAAGTATAGTATTAACGCTAAAAGAATAACGATTATGAAGAAATTTCTATCTCTACTTGTACTGGCTCTGGTAGCCGTGCAGTTTTCATTCGCAAAAGATGTGATAACTAAAGACATGAATCAGTTGCCGCTTCCGGCACGTAATTTTATCAATAGTAATTTTACAAAGCCACAGGTTGCCCATATCAAAATTGATAAGGATATGATGGAATCTACCAAGTATGAAGTGTTATTGATGGATGGTACGGAAATTGATTTTGACAGTAAGGGAAACTGGGAAGAGGTAAGTGCTAAGAAAGGGCAGACTGTTCCTGTTAGTATTGTTCCGGGATTCGCTGTCAACTACCTGAAAGCACATAATTTTGTGAATGAAGGAGTGACGAAAGTGGAACGTGACCGCAAAGGGTATGAGATTGAATTGTCTACCGGGCTTTCTTTCAAATTTGATAAGAAAGGAAAATTTATCAAGGCTGATGATTAACTAGTTGCAGTAAATAGACCTAAACAAGAAGATAACTATGTGGAGATTTAAGTTTAGCGCATGGGCAGTAGTGTTGCTTATGACTGCCCTTTTTTTCGGCGCATGTGATAATGACGATGATGATACTTTTGTTCCGCCCAGTAATATTACGGAGGCCTTGAAACAGGTATATCCGGCTGCCCAGAATATAGAATGGGAGATGAAAGGTGCTTATTATGTAGCTGACTGTTGGGTGAGCAATGATGAATTGGAAGTCTGGTTTGATGCTAATGCCAACTGGGTGATGACAGAAAATGAACTGAACAGTATTGATCAGTTGGTGCCGGCTGTTTATACGGCTTTTATAGATTCTAAATATAACGCGTGGGTAGTGACAGATGTATATGTGTTGACATTTCCACAGAATCCGATGGAATCTGTGATTCAGGTGAAACAAGGTAGCCAGCGCTACTCGCTTTATTTCACGCAGGATGGCGGATTGATACATGAGAAAGATATCAGTAACGGAGATGATACGAATTGGCCGCCAACTGAATAACTTTTAATCATAAAAATGACAACGGACTATTTCTATAAAAGGAATGGTCCGTTGCTTTTTATAATTACATTTGTTTGTAATCCTTGGCCAATCCTCCTTCACTTGTTTCTTTATAGAGTGACGGTAGGTCATGTCCGGTCTGTTTCATCACTTGCACTACTTTGTCGAAAGAGACACGGTGCATGCCATCGGTGAAAGCTGAATAAAGATTAGCATCCAGCGCACGTGCGGCGGCGTATGCATTTCGTTCGATGCAGGGAATTTGTACCAATCCGCATACCGGGTCGCAAGTCATTCCCAAATGGTGCTCCAAACCCATTTCTGCTGCATACTCAATTTGTGCAGGGCTGCCCCCGAACAATTGATTGGCGGCAGCCGAAGCCATTGCGCAGGCAACACCTACTTCTCCCTGACAACCTACTTCTGCTCCGGAAATGGATGCGTTGAATTTGACGATGTTGCCAAACAAGCCGGCAGTGGCTAACGCACGTAAAATGCGCATATCGCTAAAGTCACGGCTTTTTTGAAGATGATAAAGTACGGCGGGCATGACTCCGCAGGAGCCACAGGTAGGAGCGGTTACTATTTTACCACCGGAAGCATTTTCTTCACTTACGGCCAAAGCATAAGAGAAGACGAGTCCTCTGGATTGCAGGGATTGTTTGTATCCGGTGGCACGTATGTAGTAAGTGGAGGCTTTCCGCCGGAGATTTAGTGGTCCGGGTAGTACGCCCTCTGCTTCGAGTCCACGGTGAATGGCATCTTTCATGGTAGCCCATACTTCAGCCAGGTAGTCCCATATATCTTCTTCCTCGCATTCCTTTACGTATTCCCAATAACTTTTTCCGGTATCTTCACACCATTGGAGTATTTCAGTCATGTTTTCCATACCATATACATCGGGGCTTTCGATGGTTGGATTGTCATTATTTTCTGCCAATGCACCACCACCGATGCTATAAACAGTCCAATTCTCCTGCACTTTATCGTTGTTATCCAGAGCTGCAAATGTCATTCCGTTCGGATGGAACGGTAGAAAGACTTTGGGCTGCCACACAATTTCTACCGGGGCAGTGGGTTGCAAAGTGTCTATAATGGCTACATCCGTCATGTGTCCTTTGCCTGTAGCAGCTAAACTGCCGTAAAGGGTTACTTTAAAAGATGCAGCATCCGGATGACGTTCCAGAAACATTTCGGCAGCTTTGCGCGGTCCCATAGTGTGGCTACTGGAAGGTCCTGTGCCTATTCTATATAGCTCTTTTATCGATTTCATGACTGATGATGTGTTTTTGTTAATACCATTTCTTTTTTCTGAAGTACAAATATACAATAATACCGATAATTGCCATTACAATCCAGGCAAATAAATACCCGTATTGCCATTCGAGCTCGGGCATCCATTTGTAATTCATTCCCCATACTCCGACCAGAAATGTCAAAGGGATAAAGATGGTGGATACGATGGTTAACCTCTTCATGATGTCGTTCATACGTAAATCATTGTTGGAGATGTACAGATCGACTAATGAGGAAAGAGTTTCCCGGCAGATCTCAATGGTCTGTAATACAAATTGCAAGTGGTCGTTTACATCATTGAAAAAGGCACGGTTCACTTTGTGAATAAGCAGGTTTTCTGCCCGTAGTAACTTGATATATTGTTCTTTTAGTGGAAGGATGGATTTTTTCATCAGCATATATTGGCGTCGTAATGCCTGAATCTGAATTCCGATGTCATCACCGCTGGTGATGGTGAGCAGTTCTTCTTCCAAATCTTCGAGTGCGTCATCAATGGAAGAGATTGTTGAAATATAGTTTCCCATGATGCTGTTGAGCAGCACGCTAAGTAGATAATCAGTCTGGCGGCTGCGTATCTTCAGGACATCATTACGCAGGGCGGAGCTGACATCATCGAAGAAGTCGGTTTCTTTTCGAGGAAAGTAAGTACGTAGTTATTACCTAGAATAAGACAAACTTGCTGTTGGAGCAACTCGTCCAGTTCGTCTTCTTCTTTATGTTCGTTGGGGTAGAATATTTTTAAGATCAGGACGATGTATTTGTCATGCTCTTCTATCTTGGTAGGATGATCCGCATTCAGTATATCTTGCAGGACTAGGAAGTCTATTTCAAAATGACTGCAAATTTCTCGGATAGTCTCCGTATCTTTCATTCCGTGTATTTGTAGCCAATTGATCCGATCGCTGTTCAGTGTTCCCTTGATGGCTTGAAAGGTGTCGTTGGCGCTTTCCTGCATCTCGGTAGCATTGTAAGTACAAAGATGTAAGTGGGTAGGAGTAAGACTGTCTCCTGTGTAAATAAGCTTTTCGCTTAACAGATTATTCTTCATGCTTTATTCTCGTTTTAGAAAACCACTGTAACAAAGGTAGTGGTTTTCTAAATGAGAACAAGTTCTTTGGACGTTTTGTTTACAGGTTAGTCAAAATCGACTACTGTGATTCCGGCACCGCCAAACTGCACATGTTCGTCGGCATAGTGGCTCACTCCCGGTACGGTGGCCAGATACTGGCGGATCAATGTACGAAGTATTCCCGTTCCTGTGCCGTGAAGGATGCGTACACGGTCCATGCCGACTAATATGGCGTCATCGATAAAATAGGTGACTGCTTGCAGAGCTTCGTCTCCGCGCATTCCACGTACATCAATGTCCTGTTTGAAGCTAAGCTTCTTTTCGTACATTTGGTCATGCGTCTGGCTACTGACAAAGGTGCTTTTGGCGATTCCTTCCGTCTTGGGTGCATTATTGGTACGTTCCAGACGGTCTGTTTTTACGGTCGTTTTTATGCTTCCAAAAGCAACGGTCGCATTTTTACCATTGATTTCCATCACTTGGCCGACACTTGTTTGTCCTTTGATTTTTACATTCTCACCTACTGCAATCGGCACTACTTTAGGAGCACTTGACGGGGAAGAGACTGCGGCTTTCGGTTCGTTTTTCTTATTTTTCTTCCGTTCTTGTTTCTCCTTTAATTTCTTCATTTTCTGTGCAATCTTCTCTTCATGCTCTTTAGAAGCCAGCGCATCTAAAGAAGTACGGAAGTCTGTCAGTTCCTGACGTGCCTGGCGTGTCTTTTCCTTTTCAGCTTGTGCTTCCTTGATTGTGCGTATTGTATTTTCAATGCGTGCATTGGATTCCTGAAGCATCCGTTCCGCTTCTTCTTTTGCTTGCCGGATGATCTCTTTCCGTGATTTCTGCAACTCTTCCATTTCCGTTTGGTAGCGGGCAATGGTTTCTTCCATGTGTTTTTCCCGTTGACGGATAGTTTGACGTTTTCCTTCCCAGTAACGCTTGTCGCGCACGATGTCCTGAAGGTATTTGTCGGCATTGATATATTCACTTCCTACGATTTCCGAAGCATCTGCGATGACATCTTCCGGTAGTCCGATTTTTCGTGCAATTTCTACGGCGAACGAACTTCCCGGATTACCGATTTGTAATTGGAAAAGTGCTTGCATGAGATGACGGTCGTAAAGCATGGCTCCGTTCACTACTCCTTCATGATCTTCGGCAAAATGTTTCAGATTCTGGTAGTGGGTAGTGATGACTCCGAATGTTCCTTTCTGGTTGAAACGTTTCAGTACAGCTTCGGCAATAGCACCTCCGATTTGCGGCTCCGTACCTCCACCGAACTCGTCAATCAGGATGAGGCTCCGTTCGTTACAGCTCTTCATCATGATTTTCATATTGGTCAAGTGAGAAGAGTAGGTACTCAAATCATCTTCAATAGATTGCTCATCACCAATATCGATAAAGATGCTACTGAATATACCGGCATGACTACGTTCGTGCAAGGGAATCAGCATGCCGCATTGCAGCATATATTGTAGCAAACCGACTGTTTTCAAACAGACGGACTTACCTCCGGCATTCGGTCCGGATATAATAAGGATACGTTGTTTTTGATCGAGCTCTATATCCAGTGGTACGACTTTCTTTCCATGTTTGGCTAATGAAAGTTGTAATAAAGGATGCACTGCCATTGTCCAATCCAGTAGTTGCTCATTCTCTACGGCGGGTTTCAGACTATTGGTCTGTATGGCGAAGTAACTTTTCGCACGGATAAAATCTATTTCTGCCAGAAATTCGTATGATTGAAGAATTTCCGGAATAGATGGACGAAGGATATTCGAGAACTCGGTAAGGATACGAATGATCTCACGTCGTTCATCACCTTCGAGTTCACGGATGCGGTTGTTGGCTTCTACCACTTCTGCCGGTTCTATAAACACAGTTTTTCCGCTGGCAGATTCATCGTGTACGATACCTTTGATTTTTCGCTTGAGTCCAGGGGCAACTGGAATCACCAGACGTCCGTCACGCATGGTGGGAGCTACATCTTTGTCCACGTATCCTTCGGACTGCGCACTACGCAGGATGCTGTTTAATGAACGGGAAATATTTCCCATCGTACTGGCAAGTTCGCGACGTATGCGGGCTAATTCGGTAGAGGCATTATCCTTGATTTTTCCATATTTGTTAAGGATGCCATCTATTTTCCCTATCAGTTGCGGGAACACGGCAATATCTCCTGCCAGTCGTTTCAGGCTAGGGTAGGGGGTATTGTTTTCTTCTTCATCTTCATTCCGATGTAGAAAGCGTACAATGTCACGGATGGTTTCTAATGAACGGCGTAGGTCAAATAATTCTTGTTCGTCCAAATACATTCCTTCTATCCGCACACGTTTTAGCGAAGGACGGACATCAAAGAAAAATTGATCGGGAAATCCGTCCTCTTCCTGGATGATGCGGACAAACTCTGTTACTTGGTTTAATTTCTCCTCAACCTCTTCATGTTGCTCGGAAAAGTTCATGTCTGTAACTCTTTCTTCACCTAAAGTACTGAGGCACTTATCTTTTAGTAACTGTCTTATCTGGTCGAATCCTATCTTTTGCTCAAAGTTTTGAGGGTATATCATATTTCTGTTCTTACTAATGAACTGCAAAAATACGATTAATTCGCGAAAAAAATATCAGAATGTTTGCAGATTTAAAAATGATTCGTACCTTTGCACCGCTTTCAACGGAAAGCACTTCTGATAAAGGAGTTTTGGAGAGGTGGCAGAGTGGTCGATTGCGGCGGTCTTGAAAACCGTTGTACTGCGAGGTACCCGGGGTTCGAATCCCTGTCTCTCCGCTGAACTAACCGGACAAAACCGGACAATGAACAGCCAAGTCCCACAAATTCAACGATTTGTGGGACTTTTTTTATCCCCTTATGTCTGCCCTACCGGACATCATTTAGACCTTAAAAAACAAAGTTAGTAACCTAACTCGTACCCCCGACAACTGAAAGTCCAAAAGGGGTACACTTAGTCCGAAATTGGCGAACTTCTGTCGCTATTTGGCGAGCCTGTATAAACTTCACTTTGAGTTAATTACCGTAGTTTTGTAACCAAAAAAAGTGAGTTTATGAAGAGTACATTTTCCGTTCTTTTCTTTGTGAAAAAGGACAAGCAAAAAAACAATGGCAGTTACCCTATTTTCGTCCGTGTCACGATTGACGGTGTGGCAAGTCGTTTTAATTCCAAACTTGATGTTCAACCCAAAATTTGGGATGGTAAGGCAGGTAAAGCCGCCGGACGTTCTGCGGAAGCTACCCGCATCAATAGATTGCTGGATGATATAAACGCATCCCTGAACACCATTTATCACGAACTGCAACGGCGTGACAATTATGTTACCGCCGAAAAGGTGAAGAATGAATTTTTGGGTCATAGTGAGAACCACGACACCATCCTTAACCTTTTCCCAAAGCACAATGACGATGTTAAGCAGTTGGTCGGTATATCTAAAACGATTGCCACTTATCGTAAATATGAAGTGACTCGCCGCCATCTTGCAGAGTTCATCCAAAGCAAATATAACCTGTCGGATATTTCTATAAAGGAAATAACCCCGATGTTCATTACTGACTTCGAGTTATATTTGCGTACCACCTGTAAATGCGGCTTTAATACGACCGCCAAGTTTATGCAGTTTTTTAAACGCATTATCCTGATAGCCCGTAATAACGGCATCTTGATAGGCGACCCATTCGCCAGTTATAAAATACGTTTAGAAAAAGTGGATAGGGGGTATTTGACAGAAGATGAAATAAAGATAATCCTCAAAAAGAAAATGGTTTCCGAGCGATTGGAACAGGTGCGTGATGTTTTTATTTTTTCCTGTTTCAGTGGTTTGGCTTATGTGGATGTTGCAAACTTAAAGGAAGATAATATCCGCAAGTCCTTTGACGGTAATTTATGGATAATAACCAAACGCCAAAAAACAAATACAGATGTGAATGTTCCTTTGCTGGATATTCCTAAAATGATATTGGAAAAGTACAAAGGTAAATTGCCGGACGGAAAGGTACTTCCTATTATCAGCAATCAGAAACTTAATGCGTATTTGAAAGAAATAGCAGATGTATGTGGTATTAAAAAGAACTTGACATTTCACCTTGCGAGGCATACTTTCGCAACCACGACTACGCTTGCTAAAGGTGTACCCATTGAAACAGTCAGCAAGATGTTGGGACACACCAATATAGAAACGACACAGATATACGCCCGAATTACCAATAACAAAATCAGTAACGATATGCAGGGGCTTGACAAGAAGTTTGTCGGCATTGAAAAAATCTACAAAGAAGTATCAATGAAATAGTTGTATAGGGGACTTGTCACAAGTTGTGATAAGCCCCTTTATGCTTTTAATTACTCACCATTAAATAATAACATTATGGACTTACAAATCATTCAGAGCAAGATTTATGAAATCAGAGGTTGCCGGGTTATGCTTGATAGTGACCTTGCGGCACTTTATCAGGTGGAAACAAAAGCCTTGAAACAGGCTGTCAAACGTAATATTGAACGTTTCCCAAGTGATTTTATGTTTGAACTGACAAAGGAAGAAGTAGAATGTTTAAGGTCACAAATTGTGACCTTAAAGAATAATCCCGATGAAACGGAAGAAGAAACCAGTTCAAAACGTGGTAAACATACTAAATATTTGCCCTATGTTTTCACGCAGGAGGGAGTAGCCGCCTTGTCCGGTGTGCTACGCAGTCCTATTGCCATACAGGTGAATATTTCCATCATGCGGGCATTTGTAGCCTTGCGTCAAATGATAACAGGCTATCAGGAACTACTAAAGCGCATTGAAGAACTGGAAGAAAGTACGGATGCACAATTCAGCGAAGTGTACCAAGCACTTACCCAGTTATTAAGCAAGCCCGAACCAAAACCACGAAAACCGATAGGATATAGAACCTATGACGAATAACGGTTTAAGGTATTCGGTTGTCTAAGGGGTGTCACCAGTGATACCCCTTTTTCAGTTCCCTAAAATAATGTACCTCAATCACAAATTTTAGCAAAGTTACAGCCCGGCGGGGACAAGTACCAAATCCGAACCGTCCCGGTTTTCTAAAAAATCTCCACACCTGCGGGTTGTATTTTTTGAAAAGATTTGGTTGAAGTCCCCGCCAAACTGTGGGTGTCCGGCAAAATTTCTTATTGTTTAATTTAAAATTCAGTAGTCATGAAAACAACAGAGTTTACCATGCCGGAAATCACTATTTCTTATAAAGACAATGTAAAAGCATCCGAAAGGGTGAAAATACTCTCTTCCGAAACGTCCTATTCTTATCTGAAACCGTTCTATGCGGAATGTATGGAACACCACGAAGAAAGTTATGTAATGTTCCTCAACCGGGCAAACAAGGCTTTAGGCGTTTCCCTGATTTCCAAAGGCGGGATGGCTGAAACTGTAATGGACGTGAAAATCATCCTGCAAACCGCCCTGAAAGTCCACGCTTCCGGGATAATCCTCTCACATAACCACCCATCGGGCAACCTCAAACCGAGCGAACCGGACAAACAAATCACCTCAAAAATAAAGGAAGCCTGCAAATGCTTGGATTTAGTTCTATTAGACCATATCATCTTAACGGATGAACACTATTACAGCTTTACGGACGAGGGGCTTATCTAAGCCCTTTTTTTGTTATTGGCAACAAAAACACAATATCCTACCTTTAAAATAAAACCTTTTTCCCTGTTTCTCTGATTGTAAATCTTCCTCTTAGGCAGTCATCTAGCCGCAGCAGTCATTTTCGTATCACATAGGCAAAGGTATTTCCGTGTTCTTAACGGCTTTGCAAGGTCAAGCCCTAAAGGGTTTAAACAAAAATCTTCCTGCTGTACTTCGTCTAGAGAATATTTTTCTTTAAAACCTTGCAAAGCCTAAACACTACCCTTTAAAGCCTATATGAAACGAAAACGACCGCCCCGACCGGAAACGCATAAAAAAAAAGTCAGATTTACGAGAAACAGGAAAAAAGGTTATGAAACTTCAACTCCCTTACCTCTCAAATCCGCATAAATTTAAAAATACAGAAGTCATGGAAACAGTAACATTATCAGAAGCAAGAGTTTATGTAGGTACGTATGCCAAGTATAACAACGGTTCACTTTTTGGCAAGTGGTTAGAGCTGTCCGACTATTCGGATAAGGACGAGTTTTTGGAAGCGTGCCGGGAGCTGCACAAGGACGAAGAAGACCCGGAACTGATGTTTCAGGACTACGAGAACATACCCGAAGCCCTGATTTCCGAAAGCTGGCTTTCTGAAAAGTTCTTTGAATTGCGGGACGCCATCGAGCAGCTAAGCGAAACCCAGCAGGAAGCGTTTTTCGTATGGTGCGACCACCATAACAGCGATATAAGCGAAGAAGATGCGGACGACCTTATTTCTTCTTTTGAGGACGAATATCAGGGAGAGTATAAAGACGAGGAAGATTACGCCTACGGAATTGTAGAGGAATGTTACGACCTGCCGGAGTTCGCAAAGACCTACTTTGATTATTCGGCTTTTGCCCGTGACTTGTTTATGACTGATTACTGGATGGATAACGGTTTTGTTTTCCGTTGTGCCTGATTACTAACCGGGTGGAGCAATCCACCCATAACACACCAAGACAATGAAAGTATATAATAAGATAACGACTTTTTTACGATGGTTTATACTTGCTTTTATCATCTATCAGGCAGCCACCAGCACCGCCGGAATGTGGATAGCCCTAACCATAGGCTTTTTTATTATCCGGTTCGTTCTCCGGCTGTTTATCTCTGCCGTTTACCTGTTTTGCATGGCGATTATTTTCATTGTGCTGCTTTCGCTTTTGATTATCTGACAACTCATTTTAAATTATAACGATATGGAAACTTTAAACAAAAACGGGGTAAGCATTACCCAAACACCGGGAGAGGAAAAATATGTAAAATGCTGTTTAGGCGCATTCAGGGGACAGATTTATTTTCAGTATGATTATCGCCATACAGATATGGAACTGTTCAGCACAGTGGCTAAAACACTTGCCGAATGCCGCCAGCGGGATGAATGGATAGCGAAAAAAGAAAAGAAACAATAACGATATAAATAAGTACATTTATGAAAACGACAGAAGTAAATAACAAGATTATCGGCAGACGTTGCAAGTGCATATTTACAGGATTACTGGTAACGGGTGTTATCGAAGCCGTAGAGGAAAACGAATATTCCGTGCAGATGAAAGTACGTTTTGACACGCCGCACCAATGGGGTGATGAACTTTATTCTTATGACTGGTCTTTCGGACGCAAACCGGACGGTTTCGGCTCCTTGAAATATTTGGAACTCCTGCCGGACGAAACGACATTCGATGCAATGATAGTTACTTTCGGCGAACCCATCGGCACACTGGACGCCATTTTTGAAGACGTGAAAACGTGGGGGGGCTGTTCCCTGAAAGGATGGATAGACAGCTACGAAAGCACCCGTTTCACTCCCATAGGCGCAGATAAGGCAGTGATAACAAGTGAATATAACATGGACTGTGTAAAAGAATGGCTGGAACATAACACGCCCGTCAAGGATATTGTAACCTGTTGATGAAGAACGGCAGCAGATTTGCTGCCGCTACTTTCTTTCATGAGTACCGGGAAATAAAGTAGCAAAGAAACCCATATATGTTCCCTATTTTATATCATTGCTCCAAATGTTAGCTACTTTAATAGTTTATTCATTGGAATTTGTAATTTCAAATCTTGTGTATTTTGTTCATTTATTGATATTCTTAAACGCTTCATTGGAACGCATAATTCCAAATGCAATTTGTCTATAAATTGGTCGTATGCTACAGTTGTGTACCACTCTTCATTAGAATCAGTGTTCATTATCTCTGTTCCATGAATTTTTATGGAATCAAGATATTTCCTTTTAATAGATTTTCCCAAAAAATCTTCATCTATTTCTTTTAGTCGAATATCAACAGGTAGTGTTACTGGTGATGAGGACGGTAAATAGAATAGAAAATCTCGGAATGCCTCTAATTGATTATGAATAAAAGCAAAAGACTTAGCAAATTTCTTATTTTCTTCTAAATCAAAAATTTTGTCTATTAGACCTGATTTGAAATTTGTTTGTCTAAACTTTCCCTCTGAGTTAAAATATATTTCATATAAAATTCCATTTAAGACATGATTTTCTTTTCCATTAAACCATGTATCTAACCAATTTGATAGATTGTTAAAAATGGCATTGGCAGCAAATTCTCCACCTATCGCTGTTTGTAGCAAATTTCTACCTAACAAAAAGCGTGTGCTTATATCTATTGTGGCTTTATTTAATCCATTTAGTTTACTTATTGCAGGATTTTGTTTATACCAATCGTATGATTTTAATGAATCAATAATATCATCAATAGGTGACCCCTTAGAAATAAAATCTTTATCTGCAATATGTTCTTTATTGTATGGCAAATTAGTGGAATGTATCAATTGTCCCGAATTGAAACAAAAATTACCTATTAATGAAGTATGTTCCCAACTTGTTTGTTTGCCATTGGACAATGTGAAAACTGAAGTTCTAACTCTTTTGAAAAAGTCTTCAATAGGAATATTTTTATCATCGATATGATTTAATAACGAACCTGTATAGATACTATTTCTTCCTGCCCCATAATCCATCGCTGTTTCTCCTGGAGATGTTGAAAATGCAATTATTGTTCCCTTAGGGGCATGAATGGGAGCCAATCCTGCATTGATACCTCTATCTGGTAATGGGTTATTACGACACGCATCTAAAATTAGGATTTTTACAATTGTCTTATTTTGCTGCATATAATCCATTACCTCATCTAATGGAATAGATGTATGCTTTGCTGATATAGAATCTGCAAAGCTCGTGTCAATAGATGTTAGATAGTTTTTTCCTTCTATTTGAAGACCATGACCGGAAAAATAAAATAGCCCAACATCATATTTTTTTAAGTCTTCTGAAAATTTCCGAATATCTCTATCAAAACTTTCATTAGTACAATCTGTTGATTTCATAACAACAAATCCCAAATTTAATAGTTTTGCAGAGAAATCATTTGCATCATTTATAGCATTAATGAGTTTATTGTGTTCCCCATCGTAATTTGCATTTCCGACAACAAAAGCAAGAGCATTCATGTTTTTTATTGCAAAAATAAGCACAAAATAAACACCCAACAATATTTTATTGGATGTTTATTAACATATTCATTTAAAAAGGCTTATTATTCCTTGCCGTTGCCATTATAAAAACTTAGTAAAAGTTGCTGCATCTGTCCAAAGCTGTCGATGATATAAATGTCAATCGTCTGCTGGTCGGTAGATGCAGAGGTATAGTAAAGCCGGAATGTTTCACTCGGAAGCGGGTACAGGTCATTCGGCAGTAAAACTGTCCCATCGGACATTTTCAGTGTTCCTGCCCCGTCCGGCTGGAAATAACGGATGAAATACTTTGTTTCCTCAAACCGTCCGTCCCGGTGAAGCTGGCAGCGTATTTCCGCCGTTTCGCCCACCTTTAATTTCTTCGGTACAGGCATTGTTTCGATACGGAACGGGTAAGACTGCTGTATATCCACATTGTCATTACAGGCACTCACTAATAAGATGGCGGCCATTACATAGCAGCCCATCAAAATACGGCTTAAAATCTTTCTCATATACATTATATATAATAGGTTAGTTTATCACATGATTATCTTTAGACCGATACCGAACTGTGTATGGAACTTGCCAACGGAAGAACCGAACAGGCATCTTTCCCGTGCGTTAATCAGGAATACTACCCGGTCGGTAATATAACTCTCCAGTTCCAGCGTCAGCGCACCGCCATAGACAAAACCGTCCTTATCCATCAGGGTCGAGCCATCCGACAGCAGCTTGTCACCCCAGTTACTTGTTTCGTACCCGGCAAGGGCAGATAGACCCAGAGAGAGGAAAAAGGTTTTCTTCCGGTCGGAAAGGAAATTTAGGTAGTAACCGCCCTCGCCTGTAAACTGGCTCACGGGTATTTGCAAATCCTTATAGGGGTAATGCTTTTCGAGGTATTCCCCGCCAATCACCCAACGATTCCCGTTTTGGGTATAGGTGGAAAGAGCCGCCCCGAAATAATAGGCAAAATCGCTTTTACTGTTCCAGTGAACACCGTCCGCCATGCCGCCCGTAACCTGCAAGCCTTTCATTCCCGGCAGACATCTTTGTGCGTGTGCCTGGTTGAAAGTCAGGCACAGCACAAAAAGGGATATAATACAGCATATCCTTTTCATGTTCATTTGATTTTAAGTTCGTTAATCACTTTGGCTGCCACGACATCCGAGTTTTCCACCCGGATAGTTTGGTGTCTGCCCCCGTTTTTTTCCACCAGTTCGATAACCAAGACCTTATCATCCGGTATGGTGAACTGTGGAACGGTGTACACGGTACGGACGGTACTTTTACCACCAATAACCAGTATCTCGTTATAGCTCCGTACCGGGTCGATAACGGTTTCCTGAATAGCCGTTCTTTTGGCTACTTTCTTATCCACAATTTTGAATCGGATAAAATCGGTATCAAACGGCACGTTTGAACTGTTCTTTACCTGTGTGTGGAAGTAAAAAAAACCGTTATGCGAATAAATCCCCTTTACCAAGAACTGCACCCCGAAACGCTTGCATCCCAAATGCTTTATTTCCCGGTCATTGTTCTTGTAGATGGACTGCATAATCAGCTTTACCAAAAGCGGGCTTTCGCTGCCCAGTTCACGGAAATAGATGTTCATCCGGGTATGGCTGAAATCCGTTGTGTCCTCATTCTCCAAGAAATCTTTCATTTCGATGTTCAGCATTTCCGGTTCATGTGCGTACTTTGCATTAAAGGAATAAAAACTGCCATCCTCACAGATAACGGAAAAATTGGTTTCACCGGGAAAGCCCTCTGTCGTAGCCTTGACCCTGACAACATTTTCCGCCCCGTCCGCTTTTCCGGCAATGATGTAGTTACTGCCTAAATCCACGTACTTAACGGCAGACGGGAAAATGATATGTACCGTTTTGGCGAATGTCACCTGTACGCCGTAAGGTGTCACCATTTGGCGGTAAGGCAGTTTCTTTGTGATGCCCTGATACAAATCGTTACTTTGTGCTTTCATTGAAACCACGCCCAAAAGTAGGGCGAACATGATAATTAACTTTTTCATTTTGGATTGAAATTTTTATGGTTGATAAATAAATTACTGTTGTTTGGCGTAAAGCATCACCTGATAGTTCGCTTTCAGGTGTATCTTTACCGTTCTGAACTTCTTGGCAAGGTATTGCGACCCGCCTTGCATCACGCCCCTTGTTATATCCATTGCGACCTGCTGCCCGGCACTTTGCGCAAAGGAAATGCTCGTACCCAGTCCCGCACCGATGTTCGCCATCGCTTCTTTTGCCGCTTCCTGTTCCAGTGACGAGGGGACGGAAAGCCCCTTTTGCCCGTCACTGTCGTAAACGGCAAGTTCCACCGGAATGATGTTACCCGCATATTCGAGCGAGGAAACCAGTATGTCGAGCCGTTCCCCCTGTACTTTGGCACTTCCCGATACAAGGCTGTTTTTGGGGACAATCACGTTCCCTGCTTGCAACGGTTCTAACAACCGCAGTTTGACGGTCTGCCCGTCCATAAGTGTTTGGTCGTTATGCACACACGCCCGGATAGTGTTCTTTCCCATCGAATAGCTACTACCGACCGCCGTATTAAACCCGTAATTGCGTGGCTTACTGTATTCGGCGATAAATTCGCTGTTGCTCATGGGCTGCTGCAATCCTGAAACCGTCCTGTCCGATACCGATTTTACGGGTGTGGCATTTCCTTTTTCCTGAATAGCTATGGTGGGTGTTACTTGTGCTACCTGTCCCGGCTGTCCGCCGTTCATGTATTTTGCCGCCAGTTCGTAGGACTTTTCCATAAGAGCCACCTGTTCATCCATGCTGCCCGCCCCGTTTTCTTTGGCATCGAGCCGGGCAGTAAGTTCTTCCACCTGACGTTTCAGTTCCTCTTTTTCCTTGTCCTCTTTCGGCGTTTCGTAGAAACTGCCTAACTGACGGTTCATGTCCCGATAAGCTGCCGCCGAAGACTGGATAGAGGAACGGCTATTGTTCGGCGCACCCGCCCCGAAGTCTATTACATTGGTTTTCGGCTTTTCTGCCGGAGCATCATCTATCAGGGTCAATTCTTCCCCGTTCCCGTTTTCCTCTCCGAGCGAAAAGGCAAAATCCT
>NZ_EQ973356.1:462388-468644 GCF_000157055.1 Bacteroides sp. 2_2_4 | reverse complement strand
GTAAGGAGCGCATCTTGTCCGCCTGTTTGTTCTCCATCTGTTCTTGTTCGTAAGCTGTCTTTTTATCGCTGATTATCCCGTCCCCTTTGGGTTGCGGAATATCGGCGTTAAAGCCGCCCACGCTTTCCACCTTTGCTTCGTTCTTTTCGGACGGTGCAAAAATCAGGTACATAGACCCCAAGAAAACCAGTCCCATAAGCGGGTAAACCAGCATCTTCTTCCGTTGCTGTATCTGTTGCGGGGTAAGTTCTTTTTTCGTTTTTTCCTCTTTCTTCCTGTCCGTTTCCGGTGCGGGAATTTCATTCTTCACTTCTTTTTCTTCCATTGTCTGACTGATTAAAAATGTTCGTACTGTCTTTACCTTGTAGCTGCAACTGCCTGATGTGTTCTATCCGCAGGATTTCGCCATCCTCTTTTCCTATCCGGTAAATGGATGATACCGTAAAGTAGATGGATAGCCCGCCGAAGAACAGGAGCATAAAGAGGATTACCGCCAGCCTTATTTCCGGTGTCATGCGCCCGCACAGGCGGCGGAGTTTTTCATCCGCCCAGTCCTGCACATAGGTAATCGCCTGATTCACCGGAGAGAGAATTTTTCCGTATCATGGCTTACCGCTTTATGGTGTTCAAGTCCTTGTTTTCCGTTATCTCGAAACTTTCCATGATAAAGCCGTGTGGGTTATTATCCGAGCGCACAGCGTTTAATAACCGGCAACGGGTGACAAGGCTTCTCTCCGTCACGCTGCTTTCACGGATAATCATTTGGCGGGCATAGGTAGCCACCGCATACGGGTACACATCGAAATTGCAAGAAACACTGTCTATCCGTATGGTCTGGCTGATATTGCCCGAAATGATACGGTTGTAATATCCCTTTTCCGAGAGGTCACGGTAATAGTTAAATGCGCTCTTGTCGGCAAGGAACAGCGACCGTTTGATATTGCTTTCGATAGCGTTCTTATCCGGGGACAATGTAAAAAAGAGTTCGTGAAAACGCTTCACGTGTTCCCTTGCTTCAACCGGACGGTTTTGTGTCAGGTCTTGCGAAAGCGCAAGCATCAACGATTTGCCACCGTCCAGCACATAAATCTTTTGCCGTTGCGCTTCGGCAAACGTGTAGGAGTTCCAAACGGCATAACCCGTTATCAGGGTACACATGACGACAAACACGATACCGAAAAGCCGTATCTGTTTGAAACTGGTTTCAATGTTCTTTAAACTTTTAAATTCCATCTTGATTTTTATTTATTGGTTACCTTTGATTAGTTTACCGCCGACCCTGCCGCCAGCGTTCCCGGTTGCTGCTCCGGCTACCGCCCCGGCAGCACCGCCTACTTTATTGGCTGAATTATTAATATTCCGGCTCATGTTACCCATTCCGCCCGCCTGAATAATCCAGTTTGATACGGTGGGGATGGTGAAGTAACCGATGATACCGATTATCATAAAAATTATGTACACTGAATTGCTGCTATCGGGTACGAAATTGGGGTCTGATAGCTCCTGAATATCCTTTTGCAACATAAGCACCTGTATTCGGGCAAGAATGGAACTGAACAGGTCTGAAACGGGCAGCCACAGGTAAACGGAAATGTACCTTGTTATCCATTGGGTCAGTGTCGCCTGAAAGCCATCATACACGCTGATGGCAAAGGCTATCGGCCCCAGTATGGCAAGGACAATCAAGAAAAAGGTTCGGATAGTATCTATCACAAGGGCTGCCGATTGAAAGAGCAGTTCCAAAAGTTCCCTGAACCAGTCCCGGACGGATTGCTTGATATTGTGGGCTGCCCTATCCATGTACATACCGCCCATTGTGGCAATATCTTTGGCAGACCATCCCAATTCGTCAATCTGTTTATCAAATGCTTCATCCGAAACAAGGTAAGCCGTTTCCGGGTTGCGTACCATCGCTTCATATTCCAGCTTGTCCTTTTGCGCCCGATAAGCGTTCATATCGAAAGTCTGCGTTTCGAGCATATTGTTACACCCTTTGACTACGGGTGACATCACGCTGTTAATCGTACCCAGTACGAATGTGGGGAAGAACATAATACAGAAGCCAACCACAAAGGGACGCAGAAGCGGGTAAACGTCTATCGGTTCGGCACTGGCGAGCGACTGCCATACTTTGGCAGCCACATAAAACAAAGCCCCCAGTCCCGCTATTCCTTTGGCTACCCCCGCCATGTTTACGCACAGCGGCATCATATCCGTATATAAGCTACGGAGTATTTGATGCAGGTTATCAAATTCGATTGCTAATAACATATCTTTGATTTATTAGAAGTTACCAGTAGCGTTCATCCGCCGAGCCGTAAAGAGCCATTACCCGGTCAGTGTCCTTTTTCTTTTTCGCCCGCAGGTAGGAAACGGAAATATTTTTGCGAGTGTAGTAACTCACCAAGTCCCGGTAATTCCTGATGGCGTTATACGTCCGGTCGATAACGTCCATCCGTTCCTTGTCCGACATGGAAAGCCCGTTGATGTTTACCACGCTTTTCATCTCTTCCAGCACATCGGAACTTTCCTGCAACAGTTGGGTATAGCCGTAGGCGATGGCTGAAAGTTCGTCCGGCGTATAGTTTTCATCCGAAAGCATCTTCTGAAAACTGTTCACATAGATGTCGGAAATCTCCCCGATAAGCAGGATGGACTTTTGCACTTTTCGGGCATCTTTGACAAGGTTATGCACGGATTTAAGCCTGTCGTAGTATTCCTTACCCTGTTGGTAAATCTTTACAGTTTCCTGAAAATTCTTTATCATGTTCTGTGCGGTGGATGATGTCTGCACGATATTCTTTGACGCATTGATAATCCCTTGCGCCAAGTTACCGGGGTCACTCACTACCCACTGTGCGTTTACCTTTCCGGTAAACAGGCTGCATACTACGAGCAGCATTATAATCTTTGTTCTCATACGCTTACTTCTTTATTGGTTGTTTACTCCGTTTATATTCTCCGCCGGGTGAAAGCAGAATCCGGCCGTTCTCCTTGTCGTAGGTCAGCAGGACGGAAAGCCCCGTTTCGATGAACAGGTTTCCGTCCTTTTCCGAAATCTGATAGGTTTCCGTTTGGATCGTCCCCCGGTAGGTCATTTTGCGGGTCGTTACCCTGTAATGCCCGTTTTCCTCAAAGAGGGTAAACGCCGGACGGTTTTTCACGCTTTCCCAGTCGCCACGCATCGCCCTAAGACGGTCGGCGTTCGTTTCCTTACAGGAGGAAAGCCCCAGTAACAAGGTGCATAACAGCACCGGAAACAAGAATTTTAAATGTTTCATACTGATTGATTATTAAATTGTTAATTGATTATTTTTCGGGATTGCGCTTGCTTTCGGCAAGCCGTTTGATAGCCAGTTCGAGATTTCCGCCTAACTTTTCGGACAAGGCGAAAAGTTCCATCTTTTCCGTTTCTTCCGTTGTGTATGTAAAATATTCGTCCAAACTCACTTCTGTGGCATATACGGCTGATTGTGTACCGCCCAAGCCTATCCAAACTTCCTTGTATTTCCGGCTGGGATGATTGGCAAGGTTGATGGAAAGCACCTGTGAACGTTCCTTGTCGGTCAGCCCCAAAAGGTTCTGTATGCTGTCGAACTTGTTCAGGTACTTTCTTTGGTCGAGCAGTATCTTACAATCCGAATTGTTTATAATACTCTCTTTTACAATGGGAGAAGAAATAATATCTTCCACTTCCTGTGTGACTACAATCGCTTCACCGAAATACTTTCTGACGGTTTTGTACAAATATTTTATGTAATCCGCCATATTCGCCGATGCAATTGCTTTCCACGCTTCCTCAATTAATATTAATTTCCTGATACCCTTTAGTTTACGCATCTTATTGATGAACACTTCCATGATGATAATCGTAGTAATCGGAAATAAAATTTTGTGGTCTTTGATATTATCCAACTCAAAGACAATGAAGCGTTTATGTAACAAATCAAGCTCCTTATCGGAGTTCAGCAGATAGTCGTATTCGCCCCCTTTGTAGTAAGGTTCTAATACATTCAGGAAATTGTCTATATCAAAATCCTTTTCCCGGACGTTCTTTTCTTGCAGGTGTTCCCGGTAATCGGTTTTCACATACTCGTAGAATGTATTAAAGCAGGGAGTAACCGAACTGTCCTTAGTAATCAGTTCGATATAGGAACTTACAGCGTTCGACAAAGCCACTTCTTCCGCCCGTGTGGGTGCTTCATCATCCCTTTTCCATAAGGTCAGGATAAGCGTTTTGATACTCTCTTTCTTTTCAATATCAAATACCCCATCTTCCACATAGAAAGGATTGAACGCTATCGGGTTTTCAGTGGTATAGGTGAAATATATCCCATCTTCCCCGTGCGTTTTCCGGTTTATCATTTCACACAGACCTAAATAACTGTTTCCGGTATCGACCAGCAGGACGTGCGCATTTTGTTCGTAATACTGGCGCACCATGTGGTTGGTAAAGAATGACTTGCCGCTACCACTCGGCCCAAGTATGAACTTGTTGCGATTGGTAATGATACCTTTTTTCATGGGCAGGTCTGATATGTCGATGTGCAACGGCTTTCCCGTGACCCTATCCACCATCTTGATACCAAAGGGTGAAAGCGAACTTTTGTAGTTCGTTTCTTCGGTGAACAGGCAAAGAGCCTGTTCGATAAATGTGTAGAAACTTTCTTCCGCCGGGAAGTCCGCCTGATTGCCGGGTATTCCCGCCCAAAACAGGGTCGGCGTGTCGATGGTGTTGTGGCGTGGCTTGCACTCCATAAGTGCGAGCTGTGACCCCACATCATTTTTAATGTGCTTCAATTCGTCCCGGTCGTCACTCCACGCCATGATATTGCAATGGCAACGGACGGAGATAAGCCCCTGTGAATGGGCTTCGTTCAAATATTCCTCAATCCAAGACTTGTTAATCTGATTAGCACGGCTGTATTTGGAAAGCGAGTGCATATTGCGAGCCATCTTTTCAAACTGTTTCAGGTTCTCCGTATGGTCGTCAATGAAGATATACTGGTTATAGATATGGTTACAGGAGAGCAGCACGCCCACCGGAGAAGCAAAAGATAACCTGCAATCGCTCCGGTCGGTGGATAGCTTTTCATAGCGGGTATCTGTTCCCACCTTGCCCGGCATATCTTCCGCATCCGAAAGGGTATGCAGACAAAGAATATCATCGCCAATCTTCATTTCGTCAGCACCCAGTGAAATATCTTTCAATGTGGTGGTGTCGGTCTGTGAGAGTGAAAAGTATTTTTCCACGATACCCGCCGTTTTACTTGTTCCGGTTATCTCGTCCGAAGTCAGGCGGGTAAGGGTAATGAAACCACTATCGTTCATAATGCTTTCAAACTGCCCCACCGCTTCGAGGAACTTTGTAACCGTTTCCCTGTCCCTTATCTCTTTGGGGACAAGGAAGCCCCGGCAAAGGGTGGAGAAATTACTCTGCATCCGGCTGCGTTCCTTTGTGGTTTTCGTCAGGAACAAATAGCAGGTATGGTTCAAGAACGGACGTTCATTGAAATGCCGTTCAAAGGAACGGGAAAGGAAACTCAAATCATCCTTTTGGATGTCGGACGCATAGTTTTCTTTGATGAACCAGTCCTGTTTGTGTACGATGCTGTAATCGGGCAGCACCTTTACCGCCTTGTTCCAAGCGGAATGTATCGCTTCGTATTCGGCTGCCGTGACGGTGAACAGTTCGGGCAGTTCCACCCGGAACGCCACCGTTATGTCGGCATCTTTGGAAACGATGCACCCGTTTTCCACCGTGAACAATGGAAACTTGTTTTCCAGCGTGGTAGCTTTTAATATATTTCTCATTTCGATGCTTGTTTCTGATTTTTAGTGAATAATCGGGATATGGCTTTTCGGTTGATGATATGGAAAGGGTGGCTTTTGCGTGCGGACAATTTCATTAACCCGTGTGTCCCGTACTTTTCGTTTAACCGGAATGTGAGCCATACAAGCAGCGTTGCCGAAGTAACGCCGAAGATGATGCACACCCATTGGTTAATGCCTACCATGTACATGATGATGAAAAGCACGAACAGGGCTAACAGCCCGCCCGCAAAAATGAAAAGATACTGGCTTTTCAACCCCTTAAACTCAACTGGCTTGCCTATTCCCCTGTTAATCGGATAGTCTGCCATAGTCCATTCTTTTAGAGGAAGAATGAACGCAGGATGGTGGCAGCCACAATCAGGAAGATACAAGCCCCGAACCATGAAGCCGCCGTTTTGCTGGTGTCGGGGTCTCCACTGCT
>NZ_EQ973356.1:456197-459952 GCF_000157055.1 Bacteroides sp. 2_2_4 | reverse complement strand
CCATATACTTTCACGCCGCCAATCAAGCCCACCACCGCACCGATGGCGTAAATTAATTTTGTCGCCGGGTCGAAATAACTTGTTACCATATTGGTAGCTTCTGTAATACCCGCCATGCCGTTACCCTGTGCAAAAGCGGAGGATGCAGCCAAAAGAACGGCTGCCGAAAAGAGAACTTTCTTTTTCATTATAAATACATTGATTTTTAAATTGCCGGACGGGTGGATAGTCCGCCCGGCGGAGTGATTAATAATTGAATTTTTGTGGTTGTGAGGAATGTTCCCCAGTGTTCAGAAAGGTTTGTCTTAACCGTAATCTCTTTGTTTCATCATCTTATTATTTAAAGTTTACCATTAAAGAAAATCGTTCATGTCAAAGGTTGCCATTTTATCATTTCCGGCAACCGGAACGATGGCGGGTACGGGTATCTCATGCTTTTGTAAAAGTTCCGCTACCCGTGACCTGCCCCCGTTAATCTGTTCCACCAGCGAATGAAACAGGTTCGTTTCCGTCCGGCAGATGGTTTGTACCGCTTGCCGTTCTTCCGCTTCGGGTGCTTGTTTAACCTGAATGACCTGAACCATTTGCCCCAGTTCCCCCAGCGTGATACCCTGTGCCATTTCCGGTTCACCCTCACCCATGTAACAGGCGATTTCTTCCGCTTCGATTTCATCCTGTGAAACGTTCGGTTCTTCCGCATCTTCCGTTTCAAATTCCATTTCAAATTCGGTTTCAATCGCTTGCGGGGTATCGGCGTTTTTTTCATCTGCCAGTTCGTTATCAAGCGTTTTCGTTACCGTTTCATCACTTTGCGGGACAAATATAGAAGCATTATCCACCCCTTTTGAAAGGTGTCCTAAGATGTCCCCGTTTGTCCTCATTTGTCCCATCCGGTAACGGCTTGCACCTACAAGGCAATCACCGTTTCCGGTTTTCACGGTCGGTTTGCTTTCCGGTTGTTCCGGCTCTCTTTTCCCACCCGTGAACCATGTTCCCAAACTATCCCAGTATCGCCATAAAAGAACGGCGTAATACAGGAGTGTTCCGATAATAAACCATTTCAACATATCAGAACGGCTTTTCAAATTTGCTTTCGTACAGTTCGTTTATCTCGTCCTGAAACTGGTCGAAATGACGGAGCAGGATATTTTCTACATAGCTGCTCACGGTCGCCTTACGCCCGCCGATAACAGTTACTATCTTTATCAGCTTTTCGTGTGTGGTACGGCTGACATATAACGGCTGGCGGTCGGTCAAGTCCACCCGCATGAAGTAGGTTTCCCGGTAGTCGCCCGGAGCGTTCTTTTTCCGCCGGGCAGGTTCTTTTACCGCCTTTTCTTCCTTTGGTTCTGCCTTGATTTCCGGTTTATCTACCGTTTCCACCGTACCTGTTTTATCGTCCGGTTTATCCGGTGTTTCTATTTCCGTTTTCACCATCACTGTTGGCGTTTCCTGTTTCTTCACGGGCAAGCCCTGTGAAATAATCTCTTTCATAAAATCCTCGTCAATTTGCGGTTTCCCGCCGCTTTGCTTTGCCATATCGTTACAGTTTTATAAGGTATGCGATTTCGGTTATCAGTTCTTCCATGTTGCTGCCCTTTACCAGCCGTTTGTCCGCCGGAAAAAGTGTGGAACGGAATACGGTTTTACGCTGTGCATCCAGTTCCTTTTTAAATCTTTTGGTGTCCGGGATAAATACTTTCATAAGGGGCAGTTCCAGTTCCCCAATGGTCTGCTCATACAGGGTGTACAGGTCTGTTTTCTCCCGTCCATCAACCATGTTCCAAAACAGGTGTAGCCCTTTCAGTCGGCACGCTTCATTCTTTACCAGCAGTTTGTCGATAGCCACCGCAAAGGAAAGGCTGCTTTCCAATACCACCCGGTCGGCAGCTATGGGAGTGAAAATATAATCCACTCCTGAAAGGGAATTGATAACGCCCTCACTGTTCACCGTTCCGGGCAGGTCGAAAAAGACCACATCGTAATTCATCCCGGCAGACGCAAGAAATTCATCCGCCGTTTTTATCGCTTCGTCCGGTGAACTGCACAGCACCGGGTACGCTTTCTTTCCCAGTGTCTTGAACTGGTGAAAGGCAAGCTGTTTGTAATACTCATCGCTGTTTACCTGTTCGGCATCCCGTTTGCGCATGGCGGAAATGGAATGTTGCGGATAATCGCAATCCACGACTGCCACGTTATACCCTTTCAGGTAATACAGGTAACTCGCCACCAAGACGGTGAACGTTGTTTTGCCGACCCCGCCCTTTTGGGTGGAGAAAGCCACATACAAGGTTTCTTTCTTCATTGTAATACTCAATTATTGTAATACATCTTTATTTCATTCCATCTGCACAGATGGACGGATAGTTTTCTTTCGTACCATGTTGAAAGCCCGAAAGCCGGA
The DNA here is from genome assembly GCF_000157055.1 of Bacteroides sp. 2_2_4. NCBI lineage: Bacteria > Pseudomonadati > Bacteroidota > Bacteroidia > Bacteroidales > Bacteroidaceae > Bacteroides > Bacteroides sp. 2_2_4. The sequence continues at coordinate 457,548 of NZ_EQ973356.1, read as the reverse complement.
ATGATTGTTTCCTTTCTGCAAAGACAGCCTGTTTTCTTTCTTGCTTCTTTGTTTTCATTCATTCCACAAAGACAGCTTGTTTTCTTTGCAGACTGTTTGCTTTCAATCATCCCATCCGGTTTGCTTTCCTGCTTTCTTGAAAGATTGCAATCTTGAAATCTTGTTTTCAAGTTTTCAAAACCGCTTTCTTTCCGTCCGCTTGCCGATACATATTTCCATCCGTCCATATTGCTTTCTTTCTTAAATCCGGGACAAATAAACGCAGAAAAACAACCCGTTTCGAGATGTGTCCTCAAATGTCCCCATTTGTCCTCATTTGTCCTATAACCCGCTATTTCACAGCATTTTTAATACCTGTTACTTTGCAACCGAAAGGTATCGGTCAGGCTAACCAAGCCCCCGCCGCCGGGAGCGTTCCAATATCCGCTAACCCCAATCCGTCCGTAGGCGGATTTTTATTTGCACTGGCAAATAGCAAGGTGTGTTCTAAGCAGCTTGAAATTCTTTTAGCAGCTTTGAACGCCTTGCCCGGACGAAGCCGGGATAGGGTCACTCCGAAGTCGTAACCCTTTAAAAAAAGAAGTATGAAACAGAAAAATGAAAATGCGTCCCGTCCGGGTGGCGCAGGACGAAAGCCCAAAGCAGACCCGGCAGTGTTCAGGTACTCTATCAGCTTCAATGCGATAGACCACGCCCGCTTTTTGGCATTGTTCGACCAGTCCGGTATGCGCACGAAAGCGCATTTTATCACCGCCCGCATCTTCGGCGAACCGTTCAAAGTGATTAAAATCGACAAGGCGGCAGTCGAATATTATACCCGGCTGACCGCTTTATATTCCCAGTACAGGGGTATCGCCGTGAATTATAATCAGGTGGTAAAGGCTCTAAATACCAATTTTTCAGAGAAGAAAGCTCTCGCTTTTCTCTATAAACTGGAAAAGGCAACGATGGAACTTGCCGACCTGAACCGCCAAATTATTGAACTGACCCGTGAATTTGAAACAAGATGGTTGCAAAGATAAGCGTAGGCAGTTCCCTGTTCGGTGCGCTTTCCTACAACCAAAACAAGGTGGATGAACAGCAGGGGAAGGTACTTTTAAGTAACCGTATGTTTGAAAGCGAGGACGGAAATTTCAGCATCCGGCGTTGTATGGAATGTTTCGATATGCACCTGCCCGCAGACCTGAAAACGGAAAAGCCGATTATTCATATCTCCCTGAACCCGCACCCGGACGATGTGCTTTCCGACAGCCAGCTTGCGGATATTGCCAAAGAATATATGGATAAGTTGGGGTACGGCAACCAGCCGTATATGGTGTACAAGCACGAAGATATTGCAAGGCATCATATA
>NZ_EQ973356.1:324386-453711 GCF_000157055.1 Bacteroides sp. 2_2_4 | reverse complement strand
TTCCATCCGGGTAGATGATACGGGTAAAAAGATAAACGATAAGTTCGAGCATATCCGCAGCAAACAAATCACCCGTGAACTGGAACAGAAGTACGGGCTGCATCCAGCGGAGAAGAAACAGGCAGCCGACCGCCCCGAACTTAAAAAGGTGGACTACCGGGCAGGGGACGTAAAGCACCAGTTATCCAATACGGTGAAAGCCCTTGCAGGTAGTTACCGTTTCCAAAGTTTCACGGAGTACAAAGCCCTGCTATCTATATATAATGTACAGGCGGAGGAAGTGAAAGGGGAAGTGAACGGCAAACCCTATAACGGCATTGTCTATTCGGCGACCAATGACAAGGGAGAAAAGCAGGGAAACCCGTTCAAATCTTCCTCTTTGGGAAAGTCGGTAGGTTACGAAGCCATCCAGCGACACATCAAGAAATCCACAAAGGACATTCAGGACAAGAACCTGAAAGAGCGTACCCGCCGGACGGTCGGCGCAGTGATGAAATCCGCCCGTAACCGTAAGGAACTGGAACAAGAACTAAAAAAGAAAAGTATAGATGTACTTTTCCGGCAGAACGATACAGGCAGGATATACGGTGTAACATTCATCGACCACGAAAACCGTACCGTCCTGAACGGTTCACGGTTGGGAAAGGACTTTTCCGCCAATGTGTTCAACGACCTGTTTACAGGCTCCCGTACTTTGACGGGAAACAACAAACAGGAAATGCAGGAACACACGCCGGAATATAACCCGACCGGACACCTTGAAAATACAGGCAAGGCCGTTGCGGGACTATTCAGCCTGTTATCCGGTGGGGACAATACGCCACCCGACAACAGCCAAGTTCCACCACCCAAGAAGAAAAAGAAGAAGAAACAAAGGCGTATTTAATAACTATAAAATTTCAATTATGCAGAATGAAGATGATTTAAGAGGACTTGCAAAGGTCATGGACTTTATGCGGGCAATCAGTATTTTATTTGTAGTGATAAACATCTATTGGTTTTGTTACCAGTCGTTCAGGGAGTGGGGTATCAATATCGGGGTAGTCGATAAAATCCTGCTGAACTTCCAGCGTACCGCCGGGCTGTTCTCCAATATCCTATATACCAAACTTTTTTCAGTGGTATTCCTTGCGCTTTCCTGTTTGGGTACAAAGGGAGTGAAAGAGGAAAAAATCACATGGAACAAGATTTATATGTTCCTGACAATCGGTTTTATCCTGTTCTTCCTGAACTGGTGGCTGTTGGTTCTGCCGTTACCACTGGCTGCAAATACAGGTCTGTATATCTTTGCCATGACTGCCGGGTATCTTTCGCTACTTGCTGCCGGAGTATGGATTTCACGTTTGCTGAAAAATAACCTGATGGATGATGTGTTTAACACCGAGAATGAAAGTTTCGCACAGGAAACACGCCTGATAGAAAACGAATATTCCATCAACCTGCCGACCCGTTTCTACTATAAAAAGAAATGGAACGATGGATGGATAAACGTTGTAAACCCGTTCAGGGCAAGCATGGTTTTAGGTACACCCGGTTCGGGAAAATCGTATGCGATAGTCAATAATTACATAAAACAGCAAATCGAAAAAGGCTTTGCTGTTTATATTTATGACTACAAATATCCTGACCTTTCGGAGATAGCATATAACCATCTAATCAATCATTTAGACGGGTATAAGGTAAAACCTAAATTCTATATGATTAACTTTGACGACCCACGTAAAAGTCACCGATGCAACCCGATAAATCCGGCATTTATGACGGACATATCGGACGCATACGAAGCCAGTTATACCATCATGTTAAACCTTAACCGCAGTTGGATAACCAAGCAGGGAGATTTCTTTGTGGAAAGCCCGATTATCTTGCTGGCTTCTATCATTTGGTTTTTGAAAATCTATCAGGGGGGCAAGTATTGTACATTCCCACACGCCATTGAATTTCTGAACAAGAAATATGCCGATACGTTCACTATTTTAACCAGTTACCCCGAACTGGAAAACTACCTTTCACCGTTCATGGACGCATGGGAATCCAATGCGCAAGACCAGCTTCAAGGGCAGCTTGCAAGTGCTAAAATCCCGCTTTCAAGGATGATAAGCCCAGCTTTATATTGGGTAATGACAGGGGATGATTTTTCACTGGATATAAACAACCCGGAAGAACCTAAGATTTTGGTAGTAGGCAATAATCCCGACCGTCAGAATATCTATTCCTGTGCTTTGGGATTGTATAATTCCCGTATCGTAAAGCTGATAAACAAGAAGCACCAACTGAAAAGTTCCGTAATCATTGACGAATTACCGACCATCTATTTTCGAGGACTGGATAACCTAATAGCAACGGCACGAAGTAATAAGGTGGCTGTTTGTTTGGGCTTTCAGGATTTCAGCCAGTTACGCCGGGATTATGGGGACAAGGAAAGCAAAGTTATCGAAAATACTGTGGGTAATATCTTTTCCGGTCAGGTGGTTTCCGAAACGGCAAAAACACTTTCAGACCGTTTCGGAAAGGTACTTCAAAAACGCCAAAGTATGACTATCAACCGGAATGATAAATCAACCTCTATCAGTACGCAGATGGATAGCTTGATACCACCCAGTAAAATATCCAACTTAACGCAAGGTATGTCCGTGGGTGCAGTCAGCGACAACTTCGATGAACGCATCGAGCAGAAGATTTTTCATTGCGAAATTGTGGTGGATAATGATAAGGTGAAACGGGAAACAGCCAATTACAAGAAGCTGCCCCAAATTATAGATTTCAGGGACGAGGACGGGAACGACTGTATGCAGGAAGAAATACAGGCAAATTACAACCGGGTCAAGCAGGAAGTTCAGCAGATTGTCACGGACGAAATGGAACGGATAAAGAACGACCCTGATTTATGCCACTTGATTAAAGATGAATCACAAAATGTTTAAAATACTATCTTAATATACATAAAATCATTAATTTTGTGGTCGTTAGAAAAATAAGGAGATAATTATGCTGGATAATTTCTCTGATATAACTTATAATTATATGTATTTATGATAATAAAAAAAGTTCATATCTCTAAATTTAGAGGGTTTGCTAATGCAGAATTTGAAATGGGTGACCAAATAACTGTTATTGCAGGTCAAAATGGAACACAGAAAACGACTTTATTAGGTATATTAAGTCAAACATTTAGCTTGCGTGGTCATAAAACAATGAATACTGCAAAACCTCTATGTGGGGGAAATTATATATCCAGTTTCGCTGACAAGTTTAAATTATCTAAGACTTTTGATGTGGCAAATAGCCATGAATGGACATTGTTTCTACACAATTCAGAAGAACCGTATGTTATCCAAAGTATTCCACGTGATAAAACTACAGGAGAAATTCGTTTTTGGAGAAAAGGAAATAGAAGTAAAGGGTCTGGTTATATACAGTTACCTGTTATTTATTTAAGTCTTAAAAGGTTATTTCCTATTGGTGAGGATGATAAAATACATCAAAGCACCAATGTAGAATTGACGGCTGATGAAATTAAGTTGTATCAGGAACTCCATAACGAAATACTTATTTCATTAGATAGTATAGTGCAAGCTGACTATTTAGAAAGTCCTAATAAAAATACGTTAGGAGTTAATACTGACTATTACGATTGGTCGCAAAATTCAGCGGGACAAGACAATATAGGAAAGATTATTTTAGCTTTACTATCATTCAGAAGACTTAAAAAAGATTTTCCTGATGATTATAAGGGTGGCTTATTGGTTATTGATGAAATTGATGCAACAATGTATCCAGCCTCTCAAAATAAACTGATAGAAGTCTTGCGTAAATACGCATCTAAATTATCATTACAGATAATTTTTACAACCCATTCACTTTCTTTATTAGAAAAGGTGTGTAAATTACAGAAAGATTTATCCTTAAAGGAAGCAACAAAAAATCAGGTAAAAGTCATTTTCCTTGAAAAGAAAGATAAAAATATCAATATTATTGATGATGTACCGTTTGCAACAATAAGTAATAGACTTAATGTGATTATTAGTAATGTAAAAACAACAAAAATTGAAGTTTATACGGAAGATAAGGAAACTGCAATATTTACAAAGAAATTACTTGGGACTAAAGTCCGTAATCTCAAATTTATTGATGTTACAATTTCTTGTTCTACTTTAATGGATTTAGTATATCGTAAAGTTCCCTCTTTTACCTTTCCAAACTCGGTGATTGTTTTAGATGGGGATGTTAGGAATGACATTGCAAATAAGAAAAAGATAAGAGGTGCTAAGAATGTACTCATTTTGCCAAGTTCTGAATCTCCTGAAAGAATTATAGCCAATTTACTCTATAATTTGAGTGATACAGACCCTTTATGGACAAGTTTAAATCCTGATTACACAAAACAGTTTTGTTTTAGAGATTATTCTATTGAGCAAATAACTCGTAGTAGGGAAGATGCAAAGAAGTGGTTCAGAAAGCAGCAAGAAGAACTGGGAACCACTTGGTGTACCAAAACTATTCATCGTTGGAAAAAAGACCATTCAGAAGAGTTTAACACTTTTGTTGCAGATTTTGTGACCATATATAATAACTTTGCAAAAGAATTAAGTATAGATAAGATTTGAATATGAACTTGACTCCTCTTAGATATCCAGGTGGAAAATCGGTAATGACACCGTTTTTCGTAGATTTGCTTAATGCAAACTCTATGAAGAATATGGTGTATGCTGAATCTTATGCTGGAGGAGCGGGTACAGCAATAAATCTATTATTAAATGACAATGTCGATAGAATACTAATCAATGATGCAAATGTTTGTATATATTCATTTTGGTATTATCTCTTGAAATGCAAATCTGATTTTATTAATCGGGTAAGAGATACAGAAGTAACAATCAATGAATGGTATAAGCAAAGAGAAATATTGAAACAAGCTCGACGACCATCTTTTGATGTAGGCTTTGCAACATTTTTTTTGTCACGTACAAATAGGTCTGGTATATTGACTGCTGGCCCGATTGGAGGAAACAGCCAAGAAAAACAAGATGGTGCGAAATATAAAATAGATTGTCGTTTTAATAAAGAAGATTTATGTACAAGGATGTCTAATATAATAGATAGAGCTGGTCAGATTGAAGTTTCTAATGAAGATGCTCTTAGCTTTTTAGGTAAAATATCAAGTGATAATACAATTGTTTACTTAGACCCACCATATTACGTTAATGGTAAATCATTGTATATGAATTACTATACACACAATGACCATTTAGAACTATCTAAGCATTTAAAAGGCACAAATAGGTTTAAATGGATATTGTCTTATGATAATGCGCCTGAAATTAGACAAATGTATCTTGAGTTTGATTTATATTCATTTGAATTAAGCTATACAGCCCAAAACGTTAAACAAGGCAGTGAATTACTCACTCATTCTAAAAATATTATATTGCCAGCTAATAAGAGTATAAGACGCTCATCTTCTGATATTGTTTTAAACAAAATCATATTGTAGATTTTATTTATTACTTGGTAAGTAGCGATTGAATAGTGGTGTTCAGTCGCTGTTTTTTTTGTGGCTTCTGTGGACAAATGAAGCCAAACAGGGACAAATGAAGCCACCTATTCCCAAATCCTTAAATATACTCTATTTCATCCTTACTTTTACTTCCGAAAATTATATTTATTCACTAATATTCAAAACATTATGGATGTAAACACAGCCAACCAGTCCACCACTGACGAACAGATGATGGATATTCTTCTTGTACTGGATAAGGAGAAAAAGACAATCAGCGCAGTAAAAGGCGTGGATGAAAACGGGGAACTTCAAACCGTACCGCCGGAGAACAACAGTGAACTATTGAAATTCGACCGTCACGGTGATTTCTTTTCCAATTTCTTTTCCAACATGATGAACCAGTTGAAGAACCCGACCCGCTTCAACTTCTTCAAAATCCCGAAGTTGGAACTTCCCAAAATCGAGCCGATAATCAGGGATAACTTCAACAATCCTACACCGGAAAATGAAGCGAACATAGAGCGTTACCGGGTGACACCTGAAACCGTGAAGCAGGAAGCGAAGAAAGAACAGCAGGAAACCCAAAACGGGCAGCAGCCAGCCAAAGAAGCGGGAGCAACAGCACAAGCACCGCAGCAACCCGACAAAAGCAAATATTACATCGACCCCGACAAGGTGGACTGGGAAGCCCTGAAGAACTTCGGGCTATCCAAAGAACAGCTTGAAAAGGCAAAGGCTTTAGAACCCATGTTAAGGGGCTATAAGTCACCCGAAGCGTTCACCATTTCGGGAAACTACAATTCTGCCATTATGAAGATGGACGCACGCCTATCTTTCCGGCACGACAAAGACGGGAATGTAGTTTTGGCTATACACGGCATCCGACAAAAGCCGGAACTTGAACGCCCGTTCTTCGGGCATGAATTTTCCAAAGAGGACAAAGCCAATCTTCTTGAAACGGGAAACATGGGACGGATAGTGAACCTGAAAAACTATATCACTGGAGAAATGATACCCTCTTTTGTCAGTGTGGATAAAGTGACAAACGAACTGGTTTCCATGCGTGCAAGCAGCGTCCAAATACCCGATGAAATAAAAGGTATCAAATTGAACAAGGAACAGCAACAAGCCTTACGGGAGGGAAAAGGGGTATTCCTTGAAAATATGATTTCCAACCGTAAAAATCCCTTTTCCGCAACCGTTCAGGTCAATGCCGACAAGAAAAGTCTGGAATTTATCTATCCCAATGCCAAACAGTCACAGGAGCAAGGGCAGAAACAGACGCAGCAGAACAGCCTTGTCACCAGTGACGGTGTAACCATTCCCAAGAGCATTTCAGGAATAGAGCTATCCCGCCAGCAACAGCAGGATTTAGTCAATGACAAGACCATTTTTGTTGCCGGGCTGAAAGGCCGGAGAGGGGTCGAATACGATGCTTATATTCAGGTGAACCATGATAAGAAGAAGTTAGGCTTTTACAGTGACAATCCCAGTTTTGACCGTTCCGCCGTGAAAGAAATTACCCCCGCCAGCAAGAACCGTACACAGGTAGCGGTCAATTCGGAGGGCAAGACCAACGAAGCCACCAAGAAAGTGAAAGAACCCTTGAAAAAGGGTCAGGACAAGCCCGCTGAAAAACAGAAAACCAAGCAGGATAAAAAGGAGAAGCAGGAGCAAGCGGACAAACCCAAACAAAGCAGGGGACGCAAAAGATGATAACTGCATTAACCCTTATCTCGATTGTCGGTGCTGTCCTGTTAATCTTTGCCTGTTACAGAGCGGACTGGAAAGCCATTGACGAACAGAACCGACAATTTTATGTAGATGGTTACCACATCTACTATGACCGGAAAATCCTAAGACAAAAAGAAGTAGAACACTTAAAACAGAAAAATAATGATTGCAATAATCGGAGAAAAACCAAGTGTAGCTAAAAGTATAGCCGCCATAGTAGGAGCGAACGAAAAACAAGATGGCTATCTTTTAGGTAACGGCTACCTCGTTACCTGGGCGTTCGGCCATCTTGTAGGTTTGGCAATGCCGGAAGCCTACGGAGTACAGAATTTTCGCAGGGAAAGTTTACCCATCCTACCGGACAACTTTCAGCTTGTCCCCCGGCAGGTGAAAGCGGAAAAGGGGTACAAGGCAGACCCCGGAGCGTTAAAACAGCTAAAGGTAATAAAGGAAGTATTCAGCCGGGCAGACAAGATAATTTGCGCCACTGATGCAGGTCGAGAGGGTGAATTAATTTTTCGTTACATATACCAATATATCGGATGTGGCAAGCCCTTTGTCCGCTTATGGATAAACAGCCTTACCGACAAGGCAATCCGTGAGGGACTGCAAAACCTGAAAGCCGGTAACCTGTATGACAACCTGTTCCGTTCGGCACAGGCACGTAGTGAAGCGGACTGGATGATAGGCATTAACGCATCGCAGGCGTTAAGCGTGGCAGCCGGACAGGGTACTTTTTCTTTGGGACGGGTACAGTCGCCCACGTTGGCGATGATATGCAAACGCTTTTTGGAGAACAAGAACTTTGTCCCGCAAAAGTATTGGCAACTGAAATTACAGGCAGCAAAGGACGATGTTTCTTTTGTCGCCCTGTCCGCAGATAAATACGATATGCAGCAGACCGCCATCGACACGCTGCAAAGGATAAAGGAAGCGGAAACGGTTCAGGTGAAAACCGTAGAACGTAAGGAAGTGAACCAAGAACCGCCCTTGCTCTATGATTTAACCACGCTCCAAAAAGAAGCGAATACGAGACTGAACTTTTCCGCAGACAAAACCCTATCCATCGCACAAAAGTTATACGAGGGTAAACTAATCAGCTATCCTCGAACCGGAAGCCGTTATATCTCACAGGACGTATTCGAGGAAATCCCCGAATGTCTTGTTAATTTGGAACAGTACGCCCGTTTTGCCGGGTATGCAGCCGGGATGAAAGGTAAAGCCTTAAATTCCCGTTCTGTGAACGATGGCAAGGTAACAGACCACCACGCCCTGATAGTAACGGAAAACCTGCCCGGTAAACTGGAAACAGACGAACAGGCAATCTATGAACTGATAGCCGGACGAATGTTGGAAGCCTTTTCTGAAAAATGCGTCAAAGACGTTACCAGTGTAACGCTGGAATGTGCAGGGTCGCTTTTCACGGTCAAAGGGTCTGTAATCAAGTCCGCCGGATGGCGTGCCGTATTCGGCGAGAAAGAGGACGGAGAAGATAACGCCACTTTGCCAGCCATGCAGGACGGAGATAGTTTACCGCTTTCCGGTGTTGAACTGTTGGAGAAACAGACCAAGCCCAAGCCGTTACACACGGAAAGCAGCCTGCTTTCTTCAATGGAAACCGCAGGCAAGGAACTGGAAAACACAGAACTGAAAGCCAGCATGAAAGATACAGGTATAGGCACGCCCGCAACACGGGCAGCCATCATCGAGACGCTGTTTTCCCGCCAGTATATCGTCCGGGAGAAAAAGAACCTTGTCCCGACCGAGAAAGGTCTTGCCGTTTACAATATCATCCGGGACAAGAAGATAGCAGACGTTGAAATGACGGGAATGTGGGAAAATACGCTTGCCAAAATAGAAAGCGGCGAAATGAACCCCGATACGTTCCGTAAAGGCATCGAAGTATATGCACGGCAAATCACGGCTGAACTTTTGGACGTTCAGCTTTCTTTCGCTTCGGGTAGTGGTTGCATTTGCCCCAAATGCAAGACCGGACGCATCCTTTTCTATCCGAAAGTCGCCAAATGTTCCAATGTGGATTGTTCCGTTACCATCTTCCGCAACAAGAGCGAAAAGCAACTAACAGACAAACAGATTACCGAACTGGTGGCTACCGGGAAAACCGGGCTAATCAAAGGGTTCAAGAACAGGGATGGTAAAGTCTTTGACGCTTCACTTGCCTTTGACGGGCAGTTTAATGTTACTTTCGTGTTTCCTGAAAAGAAAGGCAAGCCGAAGAAATAGAATGAAAATCATTATATTTGCCACAGAAAGTTTCATTATAGATAGATTATAATTGAAATTTTTGTGGTTGAAGCACTCGGAGGGACACCGGGTGCTTTTTATAAATCTTCTCTACATCACCTTATAAATATACCATTCCCATCTTTTTTTATTTTTTTTTCGCACGTAACTATCTGATACGCAAAAATAGTTACCCCTTTGTTAACTGCCTAACGTTTAAGTAACTTCTTTTTTTATACTAAGTATATTTATATCTTTGCCATCGAAAAAGAAACTAAATAACAGTTGATATTCTACTGTTTTTGGTCATTGTTTACATAAATAAAAGAAGAAATAATTATGCATTACACAGGAACTATTTGGAGACCGCCTTATGAGGCATACTCCCTTTTAATTCAAGTTACAGCAGGATGTACTCACCATTCATGCAAGTTCTGTACTCTTTATGAAGACTTGCCTTTCAAGTTTCGAATGTCACCGCTCGAAGAAGTTAAATCAGATTTGAAAGAAGCTAATCACTACTATAAAGATGCAGACAGAGTATTCTTTACAGGAGCTAATCCTTTTGTACTTAGTGTGGATAAGCTCAAAACATTGGCGAAGATGGTACATGAATATTTTCCAAACTGTCAGAGCATCGGTTGTTTTGCAAGAATAACTGATGTTAGCCAGAAATCCGTCAAAGACTTGCAAGAGTTGAAAGACCTCGGTTATGATGGAATTACGTTTGGAATTGAAACGGGAGATGATGAAGCACTTGTTTTTATGAAAAAGGGATATTTGTCTAAAGATATTATTGAACAATGCAAAAAGTTAGAAGAGGTGGATATGAGCTATAATTTCTTTTACTTGACAGGTATTTCCGGTTCAGGGAGAGGGGAAATTGGCGCAAAGGCAACTGCGGAAATCTTTAACCAACTTCACCCACAAATCATAGATGCTTCCATGCTAACCATCTATCCAACCTCTCAGCTATTTCAAGAAATTCAAGCAGGAAATTGGAAAGAGGAAACAGAGATTGAAAAATTGCGGGAGTTAAAAACACTGATTCAGAGCTTGACGGTAAATGCAAGGTTTGCTACTGATGGAGCTTCTAACTTAATCCAAGTCCGTGGTAACTTAAAAACAGATAAGCAAAAGATGGTTCATTTTTTGGAACAACAAATCCATAATCAAGATGAAGCTTATTTGCGGCAATACCGTGAAAACTTGCCTCATTTATGAAAAAGGATGTTAGAATAATCGTTCAGAATATTCAACGCTATGACGACTATACGGATAAAATAGTAACTAATGCCATTGGAAACTATTCACGTTCCGATAGTAGTCATTCTGTTTTATACCGAGAACTATGTGCAGGAGGACATGTTGTTGAAAACCGACTGATAATCAACCCGGAAAAAGCTAATTTATATCGTACAGGGTCGATTTTTACTGAAATGTCTTTCCTAAATGGGGAATTAACGGAATCGGATTATATCACTGCTGATGGAGATATTAATATAAAAGTAAGGACATTGCTTTATCAGCTTAAAATATATGATGACCGCATTCGTGTTGAATTGAATTATGATTTATTTCTTAATGACAAGTTTACGTCTAATAATGCTCTTATTATAAGTATTAGAGATATTGCATAAAAGAATAATGTTATGAAAATAAGAATCGTAGATTTATTAAAATCAGATATTTATGGAATTGATGTCTATGTGAGAGGTTGGGTTCGTACGCATCGGCAGAGTAAAAATATAAGCTTTATTGCTTTAAATGATGGCTCTACTGTACACAATCTTCAAATTGTGATTGAACATGTAAAGTTTGAAAAGAACATGCTAAAGACTATTACTACAGGAAGTTCAATCGGTATAAAGGGCAAATTTATCCGGTCTGCCGGAGGTAAACAACAAGTAGAAGTAATAGCCGGAGATATTGAAGTATATGGAATAGCAGACCCACAGGAATACCCCTTACAGAAAAAGGAACATTCTTTAGAATACTTACGGGAAATAGCTCATTTACGCTTACGCACAAATATTTTTGGCGCAATATTTCGTATGCGCCATAATATGGCTTTTGCCATACATCGTTATTTCAATGAAAGAGGATTCTTCTATTTCAATACTCCTATAATAACAACATCTGATAGTGAGGGAGCAGGAGAACTCTTTGAAGTCAAAACGGAATTAAAAGATGATTTTTTCGGTTCCCCAGCCAATTTAACAGTTTCGGGACAATTAGAGGGCGAGCTTGGTGCGTTAGCATTGGGGGCAATTTACACCTTTAGCCCGACCTTTAGGGCAGAAAATTCAAATACATTCCGTCATCTTTCCGAATTTTGGATGATTGAACCGGAAGTTGCCTTTAATGATATTAACGACAATATGGATTTGGCAGAGGACTTTTTGAAATATCTAATCCGTTATGCACTTGAAAATTGCGAAAGTGATTTAGCTTTTTTAAATGACAACGTAGATAATGGTTTAATGGATAAATTACATTTCGTTGCAAATAATGAATTTATGCGTTTGCCTTATTCTAAAGCTATAGAGATTTTACAAGAATCCGGGCGTCAGTTTGACTACCCTGTAAAACCGGGAATTGATTTATGTGCTGAACATGAACGTCATTTGGTGGAAGAATATTTTCGCCGCCCTGTGATTGTTACAGATTATCCTAAAGAGATAAAAGCATTCTATATGAAACAAAATGAAGATGGAAAAACAGTTCGTGCAATGGATGTATTATTTCCGAAAATTGGGGAAATCATAGGAGGTTCTGAACGGGAAGCCGACTATACAAAATTGTTGCAGCGAATGAAAGAATTGAATATGAATACCGAAAAACTGTGGTGGTATCTTGAATCACGCAAATTTGGCACTGTTCCCCATTCAGGCTTTGGATTGGGTTTTGAACGGTTGATGCTGTTTATTACAGGCATGACAAACATTCGGGATGTTATTCCGTTTCCACGTACACCCCGAAATGCAAATTTCTGATTATAACGAAATTCAATCATGCAAGATTATATCAATGAAATATTGCATCGAATAAATGAAGAAATGGAGTTGCTTGGCATTGATGAAAATGTCTGCGTTGAAGATGCTTTACATATGATAGATGTCATACGACCTTTATTCGATAACTTGCGGAGCATGACTGTAAAATATGAATTTCAGAACGAAGAAGAAGAAATTCATTTCTTTAAAGATATAAAGCCTGACATTCTTAGTCGGTATTTATACTTTTACAAAATAACAAGAATTGAGATGAAACGTCCGATTGGCAGTGATGATGTACAACGAGAGTATCTTCATTGCCAATTGGATAATTTGAAATATTTCTTTGACCAAAATCTTGATTTCTACCAATATTATCGTTCGAAAGCAACCCACTTAGATTCTTATTACTTTGTTCGATATAAAGCGAATTTCAGGTTGTGTGTTGATAGCGCATTTTTAGATAAAGACCCAGCCTTTTCTACTGGATATGATTACAAGGTAGCTAAAATTTTGTCGAATGAAATGCTACGAATATATCTCAATAGACAATTACAATTGTTAGACAGGAAAATGCAAATATCTAAAATACGGGCGGCACTTTCTGACTTTAATCTGAAATGGACTGGCTCTAAATCAGATGCAGTAGAGTTTGGATATGGACTTGTTGCTATTGCAACACTCAATAATGGAAATGTGACAATAAAAGAAATCATGGCTTTCATTGAAGCAGCTTTTGACATAGATTTAGGAGATTATTATCGAACATATCTAACTCTCAAAAGCAGAAAGAAAAATCGAACTGCCTTTTTTACATCAGTAATCGAACAACTGTTAAAGCGAATGGAATCGGACGAACTATAATAAAGATATTTAGTCCACATAAAAACTACCAAGTAACTACCAACTTGGTAGTTTTTGTTTTTATACGATTTAGATATGAAATGCAGGATTTTCGGGTAATAACATCCTGCTTTTGCTACTGAAAAAGAGAAAAATAAATATTTACCAACTTGGTTGTATCTTGTAATTTTTATCTTTTGAGACCCGCCATCTTTGCAGCAAATCAATTAGTTAGCGAAATGGAGATAATAACATTTGAGTCAAAAGCCTATAAGGAATTAGACAACAAGATTACCGCTATTGCCGATTACATATTTAATCACACAGAAGCGGAAAGTACCAATGAGGATGAAATTTGGGTGGATAGTTACGAGGTCTGCACATTTCTAAAAATCAGTGACCGGACATTACAACGCTTGCGGGCAGCCGGGACAGTCACTTATTCCAATATCAAGGGACATTATTTCTACAAGATTGGAGAAATAAAACGATTATTGGAAGAACGCCTGATTAAACGAGATAAGGACAGTATTAACGACCTGATAACCAACCACCAGCTATATGTTAAGGAAAGAAGAAATATTAGAAAGGACAAATAATGGGTTATCCGTGTTCAAGCATTACATATCCGGTAATTGGCGGATAGGACGCAATTTCTTAAACCCGCTTTATGAGGATAACAAAGCGTCCTGTAACATCTATTTCGACCGCCGAAGTGGTATCTATAAGATGAAAGATTTCGGCAACGACAGTTATAGCGGTGATTGTTTCTTTTTCGTGGGGCAACTTAAAGGGCTGGACTGCAACAACTCAATGGATTTTGTGGAAATACTGGAAACCATAGACCGGGATTTGGGATTGGGACTGGCAACAGGTAATCCGATACCAGTTACCCGTACTTTTTCCCATATAGTAAATGATATGCCGGAGCAAACACCTGAAAAGGAAAGCAAACCCTACCAGTTCAGGGAACAGAAATTTCCGCTTGCCGAATTGATGTACTGGCAACAGTATGGTATTACACCGGAAGTATTGGAATTTTATAAGGTGTGTTCCTTACGGGACTTTCAGAGCGTAACAGCGGATGGAACACCGTTCACTTATACTTCATCCGTAACAGAACCGATGTACGGGTATAAGAACAAACGGTACATAAAACTGTACCGTCCGTTCTCGAAAGCCCGTTTCCTCTATGGTGGCAATTTCGGGGAAAACTATTGTTTCGGATTAGAGCAGCTACCCGCAAAGGGTGATACACTGTTTATCACAGGCGGAGAAAAGGATGTCATGTCATTGGCGGCACATGGTTTTCATGCTATCTGCTTCAACAGTGAAACGGTGACTATCCCGCCTACGCTGATTTATAAATTGACGTTCCGTTTTAAGCATATCATCTTATTATATGATACTGACAAGACGGGAAAGGAAAGCGCACGCAAACAGGAAAAGCAGTTGGAAGAATTTGGAATAAGACGGTTACTTCTACCGCTTCCTGGAACAAAAGAGGAAAAAGATATTTCCGATTATTTTAAGGCAGGAAATACCCGTGAAGATTTCCTGAAATTGTTTATCGAATTTTTAGATAACCTATATAGTGATACATTGATTATGCTCAAATCGTGCGAAATAGACTTCAATAATCCCCCGGCAAAAGCGCAGGCAATAATTTCTGCCGGAGATGTTCCATTAGGGACACAAGGAAACCTGTTTGGTATTACAGGCGGCGAGGGAACAGGAAAGAGTAATTATATAGCTGCCATGTTAGCGGGCTGTATCTGCCAACCGGATAAGGAAATAGATACGCTCGGCATACGGATAGCCGCCAACAGTAAACACAAAGCGGTATTACTCTATGATACGGAACAGTCCGAAGTACAACTGTTCAAAAATGTAAGTAACCTGTTGACACGTGCCAAGCAACAGAACAAACCGGAAGAACTGAAAGCATTCTGTCTGACGGGTATGTCCCGTAAAGAACGCCTGCACGCTATTGTACAAAGTATGGATAAATTCTATTACCAGTATGGCGGCATCCAGTTGGTAGTTATTGACGGCATCGCCGACCTTGTAAAGAGTGCCAATGATGAAGTGGAAAGTGTGGCAGTGATAGATGAACTATACCGACTGGCAGGAATTTATAATACCTGTATTCTCTGCGTGTTGCATTTCGTACCGAACGGATTAAAACTACGGGGACACTTGGGTAGCGAATTACAGCGTAAAGCGGCTACAATTCTTTCCATCGAAAAAGACGATGAACCTACGCAGTCAGTTGTAAAAGCCCTGAAAGTAAGGGATGGTAGCCCGTTGGACGTTCCTTTGATGCTGTTCGCATGGGATAAAGCAGCCGGGATGCACCTTTACAAAGGAGAAAAGCCACGAGAGGAAAAAGAGAAGCGCAAGGAAAAGGAACTGGTCGGGGTTGCCCGTGACGTGTTCGGCAAGCAGGAACATATAACCTATATAGACCTGTGCGAGCAGATACAACAGATTTTGGACGTGAAAGAACGCACTGCCAAAAGCTATATCCGCTTCATGCGGGAACGGGACATTATCATCAAAGACCCGTCAAACCAAAGTTATTTTATAATTGGTTTAATTTAATCAGACAGCCTTATGTATATAGACAGAGAAGATTTTATTGCATGGATGGAACGTATCATGGACAGGTTCGATATGCAGGACAAGAAGATAGACAAAGTTATAAAAGGCCGTAACTGTTTGGATGGGGAAGAACTGCTGGATAATCAGGACTTGTGCCTGCTGCTAAAAGTAGCCCCCCGAACACTGACCCGTTATCGGAAAAAGGGAATACTCCCTTTCCTTATGCTGGATGGCAGATGTTATTACCGTGCAACGGACGTACACAAGTTAATCCGGGAGAAAACCGATTAATTTTTTCTTTTCTAATGGCTTTCAATCCTGTTTTGTCGTAAGGTAAGGCAGGATTTCTTGTTTTGTATATAGGAGTTTTCAGGGATTTGGCTAACTTTGCAAAAGTTACATAGAAGATAATGGCGATTGAACAGTAACCTGTGATGTTGCCTTTATATATATCATATTCGTTCGCCGAATATCTCACTACGAAAACTGGCACTTTTCAAAATGACGAGATTTTCAGCGCAATGTCTATGCTATGTTTTAACATAGCGTGGGCTTGCCTGTTTCGTCATTTAGGTATGCCAGTACCTCGTAGTGGAGCAGTGTGAGTTCACGCTTCTTTTTTGAGATACTGGCGGACAGTTTGAATAAAGATTATAAACGGGTCACCCGTAAAAATATAAACTGTTTAATGCCTAACAATATGAAACAAATTAAAGCGCATATCGCTGTGTCTCTCGATGGTTTTATCGCAACATCGGACAATGAACTGGACTGGATTACTTCAAATGTAAAATCGCTTATTGGAAAAGAATACGAAGCGGCTACTTGCTTGCTGATGGGAGCTAATACTTATACCTATTTATTTGAGCATTGGGGTGGATGGTTATATAAAAGTAAACGTACTTTTGTAGTTTCCCACCACGATGCAAATGTTACGCCGGATTGTGGAGTGGAATTTCTTATAGATGCTCCACTTCGGAAAGTACATGAAATGAAAAGTGATAATGATATGCTGTTAGTCGGTGGTGGTAAACTTTTGACTACACTTATTCAAGCGGGACTGCTGGATAGTCTGACCCTTTACACTATTCCTGTTATGCTTGGTAAAGGTATCAGTTTCATAGGTGAAACTTTTGGTTCAAATTGGTATTTGGAGAGTTCTAAAATTATAGATAACAATATTTTGTTATCCTCATATAAATATGTGAATGCAAGATGATAAAAAGGGAGAGTATAGAACATTGAAGTTCTATACTTTCTTCTGTTTTTCCGTTTTTTGACGGTGTTCTAAAATTTCATCGGAATGTTCCAAAGCCCATTGAATAATACCATCTAAGGGCAACATTAAACTTTTTCCAAGCGATGTAAGACTGTATTCCACTTTTGGTGGTATTTCCGGGTACAGTTTACGATTCACTAACTTATCGGCTTCTAATTTCTTTAATGCTGTAGCCAGCATCTTTTGTGACACATTCGGAGTGTTTCTTAATAGCTCATTGAAGCGCAAGGTTCCCTTCTGATGCAGAAGAAACAATATGCGTAACGACCATTTATCACCGAAACGGTCAATTATTCCACAGGCAGGACAAATAGCTTCTCTATAATGAGTATCATCCATCTTTTTTTCTTATTTAATTTATTATCAATCAATAATAGTTACCTCTACGTTACTATCTTACTTAATGGTAAGTTCTTTTTTTATACTAAGTATCTTAGTAACTTTGTTCGCACAAAAGTAACTAAATATATTGAATATACAAAGTTTTCGGTCTTTCTAAATATTTAGCAAAGACTGAAACTTATAAAAATTAAGAGTATGGAAATAGAGAAAATGCACTTTGACGGTCAAATTTGGCGACCACCCTATGAAGCAAGTTCGCAACTGTTACAGGTAACAGCAGGATGTACATATCATAAATGCAAATTTTGTAGCCTGTATCATGGAACTAAGTTTAGATTATCCCCTGTTTCGGAAGTTGAATCAGACTTGAAAATAATTCACGAATACCAGCCTAAGGCAAGACGTGTCTTTCTGACTGGTGCCAATCCTTTTGCTTTGAGCTATAACAGATTGTTGGATTTGGGGTTATTGATTCGGAAGTATCTCCCTTATTGCGAAACAATAGGAACATTTTCCCGCATAGCAGACATTAAATCGAAGAGTGTAGAAGAACTGAAGAACTTGCGTCATTTAAAGTTTGACAGTATTAGTATTGGCACGGAATCGGGAGATGATGAAACCTTGTCAAGAATGAATAAGGGTAATACGGCAGCAGATATATTGGAACAGTGCAGAAAGCTGGAAGAAGCCAATATTCGTTATAATTTGGTTTATCTGACAGGGCTTGCGGGAAAGGGGAAAGGACAGCAGAATGCAATCCATACGGCTGAAATATTTAATCAGCTACATCCTTTTACTATAAACTTCGTTTCTTTGACCGTATTTCCCGAATCGGAACTTTATCAGGAAATACAAGAGGGTAAATTTATTGAGGCATCGGAGCGGGAACGTCTGTTGGAGTTGAGAACCTTTATTTCTGCCCTTAGCATAAGGACAACTTTATTGGGAAATACAGTTTCAAATACAATACCTTTTGTAGGTATGATTCCCGATGATAAAGTCCGAATATTGAATGAACTGGATGCTACAATCCGTCAAAGTACTGAAATAGAATTAAAGCAGTATAGAAACGGTATAAGGTCATTATAAAAGCAGAGAGAAACGGGGGTAATTGCCCTGTTTCTCTCTTTCTATGGCATGATGACGTTATAATATAGTTACTATCTCATCAATGCTTTTGCGGGCTGTTGGATTGTGCTTTGAATCCGCTGGATAACCTATAGGAATTATTGCAACCGGGTGAATATTAGCAGATAATCCCAAGCTATGTTTGCATTCATCTATATCGAAATTGCAAACCCAACAAGTTCCTAACCCTTGTTCCGCTGCTGCCAAACAGATATGTTCCGTAGTGATAGCAGCATCAATATCTGCATGATTTTTATTATCATACTGACGTGTCCATGCAATCGAATCATTAGCACATACAATGATATATAAGGGGGCTTCCGCAAACCATTTGGCAGAGTAAACCTTTTGCAGCTTTTTTTTCTGCAATTCACTGTTTATCACTACAAATTGCCACGGCTGTTTGTTTACGGCAGACGGTGCATACCGGGCGCATTCAAGAATATAATCCAACTTTTCTTTCTCTACTTCTTGGGAAGTATAGCTTCTTACGGAATAACGCTTTTTTGTTAATTCTAAAAAATCCATGATGTATAATATTAATTGAGTTAAAAAATAAATCGCTATGTCTTATAACTGTATTATTTGTCCTGTACTGATATAATTTATTTTTTCGTCAGCAATACCTTTCAATATTCCATAGGCTTCTTCACCAGTACAATGGCAAGTATAAAATGTTGTATTTCGGCATAAAAACGTATTTGCAATATCTTTAATTAGGTTTATGTTTTCGGTTCTTTTCTTCAATGGGTCATAAAGATGAAAACCTGATATGCAATATTTCATTTCCTGTTTTGCAATATCTTCGGCTCTATTTAGAATATTGACTATTCCATTGTGAGCACAACCGCTGAATAAAGTTTTATAATTGCTTTCGGTTATAATCAAATATTGTTCATGCTTAAATGTATCATGCTCATACGTCCCATTTTGTTTGACGAATAGACTATTGTTTGCTGTAGGTAAATAACGATGTTCCTCTATATTGGAAAATATTTGCAATTCTTCATCTATTACATACTCATCCTCGATAAGAATAATTCTTGGATTATCTTTTAATTTTCTATCGAGACCAACATACCATTTCATACCTAAGAAATTAGCATAATATTCCTCAAAAGCGTATCGACTAATGTATATGTTCGCTTTGGCATTATTTTCTAAAAAATACTTCAAAGCTCCCCCGTGGTCATTGTGCCCGTGAGAAATAATGACAGAATCAATGTCCGAAATATCCACATCTAATTTGACTGCATTTCCCAAAAACAAACTATTTGAACCTAAATCAAATAGCAGTTTATGCTTTTTTGTTTCAATATACAAGCATAGTCCGTGTTTACTTTTATAGTCTTTGAATATGCTTGTGTTTTCAACCAATGCTATTACTCTCATTTCATTTGTTCTATTTTGAAACCAGCTTTGCTAATCAGTTCTACTATTTCACCTGCTGCCAACTTATCGGACGTTACAGTCTGGGGACGATTGGAATCGGACAAATCCAAATTCCATTCTTCTCTGTTCATTTTATCTTGCAATATTTCTTCTATTTTAGCAAGACAGCCCATACATTTGGCATTTGTTTTAAAAGTCATTGTTTCCATTTTAATTGATTATTAAGTTATTCTTTTTCTTTTTAAACGCAAGCTGTTTAACACCACAGATACAGAACTGAATGCCATAGCCGCACTTGCCCACATCGGATTTAAAAGGAATCCGTTTACTGAATAAAATATACCTGCCGCAATGGGAATACCAATCAAGTTATAAATAAACGCCCAAAACAAATTCTGATAAATTGTTTTTATCGTCAATTGTGACAGCCGGATGGTTTCCGGTATTTTCAGCAAATCGGATGAAAGAATGGTTGCCATTGCCGTATCTACAGCAATATCACTGCCTTGCCCCATTGCTATGCTTAAATCCGCTTGTGCTAAAGCCGCACTATCATTAATTCCGTCACCTACCATGCCTACTTTTTTCCCATTCGCTTGCAATTCTTTTATGAATTGAGCTTTTTCGTTCGGCAACACTCCGGCTTTATAATGGTTTATTCCTACCTTTCGAGATATGGCTTGTGCTGAAATTGCATTATCTCCTGTCAGCATATACACTTCAACACCCATTTCCTGTAGTTGTGATATGGCTTGTGCCGAAGTTTGTTTAATTTCATCGGTAAGGGCTATAGCTGCAATAGCTTGTGTGGAATCAGCAAACCATACCAATGTTTTAGCTTCCTGTGTCCATTTGTTTGCCAATTCCTGCAAATGACTGGCTATCGTAATATGGTTATCATTCAATAATGACAGGTTGCCTGCGTAATAAGTCTGACTGCCTACTACACCTTTTACACCTTTCCCCGGAACGTTTTCAAACTTATCAATGGAAATCTCTTTTTCATTCTGCAAAGTATTGACTACGGCATCCGAAAGAGGATGTTCCGATAGTTTCTCTAAACTGTACAGTATTTTTCGGCTATGTTCAAAGCCGTTTTCCCATAGGCTTTCGACGACTATGGGATTCCCTGCTGTGATAGTCCCTGTTTTATCAAGAATTATCGTATCTATCTTTTGGGCAATCTCCAAGCTTTGGGCATCTTTAATTAAAATCCCTTTTTCAGCACCTTTTCCAATGCCTACCATAATGGCAGTGGGAGTAGCCAAGCCTAATGCACAAGGGCAGGCAATTATCAATACAGTGACCATTGCCAACAATCCATTGGTGAAGCCGTTCGTTGGTGCTAAAAATATCCATGCAACAAAAGCTATAATTGAAATACTAATAATAGCCGGGACAAAGAATCGGGCTATTCTATCCACTAACTTTTGAACGGGAGCTTTGCTGCCTTGCGCATCCTGCACCATGCGGATGATTTGTGCCAGCATCGTGTCAGAACCTATTTTATCGGCAATAAACCGGAATGTCCCCTTTTGATTGATGGTTCCGGCAAATACCTTTTCGCCGGATTGCTTGTGCAGGGGAACAGGCTCGCCATTCAACATACTTTCATCCACGTATGATTCTCCTGTAACAACCATGCCATCTACTGCAATGCGTTCTCCGGGTTTAACAAGAATTGTATCACCTTTTTGTACGGCTGTTATCGGAACGGTACGTTCATCAGAATCTACGATAATAGTTACCGTCTTAGGTTGCAGTCCGATTAACTTTTTTATGGCAGTTGAAGTGTTTTGCTTCGCGCGCTCTTCGAGTAATCGTCCCAACAGGATGAATGCAATGATAACACTTGCCGCTTCAAAATAAATATGCGGTTCAATCCCTCTTGACAACCAAAAATCAGGAAACAACAGATTAAAAACACTGAATGTATAGGCTATTCCGGTACTAACAGCTACAAGGGTGTCCATATTGGAAGTGCCATGCTTTAATTGCCGCCACGCATTGATATAAAATTCACGTCCTAAACCGAAAACTACAGGCGTGGCGAGAATCCAAAGTACATATTTTAAAGAAGATATATCTTCAAAAAACATACTGATAACCATAATTGGGAGAGATAACAGCAGGGCTGCCACTGTACGCCTTTTTATCTTCCGGTATCTTGTCAAGCGAATTTCTTCCGCTTTATCGGCTGCGTCTTCACCGGTATCAACCAGTAAATCATATCCTGCATCTTGTACGGCAGATTGCAGTGTTGCATCGGAACATATTTCTGGATTATATTCTACCTGTGCTACCGCAGTCGCATAATTCACTGTTGCCTGATATACTCCCGGCAAAGCATTTAATGTTTTATCCACACGAGCCGCACATGAAGCGCAACTCATACCCAAAACCGGATATGTATTTTTGATGTTCTTACCTTTTTCCATATTGATGATTTTTACGGTGCAAAGGTAGGATGCTTTTATCTTCCGGTTCTTACATAATTATGGATATGACTTATATCTTTCAGACTTCATCCAAAGGTTTCAACTTGTGTCCTTTTAAACGCTTGAACTGGCTTGGAGAAATGCCAGTCATATTACGGAATTGTGTACTTAAATGTGCTGCGCTTGAGTAATTAAGCTTATCGGCAATTTCGCTAATGGATAATTCATCATACACCAACAGTTCCTTTATACGTTCTATTTTCTGAATGATGTAGTATCTTTCTATACTTATGCCATTCACTTCGGAAAACAACTTGCTAAGGAAACTGTAATCGTGATGGCACTTATCCGTAAGATAATCAGACAGGTTTGTCTTAGACGAATTATCGTTATAATGCACTAATTCAATCACCGCAACTTTTATTTGTTCGATAATCCGCATCCGTTTATCATCTATCAACTCAAATCCGTATGCTTCGAGAACTGGCTTTATGGCAGCACGTTCCTCTGCATTTATCGGTTCTTGCAAAATAGCTGTCCCCAGTTCAACACTAAGTGGAGTAAAACCCATTCTTTTCAGTGCTTCTGTTACAACCATAATGCAACGGTTACAAACCATATTTTTAATGTGAATAGTATTGTTTTTCATCATATATCCATCGTTTCCGCAAAGTTAATAACAATACACTGCTTATCGTTTGGCAAGCTCTGAATATTCTCAATATTTAAGGCTTGC
Source organism: Bacteroides sp. 2_2_4 (assembly GCF_000157055.1). NCBI lineage: Bacteria > Pseudomonadati > Bacteroidota > Bacteroidia > Bacteroidales > Bacteroidaceae > Bacteroides > Bacteroides sp. 2_2_4. The sequence continues at coordinate 430,475 of NZ_EQ973356.1, read as the reverse complement.
AATTTATTGATAGCGTTTATTGTTTCTTCATTTTTTGCAAATTTACGAATCGGGTAGTGCAACCTAATTGCAAAGTTGAGTAACCTGAATTAGGTGTAAGGTGCAAGTATATATCTATATATAGCTTGCACCTTACACCTAAGCTGAAATATTTATATTCAGACATTTGCGTAATTCGGAAAAGAGTTGTATCTTTGAACCGAAGTTTTAGGCAGACAATGAACAGCCAAAGGACGACAAACAAACGTCTTTTTTGAAACCTAAATTGTACCCCCTAAGGCATTGACATATTGATAAAGAGTTGAATTAAAGCGACATAAGGAGATAGGTTCATTACCCTGTCTCTCCGCTTCAATTAATAGATAAATCCCTGTAAATTAGTACTTTACGGGGATTTTTTATTTTGTGTATGTGAATAAGATAAGCATAAAAAGGGGCGGTTTCTGTTGAAATAGAAAATAACACTATTTGAACTGTTTATTTTAGAATAAACACTCTTTTTTCAGATTGAATTTATCGGTTTAAAGAATATTATTCCAAAATGCTTATTATCAGTTAAATATCTGTTTTGATCTACTGTCGGATTTCAGTTTTTATATCTACCTTTGTTCTGATTGTACGAGATTTGATAGTTATAATATTAATGAATAGAATGATGAAAAAACAGACCCAAGCGATTCATACGCAGTTCCAAAGAAGAGATGCTTACAATTCTCTCAGTATGCCGGTTTACCATACAGCGGCTTATGAATTTGACAATGCTGATGACATGGCTGATGCTTTTTGCGGGCGGACAGATGCTTCGGATTACTCCAGAGTGATGAATCCCACAGTGACTTTTTTTGAGAATAAGGTGAAGGAACTTACGGGGGCAGCAGAAGTCATAGCCCTCAATTCCGGTATGGCGGCTATTAGTAATACATTATTTTCAATTGCAGCTGCAGGAAAGAATATAATTACATCGCGTCATTTGTTTGGTAATACTTATTCGTTTATTGCTGGTACATTGTCCCGCTTCGGGGTGGAACCTAGATTGTGTGATTTGACAGACATTGGAGCAGTAGAGAAAGTAGTAGACAGTAATACCTGCTGCATTTATGTGGAGATTATCACCAATCCGCAGATGGAAGTGGCGGATTTACAGGCGCTCTCACGGATAGTTCATGAAAGGGGAATTCCTCTCATCGTTGATACTACGCTTATTCCTTTCACAGAATTCGATTCACATAGCTTAGGCGTAGATATTGAAGTGGTTTCCAGTACCAAATATTTATCAGGGGGAGCCACTTCCATTGGTGGTTTAGTAATTGATTATGGTACATGTCCGGGATTCGGTAAACGTATGCGTACAGAGATGTTACTCAATCTGGGAGCTTATATGACTCCTCATGTGGCCTATATGCATACTATCGGATTGGAAACATTGGACGCGCGATATCGGATACAGTCTGCCAATGCCGCTATGTTGGCTGGTAAGCTTCGCATATTATCTGCTGTCAAACGTGTGAATTATGTGGGGCTGAAGGATAATTCATACTACGCTTTGGCACAAAGACAGTTTGGTCCGACTGCCGGTGCTATGATTACGATAGACCTGGAAAGTAAAGAGGCATGCTTTGCTTTCATCAACCGACTGAAATTGATACGTCGCGCTACTAACTTGTTTGACAATAAGACGCTTGCTATTCATCCTGCAAGTACTATTTTTGGACCGTTTACTGATAAACAGCGACAGGACATGGATGTGTTGGATACGACTATCCGTTTCTCAATTGGTTTGGAGGATGTGGATGATCTGTTTGACGATGTCAGACAGGCTTTGAATAATAAAAAGGATTAGAAGCAAAAATCTGAAAGTCATACACGCAACTGTAAATATACCGCAAATATGGTATATAAAATGCCATTCATACGGGATTTATCAGCTTGTATATATCTAATACCTTTGCCCCATCATTTTAACAGTAAACAATAATGGGTAAAAGGATTCATTTATTTTTGCTTGCTCTTGCAATAGGAGTGATACAAGGGGCAGCACAGGTGACAACAGTGCGGGGCATCGTCACCACAGAAGAAGATGGGGAGCCGGTTATCGGTGCCTCAGTTATAGTGAAAGGAACTTCATTGGGTACCGTAACTGATGTCAACGGGAGATTTGAACTGAGTGGATTCCCGCCATCAGCCACCCGGCTGCTAATCTCTTACATTAGTCTGATGGCAAAAGAGGTGGCTATTGCACCACAGGTATCGGTAACACTGAAGAGTGATACGCATCTGCTGGATGAGGTAGTAGTAACGGCTTTGGGTATTTCACGCGAGAAAAAGGCATTGGGCTATACGGCACAGGAAGTAAAACAGAATGCTTTGGTGCAAGGGAAAGATAATAATCTGTTAAATTCGTTGAGTGGTAAGATAGCTGGTGTGCGTATTACCAATACACAAGGAGATGTTGGTTCCAGTCGCATCGTTATTCGTGGTGAAACTTCTATTGCAGGTGAGAATCAACCGCTTTTTATTGTGGATGGAATCCCAGTGGATAATTCGCAGCTTAATGCACGTTCCAGCGGACGCGATTTTAAAAATGCAATAGCAGACCTGAATCCGGAAGACATAAAAACACTTACTGTATTGAAAGGTCCGAATGCCGCTGCCCTTTATGGTGCGCGTGCTGCTCACGGTGCTATTGTCATCACTACTAAGGGAGGAGACAAAAGGCAGAAAGGGATAGGGATTACATTACATTCTTCCACGCAAGTCTCTTTTGTTGCTACCTTGCCGGAGTTTCAAAATCTTTTTGGACAAGGGGCAGGGGGACGGTTCAGTTATGTAGATGGCAAGGGTGCAGGTGTGAATGACGGGGTAGACGAAAGCTGGGGGCCACGTCTTGATATTGGTTTGTTGATTCCTCAGTTCGATAGCCCATTGGACGCTGACGGTAATCGTGTGGCTACTCCCTGGGTATCCCATCCCAACAATGTACGCGATTATTTTCGCATGGGTATTTCTACAAACAGCGGTATTTCTGTTGCCCGTGGAGACGACAAATACCAGTTCCGTGTAGGATATAACTACGAAAAACAAGTCAGTATCGTTCCTGATGCTGGAACTAATAAGACGAATATCAGCCTAAATACGGATTACCATCTGGCAAAATGGATTGTGGTGGGAGCTACGGCCAATTACATCGTTTATACAGCTCCCAGTTTACCGGGGTCAGCTACCCCCTCGGGCAGTAACGTACGTTCTAACAGTCCTATGCTTCAGTTCTTGTGGTTCGGACGTCAAGTGGATACGAACTCATTGAAGGCGGACTATACTCGCAACTGGAATTCAAGCTATTACGACAATCCTTTTTGGAGTGCTTCTTATAATACACAGAGTCAGGAACGTCATCGTCTGATAGGTGATCTGCATGCCGAATTCCGTCTGACAGATGGGCTGAATGTGCGTTTCCGTACTAGTACCGACTGGTATAATGACCGGAGGAAATCCAAAGTAAAATGGGGGAGTGCAGGTGCCGGTTCGCCTTACGGCAGTTATGCTGAAGATGCCTATACGGTGAAAGAGAATAACACAGAAGTATTGGCGACTTATATCAAACAGTTGAATAAAAATTGGGGAATTGACGCTCTTCTGGGTTTTAATGTACGTAACAAACAATATGAGAATAATTATCAGGCTGCTCCCCGTTTGGCGGTTGCTGATCTTTATACATTGACTAACTCGCGTGATCCGCTCATTTCGTCCAATGATTTCTACCGTTTACGGCAATATGGCCTTTACGGTTCCATACAACTGGATTACCGTCGTTGGGCTTTCTTGAATATAACAGGACGGAACGATTGGTCGTCTACACTACCTGTGGACAACAATTCTTATTTCTATCCTTCGGTGACGGCTAGTGTGTTGCTTTCTGAAGCTTTCGGATGGAGAAGTAAAGCTGTTAACTACCTAAAAATACGTGGAGGATGGTCTCAAGTGGGAGCAGATGCCAATCCTTATCAATTGGCAACGGTCTTTACTTCAGAAACAGCTTTCAATGGGAATCCACTTCAAAGTTCTTCTACCATTGGTATGAATCCGAATCTAAAACCGGAGAAGACGTCATCTATAGAAGCTGGTTTCGAGGCGGCTTTTTGGGACAATCGCCTATACTTGGATTTCACTTACTATAAGACCGATAGTCGTAATCAAATATTGAAACTAGCTACTACTGCTGCCAGTGGGTACACGTCGCAGGTGCGTAATGCCGGACATATCCGTAATCGTGGCTATGAAATACAATTGGGCGCTGTTCCTATACAAACATCGAAAGGGTTTCGTTGGAATCTGGATTTGAATTATGGTGCCAACAGCAGCAAGGTTGTCAAATTGGATGATGAAGGTTTGATTACGAGTTACCAGCTCTACTCGTCTGGTATTCAGATACTGGCTTCAGTGGGCGAAGCTTATGGAACCCTGTTCGGCACTTCATACGTGCGTGATGCTAATGGAAACGTTGTGGTGGATGCTAACGGTCTGCCTAAGATTTCGACCACTAATAAAACGTTGGGGAAGTTTACGCCCGACTGGACAGGCGGTATCAGTAACACTTTCAGTTATCGTTCGTTAAGTCTTTCTTTTCTGATAGATGCAAGTGTAGGTGGTTCTATTTTTTCCAACACTAATAAAACTGGAAAATATACCGGTGTATTAGCTAACACATTATCGGGCCGGGATGCCGAGCACGGTGGCTTGTGGTATTATACTGACGCCATGGGTAACAATGTACGATTATCAGAATCTCCTTCTTATTCCGTATCCTCTGATGGACTTTACTATGCCCAGGTCAATGGGCAATCCACCCGTGTGTATCAGGATGGCATTATGGTAGAAGGAGTGACGGAAAGTGGTTCTAAGAACGAAGAGGTTGTATCTGCCGAGAAATACTACCATCGTATTTACAGTATTGCTGAAGCTAATGTATATGATGCTTCTTACGTGAAACTGCGAGAAGTCGCTTTGAGTTACCGTCTACCTCGCTTGTGGACGCAGAAACTGCATTTGCAAGAAGCTTCCGTTACACTGACGGGACGTAACTTGTGGACTATTTATAAGAGCGTCCCTAATATAGATCCGGAATCGGCTTTGACTACTGGAAACGCACAAGGAGTAGAAGCCTATTCATTGCCTACAACACGTTCCTTTGGTGTGAACCTTTCCGTGAAATTCTAAATGTGAACTTTTAAATAATAGGATAAGATGAAAAGAAGAATATATTTTTTATATATAATATGGGTACAAGTGGTTGCCATTTCTCTATCATCGTGTGATGATGAATTGACTGATATCAACCGCAACCCCAATGCCACTGAAAATCCACAGCCGGCTTATTTACTTGCCGCTGCACAGTATCATGCCGCCAATCTTTATTGGGGAAGTAGTACGAACTATAATTCTACTCTGTTGTGGGTGCAACATTGGGCTAAAATACAATATACAGAGCCAGATTGCTATAATGTGGATAATGGCAGCTTTACCACTACGTGGGACACCGGCTATGCAACGCTAATAACCGACTTGAATGCTATTATCAGTTCGGAACTCGGAAATGATAATTATCGAGGGATAGCTACAGTGTGGCGTTCGTGGGTTTACCTGTTGCTGACCAATCTGTATGGAAATATACCATACAGTGAATATGCACAAAGTGTAACACCCGCTTATGATTCACAAGAGACTGTTTTGCGCGGGCTTTTGGAGGAGTTGATCGCTGCTGACCAGTTGCTTTCTACCACAGGAGGAACGGTAGAAGGGGATTTGATTTACGGAAATGATATTACCCGCTGGAAACAATTGGCCCACTCCCTACGGCTACGTATCGCCCTTGAATTAGCTGACCGGGATGAGGATACAGCGCGTCGGGTTATTGCTTCCCTTTGGGATAATCGTAACAGTGTAATAGATAGCAATGATGCTATAGCCCGTTTTGTTTTTACTTCTTCACCACAATGGAATCCATGGGCATCTGCTTTCAATTCACGTGATGATCAGCGGGTATCAAAAACGTTGATTGATAAACTGAATGAATGGAATGATCCGAGAATTGGAATTTTAGCCCAGCTACCTCAAGACGAAGGTGTGAAAAACTATGTAGGAGCTGCCAATTCCTTATCTGCTGATGCCGCTAATAATCAGGGATTTAATAAAGTTTCCCGTCCCGGTACTTATTTTTTGAAAGATAGCTCTCCGGCTGTATTTTATACGTATGCCGAGGTCTTGTTTATCTTTGCAGAATCCGCTGCACGCGGCTGGATAACGGCTGATGCGGAAACGCTCTACTGCGAAGCTATTACTGCTTCATTGAATCAGTTTGGCATTATAGACAATCGTATAATCGATTCCTATTTACAGCAGGAGGCGATTCGGTTCGACGCCGCACATTGGTATGAATCTATCGGCTGGCAGAAGTGGATCGCTTATTATGGACAGGGACCCGATGCTTTCACTGACTGGCGCAGGCTCGGTTATCCCCAGCTTATCCCTGGTCCCGATTCCGTTTTGGGTTCCGGAGAGTTACCTCGTCGCTTTTTTTATCCCGTAACGGAACAATCACTGAATGGTAAGCAGTATCAGATTGCCATATCCCATCAGGGAGCAGATGAGATTACTACCCGTTTGTGGTTTGATGTAGCTAATAAAGAACGATGATACCTCCGTGTCTCCGGGCTGCAATATGCGTTTGAAAAATATCCGTTGAATTTAAAAAAACAGAATAACAATGAACACTGACATTACATTTATCATAGCAGATAATCAGGATATAACCAGAATGGGAATGTATGGATATATTTCCGCTATATTCAGTGGATGTCGCATGATAGATGTGACAGACAAGAAAGAGCTCATGCTTGCATTGGTAGAATGTAATGACAGTGTCGTTATACTTGACTATACACTGTTTGACATCAATGGTATAGAAGAGTTTCTTATTATAGAAAAACGTTTTCCGAGAGTTCGTTGGATATTGTTTTCCAATGAATTGAGCGAAGACTTTATTCGTAGGATGAGTATAGAAAGGAATATTGGTATGATTTTGAAAGAGAACTCCGGTGAGGAAATTCATTCTGCATTGATGTGTACAGCACACGGGGAGCGATTTCTTTGTCATCAGATAACCAATTTATTGATAATCGGTTCCGACAAACCGGAAATTCATTCTGTTTTGACTGTTACAGAGATTGACATTCTTAAATTGATAGCACATGGGAAATCTGTGAAAGAAATAGCATTGGAAAGAACCTCAAGCATTCATACTATTATCACCCATAAAAAGAATATTTTCCGGAAGTTGGGTGTGAATAATGTATATGAAGCAACTAAGTATACTTTACGCGCCGGGCTGATTGAAATGGTAGAATATTATATATGATATTCAGAAGAGTGTTAGGATAAGAGTTAAGAAGAATTTGTAGGCAGGAAAATTCTCTGTATCTTTGCCCGCATGGCAAAAAAAGGTGAGTTACATATAAGAAATAAGCACAATGGTCAGTATGATTTTCCATTGTTGATGGAAAATTATCCTCCATTAAAGAGATTCGTATCGCTCAATCCCCTCGGAATACAAACTATAAACTTTTTTAATCCGCAAGCGGTGAAGGCTTTGAACAAAGCATTATTGGTAACTTATTATGGCATCCGGTATTGGGACATACCGAAGCAATATTTGTGTCCGCCTATTCCCGGAAGGGCGGATTACATTCATTATATTGCCGATCTTATCCAGCCGAACGGAACAACACCGGATTTACCGGCAGGAGATGCTAATGGACAGAAGTCTAAATGTAGATGTCTGGATATTGGGGTAGGTGCAAATTGCATTTATCCGATCATAGGACACACTGAATATGGATGGACCTTCGTTGGTACTGATATTGATCCGGTTTCGATAGAAAATGCACGAAAGATAGTGACTTGCAACCCTGTGTTGGCTCATAAGATTGACTTGCGACTTCAGAAAGATAGTAAGAAGATTTTCGATGGAATTATTATGCCTGATGAGTATTTTGATGTGACAATATGCAATCCTCCGTTTCATAGTTCGCGTGAAGAGGCGGAAGACGGAACGTTACGCAAATTAAGCAGTCTGAAAGGTACGAAGATAAATAAAGTGCAGCTAAATTTCGGCGGGAGTGCGAATGAACTTTGGTGCGAGGGCGGAGAAGTTCGTTTCTTATTGAATATGATTTCCGAGAGCCAAAAATATCAGAAGAACTGCGGATGGTTTACGAGTTTGGTTTCTAAAGAAAAAAATCTGGAAAAGTTATATACCAAATTAAAATCGGTGAATGTGTCCGAATATAAAGTTATTCGAATGCAGCAGGGAACTAAAAGTAGCAGGATATTAGCTTGGCGATTTGCTACCAACTCATAACAATGAGTGAATATCGAACTGTTATTTGTTTAACCTATTAATTAAATAGAATATTATGGAAACCAATTACATCACTTTGACAAAGGAGAATATTGCAAACGAACATATATGCTGTGCTTTCTCAGATAAGAAATGCAAGGATAGTTATGAACTCAAAAAAGAATGGCTGAAGAAAGAGTTCGATAACGGCTATGTGTTCAGACGTATTGATGAACGGGCAAAAGTGTTTATCGAATACGGTCCTGCTGAAAAAGCATGGGTTCCGGTGAATGCTCCCAATTATCTGATGATAAACTGTTTCTGGGTGTCAGGTAAATATAAAGGTTGCGGACATGGTAAGGCATTATTGCAGTCTGCCATTGATGATGCAAAATTGCAGGGGAAAGATGGGCTTGTCACAGTGGTGGGCACTTCTAAATTTCATTTTATGAGTGACACGAAATGGCTGTTGCGACAAGGTTTCCAAACAATAGAAAAACTCCCTTACGGATTCAGCCTTTTAAGTTTGAAACTAAACCCGGCTGCTCCTGATCCTTCTTTTAATGATTGCGTGTTGAGCGGTGAGTGTCCGGATAAGGATGGAATAGTCGTTTATTATACCCATCGCTGCCCGTTTACGGAGTTTCACGTTCGCGGTTCTTTGGTCAGTGCTGCTAAGAGCAAAGACATTCCATTGAGAATAATTGAATTGGAAAGTATGGAACAGGCGCAAAATGCACCTACTCCGGCTACCATATTTACTCTTTTTTATAATGGCAAGTTTGTAACGACTGACTTAAGTGTATGCCTTGAAGGGCGATTGAGCAAAGCATTGGGCTGTGATTCAGGAGAATAGCTGACTTGGAACCATGTTACGTCTCTGATATGTTTAGCTAATGTTTCTTATTTTTATTTTGCAAATTTAAATTGTGTCTGCACATTTTTTGGAAAATACATACCTTTGGATAATTAATGATTAAACACGATTAAGAGTTTTATGCGTTTTTGGGTATGTATTTTTGTGCTTCTATTTGTACACAATCAATTTTCAAGGGCTGATAAAATTATAAATAATGACTCTTTGTATACAGAAAAATATATCAGAGATATTTATATTTCCAACCCCAAACGTGCTTTACAGTTGTTGGATGAGGCCGAAACCAGAAAAGCCTTCCCTCTGCGTCTGATTAATGAATTGCGCAGTTTGTCATATCGTAATATGTATATGAATAAACTAGCTTTTATGTATGCAAGGAAGTCGTACTTGCTTGATTCCATCTCTCAAAGAGAACCTAAGCACATGTTGAAGATGACGGTTTATTTAGCTGAACTTTCATCCATAATGAGTAAATATAATGAGAGCATGCATTATGCTCTTAGTGGAATTATGCAGGCTCAAAAACTGAAGGACAGAGAGGCGGAAGCTAGATTGCTTTTTTGCATAGGAGAGAATAATTGGAGGCTGTCATTGAAAGATGAGGCGTATAATTATTTTGGTCGTACGATTGAATTACTGCGTGGGTCAAAGGATATGAGAGAAATGATGCTGCTTTCCTATTATTATGGAGCAGAGATGGGATTTTTAATGACAGATTCCCGTATTGATGAAGCTTTGGCTCTTGCTTATGAACGTGAAAAACTTCTTAAAAAATTAGAGAAAGTACCGGAGGTTCCCGAAGGCTACATTGATGGTCAATATAGCTATTTATATGCAAATTTGGCCTATATTTCTTATTTAGAAAAGAAATATGCGCAAGCAGAAGGATATTATCAAAAATATCTGGCAATAAAAGAATCTCATACTCCGGATGGCAAGATGTATTCGATTCCTTATTTGATTCTTTCCAAACAATATGAGACAGTAATAGACAACTGTAAGGACTTTAAAGAATTGTTGAGAACACAGCGGGATACCTTGAACGCTCAATATTTAACTATACTTAATAAGGAAGTCCAGGCATATCTGGGGCTGAATCGTTATAAAGAAGCCGCAGAAATACGTGAAACCATCATTGCAATAACGGATAGCATTAACAGTACCGACAGGAAAAATGCTGCATTAGAATTGAACGCGATGTACGGTGCTTCCGAAAAAGAAGAATACATCGCCGAGCAAGCCTCACAGCTAAAAATAAGGAATGTTTCACTCTGCTTTTTGGCGTGTATTGTAGTGCTGACCCTGTTTATACTTTGGCGTTTGTGGCGTTTCAACCATATAATCGAGTATAAAAACAGGATGCTTGCCAAACTGATAAACGAGAAATTTGCCAATAAAAAAGATGGTAATCAGTTATTGGAAGTGTACGAGGAACAGGAGGTTTCATCAGAATTGGAACCGGAATTGATTTCTCCTGAAGAACAGGATGAACTTTTGGACGAAACAGACAAAGAAAGTGGGGAAGAAGAGGAGAACAAGAAAATATTCCAGGAATTAAATCATACAGTCGTTCAAAAACAGCTATATCTTTCTCCAGAGCTCTCAAGAGAAGATTTGGCGCAGATTGTACATCTGAATAATGCACGCTTTGCCCGGATGATAAGAGAATGCACCGGAACTAATTTCAATGGGTACATCAACGGACTGCGCATTAATTATGCGATCAAGCTAATGAAAAAATATCCTAACTATACCATACGTGCCATCGCTGATGAATCCGGATTTAATAGTGCCCCGATATTATATAACCTTTTTAAGAAAAAGACGGGAATGACTCCTTATGAATTTAAAAAAGCGCAGGACACATTGAGGAATTAAATAGTTCTACTAAACAATTTTCGTTTTTCCCGGTTTATCTATTGATAACTAAATATTAATGGAAATGATACAGGTAAGGATAAAGAGGGTTTACGAAGATTTTTCAGAAACAGATGGATACCGGGTGTTGGTAGATAAATTATGGCCACGCGGAATGAAGAAAGAATGGTTGAAATACGATTATTGGGCAAAAGACATAACACCATCCCTTACATTACGTAAATGGTTTCATGAAGATATTCCCGGACATTGGGGAGATTTTGTCACGCAGTATCAAAAAGAGCTGGATGCTTCTCCATCAATGGCTGATTTTCTGACTCTTATCAAACCACATCCGGTGATAACACTACTTTATGCTTCAAAAGAACCGGTGTATAATCACGCCCGAATTCTTCGCGATTATCTGGAAATGCGTTTGAGAGAGTGAAATTAAAGTAATTTTATCTGTTTACGCTTTCTGTCGTTCACTCAATTTCCTACCTTTGTAATCTAAATCAAAATCGTGTAATCATGAAGTATAAATTATTGGTTCTTGATGTAGACGGAACACTCCTCAATGATGCGAAAGAAATTAGTAAACGTACATTGGCTGCCCTGTTGAAGGTTCAGCAAATGGGAGTACGTATTGTGCTGGCGTCCGGCAGACCGACTTATGGCCTAATGCCGCTGGCCAAGATGCTCGAACTTGGAAACTATGGAGGTTTTATCCTTTCCTATAATGGCTGTCAGATTATCAATGCACAAAACGGAGAAATTCTGTTTGAACGTCGGATTAATCCCGAAATGTTGCCGTATCTGGAAAAGAAAGCCCGTAAAAACGGTTTTGCTTTATTCACTTATCATGATGATACGATCATAACGGATTCTCCTGAAAATGAACATATCCAAAATGAAGCCCGGTTGAATGACCTGCAAATAATCAAAGAAGAAGAATTTTCTGCTGCCGTTGATTTTGCTCCTTGTAAGTGTATGCTGGTGAGCGATGACGAAGAAGCATTGCTTGGTTTGGAAGATCACTGGAAGAGACGACTGAATGGGGCGTTGGACGTATTCCGTTCGGAGCCCTATTTTCTGGAAGTAGTTCCCTGCGCCATCGACAAAGCCAATTCTTTGGGTGCTTTGCTGGAGGTGCTAGGTATGAAGCGTGAGGAAGTGATTGCTGTGGGCGACGGTGTGTGTGACGTAACAATGATTCAATTGGCGGGGCTGGGTATAGCTATGGGACATTCACAAGACTCGGTGAAAGCCTGTGCCGATTATGTGACTGCTTCGAATGAGGAAGACGGAGTGGCCGTTGCAGTGGAGAAGGCTATCATATCCGAAGTGCGTGCAGCCGAAATTCCCCTTGACCAACTGAATGCGCAGGCACGCCACGCATTGATGGGAAACTTGGGAATTCAATATACCTATGCCGACGAAGACCGTGTGGAAGCAACAATGCCGGTAGACCATCGTACCCGTCAGCCTTTTGGCATTTTGCATGGCGGGGCTACTCTTGCATTGGCGGAAACAGTTGCCGGACTCGGTTCAATGATTCTTTGCCAGCCGGACGAGATTGTAGTAGGAATGCAGGTCAGTGGAAACCACATATCTTCTGCACATGAAGGAGATACAGTGCGTGCAGTAGGAACAGTTGTACATAAGGGACGTTCCTCCCATGTATGGAATGTAGACGTGTTTACTTCAACAAACAAACTAGTGTCTTCCATACGGGTAGTCAACAGTGTGATGAAAAAGAGATGACCGACGAAGAAATAAGTAATTTGACAACTATTGATGCATTTATTCAGCGGAAGCAGCCGTTTGCTGTTTACCGTATTCCCGGGGAGAAAGTTCCCCGTCTGTTGACACAGGCGGAAGGAGCGGTACGTCTGATATACGACCTGAAAGAACTGAATGGACAGAGAGGATTTGTCATCACTCCGTTTCAGGTGAGTGAGACGTGTCCTGTCGTATTGATTCAACCCGATCAGTGGGGGCAACCTTTGCCGATTGACAATGATACGGCAGAAGAACGGGAAGTCGCTTTGCGGATGCAAGGACAAGAATCGTTCCTGACTTCTTCTACGGAGGAATATGCCTCCTGCTTTCATACCTTTATAAATGCTTTGCGTGATAATACTTTTGATAAATTAGTACTTTCACGTCATCTTACTATTGATAAAGTATCCGGTTTTTCTCCTTTGTCTATATTTCGTGCAGCGTGCAGGCGTTATATTCATTCATATATATACTTGTGCTACACTCCGCAGACGGGTATCTGGCTGGGAAGCACTCCTGAAATCATTTTATCAGGTGAAAAAGACGAATGGCATACGGTTGCGTTAGCCGGAACGCAGCCTTTACAAGATGGCAGACTGCCGCAAGTGTGGGATGAAAAGAACCGGAAAGAGCAGGATTATGTCGCTTCTTATATTCGTCGCCAACTCCTATCGTTGGGCATTCATTCTACGGAGAACGGGCCTTATCCGGCTTATGCAGGTGCTTTGTCACATTTGAAAACAGATTTCCGGTTTTCTTTGAAAGATAACAAAGGTTTGGGAGATCTCTTGAAAGTGTTGCATCCAACGCCTGCTGTATGCGGTTTACCGAAAGAAGAAGCCTATCGGTTTATATTGCAGAACGAAGGTTACGACCGCCGTTATTATTCCGGTTTTATCGGTTGGCTGGACCCGGAAGGGCGAACTGACATCTATGTGAATCTGCGCTGTATGCATATTAAAGATGAACAACTGACTCTTTATGCCGGCGGTGGACTACTGGCTTCTTCGGAATTGAATGACGAATGGCTGGAAACGGAAAAGAAGTTGCAAACCATCAAACGGCTGATTGCAACGCCTCCTTTAAAATCATAAACTACTAATAATTATCATCATGTATACAGACAAGAAGAACATACTCCAGTTGGTTGCGTTGCTCGAGGCGCACGGGATTACTAAGGTTGTGTTGTGTCCGGGTAGTCGTAATACGCCCATCGTACATACTTTGTCTAATCATCCGAACTTCACCTGTTATGCAGTGACGGATGAACGGAGTGCCGGTTATTTTGCCATTGGTCTTGCGTTGAATGGTGGTAAGCCCGCTGCTGTGTGCTGCACTTCCGGTACTGCATTATTAAATCTTCATCCGGCTGTAGCGGAAGCATTTTATCAGAATGTTCCTTTAGTTGTCATTTCAGCAGACCGTCCCGCTGCCTGGATCGGACAGATGGATGGACAGACAGTGCCGCAACCGGGTGTGTTTCAAACGCTGGTAAAGAAGTCGGTCAATCTTCCGGAGATTCATACGGAAGAAGATGAATGGTATTGTAATCGCCTGGTGAATGAAGCTTTGCTGGAGACGAATCATCATGGAAAAGGGCCGGTGCATATCAATGTTCCTATTTCCGAACCGCTGTTTCAATTCACGGTAGATGCACTCCCGGAAGTACGTGTGATAACCCGTTATCAGGGATTGAACGTCTATGACCGTGATTATAATGATCTGGTCGACCGGATGAATAAATATCAGAAGCGCATGATTATCATCGGTCAGATGAACCTTATTTATCTGTTTGAAAAAAGATATATCAAGTTATTATATAAACATTTTGCCTGGTTGACGGAACATATCGGCAATCAGACAGTTCCCGGTATTCCGGTAAAGAATTTCGATGCGGCACTTTATGCCATGCCCGAAGAGAAGATAGACCAGATGGTTCCCGAATTGCTGATTACTTACGGAGGACATGTCGTTTCCAAACGATTGAAGAAGTTTCTCCGTCAGCATCCGCCTAAAGAGCATTGGCACGTATCGCCGGATGGTGAGGTGGTCGATTTGTACGGCTCATTGACTACAGTGATCGAGATGGACCCGTTTGAATTTCTGGAGAAGATCGCCAGCCTGCTGGATAACCGGACTCCTGACTATCCCCGTGTATGGGAGAATTATTGTAAGATTATTCCCGAACCGGATTTTGCCTATTCGGAGATGTTGGCTGTCGGTACATTATTGAAAGCTTTGCCGGAGTCCTGTGCATTGCATCTGGCAAACAGTTCGGTAGTTCGTTATGCACAACTATATTCGATTCCTCCTACAATTGAAGTTTGTTGCAATCGGGGAACAAGTGGTATTGAAGGATCGTTGTCTACCGCTGTCGGTTATGCGGCAGCTTCCGACAAACTGAATTTCATAGCTATCGGAGATCTAAGTTTCTTCTATGATATGAATGCGTTGTGGAATATCAACGTCCGTTCCAACCTGCGTATCCTTTTATTAAATAACGGAGGAGGAGAGATTTTCCATACTTTACCGGGATTGGATATGTCGGGCACCTCACATAAATTTATTGCAGCAGTTCATAAAACGTCAGCCAAAGGCTGGGCGGAGGAACGTGGTTTCCTTTATCTGCAGGCACAAAATGATGAAGAGCTGACTGAAGCAATGAAAACTTTCACCCAGCCGGAAACTATGGAACAACCTGTGCTCCTGGAAGTGTTTACCAACAAAAACAAGGATGCACGTATGTTGAAGAATTATTATCATCAATTAAAACAAAAATAAATTATGCCAACACAAAGAGAGTGGACAACCATCAGAGAATACGACGATATTCTTTTTGATTATTATAATGGAATTGCCCGTATCACAATCAACCGTGAACGTTATCGGAATGCATTTACCCCGACTACTACTGCCGAAATGAGTGATGCATTGCGCATTTGCCGTGAAGAAGCGGATATTGATGTGATTGTAATTACCGGAGCCGGTGATAAGGCGTTCTGTTCGGGAGGCGACCAGAATGTGAAAGGACGTGGCGGATATATCGGAAAAGACGGTGTGCCTCGTTTGAGCGTATTGGATGTGCAAAAGCAAATCCGTAGTATTCCGAAACCTGTGATTGCTGCCGTGAACGGCTTTGCCATTGGTGGCGGACACGTGCTCCATGTAGTATGTGATTTATCCATTGCTTCGGAAAATGCCATTTTCGGTCAGACAGGTCCTCGCGTGGGTAGTTTTGATGCCGGATTCGGTGCATCTTATCTGGCGCGTGTGGTAGGACAGAAGAAAGCACGTGAAATTTGGTTCCTTTGCCGCAAGTATAATGCACAAGAAGCATTGGATATGGGATTGGTGAATAAGGTAGTACCTTTGGAACAGCTGGAAGATGAATACGTGCAATGGGCGGAAGAAATGATGTTGCTTAGTCCGTTGGCTTTGCGCATGATTAAAGCGGGATTGAATGCCGAACTGGACGGCCAGGCAGGTATTCAGGAGTTGGCAGGTGACGCAACATTACTTTATTACCTGACGGATGAAGCACAGGAAGGAAAGAATGCGTTCCTGGAGAAACGTAAACCGAACTTCAAACAATATCCGAAATTCCCTTAAAATAATAGGCTAATGAAAGACTGATTGTGCAGTAATTAGCAGATTGAAAAGATATTCATTATGGATTGTAAGATAGATATTATTCCTCGGTTGCTTCATTTCAAGCAACCCGCGGGAACTTCCCGGGGAACATATACTACACGAAAAGTCTGGTATCTTCACTTTACTTCTCCTGATTTTCCGGGTAGAGTGGGAATTGGAGAATGTGCGCCTTTGCCTGCGTTAAGTTGTGATGATCTCCCTGATTACGAAGATATATTAATAAGAACTTGCCGGCAAGTAGAGGAAGAACAGGGAAAATTGGATAAAGATGGTCTATGCAAGTATCCTTCCATCTTATTTGGCTTGGAAACGGCTATCTGGCATTTCTTTGCAGGGAGTTGGGCTTTGTCCGATACGGCTTTTTCACGTGGAGAGGTAGGGATTCCAATCAACGGCCTGATCTGGATGGGAGATTTTGAAAACATGTTATCCCAGATCGAGAAAAAGATGGAAGCCGGATTCCGTTGCGTCAAACTAAAGATTGGCGCTATCGACTTTGAAAAAGAATTGGCATTACTACGTCATATTCGTACCCATTTCTCTTCTAAAGAAATAGAGTTGCGTGTAGATGCAAACGGTGCTTTCTCTCCGGGTAATGCAATGGAAAAACTGAAACGTCTGTCGGAATTTGATTTACATTCTATCGAACAGCCGATCCGTGCCGGACAATGGGAGGAAATGGCCCGGCTCACTTCTGAATCTCCGTTGCCGATAGCATTGGATGAAGAGCTGATAGGATGCAACACGCTGGAAGAAAAAAAGAAACTGCTGGCAACCATCCGTCCGCAATATATCATCATTAAACCATCTCTCCACGGAGGAATATGCGGAGGGGATGAATGGATTATGGAAGCGGAAAAGCAACATATCGGCTGGTGGATCACTTCC
This sequence comes from Bacteroides sp. 2_2_4, assembly GCF_000157055.1. Classification (NCBI taxonomy): domain Bacteria; kingdom Pseudomonadati; phylum Bacteroidota; class Bacteroidia; order Bacteroidales; family Bacteroidaceae; genus Bacteroides; species Bacteroides sp. 2_2_4. The sequence goes on along the minus strand of NZ_EQ973356.1, from coordinate 413,028 downwards.
GCTTTAGAGTCCAACATTGGTTTGAACGCTATCGCCCATTGGTGTGCAACATTCAATAATCCGTTGCCACAAGGATTGGGAACGGGTATGCTCTTTACTGACAATATAGAAGTGCCTCTTGAAATCAGAAAAGATTGCCTGTGGTTTTGTAAATGATGGTATTTAGTGGTATTTAAAGGATATTCTGATGATATTTGATCGACATCAACAGCGCTTGCTACTGGAAGGAAAAGAATACACTTTTGAAGATATAAGCCAACTGATAGCACGAGGAGCAGAAGCTCATTCTTCTGCTTATTGGGATTTATATCTTTTCCTGAACGAATGGTTTAATGATTCTCCTGTTATTACAGTTCATACATCGGGCTCCACGGGTATACCTAAAGAACTGATGGTACGCAAGGATCAAATGATGCAAAGTGCACGTCTGACTTGTGAATTTCTGAATTTGAAGAAAGGTGAGTCGGCATTATTATGTATGAATCTTCGTTATATCGGTGCAATGATGGTGGTCGTACGTTCATTGGTTGCAGGCTTGAACCTGATTGTTCGTCCTGCTTCCGGTCATCCGTTGGCGGATATAAAAGAATCTTTGAGATTTGTGGCAATGGTCCCATTGCAAGTTTATAACACGATGCAGGTTCCCGAAGAAAAAGAGCGATTAAAACAAACGGATATTCTGATTATAGGAGGCGGAGCCGTTGATGAGGCTCTGGAAACGGAGATAAACCATCTTCCGACTGCCGTTTACTCCACTTATGGCATGACTGAAACTTTGTCGCATATTGCCCTTCGTCGTCTGAACGGAGCATCGGCTTCAGAACATTATTATCCATTTCCTTCAGTAAAATTGTCTTTATCCGCAGAGAATACATTAATCATTGATGCCCCTTTGGTATGTGACGAAACATTGCAGACCAATGACATTGCACGTATCTATCCCGATGGAAGTTTTATGATTCTAGGCCGGAAAGACAATGTGATTAACAGTGGAGGAATTAAGATTCAAGCAGAGGAGATGGAGAAGTTGCTCCGCCCGTTTATTCCTGTGTCCTTTGTCATTACTTCAGTTCCGGATCAGCGCTTAGGGCAGGCTGTCACTTTATTATTGGCAGATCAGCCCGATATAGAAGAAATCGGAAATAAGTTGCGGGAAATATTGGAACCTTATTATCGTCCCAAGCATATATTGACAACAGAATCCATTCCGCAAACAGGGAACGGAAAAATAGACCGTGTGGAGTGCCGTAATTTGGCTCAACAATTGTTGGCAAGTACTCTCTAAAGAAAGGCAAGTCGTAGAGAATCAGTGGGTCATACAACTTGCCTTTTAAGAAATGAAGAATTAAATGGAGTTATCTGTTTCTTATTTTAATGAGTCAACCTTAGATTCCGGTGCTTTACCGGTATCTTTTGATTCATGTTCCGATTCATCATTTTGTATATAAACTGTCCGTGTCGGGAAGGCGAAGTCAAGACCCGCTTTATTGAAGGTATCCAGAATCTCCATATTCATATTCGAAGTCACCCCTAATATGTCTCCTTGTTTTTCAATAAAGTAGATATACATGATGACAAGTGCGGAATCCGAATATTCCGTAAAAACAGCAACCACATCAGCAGGATTGGAAGAAACATTCTCCACTCTTTTCGGAATGGCTTTCAGTAATTCCAAAGCTTCTTTCATTTTTTCAGCGGTTGTGTCATAAGTCAGTCCGAGATTAAGGACAACCCGTCGCATCGGTTCGGAAGAGATGTTGATGATAGAAGAATCGGTAATCTTATAGTTCGGGAAAGTGATGATGCGCTTGTCATAGTTCATGATTCGCGTGCTTCGGATGCCTATATCGACAACTGTTCCTTCAAAGTTATCGAAACGAATTGTATCTCCGATATTGAACGGTTTGTCTGTCAGGAGCGTGAAAGCACCGAACACATTCTTTACGGTGTCTTGCGCCGCTAAAGCGAATGCGATACCACCGATACCCAGAGTCCCCAGCAATGCACTGATGTTGACACCGACATTACTCAAAGCCATCACAAGACCGATAATCCAGACAACAACCAGCATCGTCCTTTTGATAATCGGCAGCATTTTGTTATTCTGACCGTCACGGTGCCCCCAGTAAACCTGAAGTAAACCGCCGAATAAACGGGCAAACACCCAGGTGATATCCAGCACAATCAGGATGCGGTAAATGTTGTCGACTACCTTTACGAAGCTGTCCGGATAGACCAGCCGGTGAATAGCTATCCAGATGCCCAATAAGATAATAGCAAATTTAATGGGCGGTTCGAGAGAATAAAAGATAATATCGTCCAGATGATTCTTAGTCCGGTCTGTTAATGGTTTAAGTACCTTTTTGCTTAATAGCGATATCAGTTTTACGAGAACAATCGCGGCAACAATAATAAGTATGGAAATAATCCAGTTCTGGATGGAATTTCCCCAAATTTCATTTTCTAACATATTCGAGTTGATTTTAATTGTACATCATGATAATTGTTTTGACTTAGTTTCTATACAGGATCAGAGCGGAAGAAGCTGCGATGGAAACATCTCCACCCGGCAAGTGCTCCTGGCTGTCCAAGTTGATTTGCCCATCTTTGCAAACCACTATCCAATCCTGTTCGGGAAGGTGAATGCCCGCCTCATTCCGGTTGCCATTATAAGCAACTAATATTTCTTTCCACATATCGCCATTGGCATATTCACCCAATGTATAAGCAATGATACCGGAATTTCCCGTATCAAGGAAATGCAGCCATTGTTCCAACCCTTGTACTGTTGGAATGCGAAAGGCCGGATGTGCTTTACGCAATGCAATCAGCCCTCTTATATAGTCGAAAATATCGCGGTTTTGGGCTTTTAAAACCCAGTCAATACGGTTAACGGAGTCGGAAGACTTGTAACTGTTTGGTTCCCCTTGCTTGTCTTGCATGATTTCTTCGCCACTACGGATGAAAGGTATTCCTTGTGAGGTCAGAAGTACTGTATGTATTAATTTGTCGATAGCGGGTAATTCTTCTTCCGCATGTTCACCCTGTACGGATAGCTGAAGTTTGTCTACCAAAGTATATCCGTCATGGCAAGAAACAAAATTGACCATTTGCGAAGGAGCACCGGCGTAAGGGCCGTCACAATAAAGTAAGCCGTCATAATCCACCTGAGGATGTCTTGTGCCGCCGACAATTCCGTATTTTACCGGTTCGAAATGTCCGTTTATGTTTCCGGAAGCATATCCTGGTTCCTGTTCATCAAACGTACTTCCTTTCAAGCCGTCACGAAATTCATCATTGAAAACGGCAATGCCTTCCATCTGCCCTACATTCTCTTTGACTGCCCGTTGTTCGAAAGGCAGCGGGGAGTCGGCAGCCGCCCAACCTTCGCCATAGATGAAAATAGTCGGGTCGATTTTCAGCAATTCTTCTCTAAGGCGGTTCATTGTTTCAATGTCATGTATTCCCATCAGGTCAAAGCGGAAACCGTCGATATGATATTCTTTTGCCCAGAATTTCACTGATTCAATAATGTAACGACGGACCATTTCACGTTCCGAAGCTGTCTCATTCCCGCAACCGGACGCATTGGAGTAGGAGCCGTCGGAATTATGCCGGTAGAAATATCCTGGAACGGTTAAATTGAAATTAGAATGCTCCGTCGAGGCAGTATGATTATACACTACATCAAGAACAATACGGAAACCTTTCTCATGAAGGCTTTTAACCATTTCCTTAAGTTCCCGGATGCGGGCGACAGGATTGGCAGGATCAGTGGAGTAACTTCCGTCCGGCACGTTATAGTTTTTGGGATCATATCCCCAATTATAACTGTTTTCTTCTAAGCTTGTTTCATCTATTGTGGAGAAGTCGAAAGAGGGTAGGATATGGATATGTGTTACACCTAGTTCTTTCAGATGGTCTATGCCGGTCGATTGTCCGTCAGGAGTTTGAGTTCCGGGTTCGGTCAGGGCGAGAAACTTTCCTTTATATTCAATTCCCGAGTCCGGATCAATGCTGAAATCACGGTGATGCAGCTCATAAAGAATAATGTCCGAATACATTTTTAGTTCAGGCGCCCGGTCTGATTCCCAACCTTCGGGATTCGTTGCATTCCAGTCAATTACAGCCGCGCGGTTGCCGTTGATGCCGACTGCTTTTGCCCAAATGCCGGGTGTTTCGTCCAGCCATTTTCCATCTTTTTCTATCTGGAAAGTATAAAAAGAACCTTTCAAGTCACGGTTGACACGGGTACGCCACACACCGTCGTCGGCCATTTCCATTTCGATTTGTTCTTCCGGTTTTCCGCCTTCTCCGGACGAATACAGGTTTAATCGGACGTTGCCGGCACTGGGAGCCCAAAGTGTAAATACGGATTGTTTTGGAGTATAGACCAACTCCAAATCATCTCCGTAATAACACGGATATTTGTCATACGAATCCAATTGATCCGCGGACGGATGATTTTTCAATTCTCTCATGCATTCTAATTTAATATTAATACTATATAAATAATTTAATGAACAAGTGGAATAAATGAACCGGTAAATTCCGTTATGGTATGATGCAAAACAAATGGAAAATTAAAAGTTCCTGTGCTTGTCTTTGTAAATAAGAAAATAAAAGGAATAATTAATATAAATTTACTCTGTTGTGAATCAGAGTTTTATCCTTTGCAATTTTTCATGTTTGTTAGCTTATAATTCATGATAACGAAGGAACTTTGTTAACATCAGCTTTGTTTTATACATTGTTAAATATAAAAAAGAGACAGATATGGAAAATGGTATAATGATGCAATATTTTGAGTGGCATCTCCCGAATGACGGGAAATTATGGAAACAATTAAAGGAAGACGCTTCGCATCTTCACGATATTGGTGTGACCGCAGTATGGATTCCGCCTGTCTATAAAGCCGACGAACAGCAGGATGAAGGATATGCAACCTATGATTTGTATGATTTGGGCGAATTCGAACAAAAAGGAACTGTGAGGACGAAGTACGGCACGAAAGACGAACTGAAAGAGATGATTGACGAATTGCACAAATATCATATTGCGGTTTATTTGGATGTGGTGCTTAATCATAAAGCTGGAGGTGATTTCACCGAGAAATTCATGGTTGTAGAAGTCAATCCGGATCAACGGAACGAAGCTTTGGGAGAACCGTTTGAAATACAGGGATGGACTGGATACAGTTTCCACGGTCGCAAAGATAAATATTCGGATTTCAAGTGGCATTGGTATCATTTTTCAGGAACAGGTTTCGACGATTCAAAGAAGCGGAGTGGTATCTTCCAGATTCAGGGAGAAGGAAAAGCCTGGAGCAAAGGAGTGGACGGTGAGAATGGAAATTATGATTTCCTTTTATGTAATGACATTGACTTGGATCATCCGGAAGTCGTTGCCGAGTTGAACCGTTGGGGAAAGTGGGTTTCTGCCGAACTTAATCTTGACGGAATGCGGTTGGATGCCATTAAGCACATGAAAGACAAATTTATAAAACAATTCCTCGATGCGGTAAGAAGTGAGAGAGGAAAAGACTTCTATGCTGTCGGCGAATATTGGAACGGTGATTTGGAAACACTGGACAACTATCTTGAATCTGTCGGACATAAAGTTAATTTGTTTGATGTCCCATTACATTATAATATGTTTCAGGCATCGCAGGAAGGCAAAAACTATGACTTGAGGAATATTCTGAAGAATACTTTGGTCGAACATCATTGTGAGCTGGCTGTTACGATTGTCGATAATCATGATACGCAGCGTGGCAGTTCTCTTGAATCACAAATTGAAGATTGGTTCAAACCATTGGCTTATGGACTGATTTTAATGATGAAGGACGGCTATCCTTGTATCTTTTATGGAGACTATTACAGTATTAACGGCGAGAAATCTCCACATACCAAGATATTGGATATTTTGTTGGGCGCCAGAAGAAAATACGCTTATGGCGACCAGATTGAATATTTCGATCATCCTTCCACTATTGGCTTTATTCGTATGGGCGACGAAGAGCATCCCGGCTCTGGTCTGGTTTTTCTGATGTCTAATGACGAGGCGGGTAGTAAAATGATGAGTTTAGGCAAAGGGCATAAAGGCGAAGTGTGGCATGAAATCACCGGAAGCATTCAGGATGAAGTGACTTTGGATGAGGAAGGAAACGGTGAATTTTCCGTTGATGCCCGCAATCTTGCCGTTTGGGTAAAGAAAGGTTGAGCCTGCATTACTGATATCTCTTTCGGATATTTGTGTTTAAATACTATTTTACGCCTGGATCATTAATAGTAAAGTTATTCTTCATTATAGATAAACTTGTTTTGGGTTAATAGTAAACTTGTTTTTTACCTATTATAAACTATAATTGCAAGCTTTGATTATATAATTGCAAGTTCCATTTTTATAAATGCAACCTTTGATTATAAAAACGAAACTTGCATTTATAGTTTATGATTAGTCGAAAGCAACTTTAGATATAAAGGAATGGAAGTTTGCTGTTAGGCAATAGCAACTTTACTATTAATACTTTCCGGACGGACAAGTAATAGTTAGTATATGATGATAAGGAGAGATTGTTATGCGCGATAGAATAACAAAAGTAACAATGGCAGATAGTCTTTCAGTTCATTGCGCAAAAGTTCCATTGTCTTTTGCTTGTACCGGTTGATGGATTTGACACTGAGATTCATCTCTTCTGCAATTTCTACATGCGTTTTGCCTTCAAAGAAGCTTTTCATAAATACTGTACGGTAGTTCTCCGGAAGTTTGTCCAATGTTTCATACAACATTCTGTATAGTTCGTCAAGAGTATATACGCTATCCGGTTCTGTTTCATAAACAGGTGCTTTCTTTTGTATATTTTCCGCATAGCTCCATTCATACTCTTGATGCTTCAGAAAGTTCAGGCAACTGTTTTTCACGCACATTTTGATGTAAGCTAATGCAGTGTTCGATTGAAGATTAAAAGAATCAGTATCCAGTTTATCCCATAATGAGGTGAATACATCCGAAACAATGTCTTCACGTGTTTCTTTATCATCAACAAACCTTTTTGCATACAAACAAAATGGGGCGTAGTACTCCTCATAAAGTTGTTTGAAAGCTCGTTCTTTAGTCTGTTTGGAAAAAGATATTTTCATTATTTAGAGATTCTGTGGTTTTTCATTTCGATACAAATATATAATAAGATGGTTAGTTAAACCTAATTTCATATTCTTTTTTTTGTCTTTCAGTTGGTATTATCGCCTCATTTTAACTGGATTCGGGAAAAAATAAAAAAAGTTTGATATCCCTGTCCTTTTTTGAAATCCTGTTTGTATTATTAATGTTATTGAACTTAAAATAATAGCCTATGGAATATATATTTCAATTGAATTAAACAACAAACCTTGATCAACAATCTTTTTCTTTTGTTTTTAGATTCATAGTCCGGGGTCTCGCAAACGCTGACGGGAATCAAAAGTGAGTTTATCATCAGTATGAATGTGGATAAGTGAGGATAATTCACCGCCTTAGTGAAACAAGATGAGTTTGTTGGTAACATTGAATCATTTAGTAATAAATTTATTAATCAACAAGAATTGAAAAACATGAAACGATTGAGTTTTTTATTTATGGCTGTAGTTTGTGCTGTATTCTTTTCGTGCGGGGAAGATGAAGACAAGCAGGTTCATTCAATTACTGCATTTGCCGGTTATGGTGGCGCCATTGCAACTGCTGATAAGGAAATAGCTGTAGCGGGAGAAGCTGTAACTGTTACGGCTACTCCTGCTGAAGGCTTTTTATTTAAAGAATGGAAAGTAAGAGTCGGTAATACTATAGTTGAAAATGTGCAGGCAAATCCTTCCACATTCACTATGCCTATGGAGGATGTGATAATTGTAGCTACATTTATGATAAGAAATGATGTGCTTGAAAGGATAACAGATCCTGCTTTGAAAGCTTATTGTCAATCCAGAATGGATACAGAACAGGAAATAGACGGAGTTATTTATCCGAAGTGGGACACGAATGGTAACGGTGTACTTTCTCCTGATGAAGCATCAGCAGTAAAAGCTATTGATATTACCGGTGGTGTGAATGGAGTCAAAATAAAAAGTGTGAATGAATTGATTGAATTTACAGGATTAGAAGTTTTGAAAATTGGTGGAAACGAACTGGCTACATTGAATGTAGTATGGACCAAGCTTGCAAAACTTGATTGCAGTCATAATGAATTGACCAATTTATCTGTGGGGGGAAGTGAAAAACTGAAAGAATTGTATTGTAACAATAATCATTTGTCTTCATTGAAATTAAAGACTATGGTATACGAGAATGGTTATATGCTCCATTGCGGCAATCAAATGACAGAAGAGGGAGAAGTTCAGATTCTTGAAGCCATATTGACTGACGAACAAATTTCTTTTTGGGAAAGCAACTTGAAGAATCTTAGTGAAAATGCAAATGTGGAAACTAAAACGATGCCTGCTGCGGATGTTTATTTGACATTAACTGAGGCGGCTAAATACCAATGGGGCAATTTGATATTAATACTTGGAGATGACAACGGTAATAGCATACAGATGTATTTGAAATCATCGGAATTACAGCCGGGAGAATATTCAAAAGAGCAGATGAGTAGCGCGTATGTGACAATATCGGGTGGTGGAAGTTATCGGAATTTAGATTCTGACGATCCTGGCTCATTTACTGTAAAATATGATGAAGGTACTGGAGTATACACTATTGAGGGGGTATTGATTTTACAGCCAAATGTATCATATCCTTCTGTAAATGTAGTGAGATTTGAATATGTCGGAGCAATATAATTTGTAACAATAATGAAAAGGAAAACATCCGCAGTTTTTTCTATGTGCGACAAAAAAAGAACCGGCGGATGTCTTTTCTCAAGTTAGTGAAGAATTATTAGCTTTCTGTGTCCCTTTTCAATGAGTCGGTTGTATTATTAATATAGTTGCAATTATAAAAAGGAAGTATGGATAATAAAGAACTGGAGGCATCATTCCGCAAGGCGAAAGCTTTGGGTGATGATATTAGAGAAATGGAGTCGATTGATGCATTAGCTGCTTATCGACAGTCTCAAATGAAGATTCGGAGTCTGAAAAGAACGAGACTGCACAATCAACTGATACGTTGTGCCGCATTTCTGGCCATACCGTTGCTATTGGCTTCATTGACTTTGGGATATTTATATTTTGCAGAACCGGAAGAAATAAGATACGCAGAAGTTACTTCTACTATGGGAACGGTGGTGCGCTACGAACTTCCGGACCATTCTGTTGTCTGGCTCAATTCAGGTAGTAAGTTGCGTTATCCTACTGTTTTCAAAAAAGACAACCGCAATGTGGAACTGACTGGTGAGGCTTATTTTCAAGTGGAGGCAGAACCGGAGCGTCCGTTTTATGTGAATATGCCGAATGGGTTGAGCGTATATGTGTATGGTACGCAATTTAACGTGACAGCTTATGAGGACGATAGCTACATAGAGACTGTATTGGAGAAAGGTAAAGTCAATGTGCTGCCTCCCGGACAGGAAATGATTACATTGCTTCCCGGTGAACAGTTGCTTTATGACAAACAAACCTGCCAGGTGCAGAAGAATCAAGTGGATGTTTATGGGAAGGTGGCTTGGAAGGATGGAAAGTTGATATTCCGGAATGCTTCGTTGGAAGAAATCATCAAGCGTCTGGAACGCCATTTCAACGTAGATATTGAATTCAATAATCATTTGGGAAAGGAGTATAGCTATCGAGCCACTTTCAGAACGGAAACATTGACGCAGATATTAGACTATTTAGCTAAGTCGGCAAACCTGAAATGGAAGATTTTGACTCCCGAACAACGGGAAGATGATGCATTTACAAAAACGAAAATAATAGTAGATTTATATTAGTAATCATCTGAAAAAACAAATAGCCTATGATATAACACATATTGATAATCAAAAAAGGGAGGAGGGCCGCTACCAACGGCTGTCTTCTCCCAATTCTAAAATTCACGGTGCAGGGTCTCGCAAACGCTAACCGGAATCAAAACCTTAGTTCATTTAGTAATAAACTTTAGTCAGCTACAAATGTATGAAAAAAAATCATTCATTTATTGCATTATGCTTTAAATATGCTTTAAATCTAAAACTTCCTTTAGTTATGAGGATTAGTCTAACACTACTTTTTGCAGTCGTATTGCAACTTTCTGCAGCAAATGGCTATGCCCAACGCATACGGGGAACCATTTCGATGAACAATGTATCTGTAGAACAGGTATTGAACAAGATAGAGGAAAGTTCGGATTATGTGTTCCTTTATAATGATAAGGCGATTCAGAAGAACCGCATTGTCTCAGTGAGTAACAATTCCGGCAAGATACAGGATATTCTGGATGAAATATTCCGGGGCACTTCTATATCTTATACGGTAGTGGATAGACAGATCATTCTTTCTGTGAAACCTTTCGTACGGAAAATAGTGGAAGATGCGACTATTCCGGTAAAGGGTATGGTAAAGGATGTGAATGGCGAACCTCTTATTGGCGTAAATGTAAAAATAAAAGGTTCAAATGTTGGTACAATTACAGATATTGACGGTAATTTTACGATTAGGACGAAGAAAGGGGATGTTCTCGAATTTTCTTATGTAGGATATACGGTTCAAAACGTAACAATTACAGGAAATGCGACTTTGAATATTATACTTCAAGAAGACAATGCAGTGCTTGAAGAAGTAGTTGTCACTGCATTGGGTATCAAGCGTTCGGACAAGGCGTTGAGTTATAATGTACAGAAATTGGGCGATGCACAGTTTATGTCTGTCAAGGAAGCCAGTGTGCCGAATGCGTTGAACGGTAAGGTGGCAGGTGTCACTATTAGTCAGGGTGCTTCCGGTATCGGCGGTTCCACAAAGGTGGTGATGCGTGGTACTAAGTCTGTAAATGCAGAAGGGAACAACAATGCACTGTATGTGTTGGACGGCATACCGCTTCCCGACCTTTTCCCGCGGAGAGGGGCTACCTCTAATGCGCAGTATGGAGGAGTGGACGAAGGTGACGGTATCTCCAATATCAATATGGAGGATATTGCGGAAGTGACTGTGTTGACAGGACCTTCGGCAGCCGCTCTCTATGGTGGTCAGGCTGCGAATGGAGTAATCATGTTGACTTCCAAGCAAGGAGGACTGAAAGACGGAAAGCCTCGTATTTCATTCTCCCATTATTCCGATTTCTACCAACCGCTTCTCTTGCCGAAGTTGCAAAATACGTACGGAAGTCGTACGGATGAATTTTCCAGTTGGGGGCCGAAGCTGGAGACTCCTGCGGATTATGATCCGGCAGATTTCTTTGACACAGGCATGAGTTTCTCCAACAGCATCGGGGCACAGTTGGGAACGGAGAATCATAAATCCTATATTTCTCTTTCTTCTTATAATGCCCGTGGGGTAGTCCATAACAACAACCTCGACCGCTACAACGTTTCTTATAATGGTACATACGCCATTACGGACAAACTTTCTTTGGGAGCGACTTTCATGTATACGAATAAGAAGGCGCAGAACATGCTTTCGCAGGGTGATTATTATAATCCGATTGTGCCGATTTATCTGTTCCCGCGCGGGGATAATATAGATAAGTATAAATCTTACGAGCGTTACAGTGCGGACAGAGGATTCCCGGTTCAGTTTTGGCCTTATGGCGACCAAAAGAGAAGTATCCAGAATCCGTATTGGATTACGCACCGCAATTTCAACATTAACCATAACGAGCGTTTCATTATTGGAGGAAGTTTGAAATATACGTTCAATGAATGGTTTAACATCAGTGCTCGTTTCCGTACGGACCGCGATAACAAGAAGAATGAAATCAAGAATTATGCTTCTACATTGTTGTTGCTGGCTTCCAGTTCGGATAAAGGTTCGTACTTGTTGGCAACGGAAAAGAATATCCAGGATTATGGGGATGTGATTGCCAATTTCCAGAAAACGATATCAGACTGGGGATTTGTAGTCAATGCGGGTGCCAGCTTTAAGAATGCGTCATTCGATTATACGGCCAATTCTAACAAACTGGAATTCGGAGCACCTCTTGCCAGTGTAGCCAATAAGTTTACATTGAACAACCTGACTCCGGAACCCCAATATCAGGAAGGTAAAACGATGAAGTCGCAAGCTGTGTTCTTCAGTGCTTCTGTGGATTGGAAAAGAAAAATATTCCTTGATGTAACCGGACGTAACGAATGGACTTCATTGTTAGCCAATACCAAGAACAAGAGTTTCTTCTATCCGTCGGTAGGTATGTCTTTTGTATTGACAGAGTTCTTCAAAGTGCCGGAGAAAATATTGACGTTCTCCAAGCTTCGTTTGTCGTATGCCAAGGTAGGAAATGTGCCGATGTCACTTGCAGGAATCACGATTCCGTCTTATCCGATTAGTCCGGGCGGTGGTGTAAGTATTAATCCTGACCTGCCTATCGATAACCTGAAATTTGAAAAAACACAATCGTTTGAAATTGGTTTGAATGCCCGCTTCCTGAATAACAAACTGGGATTAGACATCACCTATTATAACGCTAATACATACGACCAGTTATTCAAATTCAGAGCACCAGAAAGTAGCGGTTATGCCAACTTCTATGTGAATGCCGGTAAAGTAAACAATAAAGGTCTTGAGGCTTCTATTGATGCCGACCTGACGTTTGGAGAGTTTAATTATTCGCCGAAACTAACCGTTACGTACAATAAAAATAAGATTGTGGAATTGGTGAGGAATATTCCTAACCCCTTTACCGGAGCCAATATGGATGTTTCGCATTTTGACATGGGCGGCCTTTCATATTCATTCCGCAACTATATCGATGAAGGTGGTTCTATCGGTGATATATATGTCAATTCGGTGAAGAAAGACGGAAACGGATATGTATATGTGAATCCGAATACCTTGAGCATGATGGTGGACAATGAAAACTTGATTTATGCGGGAAATACCAATCCTGATTGTTCTTTGGGATTGAACAATACGCTCAGCTATAAAGGGTTTACGCTCTCCTTCCTGATTGACGCCCGGATTGGCGGAAAAGTGGTTTCTGCAACACAAGCTGTGTTGGATTCTTTCGGTGCATCCGAACAGAGTGCAAAGGCACGTGACAATGGTGGTGTGCTTGTAAACGGAGTGCTGATGGATGCGGAAACCTACTATACTCAAATAGGAGCAGGTACAGGCGTATTGTCCAATTATGTATATGATGCTACCAATATACGTTTGAGGGAAGCTTCGCTTTCTTATCGTTTCAAACCATTGTTCAAGAACTTTGTGAAAGATTTGACTCTGTCCGTGACCGGACGTAATTTGTTTATGATTTATAATAAGGCTCCTTTCGACCCGCAACTGACCTCTTCGGTGGGTACTTTCTATCAAGGTATCGATTACTTCCTGATGCCGAGCTTGAGAAGCTTCGGTGTGAGTCTTAAATTTACATTATAACTAAATTAACAAACAGATGAAAATGATACTAAATAATAGATATTTCGGCAAAAGTCTGCTTCTGGTTTCTGCTTGTTCTTTGTGGATGTTGGGAGCTTGTACGGGAGATTTCATGGAGACAAATACCGATCCCAATGCCGTAACGGAAGAAGAGTTAGGGTATGATAACCTGGGTACGGGATCAATGATTACGCAGATGCAATATCAGATGTATCCATGTATTACAAAAGATCAGAATATAGATGTCAATAACTATCAGAAAATGTTTAGCCTTGCCGGAGATATCTTTTCCGGACATCAGGGAGCTTCCAACATGTTTGATAGTAACGGAAGGAATAATACGACGTATGACATGTATCCCGACTGGTGTGCGGCTGCATATACAGTGGCTTATCAAAATTATATGACTCCTTGGTATACTCTTTACACCAAGAGAAATATCAATCCTTCCACATTTGCGGTGGGACAGATTCTGAAAGTATTCGGTATGCACCGTATCACGGATATGTATGGTCCGGTCCCTTATAAGGATTTCGCACCTGCTTCTAATGTTCCGTTCACTTCACAACAAGTCATTTATGAACAGTTCTTTAGTGAATTGGATGAAGCAATCGGGATATTGAAAGAATTTATCAAAGATAATCCCGGTGCCAAACCATTGGTGAGTTATGATAAGATTTATGGCGGTGATTTTGAAAAGTGGGTAAAGTTTGCCAATTCTTTAAAGTTGCGTCTGGCTCTTCGTATCGTGTATGTGGATAAAACGATGGCTCAACAGAAAGCAGAAGAAGCGATAAGAGATGGCGTGTTTATAGATAATGAGGATAATGCCATGTTAAAAGTGGATGGTTCTGCAACAGTCAATCCTTTGTATATGATTTGTTATACTTATAACGACAGTCGTTTGGGAGCAACCATGGAGAGTTACTTAAAAGGATATGAGGATCCTCGTCTGGATATTTGGTTTGCCAAATCGGAAGTTTCCGGATTTAAAGAATATAACGGAATCAGATGTGGTAGTATGTTCAATGGAAATGACTATAAGGTGTTCTCTAATCTGAATGTCTCTTCAAGTACGCCTATCCAGTTTATGAATGCTGGAGAAGTTTATTTTCTGCGTGCGGAAGCTGCTTTGCGTGGATGGAATGCGGGAGGCGATGCAGAAACATTGTATGAAAATGGAATTGCAACTGCTTTCTCCCAACCTTTGGGGGCTACTCAAGCAAAAGCGGGAGACGCGAGTGCATACATAAAACGAACTACTTTGCCGAAAGGCTATGTTGATCCGAAGAACTCCAGTTATAGTGACAGTAGTACGGGACAAGTGTCAGTGAATTGGGCGGACGCCACTGGCTTTGATGAAAAGTTGGAGAAAATCATTACTCAAAAGTGGATTGCTCTGTTCCCTGACGGACAAGAAGCATGGAGCGAATTCAGAAGAACGGGATGTCCGAGAGTGATTCGGGTAGCCAGAAATAATAGTGGCGGGCTTATTGACTCTAAGAAACAAGTGGCAAGATTGCCTTATCCTACCAACTTGTCGAAAGATTATCCCGATTTGTATCAGGAAGCCGTGAATAATTCTGAATTGCTCGGTGGTGCAGATAATGGTGGAACGAAACTTTGGTGGGATAAAAGAAATGATAAACCTTATCAGAATTAAAAATATAGTGTATAATCTTAATAGTTTTATATGGATATGAAAAACGATCGGATAATAAAATTTCTGTGTTGCCTGTTTATGGTGACCCAGATTATCGGATGTAGCGATTGGATAGAAGCAGAACCGACTATTTTGCCGGAAATGAAATATAAGGAATTGACGCCGGAAGAAGAGGCTGCGTTGATTGCCTACAAGAACTCGAAACATAAGATTTTCTTTGCATGGATGAACTATAGTCCTGCTACCTCTTCCATGCAGACCCGGTTAAGAGGTATCCCGGACAGTCTTGATATTGTCTCATTCTTTACGGGATATGTGAATAATAAGCAGAATCGGGAAGATGTGAAGTTTCTTCAAGAGCACAGAGGTACCAAAGTATTGTTGACAATGTGGCCGGATAAATATTTTGCTACGACTGGAGAAGGAAGAGAGGACTTGGATTCGATGATAGTATACGCTGAAAATCTAGTTGATTCTATTTATACATGGGGATTGGACGGGTTTGATTTGGATTACGAACCTAGTTTCGGTGGGGATAGCTATACCACGGAAATGATGCGTACTTTTATTGATGTGATGAGCAAATATCTGGGTCCTAAGTGTGATGAGCAATATAAAGTGAATGGTAAACATAAGTTGCTAGTTGTTGACGGACAGTGGAATGACGCTGAATATGCAGATCGGTTTGATTATTTTATCGGTCAGGCATATAATGCCAGTTCCGAATCTTCATTGAATGGAAGATGTCAGGATGGATCTCAAGACTATGGAAAAGGATTTCCAAATGAAAAGAGAATCTTTTGCGAATGGGTGAGCCAGGTTGGCAATGCGTTTGGACAAGGCGGAGTGAGATACCGGTATAATAATGAATACATCCCCAGTTTATGGGGAATGGCGCATTATGCTGCGGAAAGTCCGAATAATGTAGCGGGTTGTGGTGCTTATGTACTACAGTTCGGATATGCTGAAGGAAACCATTTGAATCTGCCTGTACCACCTAATAATTACTATTATGCACGTCAGGCGATTCAGATTATGAATCCTGCTGGTAAAACAGTGGAAGATGAATCTGAAGGAGAAGAGGATGAAGTCGAAGAATAACAATTATAAAGTTATAAAGAAATGAAGAATTTATTCACAAAAAATATATGGGCTGTTGCTTGCCTTTCATGTCTTGCGTTTATAGGAACGTCCTGCAATGAAAGCATAGATGTGGAAGCGGTGTATATCACTGCTGCTGAAAAGACTCCTATAACGACTTTTTCTGCAACGAACAATAACGATGAACTGGGAATAACAATTTCCAGTTCGTTGGTTGCGAATTCAAATATAGAAGGTGAATTGATGATTGACAATTCATTGGTGGAACGTTATAATAGTGATCATGGGGAATCTTACAAGACACTACCGGAAGGTGCTTGTGTGTTGTCAAGTAGTTCCGTATTGATAGAAAGTGGAAAATATCGTTCTGAAGCGGTAAAATTGGTGGTAAAGGATATCAATGCCATACAGAAAGGCGTTAATTTTTTGTTACCTGTAAAGTTGGTTAGTAAAAATAAAGATTATCCAAGTTTGCCGGGAAGTGATGTTTTGTATGTCATAGTCAACAGAAAATTACTTGTAAACGTTCCAAAACTGAACGGGCAGAATTATTTTAAGATAAACTTTAAGGATAATGATGTTAGCAGATTCCAGAATATGAGTGCATTTACTATCGAAACAAGAGTAAGTTTATGGGAATTCCCTAAATATTATGGCGGTAATCTGATGAGTATTATAGGTTTTCCTGTTGGAGAGAATGCAGAGAAAGGTACATGGATTTTTGTAGACGGAACTCCTGACCGTGTGGGAGGTGAAGGCGATGTGCCTGTCTTTATGTTTGCAACGAAAGGGTGGTCAGTGTATGCCGGTAAGTTGGGATATACGCTCGAAAAGAATGCTTGGTATCATGTAGCCGGAGTGTTTGAAAATAATACCTTGTCTTTGTATATTGATGGAATTTTGTTTGTACAGGCTGAATATGCAAATCCGATTTCATTGTCAGATAAGTTCTACATCGGAGCTGCACCGGGAGTGCAAAACGGTTTCTATTTGAAAGGCTCTGTGAGCGAAGCACGTTTCTGGACAAGGGCATTGTCTGCTTCCGAGTTGAAGAATCCGCTTCATCGTTGTTTTGTAGAAGTGGACAGTGAAGGGTTGGAAGGATACTGGAAACTGGATGACATGAGTGACGAGTGTAAGGATTATACCGGGCACGGTCATACTGCTGTAAAACAAGGAACTGGCGATATAGAATGGATGACTGAGGTACCTTGTCCTTGATTCTTCTAGTTTATTTGTAAGTTTGAATAGAAATAAGAAGGAGATGTGATTATTTTGACACATCTCCTTTTTTTAACCTAAACCTTTTATCTTAATTACTTGCTATTATAAGCCACCAACATCCAAACCAACTTTTCCTGTTCTTTCAGATAATCGCTCATCATCGAAACGGTTACTTCGTCTCCGGCTTGAGAAGCGATAGATAAGATCTTACGTTCTTCACCAATCAGATAGCTGATAGACTGAAGGATATTATTCAATGCTTCGTCTCCGTTGCTTACCTTATCCACTTCATTCACATTTGCTACTTTTAGATAATCGCTGAATTTATTGGCAGGAGTACCACCCAGCATCAAGATACGTTCTGCGATTTCATCCACCTTTTCAGCCGTGTCATCATACATCTTTTCGAATTGACTGTGGAGTACAAAGAAATTATGTCCCTTGATATTCCAGTGGAAACCGCGAAGATTGGTGTAATACACTTGGAAGTCTGCTAATAGTTGTTGCAAAGATGCTACTACGTTGTTTGCTCCCGATTCGTTCAATTTGATAAATTCTAAAGTTTTCATATTCTTCTATTTTTAATGATTTATACTTGTTCTCTTTTTTTCTGTACTGCAAAGATAAGGCGTAAAATGCTTGCTGTCAAACTGAAAATTTCTATCTTTGCATAGATGAAATCTATAACTTAATAAGATTTGATAGATGACGATACAACAATTAGAGTATATACTGGCTGTAGACCAGTTCAGGCATTTCGCACGGGCAGCTGAATATTGTCGTGTGACGCAGCCTACTTTGAGTGCAATGATTCAGAAACTGGAAGATGAACTGGGAGTAAAGTTGTTCGATAGGACAGTGCAACCCGTTTGTCCGACACCCATCGGGCAGAAAGTGATAGACCAGGCTCGCGTGATTCTGGCGCAGGCAGCTCAAGTGAAAGAAATAATCAGTGAAGATAAACAGTCATTGTCAGGCGTATTCCGCTTGGGGGTATTACCTACTATCGCTCCCTATCTGCTTCCTCGCTTTTTTCCTCAACTAATGGAAAAATATCCCGAACTGGATATTCGTGTCACGGAAATGAAGACACAGGATATTCAGCAGGCTTTGCATGCCGGAGATTTGGATGCGGGAATTATTGCCAGCAAACTGGAAGATACGTTCTTGACAGAAGAAACTCTTTTCTATGAGCAATTTTACGCTTATGTGTCACGAAAAGAATCCTCTTTCAAGCATGATATGATCCGTACTTCTGATATAACAGGCGAACATCTTTGGCTTTTGGACGAAGGACACTGCTTTCGCGATCAACTCGTCCGTTTCTGTCAGATGGAGGCTGTGAAGGTTAATCAGATGGCCTATCGTTTGGGAAGTATGGAAACCTTTATGCGAATGGTAGAAAGTGGAAAAGGAATCACTTTTATTCCCGAATTGGCAGTGATGCAATTGACGGAAGAACAGCGGCAGTTGGTACGTCCGTTTGCCATTCCCCGACCTACACGGCAAGTGGTACTGGTAACAAATAAAGATTTTATTCGCCACAGTCTCTTATGCGTCCTGAAAGAGGAAATAAAGGCGGCGGTTCCCAAGGAAATGCTTTCTTTACAGTCCATACAATGTTTGTTATAGCACATTAGGGAATCCCTTTTTCCATCGAGAACAATCTCTTTCTGTAAAAAATGTAGCAAAGTTGCGTTATAATAATACGGATATGTTTTGATTTCTAGTCTGAATTGCTTATTTTTGGAAAGTAAACAAAAACAATATTAATTACTATGAAAAAGTACATTGCAGAAATGATTGGAACGATGGTGCTCGTTCTTATGGGATGTGGTAGCGCCGTCTTTGCTGGTGGTTTGGCTGATACAGTAGGTGCTGGTGTGGGAACAATCGGCGTAGCTTTAGCCTTTGGTTTATCCGTAGTAGCGATGGCGTATGCTATCGGAGGTATTTCGGGATGTCACATTAATCCTGCTATTACATTAGGAGTGTTTTTGACTGGTCGTATGAATGGAAAAGATGCAGGTATGTATATGATTTTCCAGGTAATCGGAGCTATTATCGGTTCGGCTATTCTTTTTGCTTTAGTTACTACCGGTGCTCATGACGGGCCTACAGCGACAGGTTCGAATGGTTTTGGTGATGGAGAAATGTTGCAGGCATTTATTGCGGAAGCAGTATTTACTTTCATTTTTGTATTGGTAGTGCTCGGCTCTACCGATTCGAAGAAGGGAGCAGGTAATCTGGCAGGACTTGCCATCGGTTTGACTCTTGTGTTAGTACATATTGTATGTATTCCTATCACAGGGACTTCTGTGAACCCGGCACGTAGTATTGCTCCGGCATTATTCCAAGGAGGAGAAGCATTGTCACAGTTGTGGTTATTCATCATTGCTCCATTTGTAGGAGCTGCATTGAGTGCAGTAGTCTGGAATTATTTAGGAGATAAGAAATAACTCTTTTAGAAGAAAGAATATAAAATATAAAGAAGAAAGTAAGAGGGCGGCAGTTTCACAACTACCGCCCTCTTTTGCGTAATTAATATATTATATTAAAAAAGAGTGTGTTTCGCATGTTCACATTAGATTAGTCGTCTAAGGAAATTTCACTTCATAAGTTTTCGGCCCGCCATAAATGGTGTTGACACGAATTCTTAGTCCCTTTTTCCCCTCCATCCGGTCTTTAATCTTATCCAGTTTGAAAGACACATATCCTTCACCCAAACGTTGAGGATCATCTCCTTCACTGTTATGACGGAATTCCAGATTGATATATTCGTCCTCCGCATTGCCTTCGTCAGCAGTGGGAGCAGTCTCTTCTTTGTCATTAATCACCAGATTCAGGAAATGTTTTTTATCTTCACTATGTGTTCCGTAATAT
Organism: Bacteroides sp. 2_2_4; assembly: GCF_000157055.1. Taxonomy (NCBI): domain Bacteria; kingdom Pseudomonadati; phylum Bacteroidota; class Bacteroidia; order Bacteroidales; family Bacteroidaceae; genus Bacteroides; species Bacteroides sp. 2_2_4. Next base: position 392,685 of record NZ_EQ973356.1, on the reverse strand, counting down.
TGGAATTCAATCGTCAGATATTTATTATCCTTATTGATCCACATATAAGTCGTGTTGATCTTATCATCTCCGATTTTCTCTTCGTCGTTGTCATCTTCACCCATTGTGACGATGTCTTTGGTTAAGATTGGATTGATACCTTTCACCTGAATATTAAGGTCGTATCCATTCACAGGCTCTTCCAACTCGTTGAATATCACAAAAGCTCTTTGTCCCTCCACCCAATCTTCATTGTTCCATCCTTGTGAGTTGCTGGGATACATCTTTTTCCCGTCATCCAAAGTGAAATAAAATTCCTTGCTATCCTGGCTAATCATATTGATGGTGCTGATAGCCAGAAGATCGGACGAATTATCATCGTCGTCCAAGCATGACTGGAGAATCGGCATGGTAGTCATAATAGCAAAGATAAAGGCAATGAATTTAAATTTCTTCATATACTTACTAGGTTTTAGATTTTATAATATTTATGTTTTCTGTAGTGAAAATGCAAGAGGATAGAAAATATTGCATTCGGATCTGTTAAAGAAACAAAAGTGATAAAAGAGTTGTTCTCTCTATGCAGTATTTCTATCTTTGCTGCATTTATAAGGTAAACACGTGTATAAGAGAATGGAAGAAATAGAGTTGTCGGAACAATGTAGGCTGGGTAATAACCGGGCCCGCAAGGAACTGTATGAACAGTATGCGGGGCGTATGCTTGGCATCTGTCTACGCTATACCGGCGACCGGGATACAGCCCAGGATCTGCTTCACGACGGTTTTTTAAAGATATTCGATTCGTTCGATAAGTTCACCTGGAGGGGTGAAGGCTCTTTGCGAGCCTGGATGGAACGGGTGATGGTCAACACAGCTTTACAGTATCTTCGGAAAAATGATGTGATTAATCAGTCGACACCTTTGGAAGAGTTGCCCGAAGAATATGAAGAGCCGGATGCTTCTGATGTAGAAGCCATTCCACAGAAAGTGTTGATGCAGTTTATAGAAGAACTACCTGCCGGATATCGTACAGTGTTTAACCTTTATACATTCGAAGACAAATCGCATAAAGAAATCGCACAGGTATTAGGTATTAATGAGAAATCTTCGGCTTCGCAATTATTTCGTGCGAAGAGTGTATTGGCAAAAAGAGTAAAAGAATGGATAATGCATAATGGATAGATAGAAATGGAAGAGAAAGAATTGTGGATGAATAAGTTGAAGGAGAAGCTCGCGGATTATTCCGAGCCGACGCCTGCTTCCGGTTGGGAACGACTGGAGAAAGAGCTTATGCCTCCTGTGGAGAAGAAAATATATCCTTATCGAAAATGGATGATGGCTGCTGCGGCTGTTATATTGTTGGCTGTCGTTTCGTCAGTAAGTCTGTATTTTCTAGGGACACCCGCTGCGGATGAAATACGTCATATAAAGACTCCGGTATTGGCGTCTACACCTGATGCGTTGCCGGGCGTGCAACAGCCGGATGTACAGGGAACTGTTGTGGAACCTGTCTTACGGCCGGTAACTTGCGAAGATCGTTTGGCGAAAGTCGACAGGAATCATACGGAGCAGAAAACAGGTGTAGATCCATTAGGGATCGGTAATGAAAATAAACTTTCAACAGGAAATGGAGAAGACTCTTTGAGTGAGGAAGATAAGAATGTAAAAGGAAATGGAGAAACTGAAAATGTAAAAGGTGAACCGAAGCAGGCAGAAAATACAGATGTCAGTCAGGGACAGTCACAGGATACAGAGCGATCGAATAACAGACCGCGTCGTCCTTCCGGTAAAGACAAACTTCATATTCCGACAGAAAAAAGATCTTCTCAAAAGGGAACATGGTCAATGGGACTTTCGGTAGGAAATTCAGGAGGTGCTTCAACAGAAGTAGGTGCCGGATCTCATGCTTATATGTCACGTGTGAGTATGCTTTCAGTTTCCAACGGTCTGATGGAGACGATTCCTAATGACCAAACATTGGTTTTCGAAGATGGAGTACCTTACCTGCGTCAGGCAAAACAGGTGGTTGACATTAAACATCATCAGCCTATTTCTTTCGGATTGTCCGTTCGTAAAGGTTTAGCTAAAGGATTCTCTCTTGAGACAGGACTGACTTATACGCTGCTTTCTTCGGATGCAAAACTGGCAGGTGAAGAACAACAGATAGAGCAGAAACTGCATTATATCGGTATTCCGTTGCGTGCCAACTGGAACTTCCTGGATAAGAAACTCGTCACTCTTTATGTTTCCGGTGGAGGTATGGTTGAGAAATGTGTTTATGGAAAGCTAGGATCTGAAAAAGAAACAGTGAAGCCTTTGCAGTTCTCGGTATCCGGTGGTGTAGGTGCGCAGATCAATGCAACGAAACGTTTGGGTATTTACGTGGAACCGGGTGTTGCTTATTATTTCAATGATGGCTCCGATATACAGACTATACGTAAAGAGAATCCGTTTAACTTCAACATACAAGCAGGTGTTCGTCTGACTTATTAGTACGAACTACCTCACTAAATATAGTAACGCCATCCGGTTCGGATACCGTCACTATCCTGATTGGATAGCGTCATTATCCTGACCGGATGGCGTTACTATTTGCTATTTACTATCTTTTTCTTCAGAAAAGTCGGATAATTGAGAAAATATTAATAATATTGTCACCTGTTTATGACCTATGGCTGCATACCTTTGTTGCAAAATTCTAAGATATGGTAGATTCTACAGATGAAAAACATTTATTAATCGACTTAAAAGGCGGTTCCTTTCAGGCATTCGAAAGATTGTATAATATGTATAGTGGCAAACTGTACAATTTCATTATGCGACTCTCTTCCGGCAATCAATATATGGCCGAAGAAGTGGTGCAAGCCACTTTCATTCGTATATGGGAAGTGCATGAAAAAGTAGACCCGGCTTCCTCGTTTATCTCTTTTCTCTGTACGATTGCCAAAAACTTATTGATGAATATGTATCAGCGTCAGACCGTAGAGTATGTTTACAATGAATATCTCATGAAAAGTAGCGTAGACCGTGATTCACAGACAGAAGAGAATATTGATCTGCGCTTTTTGAATGAGTATATCGATTCTCTTGCCGAAGAACTGCCTGCGCAACGGAAGAAAATATTCATTTTGAGCAAAAGGCAGAATTACACAAATAAAGAAATAGCCGAAATCATGGGAATTTCCGAAAGTACGGTTGCTACCCAATTATCTTTGGCTGTGAAATTTATGCGTGAACAGTTGATGAAGCATTATGATAAGGTAATTACCCTTTTGTTGGCCTTTTTTGTTAATGAAATGTAATAGTAATACTTGTTTTTGGATGGGAAGTAGGATGAAAATGTATACTTGTAAATAAGTGGAAAGATGGATAAGACACATTATAAAGAGCTAATTGAAAAATATTTCGAAGAAACGATCACGGATGTCGAGATAAAAGAACTGTCAGACTGGATAAAGAATGACCGTCAGTTGCATGACTGGTGGGAACAAGAGTTTGAGAGATCGGATTCCTCCATGAACCCAGTGTTGCGTGATAAACTTTTTGCCCGGATCAAAGAAGAGACTTTGGGCAAGGAAGTGCGCCCCCTCCGTATCATCCCTTGGAAATGGGTTGCTGCCATTTTATTACCTGTCTGTGTCGCTTTCTTCACTTACTATCTTTTAGATTCTTCTCCAACGGCAGAAACACCCTTTATTGTGAAAGCGGGCAAGGGAGATAAAGCAACCATCGAATTGCCGGACGGAACAAATGTTGTTCTCAATTCAGCTTCCCAATTAAGTTACCTGAATAACTTCGGAGAAAATGTGCGTCGTGTGCAACTAAATGGTGAAGCCTATTTTAAAGTAGCCCATGATGAGAAACACGCCTTCATTGTGCAAATCGGTGATTTGGAAGTGAAAGTGCTCGGTACTTCTTTTAATGTATCTGCCTATGAAGATGCCAAAGACGTGACAGTCGTTCTTTTGGAAGGAAAAGTAGGGGTCTATGCGCAGAAAATATCGCATATCATGAAGCCCGGCGACAAAATAGAATATAATAAAGCCACTCATAAGATAACAGCCACTCAAGTGCATCCGAATGATTATATTGAATGGACGAAAGGAAATATGTACTTTGAGAAAGAATCTTTGGAAAATATAATGAAAACCCTTTCACGCATCTATGACGTAGAGATTCGTTTCGACTCCAATAAACTACCTAATGAATATTTCACCGGAACCATTTCGGGAGGCGGCATACAGAATGCGCTGAATATTCTGATGCTAACTTCACCTTTCTTTTATGAAATGGACGGTTCGGTGATAGTTTTGAAAGAGAAATTGTAGAAAAAATAATGAATAGAGCCATTCCGAAGCCCACTACTTAGGAATGGCTTTTTTGTTCTCTGAATTGAATAAGTTAACGAGAGTTAAAGTCTGATAGGCGATTGGACGAGTGAGTATAGTAGTCTGTATACCTATCAAACAACTTAAAAGTTTTGATATATGAAGCACAAAACAACCTTTGAAAAACTCCCTCAAACAAACGTGGGGAGAAGTAAGAACTGGAAAACACTGCGGGCTATTTGTCTGCTATTGTTTTTAAGCGTCTCTTTTACCGCTTATTCTCAAATAACGGTGAATGTGAAAGACATCTCTTTGAGAGCCTCTTTAAAGAAAATCGAGCAAGTAAGCAATTACAAATTCTTCTACAATGAGAGCCTTCCGGAGTTAAACCAAAAAGTTTCGTTAAATGTGAAAGATGCAACGATTGAACAAACCATGCAACAACTTTTGGGTAAAATGGAGTTAACCTACAAGAAAGAGCAAGAGAATGTCATTGTATTGATTCGTAAACCACAAGAAAAGCAGCGTAATATAAAGGTTTCGGGAACCGTAGTTGATTCGAATGGAGAGCCTATTATCGGTGCTAGTGTTGTGGTCAAGGGTACATCTAATGGAACAATAACCGATTTAGATGGTAATTTTTCCATCAATGATGTCTCTGAAACATCTCAACTAACAGTTTCCTACATCGGATATAAACCCGTTCAACTTCGTGCTACCGATAAAAATATGGCGAAAGTTGTTCTGCAGGAAGATAGTAAGATGATTGAAGAAGTCGTAGTCGTTGGCTATACTCCTATGCGTAAGAGTGATTTTACAGGTTCTTTGGCAAGTGTTAAGGCTAGTGAATTATCTCTTTCAGCAGCAACTGCCGGACAAGCTTTAGTAGGTAAAGTCGCTGGTGTACAGGTGATGCAGACAAGTGGTGCGCCGGGAGAAGGAGTGAAGATTAAAGTTCGTGGAACGAACTCTCTTTCAGCTAGTACAACACCTCTCTATGTGATTGATGGATATCCGGCTTCAGAAGATGTATATATCAATCCCGAGGATATCGAAACTATTGATGTATTGAAAGACGCAGCTTCGGCAGCCATTTATGGTTCTCGCGGTGCCAGTGGCGTGGTACTTATCACCACAAAGAGGGGGAATTCAGGAAAAGCCCGTATTGATTATGACTATCAGTTTAGTATGCAACAAGTAGAGCGTAAGATTAAGTTGCTGGATGCCTATCAATACAGGGATTTGGTGATTGAAGCCCGTAATAATTCTTATCGTGATAAAGCAGAAGCTGCTGGAAAATCATGGAACCCATTGGATGATAATGCAATAAGAGCTTCAAAAGGTTTTAACTTGAATGAAGTGGGCATTTCTGATTTGTTTTTTGATTTCACAACCGGAAAACCGGTCGATCCTACTTACAATACAGATTGGCAGGACGCCATCTATGGGAATGCTCCGATGCATCGTCATAATCTATCTGTTACAGGAGGACAGGATTTCTTGAAATATCGTTTTAGTTTGGGTTATCTGGATCAGGATGGAATTATAGCTCCTTCCGGACATAAGCGTTTGAATGTTCGTGCCAATGTAGATGCAGAAGTCACGAAACGCTTGAAAGTTGGAGTAAACTTTTCTTTTGTTGATGTTTCGGAACGACAGGTTCAAGCAGACGGTCGTTATATAAATGATGGTGTCGTACAAAGTGCTCTATTAATGTTTCCTCAATTCCCTGTATATAATTCGGATGGAACTTATGCAGTCGGAAATCAGATTGCGATGAAAGCTGATGGCTATCAGATGGTCGAGAATCCCGTGGCACTTGCTCATGAAATTGATATCCGCAACAAGTCAAGCCGAATGAATTTCAATGCTAATATCACTTATGATATATTGAAACAGCTTCAGTTTAAAGCCAATTTGGGAACTCAATATTATACTTCCCGTTATAATTACTATCGTCCGCGTACTGTAGGACAAGATGGTGATATGCCCAATTCGGATGCTGTTCAGGCACGTGTGAAAGCTCGTGACATAACAAATCGTGATATTGACCGTTTGGGAGAGTTTACGTTAAATTATAATGGTGAATTCGGGAAACATCGCCTGAATGCTTTAGTGGGCTACACCTTACAGAAAAAAACTTATGACCGCGTAGCCGTTGAAGCAACAGGTTTTCCCGACGACCGTATTCATGAAGTGACAGCGCATGGTCCGAATGCTTCCGATATAGGCTTGTATAGCAGCGATACCCGAAAGGCTGCATGGACAATGATGTCTTATCTGGCACGTGTAAACTATTCATTCGATAATCGCTATGTAGTGACGGGTACAGTAAGAACTGACGGATCTTCACGTTTTGGAAAAGAAAACCGTTGGGGTTGGTTTCCTTCTATTTCTTTAGGTTGGACTATATCGAATGAAAAGTTTTATCAGGATTTGTTAGGTAATAATTCATCCTTAAAACTTCGTGCCAGTTGGGGATTGAGTGGAAACAACAATATTGGTAACTACGAGCATACAGCTACTATGTCTCAAGGTGGTTACGTATATGGTAATACTGTCGAAACAGCCTATTGGCAAGGAACTTTCAAAGATGCGGCTATCGGATGGGAAAAAACATCCCAATACAATGTAGGGTTTGATTTGGGATTATTCAATGGTCGTGTCAACTTGATAGGTAACTATTATAATAGTCTTTCGTATGATTTGTTGTACGACCAGCCTATATCATCCATATCGGGCTCTTCCAGTGTAAAAACAAACTTGAAAAATGCAAAAGTACGTAATAGCGGAGTTGATTTCCAAATAGACGGGCGTATTTTGACAGGAGATTTTAAATGGAATGTAAGTGCTAATATATCAGTAAATCGAAATAAAGTTGTCGATTTGGGTGGTATTAATGATTTGTATTTAGTTAGTGAGCGCAATGTGGTAAGCCATGTGACCCGTTCCGGGCTTCCTATCGGCTCTTTCTATGGCTACATTGCTGATGGTATTATTTCCGAGAAGGATTACACCAATATAATGATTGATAAAAGCAATCTGGTTAATGGCAAATTTCCTGACGGATATCAGTTGATAGGACCGGCAGTTCCTAATTATAATAACATACATCCGGGAGATGTGAAATGGCGGGATGTTGATAAGAATGGTTTGATTACAGAAAACGACCGTGAAATTCTAGGCAATGCTTACCCGGATTTTACATACGGTATCAGTACCGATTTCTCTTATAAGAACTTTGATTTGAGAGCGACATTTACCGGTTCTCAAGGAGCTGAAGTAATAAACTTCCAGAAATATTATCTGTACAATATGGAAGGCTCCGGCAATCAGTTGGCATCTGTTTTGAACCGTTGGCATTCTGACGAAAATCCGGGTTCCGGCGGAGTGTTTCGTGCAGCGCGTAGTTCCACTCCTAATACCAGTCAGCGGCTTAGTTCTTATATGGTGGATGATGCTTCCTATTTCCGTTGTGCAAATATCACATTGGGGTATAATTTTCCGGTGAAGTGGATGCAGAAAGTGAGCGTTCAGGCGTTGAGGCTATATGTCAGTGTTGACAATTTATTCACATTGACCGATTATGAAGGATATAATCCTGAAGTGGATTATAAAGGTAATAACCTGTTACCCGGTTTTGATTGGGGGGTTTATCCTTTGGCACGTACTTATAGTATAGGAGCAAAAATAACTTTTTAAATAAATAAAGAATCAGATTATGAAAAAATACATAGTATTTATCGCAGTAAGTTCGCTATTGTTTTGCAGTAGTTGTACGAGTTTTCTGGAAGAAACCAATCCAAATAAGATTCCGGCCAGTACTTTCTATCAGACCGAAGATGATATTGCAATGGCTGCGAATGGTGCGTATGCAGCTTTGAGAGGAAACGGGTATTATAAGAATATGTATTTATACACAGATGTTCGTTCGGAAAACACCACGTTGCAGGATCCGGGAGCAGGAAATGGGGTTAATTATCAATTTTATAACTATACATTGACAACAGATAATGCACAAGTGAAAACTCATTGGGCAGATTTGTATAAATGCGTGACAAGAGCTAATATAATATTGGATCAGATAGATGATATTCCTTTTAAGGATGAAGTTGTGAAAAACCAGAAAAAGGCGGAAATGTATTTCTTGCGTGGATTGACTTATTTTCATCTTGTAATGCAGTTTGGAGATGTCCCTATCGTAACCAAAGAACTAAAGACGAAAGATGAAATTCAGAAATATACTGCCCGCCAGCCAAAGAGCGAAGTCTATAATTTGATTATTTCCGATTTGACACAGGTTATTAATAGTGAATTGCCGGATATTCAAACGGGTAATGGGGTAGACCGTGCTTCAAAAGCTGCTGCGTATGCTTTATTGGGCAAAGTTTACTTGACAATGGCTGCTGATTCTGATTTTCAGTCGGAAAGAACTTCAAATCTGCAATCTGCGAAAACAAATTTAGTTGCAGCATGGAACATGAAACCTTTTACAAGCCTGAAAGATATCCCTTATGCTGATGTTTTTGATAAGGAAGCTCAAACATTCTGTCAAGAGAATATTTTTCAGGTGATGTATAAAGGAGGCAACTCCAGTTTAGCCTCAAATTACGCCTATATATTTCAACCCACTTCCCAGACGGGGCTTACTTCGCAGAAAACGGGGACGGGGAATAATATACCGACGTCTGATATGATGAGTGCCTATGAATCGGGAGATACGCGTAAGGCTATCTCGTGCGGTACGTCACAGAACGTTAATTATGTGAAGAAGTACACAGATCTCGATGACATAAATGGCTATGGGGCGAATAACTGGATTGTGCTTCGTTATGCCGATGTCGCATTAATGTTGGCAGAAGTGAAAATGCATTTGAGCGAGAATGATGCGGTAAGCTATTTGAACATGGTACGCGAACGTGCTGGTCTGGATGATTATTCCGGCAGTAGTTTGCGCGATGCGATCCTTCGTGAGAGAAGAGTCGAGTTTGCTTTTGAAGGACAGTATTGGTATGATTTGTTACGTCTTTATTCTCGTCAGGAACTGTTGGAGCACATGAAAGCGAAGAATCCAAATTTCTCTGCGAAAGATTTTTTGTTGCCTATCCCGTATGATGAACATAAACTGGATCCGACAAGAATGTATCAAAATGAAGGATATAACTAAAAATAAAATAGTATGATAAGAAAAATCTCAAATATCATTTATATATCAGTATTAGCAGTCGTTTTATTTGCTTGTGGGGATGATAGTACGATTGAAGAACAGGGGAGTGGAACGATTACTGCTAGAGTTATGGCAAGTAATGCCTATCCGGCATTAGAAGAGAAAGTTGTTCTGAAGGTAGCTCTTAATGATGGGCAAGACATCCAATCTGTGGTTTGGACGATGGAAGGGCAGACATTGGGTGAAGAACCTGAATTGGAATATACGTTTACGAAAGAAGGAAGTTATAATATTTCGGTTAGGGTGACAGATAAGACTGGCAATGTAGCGGCGGCTCTGCAGAAATTACAAGTATCCGGCAAGAGTTTACGTTATGCTTTGCAACACTTTGACCCTGCAAAAGTTTGGATAATGGGGCATCGTGGCAATTCTTCCAACCCGAATATTCCCGAAAATTCGATAGCTGGAATTGAAAGTTGTATAGAATTAGGGGGAGCTGTAGATATTGTAGAAGTAGATCCTCGCATGACAAAGGATGGAGTAATTGTGTTGATGCATGATGAAACCATAGACAGGACAACTACAGGGAAGGGGAAAGTGAAAGATTTGACTTATGAGCAGCTCCAGTCTTATCGTCTGAAGCTGGCAGACGGCACAGTAACCAATCACACGGTCCCCTCTTTGTATGACGCATTGGTTGCAGGGCGGGGAAAGATCTTTTTTGATTTGGACTTCTTGAATAAAGTGTCTCCTAAAGAACTGTATGATGTTGTGAAAAGCTGTGGGATGTTAGACCGTGTGTTCTTTTATACATCTAATAATCGGGATGTCTTGCAGAATATTTTGGATTATTCGCCGGCTCCTATACCTTATCCGCAGTGTGAAAACGAGGAGCATGCAGATTTCCTTTCACAGCAACCAGGAGTGATGTTTGCCCAGATATCTTTGTCGAAAACATTAAATGGCGGGCTCTCGACAGCCATATCTTCAAAAGGGCTGTTTGTCTCGACTAATATGTTAGATATGAATGGTTATACCTATGATACACAGATGACACAAGGAAACTATACAGGAGTGGACTTGATTTTGTCGAAGGGGATTAATTTGATACAGACAGACCATCCCCAGTTGCTGGATGCCTATCTGAAACAGAGAGGTAAAAGATAATTGGTTTTAATCTTAAATAATGAATAGAATGATTATGAAGAAATATATATTCCTGATAGTGACAGTCGTTTGTCTATTTGCATGTAAGGACGGCGATGAAGTGCGGCAGACAACCTCCCCGGAGGCTTCTTTTTCTATAGATAAAGAAGAATATACGGTCGGTGATATCGTTTATCTGACTGATGAATCAGTAAAGACGGAAGGAGAGATAGTAGAGTATTTCTGGCATTTTGGATTTGAGGGGGAAGGGAATAGGGCTACTACTAAAGATGCGTCCGTTTTGTATAAGAGGGCTGGAACCTATGTTATTAAATTAACCGTGACAGATGAATTCGGAGGATATGCAACTGCATCCCATACTGTTGTGATTCGTCCGACGAATATGCCTCCGGTTACAAACTTCAGCTATAGCCCTGCCATTTGTAAAGTGAATGAGAAAGTTCAATTTACCGATAAGTCTGTGGATGAGGATGGAGAAATTGTTTCTTACGAGTGGGATTTTGGCAATGGGCAGACTTCTCAAGAAAAAGACCCGGAAATAACTTTCACGACAACAGGATTTGTAACTGTAAAGCTGACAGCTACTGATGATCGTGGAGCTACAAATACAAAGCAAGCTACTTTATACGTTCGTGATACTTCTATATCCGGAGTAACTGTCCTTTGGGATAAGACGTTTGAGGTATCCTCTTCTTTACGGTCTATCTCTCCTGCTGTAGGTGACAACGGGGATGTATATGTGTCATCCAATGCACTCCACCTTTTTGCTTATTCGCCGTCTGGAGAGCAAAAATGGATGTTTGATTTAAGTAAGGACGGAGGAGCTGGAGATCAAGGTTCGTCTCCTATGGTAGGTGCGGACGGAACTATTTATATGGGTGCGAGTACAACAGACAAAAACATAAGCAGCAGTCTGTATGCTATTCATCCGGATGGAACACAAAAGTGGAGATATGAACTAGGTATTGGTACTAATATTCCCTATATTTCTCCCGCTTTGTCTCGTGATGGCAATATCTTGATTGGAAATAGAGGGACCGATGGTTCTGTACACATGGTTGACCGTAGTTCCGGCAGACAACTTTGGAGACGCAAATCTCCCAATGGTGGTGCTAATGGTGGTATATCGGTTGGACAGAATGGAGTTATCTATTCAGCCTTGTCGGGAGCGAACGGATTTGCCCGTACTACGCAAGATGGTGTGAACTTGTCTCCTAATCTAGGGAAAGGAAATACGGCTGCTGCTGTATATCCCGCTATTGATGCGCAAGGAAATGTATATGTGGCATTTTCAGAGGGAGTGGTTGCTGCTTATGATAACCAGGGTAATGAGCTATGGAGATATCCGGCGAGTGGTACTATGGGCAAGATTGACCAGGGAGGACCGGCTATCGGTGCTGACGGAACCATCTATGTGGGTACAAAGAATCCGAATGCCCAAGTTGTTGCCCTGACTAAAGGAGGAGCAAAGAAATGGAGTTATTCCTCTGTCGCTGAAATAGGAACAACACCGGCTATAGACAGTGACGGAAATATTCACATCTGTGATGATGGCGGTAACTATATAATATTGAATGCTGATGGTACGGAGAAATATAAGAGACAATTAGGTTCTAAAATTTGGTCGTCACCAGTCATTGCTGACTATGGTATTGTGTATGTCACGTATGAGGATAATGGTGCCTGCAAATTGATAGCTATTGATTGTGGTATTGAAGGGCCTGCAAATTCACCATGGGCACAGCGCGGACAGAATGCAAAAAGAAATGCTTTACAAAAATAAAAAGATATGCTTAGAAAGATAAATATATTAATAGCTTTAACCCTTCTGATAATAGGAGGGTTAGAGGCACAGAATCATTCGGATAAAATAATTGCGAATCTACAGAAGCCTGCAAGTAATTCAGTTTTAGTTGTTTCTCATCGAGCTGACTGGCGTAATGCTCCGGAGAACTCCCTGCAGGCTATCCAGAATTGTATTGATATGGGGGTAGATGTAATTGAAATCGATCTGAAGAAAACCAAGGATGGACATCTGATTTTGATGCATGACAAGAAAATTGATCGTACTACAACAGGAAAAGGTTATCCGGCAGACTATACATTGGAAGAATTACGTCAGTTCCGTTTGAAAAGTGGTACAGGGCATAAAACAGCTCATTTGATACCGACATTGGAAGAAGTAATGTCATTATGTAAAGGTAAGATCCTTGTTAATATTGATAAAGGCTATGATTACTTCAAAGATGTATATGCTGTTTTGAAAGAAACAGGAACTGTTCAGCAATGTATTATTAAAGCCGGACTTCCTTATGAACAAGTCAAGGCTGAAAACGGTGATGTATTGGATAAGGTAATCTTCATGCCTATTGTACAACTTCATAAAGACGGGGCGGAAGCTGTCATTGATAGTTATCAGACACATATGAAACCTGCTGCTTATGAATTAGTGTTTGATAGTGACAGTCCGGAGATTCTTAATTTGATAAAGAAAGTACGTAATACAGGCTCTAATCTTTTTATAAATACGCTTTGGCCCGAACTATGTGGCGGGCATGACGACGACCGTGCAGTAGAACTTCATCAGCCGGATGAAAGTTGGGGGTGGATAATTGGCCAGGGAGCCAAGCTAATTCAAACAGACCGCCCAGCTCTATTATTAGAGTATCTACGCGAAAAGAAACTTCACGACTAAACGCACTTTCTTCATGTTGAAACAACTAATCAATTTTTACAAGGTCTCTTCGCCGAGACCTTGTAACGGAGAAGCTTTGTCTTCATCCGATGCTCGCCGTCTGAAGTTTCTGAAATGGTCTACTTTCCTTTCTGCGACTTTTGGTTACGGTATGTATTATGTGTGCCGTCTTAGCCTGAATGTCGTAAAGAAACCTATTGTAGATGAAGGCATTTTTTCGGAAACAGAGTTAGGCATCATAGGTTCCGTATTGTTTTTCACCTATGCCATCGGAAAATTCACGAACGGTTTCCTTGCCGACCGTAGTAATATCAACCGTTTTATGACTACCGGTTTATTGATAACTGCTTTGGTTAACCTCTGTCTCGGTTTTACTAATTCTTTTATCCTGTTCGCTATCCTTTGGGGGATTAGCGGCTGGTTTCAATCTATGGGAGCAGCCTCTTGTGTAGTAGGGCTTTCTCGTTGGTTCACGGACAAAGAGCGCGGTTCATACTATGGCTTTTGGTCTGCGAGCCATAATATCGGCGAAGCGTTGACTTTTCTGATAATAGCCTCAATTGTCAGTGTGTTGGGCTGGCGGTATGGTTTCTTCGGAGCCGGTATAGTGGGATTGATAGGAGCGTTGATCGTCTGGAAGTTCTTCCATGATACTCCCGAAAGCATGGGATTTCCTTCGGTGAATGTTCCCAAACAGAAAAAGGAAATGAGTGAGACAGAAACGGCTGATTTTAATAAAGCACAGTGTCAGGTATTGCTGATGCCTGCCATTTGGATACTGGCTCTTTCGAGTGCTTTTATGTATATCAGTCGTTATGCTATCAATAGTTGGGGCGTTTTTTATTTGGAAGCTCAAAAGGGTTACTCTACATTGGATGCCAGTTTTATCATTTCTATTTGTCCGGTCTGTGGCATAATCGGTACTATGTTTTCAGGTGTTATTTCCGATAAGTTATTTGGTGGACGTCGCAATGTTCCTGCGTTAATTTTCGGGTTGATGAATGTGTTTGCTCTTTGTTTGTTTCTCTTAGTTCCGGGAGCTCATTTTTGGATAGACGTGTTGGCAATGGTTCTTTTCGGTTTAGGTATCGGAGTTTTGATCTGTTTTCTGGGTGGTTTGATGGCAGTGGATATTGCTCCCCGTAATGCTTCGGGTGCTGCATTGGGAGTAGTCGGTATTGCCAGCTACATCGGTGCCGGATTGCAGGACGTGATGAGCGGTATACTGATAGAAGGGCAAAAGACTGTTCAGAATGGAGTAGATGTTTATGACTTCACCTATATCAATTGGTTTTGGATTGGTGCTGCTTTGCTTTCGGTGTTGTTTGCTTTGCTGGTATGGAATGCAAAATCAAAAGAAATGGATTAAAGTGAGTACATTAGGTTAGAATATAAGTCTTTGTTTTCGAGGTATTAGACACCATTCCGGGAAGTAAGTAATGATTGCTTATCTTTCTGGAATGGCTTTTTTATAATCAATTAAATAGAAAGTTTTATGGAAAATTCATTGAATGATGAATTATTGTGTTCATTGAAAGATGAACTTCGTGAAGTAACCGCACAAATCAATGTGCATAGTGAAAAATTAATGGATCTGCTCGACCAAAAAAAAGAATCGTCAGTCAACTGACTCGAGAGATGTCGCATCTCACGCCTGTCATCATCGAGTATCGGGGAAATCCGAAGCAATATGTCTCTGTTGTGCTCGATGCCATCAATCTGGGTAGGTTGACGTATGACGGAGTAGCAAATTGCGAACAGACTTTTCGTGCGTTAGCAAGCGTTGTAGATGTGATAAGCCCTAAGAATGGGAAAACGCTTAGTGTAGAGACGCTGGTGTCTTATGAGAAGAAAAAGCGTGCTGGAGAATTTGAGGAAAAATAATATAAAATAAAAAGACGATTGTTGTATAGTTGAACAACAATTCGCATATTTGCAGTATGGAAAGCCTCAACGTAACCTCCGTACATACGGAGGTTACGTTGAGGCTTTCATGGAGACTTTAACCGAAAAGGAACAAGATAAAATCCAGTATGGACTACTCTTGTTGAAAACACAAGAAAGACTCTCCACTAAATTTGTAAAATTTGTTCAGGACGGAGTTTTTGAACTTCGTACAGAATATAATGGTAATATATACCGGGTATTTTTCATATTTGATGATGGAAATATTGTAGTGTTGTTTAATGGCTTTCAAAAGAAGTCGCAAAAAACACCGGGTAGTGAAATAGATAAAGCATTAAAAATAAAGGAGGAATATTATGCAGATAAACAATCATCAAATAGTAGATTATGACGCTGTTCTTGGTGCGAAATTTGGAGCAGAAGGTACTCCCGAACGTGCGGAAGCAGAAGAAAAAGCGTATGCTTTCTATACCGGGCAAATTATCGAAGACGCAAGGAAAAAGGCTAAGATTACTCAAGCAGAATTAGCCCGGCGTATCGGTTCCGACCGTTCTTATATTTCAAGAGTGGAAAGTGGTCAGACAGAACCTAAGGTTTCTACCTTCTATCGCATCATGAATGCGTTAGGTTGTAGGATCGAATTTTCGATGTCTTTATAAAAAGCGATTAAAAAAAACATGGTGGGAAATTTGAAAAAGATAACTGTCTTTTTCAAATTTCCCACCGTTTTTTTGAGGAAGAAAAAGGAAAAGGTGAGGGTAGGTGAGGGTAAATTTCTAACATTCGTATTTTTTTTTAGAAGAAAATAGAAGAATAGAAATAAGAAATATAAAAATGAAAAGTTGCAAAAGTACCCTCACCAACCCTCACCTTTTTGCGTGCGAAGGAGATGAAATCTTATTCATATAGCCTGTTTGATTTCACCTGTTCCGTATCAATAATGAATACAGTGTATCTTCTCCCGTTTTTTCCCTTATGAAATTCGAAGCCGTGTTTGGACATCACTTTTCCTAGTTGGGCTTTGGTTCCGTGAGAATATTGATACCCCGTCCGTTCGCGAATCAATTCCGCAATTTCAGTGACCGTCAGATAATGCACCTTTTCGAAACGTTCCGGTTTGCGGATATGTGTCAACACCAGTTCTTCTTCCGGTGAGTGGAAAATGAAATCCTCGTTGTTCTCTTCAATCCGTGAGTTTTCCGACTGGGTGAACCAATACTGATACCCCGGCTTGTTGAGTAGATACTTGATTTGTGCATACAATTGCGTGTAGTTTATTTTGATAAACTCCATCGAGTCGACATGAAAGCAGAGAAAACGGCGGTTACCTGTGGTGTCGTGAAGCACTTCCTGGTAATTGCATGTGCCGGCAAAAGAAGCCGTGTGAGGGAAGTTCTGTGAACGCCGCGCGTATGGCAGGCGGATGCTGATTACTTTGCGGGTAACCAAATCCTTGAAGATATTCAGTTCCCGTCCGTTCATCCCTTCAAACTCATCCAGATTGATAAGCATCGCCTGCGCTATTTTGGCCAGATCATCCTTGTTGTTCGGGTTGATAAGACCGGTAGAAAGATAGGCGCGCAATTCGGGCGGCAGCAGGTTGTTGATAAACGTAGTCTTTCCGATGTTCTGTATTTCGCTGCAAAGCAACAAAACAGTGTGGTTCACCACATCGTCTTGTGTGGCGGCAGCGCACATTCCCACCAGATAACGTTCCAGACATTCTACCCAAAATTTCTGGTGACTAGTATGCACGCTGTTGGCAAGGATACCGATATAATCCGTTCCGTCCCATTCAGGCAGCGAGTCTAAATATTCGCGAATAGGATGGTAAGTGCTGCTGAAGTCGGAGTAGATCAGATTTTGAATTGTTTTGACGGTGCACGAATAGCCTAGTTCGTTCATCTCCATCCAAATGCTGTTTTCCATCATTTCGTCGAGAATATGGAAAGGTTCCGGTTGCTCCGTGTCCGTTTTCCTTCTGCGATATTCCATGATATGAAGCACTTCGTTGTAGCGTGTATCGTAATTTTCTTTGATATGTTGCTCAATCTGTAATATTCGCTTCTGCGTACTATTCAGCTTGCGGGTGTCGAATTCCTCATTGTGTCCGTAAGCACTCCCGATCAGTGCGTCCATTTCATCCGCGGGAAGATCGGTGAACTGGCTCTTGATAAAAGCTGCCGCCTCTTCCTGGGGGACACCGTAGCGATTGTACATACAAGCCAGGCAATGCAGGTAGTTGTTCCGGTTGCCGGTGACGTACTTTTCGGATTTATTGTGATAATAGTTCAGAGTCACCATTAAGGAAGCGTGCGAGGAATGGTAGTTGAGTGCCACTTGTTCGGTGAGGGGATTGTTGTCTGGTGCTGTCGTCTTTTTCTTTTTGCCGGATGCCCTTTTCTTCTTTTGAGACTTGAAGAACATCGGTGGCTGTTCCACGATGACAGCTGTGGCATCGGGATTGAAATAAATATCCGGATCGTAAGAGAACAGGCAAGTGCGGCTGACATCCTGTCCGGAAGTGTCGACCTCAACTCCGCAGAGCTGGGCATAAAAGGAAGCGATTTTGTGATAAGCGGCATGATGGAAATCTTCAATTTCCTGAATCGTTTCGGGCAATGTCCCGTCCGTCCGGCATACACGTACCACGATTTTCAGTCCCATTCCTTTGGGACTGATGAAAGCGATGCGGGTGTGGGCACACTTTTTTGCCAGTGCGAGGATGCGTGCCAATGCTTCCTGTGTCTGATGGTCGATGTCTACCACGATGTATCCCAGATACTTGACGAGAGTTGCGTTTGAACGTCCTCCCCGGTAGTTGGCTGAAAAGGTGATTTCCGGTAGTTCTATTTTCTTTTCGTTTGCTGCTTTCTCGCCTTGTTCCGCGAAGATTCGGCGCACGTCCTCCACTGTTTCCCGGTATGTGCCGTTGCTGATGGCCGATACGATTTCTTCTTCTGTCATTTCGGCTATGACGCGGTAAAAGTCTTGAAAGATGGTAAAATGCTCCATGTTGGTTTGTTCTTTTTAATTTGCGGTTGCAAAGAAATTTGTTTGTAAAATAATAGAATGGAACTTTTCGTTTTTTTGATTAAGTTCCTAGGGTTCTCCCAAATAGCGTATGATCGTTGCCACTTGCCGGGGAGAGAGAAGGCGGTTGCGGGCACGATAGCCTTCTTGTTCGAGTTCTTGCAGGAGCGGAAGGTTGTAGACAATCCAACGACGTAGTATTTGTAAGGCTACTTTGAGGCATACGTTGGGGTTGTAAAGATGAGCTAGTTCCGACTTTTTATAAGTGCGGATATGAAACGGCTGATCCGGATAATACATGATGAATGATGTTTGGTTTATGCTATAAAGTTACTGAAAATTAATGGTTTATTAAAAGAATAACGTCATTATTATTCATAGAATATCAGGAAACTTCGTTGGGGAATCCGGAGGGTGAAAAATGTGTTATCTTTATGTCGTTAACAAATAAGGAACGCGCTCGAAATGTATGAAAATTTAAAATTATTTTATTATGGCAATGACAGTAACTTATTCAGTAGTGCCGCGCAAGAATCCTGCCAAAAAGGATGAGTCGGCAAAGTATTACGCGCAGGCACAGGCTTCGGGAGAGTTGGATTTTGAAGAGTTGTGCGAGGGAATCACCAGTCGGTCTACCTGTACGGAGACAGATGTGCGTGCCGCCATTTCGGGTATTCTTTATGAGGCGAAGCGTGCGTTGAAAGCGGGAAGAATAGTCCGGCTGGGTGATTTGGGCAGTTTGCAGATCGGGTTGAACAGTGAAGGAGCTGTGTCGGTCAAGGAGTTTTCAAGTTCGCTGATTACGGCTGCCCATATTATTTTCCGTCCCGGAAAGACGTTGGCGGACATCACGAAGATTCTTAGCTACCAGCAAGTAACGACGCGTGCGGTGGCCCAAACGGGCGGTAGCGGCAATGAAGGAGAAGACGATGACAAAGGTTCCGGTGGCGGTTCAGACGGTGGTGGAAGCGGAGAAGCTCCGGATCCGGCAGCATGATAACTTTAATATTAGATCAAATGAAAGAAATTGTAACTAAGATTTTGGATGTAATCATGTTCCTTGTGCCTTTCTTCGGAAAAAGAAAGCGGAACAGAATTGTGAGAGAGGTGCGCTTCAATGCTACCCATAAGGAAGTGTGTAATGTGAAAACGACGGAAAGGGAGAAGGACGATGAGAAAGATTAGTCTGATTGTGATTCACTGCTCTGCTACCCGTGTCGATCGCGACTTCACGGCGAAGGATGTGGACACTGCCCATCGCTTTCGGGGCTTTTCGTGTTGGGGGTATCATTATTATATCCGCAAGTCGGGACAGATAGAACCGATGAGGGATGAAGATACGGTGGGTGCTCATGCACGCGGTTTTAATGCGATTAGTTTAGGGGTGTGCTAT
Organism: Bacteroides sp. 2_2_4; assembly: GCF_000157055.1. NCBI lineage: Bacteria > Pseudomonadati > Bacteroidota > Bacteroidia > Bacteroidales > Bacteroidaceae > Bacteroides > Bacteroides sp. 2_2_4. The sequence goes on along the minus strand of NZ_EQ973356.1, from coordinate 373,018 downwards.
GAAGGCGGGCTGGATGAGAACGGAAAGGCAGCGGATACACGTACTTCCCGCCAGAAAGAGGCGATGCATCGTCTGGTAAGCGAGTTGTTGCAGCGTTATCCGGATGCAAAGGTGGTCGGTCACCGGGACTTGAGCCCTGACACCAACTACAACGGAATTGTAGACCCCTGGGAACGGATCAAAGAATGTCCCTGTTTTGAGGTGATTGAAGAATTTGAGAGTTGAGAATGGAGAGTTGAGAGTTGGCTGCGCACTGTTATACTGCATAGTTAACTCTCAATTCTCAACTTCTTCAACTAATTGACCACCACAGTAGTGAAATACTCTTTAAATACCTCCGCGGCTTTTTCAAGTTGTTCGGGGGTATTTTCTTTTACGTCTTTCAGTTTGTATTCCTGCTCCATCGCTTCATACTTATGTACGCCTAATGTATGATAAGGCAGGATTTCCACTCGTTGCACCATCTTATATTTTCCCAGAGCCTCTCCTAAACGGCGGATGTCTTCTTCGAAATCGCTGTATCCGGGCACTAATACATAACGCAGCCAGAAAGGTTTCTCGTTTTCTTCCAGCCATGCTGCCGTGCGGATGGTTTGCTCGTTACTTCTTCCGGTCAGTGCCTGATGGCGTGCCGGATTGAACTCTTTAATATCCAGCAATACAAGATCCGTCAGTTTGAAAAGTTCTTCTACTTCTTCGTTCCAGATACCGCCGTTGCTGTCTATGCATACATGTATTCCCTTTTCTTTCAGTTCACGCACCAGGGGAACCAGTGCTTTGGCCTGAAACGTAGGTTCTCCTCCGGAGAAAGTGACTCCTCCGCGTTTCCCGAAAAAAGGACGTTGGCTCATAGCCATGCGGACGATTTCTTCCGGTGGGGTAGGTGTACCTCCTTTTCCGGCTATCGTGTCGGGATTGGCACAATACAGGCAGCGGAAATTGCATCCTTGAAGAAAAACGACGAGCCGTAAGCCCGGCCCGTCGAATGTTCCCATACTTTCGTATGAATGTACGTTTATCGTCATATTGAGTAGATCTGATTACATACGTTCGTGGAAGCTACGGCTGATTACTTCCAATTGATGTTCGCGGCTCAACTTCACGAAGTTTACGGCATAACCGGAAACACGGATGGTAAGCTGCGGATATTTTTCCGGATGCTCCATGGCGTCGTAAAGCATCTCACGGTTCAGCACATTTACGTTCAAGTGGTGAGCGCCTTTGGTGAAGTAACCATCCATCATTGTCACCAGATTTTCTACGCGATCCTCTTCAGTAGCTCCCAGTGATTTCGGAACGATGGAGAAGGTGTTGCTGATACCGTCTTGTGAGTCGCGGTAACGCAATTTCGCTACGGAACTCAAAGAGGCGATAGCACCGTTCTTGTCACGTCCGTGCATCGGGTTGGCTCCCGGAGCAAAAGCGACACCTTTGGCGCGTCCGTCGGGAGTAGCACCTGTTTTCTTGCCATACATCACGTTGGAAGTGATGGTGAGCAAAGACAGAGTAGGACGGGCATTTTTGTAAACCGGAAGTTTCTTCAATTCTTCGCTGAAGAAATAGACCAGGTCAACACCCAGGTGGTCTACCTTGTCGTTGTCATTACCGAAGCAAGGGAATTCGCCTTGAATATCGAAACCTTCTGTCAGACCGATGTCATTGCGGCGTGCAGTCACTTTGGCATATTTGATGGCCGACAGTGAATCGAGGGCGATAGAAAGTCCGGCTACACCGTAAGCAAGGTTGATGCGCGGGTTGGTATCTACAAGAGCCATTTGGGCTTTTTCGTAGTAATACTTATCATGCATATAATGGATGATGTTCATCGCTTCGTTGTAAACACGGGCGATTTCTGTCAATACCTTCTTGTAGTTGCTCATTACTTCTTCGAAGTTCAGTGTGTCGCTGGTTAGTACGGGGATGTTTTTCACCATTACCGTGCCGGTGTTTTCGCAACGTCCGCCGTTGATGGCAAGCAGCAGGGCTTTAGCCAGGTTGCAACGTGCGCCGAAGAACTGGATTTGTTTTCCGATTTCCTGATAAGATACGCAGCACGCGATTCCGTAGTCGTCAGACTGGCGTACTTCACGCATCAGGTCGTCGTTTTCATATTGGATGGAAGAAGTGTCGATAGATACTTTTGCGCAGAATTCTTTGAATCCTTCCGGCAGTTCCGAGCTCCACAATACAGTCAGGTTCGGTTCCGGTGAAGGGCCGAGGTTGTAGAGTGTTTGCAGGAAGCGGAAAGAAGTCTTTGTCACCTTGGTGCGTCCGTCGTTGAGGCGTCCGCCCAGAGATTCGGTTACCCATGTCGGGTCGCCGGCAAAGATGTCGTTGTAAGATTGCATACGCAGGTGGCGCACCATACGCAGTTTGATGACAAACTGGTCGATCAGCTCCTGTGCGAAAGATTCTGTGATGGTTCCTTTGCTCAATTCATATTCCATATAAATGTCGAGGAACGAAGAGACGTTACCTAGTGACATGGCAGCACCGTCTTGTTCTTTTACGGCAGCAAGGTAAGCCATGTACACCCATTGTACTGCTTCTTGTGCGGTGTAGGCAGGACGGCTCAAGTCGAGTCCGTAGTATTCGCCCATTACCTTCATGTCCTTCAATGCCTTGATTTGCTCTGCCACTTCTTCGCGCAGGCGGATGCGGGCTTCGGTCATCGGACCGGTAAGGTTACGCAAATCTTCTTTTTTTGCCTCAATCAGTCGGTCGATACCATAGAGAGCCATACGGCGGTAGTCGCCGATGATACGTCCGCGGGCATAGTTGTCAGGAAGTCCGGTGAGGAATCCCAGAGAACGGAACGAACGGATTTCTTCGGTATATACGTCAAATACTCCGTCATTGTGCGTCTTGCGGTAGTGAGTGAATATATCTTTTACACGGTCGTCCACTTCCACGCCGTTTTCATGGCAGGCTTTGCTCACCACGTTGATACCTCCGAAAGGTTTGATTGCACGTTTCAGAAGTTCGTCTGTTTGCAGACCGACGATCAGTTCGTTTTCTTTGTCGATATATCCGGCTTTATGAGAAGTGATGGTTGAGACGGTGACATTATCCAGTGAGCGTACTCCGTTATTGGCTCTTTCTTCTGCCAGTGCTTCGAGGCAGCGGTTCCATACAGCTTTAGTGCGTTCGGTAGGTCCTTCGAGGAAAGAAGCATCTCCATAATACGGAGTGATGTTGTGACTAACGAAATCTCTTACGTTGATTTCTGTGCTCCAAAGACCGTCTTTAAAGATCTTATTTAATTCCATAAATGATAAAATTAGAGGTTGTAGTTATCCTTTTCTTTAGAGCGCACAAAGTTACAACGTTTTTTCATATAATCAGCATAAATATGCTCTATTTTATGCTTTTCAACATAAAATACCTAGATATTGCTATTCTTTGGAAATGACTTCTTATGGCTACATAAAAGTGATATGTTTCATCAGTATGGATGAAATTTGTCCTTTCAGTTGATTGGCGTTAATTGGCTTAGGCATATAAGCGTCAAATCCGTTTTCCATCACTCTCTGCTCGTCCGAGGCATAGGCAAAAGCCGTGACGGCTATGATGGGAACCCGTTGGGAGTATTTGCGTATTTCTTTGGTAGCCTCGTATCCGTCCATCACTGGCATGTTGATGTCCATCAGGATAAGCTGCGGATTGTGCTCTTTAAACAAGGTTACTGCTTCTTCTCCATTCCAGGCATGTACTAAGTTGTAGTCTTTCTTGAGGATGGACTCTATCAAACGGTAGTTGCTGCTATGGTCTTCTGCCACCAGAATACAGATTTTCTGCTTCTTGATTTTAACAGGTTCTTCTGCTGCTTCCTGTTGCGGTGCTTGAAGCGTAGGATGGTAAGAGAGAGTGAACCAGAATGTAGATCCTTTGCCTGTTTTTGAATGTACGCCGATTTCACCTCCCATCTGCTGGATGAGGGTTTGGCAAATGGAAAGTCCCAGGCCTGTGCCTTGTACAAAGCTGTTCAGCTTGACGAAGCGTCCGAAAACACTTTCTTGCTTGTCTTCTGAAATACCGCATCCGGTATCGGTCACATAGAAATAAAGTATCTCTTTTTCGCGTATTTCATAGCCGAAATGTATGCTACCTGTTTCTGTGAATTTGATGGCGTTTGTTACCAAATTGATGATGATTTGTGAAATTCGGTTACGTTCGGCATGAATATAACATTCCGGTTGCGGAGTTGTGAGTGTAAGCGTGACTTCTCTGTCGGGGGATAGTTTTAGGCGTAACGACTGTTCCAGCTCTTCCATTACCTTGTTTAGTTCGAAGTCTGTATAGAGAAAGTCCATAGTACCGGCTTCAATCTTCGAGAGGTCGAGAATATCGCTGATGAGTTGTAAAAGCAAGGTGTTATTGTTTTCGATGATGCTGACATACTCTCGTTTTTCCTCCTCCTCTTCGGTGGATGCCAATATTCCGGAAAATCCGACAATGGCGTTGAGCGGTGTGCGGATTTCGTGGCTCATGTTGGCAAGGAAAGCAGATTTCAAACGGTTGGATTCTTCTGCCCGGTTCTTGGCGGAAATCAAATCAATTTCCATATTCTTCCGGTCGGTGATGGTTAGAGAAGAACCTATCAGAGTTTCGGCTGTCCGTTTTCGTCATAACTGTCTATTGCGATCTGGGTCTCTATCCAGTCTATTCGTTTCGCTCCATTCACATTATTGAGAACGCGATATTCCAATTTGGCTTTTTTGCAGTGTCCCGTTATGAAATTGGTGCATATTTCTTTCACTTTAGGGAGGTCTTCTGCGTGTATTTTTGCGAAATACTGTTCGTCGGACATGGATAGTTGTTCGTCGTTTATTTCTTGATTCTCGTTGCTTAGTGCCTTGTTTACATCATAATGGATGGTATGTGTCTTTAAATCCCATTTCCAAGGGATGATATTGGCTATGTCGAGTGCCATAGACAGTTTGTGATTGATGGAACGCATTTGCATTTGGGCATGATGCAACTCTGTACTGTCCATGCAGAATACGTCCATGAAGCGTCCGTCATTACTGGCATTTACTACTACGTCGTAGAAAGTGTCTATCTCTTTATAATAATAAGAAAAGGTAATGGAACGTTTTTCCTTTAAAGCGATATTCATGAAATGCAGAAATTGTGGCAGTGATTCTGGGAATATTTCACTTCCCCGCTTACCGATAATTTGGTGCTTTTCGAAGAATTTCTTTTCGAAATGCTTGTTTACGTCTACATACATCGTGTCTACAATCCGCCCGTCATCATTCTTTATAAGTTCTTCCACCATGTAGAGGATAGGCATGTTGTTGATAATATTATAATATTTACCGGTGCTTTCCAGTTCTTTGTGTTGGATACGCTTCATCTTTTCGAGTACACGCACGCGATGGTACTGGAAAAATAGTAATAATAGAATAACTAGGCAGGCGATTCCAATAATTGTGTATTCGTATTTCTCCCAAAAGGTGGGAGGAGCGTTATAGAAGATCGTATTATCGGGACAACGTTTCGGGTCGAGGTTGCGCTGAATTAAGGATTGATAATTAAATATGGGTGTTGCATCCTCGGCATGATAGATTGGGGTGTAACGTGGTTGCTGTCCGTGGAGTATATCCTTGATGGTCTTTAGCATCCGGTCGATATACTTCTTTTCATTATAGATATAGCCGCCTACGATTCCCCCTTCTTCCTGTATTCCTACTTTTCTGAATGAGAACAAAGGGACAGGCGAAGTGGCTATGATGCGGTGTGAGTTGGTGGTCATCACAAGGTTGTCTTCATAGTCTTTTCTACGTAGCCAGGAAGAAAATATAAGTCCGGTAGTACGTGGATTCTGTTGATTAAGAATTGCGAAGAGACTGTCGGTGGAAGTGTCTTCTGCCGAGATAAGCTGATAATCCAGTTCCGGGTATTTTTCTTTGATAATAGTTGAGAGGTCATAATTGTTTTGCTGGCACATATAGGTACCGTCAGCTATATAAATCACCTTCTTCATTTGAGGAATGAGTTGTTTCATAAGTTGCAGGTTTTCCTCCATGTAGAGTTTTGCATGCATCATGGTCAGGTTCATTGTCTTTTGCAGGTCGCTGATTGGAATCCGCTGTTGTGGAGTGAGTGGGTGAGCCTCAATGATGAGACTGTCGGGCCCCGTGTAGTCTCGTTCACCACATAACAACATGGGAATGTCCGGCCATATCTTATTCAGGTTATCGCAAAATACGAAACTGGCATTTCCTATAAATACCACCATTTTAGGAGTGTATTGGGGAAGCTTCTCACATATACCTTCTTCAAACTTCTCTACATTTACCGAATTCTTCTGCACTGCAAACATTTTCAAGTTGATGGTATAAACTCCTATGGTGCTGTCTTGTGAGGCCATCGTAACGATGGGAGTAATGAAACTGTTACTCCATGGGTTAGAATCAGCATAAGCACTAATAATCAGAATATGTTTTATATTTTTTTCGGGCAGGTTGCCAGCCGATAAAAAGGAATGTGTGAGCAGGCAAAGAAAAAGAATACTTACCTTAAATATACTTCTCATGTTGTTTTTCGCTTATAATATGTTTATTTTGCCGTGAAAACAGGGCGAAGATATGCATAAAAAGCAAATATACAAAAGAAATATGAGAATAAATTTGCGAGCGGTAAATAGACTACTTTCACGGTCTTCATCGTTTATGCAGAAAATATTTCCGAATTTTTTGTCTTAAAAATATTTGCGTATTAAAAAAAGAGTTGTACCTTTGCACCGCTTTTAACAAAAAGCACTTCTGATAAAGAAGTTTTGGAGAGGTGGCAGAGTGGTCGATTGCGGCGGTCTTGAAAACCGTTGTACCGCGAGGTACCCGGGGTTCGAATCCCTGTCTCTCCGCTAGAAAGCAGCTTTTTGCTGCTTTCTGTTTTTATAGAGAGTTGTTCTCTAGTTGGTAATTATAAGGAGAGGTGCTCGAGTGGTTGAAGAGGCACGCCTGGAAAGCGTGTATACCCCTAAAGGGTATCACGAGTTCGAATCTCGTTCTCTCCGCTTTTTTGTTTGTTGTTAAAAAAATGTTTGAAAGCGGCTGCCTTGATTTTTCAAAGTAGCCGCTTTTTATTCCGGACATTTATTCCAACTCCTCGATAATCTTCTTCACATCTATCGGTTGCAATCTTCCGTACACTTTCTCGCCAATCATCACTACCGGAGCCAGTCCGCAGGCACCTACGCAGCGCAGGCAGTCCAATGAGAATTTTCCATCCGGTGTGGTTTCGCCGACTTCGATGCCTAGTACGCGTTTGAATTCTTCGAGCAACTTCTCGGAGCCGCGCACGTAACATGCCGTACCCATGCAGACGGAGATGGGATGTTTCCCTTTCGGGGTCATGGTGAAGAAGGTATAGAAGGTGACCACTCCATATACTTTCGATACGGGGATATTGAGTTTGGAAGCGATGATGCGTTGCATCTCTTCGGGCAGGTAGCCGTGCAGGTGTTGCGCTTCGTGCAAAATATTGATTAGTTCGCCCGGGTTGTTTCCGTGCTTGTCGCAAATCGTTCGGACTTGTTCTGCCACATCGCAGGCTAGTTTTATATCTGACATAATACTCTTCGTTTAAAGTTAATCCATAGATTTGTTGAAATAGTGCGTGTGCAATAGCGTTTCCGATATCTCGCCCAGTGGTTTGCCGAGATATTCTTCGTACAAGGTCTTGATGTACGGATTCTCGTGCGATTTGCGCAAAGGCTTGTTGGCGTCTTCGCGGTAGAGTGCGTTGGCGCGTGCATACAATATTTCCGAGTTGCCATGATGCAACGGCTGTCCGCCTCCTCCGATGCAACCTCCGGGGCAAGCCATAATTTCGATTACATGATATTCGTTGTGCCCGTTCCGTATGTCTTCCAATAGATGGCGGGCGTTGCCTAGTCCGTGTGCGATGCCTACTTTTAATTCAAATCCGTTTAGGTTGATGGTAGCACGCCGGACACCGTTAAGTCCGCGTACTTGTTCGAAGTTTACATTTTTCAGAGATTCTCCGGTATAGATTTCATAAACAGAACGGAGGGCGGCTTCCATTACACCACCTGTTGTACCGAAAATAACGCCGGCACCGGTCGACTCACCCATAGGGTTGTCAAACGGGCTGTCCAGTACCAGCGGGAAGCCGATATTGGCGCGTTTAATCAGTCGTGCCAGTTCGCGGGTGGAAATAGAATAATCTACGTCGGGAATACCGTTCACTTTAAATTCATCGCGGGCACATTCATACTTCTTTGCCAGACAGGGCATGATGGATACAACTACCAGCTTTTCTCTGGGAATTCCCATCTTTTCCGCCCAATAGGATTTGGCGATAGAACCGAACATTTGTTGCGGTGAACGGGCGGTGGATGGAATGTCCAGCATATCCGGGAAGTGATGTTCGAAGAAGTTCACCCATGCCGGACAGCAGGAGGTCAGGATAGGTAACCGTACGGACTTATCTCCGTTGAGATAGCGCGTCAGACGGTTTAGTATTTCCGATCCTTCTTCCATGATGGTGAGGTCGGCGGCAAAGTCAGTATCGAATACATAGTCGAATCCCAGTTCACGCAGGGCATAAACCATTTTTCCGGTTACCAGTGTGCCGGGAGGAAAACCGAATTCTTCGCCCAGGGCAGCACGTACGGCAGGGGCTGTTTGCACAATCACCACTTTATCCGGGTTGGCTAAGTCGTCGAGCAGACGGTTCGTATAATCGCGTTCGGTCAGTGCACCCACCGGACAGACAGCTACGCATTGTCCGCAATAGGTACATTCGCTTTCCGTCATCATCCGGTCAAAGGCAGGGGCTATCGTCGTGTTGAATCCGCGACGGATGGCACCGAGCGCACCGACTGTCTGAACATCGTTGCAGACACTTTCGCAGCGGCGACAGAAAATACATTTATCCATGTTGCGCACGATGGAGGCAGTGATTTCCCGCTTGCGGGGAGAGAGCTCGCCTCCATTGAAAGGCATTTCGCGGATATTAAAGCGTAGCGCTAATGTCTGAAGTTCGCAATTGCCACATTTGGGGCAGGTGAGACAGTCGTTGGGATGATCCGACAGGATAAGTTCGGCTACCACTTTGCGTGCGTTCATCACACGTAGCGTACTGGTTTTCACTACCATTCCTTCCGTGCAACGGGTAGCGCAGGCAGGAGCCAGATTGCGGCGTCCTATAACCTCGACCACGCAGATGCGACAGGAAGCAGGATTGTTCTTTATGCAGGTGCCTTTCAGGTCGATGTGACATAGGGTCGGTATGTTGATGCCGATTTTCGTGGCGGCTTCAAGGATGGTACTTCCTTCGGGGACGGTGATGAAATGACCGTCTATCTGGAGTGTGATTTGTTTATCTTCCATAGTAATCGATTTTAGCAGACAAGAATAGCGTTGAATTTGCAGCGTGCCATGCACATACCGCACTTGATACATTTATCGGGAGCAATGACATGTGGCTTGCGCACCAGCCCGCTGATAGCATCCGCCGGACAGTTTTTGGCGCATAGATGACAACCAATGCAACGTTCCGGACTGATGGTATACGTTAATAGTGATTTACATTGCTTGGAACGACAAGTCTTATCCCGCACGTGTTCCATATATTCATCGTAGAAGTTATCCAATGTGGATAAAACAGGATTCGGAGAGGTTTGTCCCAGTCCGCAGAGGGCCGTATCTTTGATGACTTGTCCCAAAGTGGCAAGTGTGTCCAGGTCTTTTTCTGTGCCTTTTCCTTCCGTAATCTTGTTCAGTAGTTCCAGCAGACGTTTGTTTCCAATGCGGCAAGGTGTGCATTTCCCGCAGGACTCTTCCACTGTAAAATCCAGATAAAAGCGTGCTACGGATACCATGCAGTCGTCCTCATCCATGACAATCATCCCTCCTGAACCCATCATGGAACCGGCCGAGAGAAGGTTGTCAAAGTCAATGGGAGTGTCCAGATGTTTTTCTGTCAGACAGCCGCCTGACGGTCCTCCTGTTTGTACAGCTTTGAATTTCTTTCCGCCTTTGATACCTCCTCCGATTTCGTAGATTACTTCCCGAAGAGTAGTTCCCATCGGCACTTCGATCAGCCCTACATTATTAATCTTTCCGGCAAGAGCAAACACTTTGGTTCCTTTGGAACGTTCTGTGCCAATCGTTGCAAACCAGTCGGCTCCTTTGGTTAGAATAATGGGAATATTGGCAAGTGTTTCCACATTATTTACATTGGTTGGTTTTCCCAGATAACCGGATTCGGCAGGGAAGGGAGGTTTCAGAGTCGGCTCTCCCCGTTTTCCTTCCATCGAATGAATAAGGGCAGTTTCTTCTCCGCATACAAAAGCTCCGGCTCCGTAACGTATTTCTATGTCGAAACTGAAATCTGTTCCTAAGATATGATCCCCCAGTAATCCGTATTCGCGTGCCTGATTGATAGCTGTTTTCAGTCGGTTGATAGCTAACGGATATTCGGCACGGATATATACTAATCCTTTGGTGGACCCGATGGAATAACCGCAGACACACATCGCTTCTACAATCGAATGTGGATCGCCCTCCATAATGGAACGGTCCATGAATGCACCGGGATCTCCTTCGTCGGCGTTACAAACCACGTATTTGACATCTGACTGTTGTTTGTTGGCAAATTCCCATTTCAGTCCCGTCGGGAAACCGCCACCGCCACGTCCGCGAAGTCCCGAACGTTTGATAATATCAATAACGTCCGTCGGCTGTTTGTTAAGCAGGCAATCGGCCAATGCAAAGTATCCTTCACGGGCGATATACTCTTCAATATTTTCGGGATCGATAAAACCACAGTTACGCAATGCGATGCGGAGTTGTTTCCGGTAGAAATCCATGTGCTTGGAGTCGCTGACGGTATGTTCCGTTTTGGGATCTACATACAGCAACCGTTCGATTCTTCGTCCTCCGATGATATGCTCGTTGATGATTTCTTCCGCATCTTCGGGAGTGACTTGGGTGTAAAAGGTATTATCGGGGATAATTTTCACGATAGGACCTTTTTCACAGAAGCCGAAACAGCCTACGGTGATGACTTCTACTTTGTCGGTGATTTCGTTCTTTTGGATGGCTTTTAGAAGATTGTCTGTAATACCCTGGCTGGAAGATGCCTTACAGCCTGTACCACCGCAGATCAGAATCTGAAGATGTTGCGCACCGGATGCCAGTCCGTAACACTTTTCAGTCACCTTTTCATTACTTTCTTCGCGCAATGAAAGATTGTGCTCTGCTCTCTTCCTGATTGTTGCCAAATCATGGATAGATAAAATTTTCATAAGTATCAGAATTGTTAGTCGGTTTTTTGCAAATATAATTCTTTGTTTGAAATAACAGCGTAGTCTCGTACAAATAAAATTGTTCTTTGACGGAGGATTTAGGTAAATAAATCTCTATCTTCGTATTTAATAGGTATCAAACCTAAAAAAAGAAAATTGAAGTATGAGACGAATTTTACTTGGACTATGTTTTCTATCCTTTCTGAACAGCGCATCCGGACAAGAGATTCCTTTGCCGGAAAAGATGCCGCAGACACATCCGCGGGTACTGACTACTCCGGCGGGAAAGCAGGAAACATGGAAGCTGATTAAAAAAGAAGAATGGGCGAAAGATGTTTTCAATAAATTGAAGGAACGGACGGAAGTATATACGAACCTGACGGATGCTCAACCGGCGTGGTTGCTGTCTCGTTTGGCAATGTACTGGAAGTCTCATGCCACGGAAGTATATGTGAAAGGTGAAACGTTCGACCATGCAGGTGGTGAAAAAGCTCCTTATCCCACTGTGCGTTACACAGGAACCCGTGGCACAGCTGCTACCCACGGCCGTCCCAAATTGGCAGATGTCGTTCCTTATGATGATGAGGATGGGAATGTCACTTTCTGCAATAATGCACTTCCCGACCGTCCTATGGAGAGTGTACACCCATCCAAAACAGGCCGGAATATTGAAAGCCTGAACTGCGAAATCCTGGGAATTGCCCGTGATGCCGCTTTCCTTTATTGGATGACGGATGAAGAGAAATTCGCTAAACTTGCCGCAGGGGTCTTTGATACATATATGACAGGTATTTATTATAGAAACGTGCCCATCGACCTGAATCACGGCCATCAGCAAACATTGGTAGGATTGACTTCTTTCGAAGTAATCCATGAAGACGCACTCCATATCGCTGTCCCTTTATACGATTTTCTATATAATTACCTAAAGGCCAATTACCCGGATAAAATGGAAATCTACGCCGGAGCTTTTAAGAAATGGGCGGATAATATCATTGCGAACGGTGTACCTCATAACAACTGGAATTTGCTACAGGCACGGTTTGTTATGAATGTCGGATTGGTATTGGAAGACAATAAGGAATATGCCGACGGAAAAGGACGTGAATATTATATCGACTATGTGATGAACCGTTCCAGCATCCGCCAGTGGAGTCTGACGCGATTGGCAGATTATGGTTTCGATATAAATACGGGAATTTGGGCAGAATGTCCGGGATATAGCAGTGTGGTAATCAATGATTATGCCAATTTCGTGAATCAGTTTGATACGAATCTGCAATATGATTTGGTGAAAGCAATGCCTGTATTGTCGAAAGCGGTAGCAACCACTCCCCAATATCTGTTTCCCAACCGTATGATTTGTGGCTTTGGAGATACGCATCCGGGATATTTGAGTACGAACTTCTTTATCCGTATGATACAGAATGCACAGGCGAACGGGAAGAAAGAACAGGAAAACTGTTTCACGGCTTTATTGAAATGCCTGAACCCGGATTTGGGAAATGATAAAACAGAAAAGAAGAATGTGCGTGTATCTGTCAATTCTTTCTTTGAAGATAAACCGCTGACGCTAAATCCCAAAGTGCAGCCGGGAAAGATAGAAGATTATGTTTCTCCTTTGTTTTATGCTCCCAATGTGTCATGGCTGGTACAGCGCAACGGTATGCATCCGCGCAACAGTTTGATGATTTCGTTGAATGGCAGTGAAGGTAATCACATGCACGCTAACGGCATTTCGATGGAACTTTACGGAAAAGGATACGTATTGGGTCCGGATGCAGGTATCGGGCTTTTCTTGTACAGCGGACTGGATTATGCGGAATATTATTCTCAATTCCCCAGTCATAATACAGTTTGTGTGGATGGAATATCGAGCTATCCGGTGATGAAAAGTAACCATTCTTTTGATTTGCTTTCCTGTTTCCCGGCATCAGCGGAACCGGGCAAAGCATTTACGTCCGTTACTTACAGTAACCTTTATTTTCGTGAACCGGAAAGCAGGGCGGATCAGACCCGTATGATGAGTATTGTCACTACCGGGGCGGAGACGGGGTATTATGTCGATGTATTCCGCAGCCGGAAAGAGAAAGGAGGCGATAAGATGCACGATTACTTCTATCACGACCTTGGGCAGACTTTGACATTGACAGCAGCAGATGGCAGCGACCTGAATCTCCAGCCTACGGAAGAACTCGCCTTTGCAGGCGCACATCTTTACGCTTATTCCTATTTATATGATAAGAAAGTGGCTGCAACCGCTAAGGATGTCAAGGCAACTTTCACCATAGATATGAAAGATAAGGACGGCGATGATATATACATGAATCTTTGGATGAAAGGCGAACCGGATCGTGAAGTCTTTACGGCTTTGGCGCCAATGACCGAAGGGCTAAGCCGTACACCGAATATGCCCTATAATATAAAGGAGCAGCCGACGCTGACATTTGTTGCCCGTCAGCATGGAGAAGCTTGGAATCGTCCTTTTGTCTCGATATATGAACCGAGTACGAAAAAGGAACCGTCTGCTATTCAGTCCGTCTCTTACTTTGATGCAGAAGGAGCAGGTTTGGAAGATTTTGCCGGAATCTGTGTGAAAAGCAAAAACGGACGTATAGATCATATCTTCTCTCTATCTGATGCTGCACAAACCGCTACTTATCAAGGAATGAAAGTGAAAGCGGATTATGCTGTTATTAGCAATGAATATGCAGGAAACCGGACGTTGTTTTTAGGGAATGGAACCCAATTGGTTGCACCCGGGGTAATGATTCAGACCGACAATGCCGCTAATGTATTGCTCGAAAAGAAAGAAGGGAAATGGTATATTATTTCTTCTGCTCCCTGTACGGTTGTTATCGGCGATAAGAAGATAAAACCCGATGCTGCGTCGGAGCCTATGTTGTTGCGTATCTGATGTTTCATTGGTAATAAAGAAAAATTGTATATCTTATCCGTAGTATGGTATATTATGGCCTAAGATGGAAATTGTTGCAATAAAAAACAAAAAAAGCGTGTTTAAACGTTTTTAATACTATATTTTTTCTAATTTTGTGGCTTTCTGTCCAAGTAGTATATAAAATGGACAGTAAGCCCTTTTTTGTGGGTAAATATTTAGTGGGAAATATTTAGTGGGAAATAAATGATGGTATATGTGATGAGAAATGGTCGCAGGGTAATAGCTGCGTTATCATTTCTGTTATTATGTTGTGGTGTACATGTGCACGCACAACGGGTGGCTGTAAAGACAAATGCATTGGGTTGGCTGACCGCCAGTCCGAATGTAGAAGCAGAATTTGTATTGGGTAGTCATGTCTCCTTGAACATGGGGATTGCTGCGAACCCAATCAGTACAGACAACTTTAAAACGACTTTCACGCATTTTCAGCCTGAAGTTCGTTACTGGCTAAATCGTCCGATGGTGAGTCATTTTCTTGGAATCACCGCTTTCGTGAATAATTTTGATATGATGGTAAAAGATGTGCATCACAAAGGCGATGCATACGCCGCTGGTTTGACCTATGGATACGCATGGGTGCTGGGCGATCATTGGAACATCGAAGCAACTGCCGGAGTGGGTGTGTTGCGCTACCGTCAGTTTAAGTATGATAAGGGTACTCCGAAACCGGGTGCGGTCAACGATAGTAAGACCACCATTGCACCTGTCAAACTGGGGGTATCCTTTGTTTATATTATTCGATAACGAACATTAGCTAGTCAGAAAAGAGAATGAAAATCAATTTGAAACGTGATAGATTAACAGGTATACTTCTCGTGGCGATGATGTTCGTCGGTATGAATGTATCCGCCCAACGGATCCGCGTGCAGGGGCATATCACAAACCCGCAGGGAAAAAGTGTTCCGAATGTAAATGTGTTGAATCCGGTCAATGACGAACGTATAGAAATGTCCGACGAGGATGGTCGTTACAGTGTCTTGGTTGAGAAAAACGGCTCGTTGAAGTTTACATGTGTCGGTTATGAAGACAAAACAGTGAAGGTGGCAGGAAAGCAGATTCTGAATGTAGTATTGAAAGATGCCGTCATCGAACTGGACGAAGTTACGATTACTTCCAAAGTGAAGGACAAAGTGATTCCGGAACCTACGGACATCGAAATCAAAGGTAATTATTTTCATCTGAAAACCCGTGTCCCGGTGCCTAAGGAGATGTTTAACTCACATCGTCGCTTGGTATTGCAGCCTTCCATTTATGATGTGACACTGAAAAAGCGTCTGTTGATGCGTCCTGTTGTATTCGACGGGGATACTTATAATACAACGCAAAATCGAATGTACGATTATGATATGGATAAAGATCCTTTGCACGATTACATCCGTGTGAAAACTACTTCTTCACGCAAGGGGGATATTATTGCTTACCATGATTCTATCTATATAGAATATCTGCAACATGACTACCGTGCAGATGTGCATCTGGCGATGGAAAATTACCGGAATATCATTTATCGTGACTCTTTCTCCATTGCACGCGGAACGGTCAACCCGCTTCGTTTCTTGGAGTATAAATTCTCCGCTTTCAGTCTGACGGACGAGAAATATCTTCCGAAACCCGTGATGCAGTTGCGGGATACGAAAGGTGAGGTAAACTTAACCTTCCTGGTAGGTAAAGCCGACCTGGATGATAAGAATCCACAAAATCAGGTGGAACTGAACCGATTGAATCAGGAATTGCGTGGTATTGAGACGAACCCGGATGCCTCTTTGAAGAGTTTTCATATTACGGGGGTGGCTTCGCCGGACGGTTCTTACGCGACGAATCTTCGTCTGGCAAAATTGCGTACGGATAAAGCCCTGGAACGTATACTGGCACAACTGGACCCGGAAACACGTAAACTGTTGGAGGTGAAATCGGATGCATCGGTTGCCTCCTGGAAGGAGGTAGCTGAATTGCTGAAAAAAAACTCCAAGCCGGAACTGGCTAAAGAAGTAGAGGACTTAATCAAACAATATGCAGCTACTCCTTACCGGTTGAATGGGGTCTTGAAATCGAAACCTTTCTACAAGGAACTTGCGGCTACTTATCTGCCTAAATTGAGAAAGGTGCAATATACCTATGGTTATTCAATCTTCCGTTCTTTGACGGACGACGAGATTAGAGAACTTTACAGAAAGAATCCGAAGCAACTGACCCGTTTCGAATATTACCGTATGATTACGACAGCAAAAACTCCCGACGAAAGGGAAAAGTATTGCAGGGAAGCTCTTGAACTTTATGATAACTTTACGTATGCAGCCAATGAACTGGCAGTGGCAACGATACAGAAAGATACTCCGGATTCACGTATTCTCGAACCGTTTGTCAGTAAATCGGCACCGGCGGAGTTATTGTCCAATCAGGCTATTGCCTTGCTGCATGAAGGGAAATATACAAAAGCAGATTCAGTCTTGACCTTGGTTCCCGAAGAAGCGGTTTCTGAAGATTTGCAGGCCATTGTTCAGGCATTGGCCGGTTATTATAATGATGCTTTCGAAAAGGTGGCGGCTACCAGCCCTTTCAATGAGGTGGTGATGCTGCTGGCAATGAAGAAGAATCAGGAAGCATGGGATAAGATTTCTACCATGGATGTAGAGACCGCCCGCGAATATTATATAAAAGCGATTGCCGCCAACCGCCTGGAGAAAATAGGTGATGCGATTATGAGCATTGAGAAGGCCCTTGAACTTGATCCTTCCTTATTGGAAGTAGCGAAGGTGGACGGTGATATTATTGACTTGCTGCCGGAAGAGCAGAAAATTAAATAATGATATATACAACAAGAGTAAACGATGAATATCTTCAGAATCAACAATAAATATGTAGCAGTGGCAATCTTCCTGATGCTTGCTGTTACCTTACAGGCACAGGATTATGGTGCATTGCAATATATGTTACAGAAACGGCCTGCAAATGAAAAGTTCGAGAGCAATAAATTCAATGAACATCTCTTTTTCTCTGCCGGAATAGGGCCATACAGCTTGTTAACAAGTGGAGATAGTCAGGATGGAATGGGAATGACCGCCCATCTCTTTATGGGAAAGTGGATTACTCCGGTTCATGGACTTCGGATAGGGGTGAATTTAGGTTATCTGCCGTCGAGTATCTACGATTCTAAAATAAAAATGGGTGGCGGCAGCCTGGACTATCTGTTGAATATGTCCTCCCTGGCATACGGATACAATGCAAACCGTTGTTTTGAGTTAGTAGGGATTGCAGGTATAGAAGCCGGTTATTCTAAGGTGGGCGACAATAGCGATCGTTCCGAAAAGTATCCGGATTTGAAAGGCGGCGGTCAGCTTTATTACGGCGCTCATCTCGGTTTACAGGGAAATGTACGTCTTTCTTCTACATTGGATTTGTTTGTAGAACCGCGGATCGGATGGTATAATGACGGTTTTGCGTATACGGAAAGTTGGAGAAACTATAAAATGGCTGGTTCGGTTCTGGTAGGTCTGACCTATATGCCTGCTGCTCCGATGGGAACTAAGATTCATTTCGATGATTTCGATAAAAGTTCCTTCCTGAATCATATGTTTATCTCTTTATCCGGTGGTATCAGTACACTGAAAGTTCCGGGAATCAAGAATACGATTAAAGGATTAGGTCCCCAGTTCTCTGCCGGAATCGGTAAATGGTTCAGTCCTTCTTCCGGTCTGCGTTTGTCCGGGACGGTTGGACTTTCAGACACCCCTTCGGGCAGTGCAAGCGGCTACTTTAAACATGTCGATCTGCATGCGGACTATCTGTTGAATATCAATAATGTTCTTTGGGGATATGATGAAGACAGAATATTTAGTCTGATCGGTATTGCCGGAGTTAACCTGGCAGGTACGAAAGGAGTGGATAAAACCGCCAAGTATGCTCCGGGAATAGGAGTCGGTGTGCAAGGAAGTTTCCGTATCAACCGTTCTGTGGATTTATTTATAGAACCTCGCCTCAATGTGTATAATAAGAGATATGCAGGAGGTCGCGGAGTAGGTGGCAATACGGATCAGCTCGGAGAGTTGAATTTTGGTTTGACTTATCATACGATTGACCGTGCGGCACGTCCGAAGAACAGATTCTCAAGCAATCACATCGCAGACAATCTGTTTATGACTTCGGGAATCGGTGTGCAAATGTTCCTGAATAAGACGAATCTTGAAAACCTTGGTTCTTTAGGTCCGCAGGCTTCTGTCTCTATCGGTAAGTGGTTGAGCCCTTATTCCGGTTTGCGCCTGGTGGGTACGGGTGGATTCTTTACGAACTATGTAGTTCCGGGAAGTGTTAAAGCGGGCAAACTTAGACATGCCAGCGTCAGTGGTGGTCTTGATTACTTGTGGAACATAACGTCTACCATGAGTGGATATAATCCCGATCGTATCTTTGATTTAATAGGTTCGGTAGGTGTCAACCTTGCTTATACTTCCAAATCAGACCATAAGTTCCAACCGGGTATTAATGCAGGCATACAGGGATTATGGCATGTGAATGATTTTCTCGGTTTGTACATTGAACCGCAGATTCGCTTGTATGGAGATAAATTCATTGAAGGTAATCTGGGCTTTATGCAGAAAGACGTAATGGTAGGAGTCAATGCAGGTTTCCACTATCGCTTTGTTCCTTATTCAAAAGCAGCCAATCGCAGCGTGTTTGGTCAGGATGACAAGCGTTACTTCATCTCCGGTGCACTTGGATTGGGTAGCTTGCTCGTAGCCAACAAAGATTTGGTGAAGAATGCAGGTGTAGAAGCAAAAGGAAGCATAGGTAAATGGTACACTCCGTTATCTGCATGGCGGGTAAATGGAACAATTATGTACAAGGCCAAAACGTCGTCGAAGATGAATCTTCATTATGCCGGTTTGGGTATGGATTATATGATGAGTCTGGCCACATTGGCAAAAGGATACAGCCCCGACCATGTGATAGATGTTGTTCCTTTTGTGGGAGTTACGGCCGGACTGGTACGCCGTTACGGTAAGTTCCGAGCAGTGCCGGGACTGGATGCCGGTGTGCAGGTAAAGCTGAAAGTGGCTTCTTCTTTGTATCTGTATGCCGAACCTAAAGTCGGTATCCGTACCGATACATACGATGGCTCCGAACAGGGAAGACCTGACCGCGTAGCTTCCATGGTAGGTGGATTATTGTACAGATTCAAGATGCCTACTTTCCAATAAGAAGAAAAATAAGAAATCGAATAAAAAGGGTTGCGCAATACCGGATTAGTGATTGTGCAACCCTTTTTGTATTCCATTTCCAAGAAATTACGGTTACATAAACGTTACATTAATATTACTTCCATTTCTACCTGATAATGAATAAAATGAATCTTTAGAATTCATTTTCTCCCTTGCTATTCTCCTCTACTTTTGCTCCAGAAATTAAAACGAAAACGTATGAAAACGATTACTGAAGCAATATCGAAACAAAGTTCAAACAGAAGATTAGCCGATTTCCTCTTTATTCTATGGGCAGGTGGAGCAGCCCTTCTTTCTTACTCACTGGTTTATACATTGCGCAAACCTTTCACAGCTGCTACTTTTGACGGGATAGAAGCATTCGGCTTTGATTATAAAGTACTGGTTACTATCATTCAGATAGCAGGTTATCTGATAGCCAAGTTTATAGGTATCAAGTTGATTTCCGAATTGAAGAGAGAGAATCGCCTGAAGTTTATACTCGTTTCCATTGCCGTAGCGGAATTGTCATTGGTTGCGTTCGGAGCACTTCCCACTCCTTATAATATGTTTGCCATGTTCTTCAATGGATTGTCATTGGGCTGTATGTGGGGAGTTATTTTCAGTTTTATCGAAGGTCGCCGCACTACGGATATTTTGGCCAGTCTTTTAGGAATCAGTATTGTTATCAGTTCGGGAACGGCAAAATCCATCGGATTGTTCGTTATGAATACATTGAACGTCAGCGAATTTTGGATGCCGGCACTTATCGGTGCTTTTGCACTTCCTTTATTGGCTCTTTTGGGATATAGCTTAACCCGTTTGCCACAACCTACGGCACAAGATATAGAACAAAAGAGTAGTCGTGTAACTCTGAATGGCAAGCAACGGAAAGAACTGTTCATCGACTTTATGCCATTTCTTGTATTATTGTTTGTAGCTAACCTAATGTTGGTAGTGCTTAGAGATATTAAGGAAGATTTCCTGGTGAAGATTATTGATATGAACGGACAGTCCTCATGGATGTTTGCGCAGGTAGATACAGTCGTTACATTAATAATTCTGGCGTTATTCGGAGCGATGGTCTTTGTGAAAAGTAACATAAAAGTTTTGGTTGCCCTGCTGGGATTGGTCGTACTTGGGACAGCCACCATGAGTTTTATATCTTTCAATTATGATTCTCTGCAATTGGATGCAATCACCTGGCTGTTTGTCCAAAGTCTCTGTCTGTATATTGCCTACCTCTGTTTTCAAAGCATTTTTTTCGACCGCTTCATCGCTTGTTTCAAGATAAAAGGAAATGTCGGTTTCTTCATTGTGACCATTGATTTTATCGGATATACGGGAACTGTACTTGTCTTGATGTTCAAAGAATTTGCCCATGTAGACATAAACTGGTTGGAATTTTATAATATATTATCCGGTTACGTAGGACTGATCTGTACGGTTGCTTTCACCTGCTCCATGATTTACCTGATACAGCGCTATAAAAAAGAGAAACAGCTGAAGAAAGCGAAAGAAGCCGAAATGAGCAACGGGATAAAATTTACGGGAGAAGGTATGGAGCCAACTACTTTTTCACAAATTTGATAAAAGGTGGACGATGAAAATAATAGGACTATATTTGAAATTCTCCTTCCTTCTATCTCTAATACTAACGACTTCCCGGATAACGGCACAGAATCTGCCCGATGGCATACAATATAAAATCACCGGGCGTCTATTAATGGATGGAGGAGTGTATCTGAAGAATCCGAATAACTTTGGCAACGGCACGGAATTTAATGACCTTCGCATCGGTGTAAAAGCTACCTATCAGAACTGGGGAATGAAACTGGAAATGGGATATGCCGGAAACAAAGTAGCCATCAAAGATGCTTTTGCCACCTATTCCTATAAGAATAGTTCCATTCAGATAGGACAATTCTATGAGCCATTCAGTCTCGATATGATTTGTAGTACATTTGATCTTCGCTTCAACCAATCTCCGGGAGCTGTGCTGGCATTGACAAATAGCCGACGTATGGGAGTAGCCTATTCCTATCGTACCCAATATTACTATCTGTGTGGCGGATTCTTTACCGATAATGATTTGAGCAACCTGAAAAACGCATCGCAAGGATATGCCATTGACGGACGTTTGGTTTACCGTCCACTTTATGAGCAAGCGAAACTGATACATATAGGATTAGCAGCTATCCATCGTACACCGGACGGCACGCTTCCCGAAGATGAGAACAGGAATACGTTTACTTATAAATCTCCGGGCGTGAGCACGATTGATAATCGTACATTAATACAAGCAGATGTAGATCATGCAGCATCCCAATTTAAAATAGGAACCGAACTGCTAATTTACTATCATAAATTCTTTCTTCAGGGTGAATACATCCGCGCCCATGTAAAACGGGAAAAGGGTTTTGAGAACTATACGGCACAAGGAGCTTATCTGCAATGTTCCTGGCTATTGTTGGGACAGAATTATCTGTATGACGAAGAAGTAGCCTGTCCCGGAAGACCGGAAGGAAAAGCACTTGAACTATGTGCCCGTTTCAATTATCTCTCTCTGAATGATGCCGGAATAAAAGGCGGAACACAGAAAGACCTCTCCTTCGGATTGAATTACTATATCAATAAACACATTGCTGTCAAATTGAATTATAGCTACTTCATCCCCGGCTCGCATATCAAAGAGATCGAAAGCACAAACTTTAGTGTAGTACAGGGACGTTTTCAATTCATATTCTAGTACTTGGCAGTTCCGTTCGAATAAAGCTATAATAAAGAATAGGAAGGTGTATTGTATACTAGTTTTACTAAATGTTTCAAAGACATATCGAGAGCACTGCCGACTCAATATGCAGAACCGTATGTAAAAAGTAAAAAATAAGAAGACAGAAAAAACTGGAATGTTCTAGGTAAATCTCCTTTATTGTTCGTAATAGACAATAAAGGAGATTTTTTGCATTGGTTATTTTTTCTATAGTTTCTGTTACCAGTTTGCCAACCTGGGTGGAATAGAAAGTATAGTTTTAGAAAGAACTTCAATAAACAGAATAATTAAAATATAACATAGTTTAGTGATATGAATATAGTAGGAGTTTTATCAGGTAAAAGAAAATGTTTGTTAGCAATAGCTATTGCATTTTCGACATTCGGGAATGCCCAATTAGTAACCTATCCGGAAGGATTGAACACTGGTATGCCACATAATGATGATTATACAGTCAAAGTACGTGAAGCAGGCGGTGAATGGAAAGATGTATTCGAATATGAAGTCCAAGTAGATATGGATCGGGTACAATCTGCTTCAATGGTACAGTTTGATATAGGCAGTCCCGTAGAAGTGATGGTGAAAAAGAACAATGGCACCATTCAGGATGTGAAAATCCGTCCGTTAGCAATAGGTATACAACATACGGTAAACCACAATGCTATCTTTTTTACACTCACTAGACCTCAATGCCTGTCGATTGAGTTTAACGGTGATCGTTTGCATAATCTTCATTTGTTTGCTAATCCTTTGGAAACAGAAACTTATACTGAAAGCAGTGACAAAGTAATGTATTTCGGACCGGGTGTCCATCGTCCGAAAGATTTGCCGAACACACAGATACAGATTCCTTCCAATACTACTGTTTATTTAGCTCCCGGAGCTGTTGTAAAAGCTAAATTATTGATTGACAAAGCTGAAAATGTACGCATTGTCGGGCGTGGTATTCTCGACCATCCGATCCGTGGAATAGAAGTTACTCATTCTAAAAATATATGGATTGACGGTATTACAGTTATAAATCCAGATCACTATACAGTATTTGGTGGTGAGTCTACAGGGTTGACCATCAATAATTTAAAGTCTTTTAGTTGTAAAGGATGGAGTGATGGCATAGATCTGATGTGTTACAGTGACGTATTAATAGACAATGTTTTTATGCGGAACAGTGATGATTGTATTGCCATCTATGCCCATCGCTGGAACTATTACGGAGGAAGTCGTAACGTGACTTTACAGAATTCAATCCTTTGGGCGGATATTGCTCATCCGATCAACATTGGAGGACACGGTAACCCGGACGATAAGGCTGGAGAGATTCTTGAGAATATAACTGTCCGTAATGTCGATATTCTGGAACATGATGAAGATGATCTTCTTTATCAGGGCTGTATGGCAGTGGATTGCGGTGATAAAAACTTGGTACGCAAGGCATTATTTGAGGATATCCGTGTAGAGAATATCCAGGAGGGAAGATTGTTTCATATTAATGTTCGTTTCAATTCAAAGTATGATAAGCAACCCGGCCGGGGAATTGAAGATATTATTTTTCGGAATATCATTTATAATGGAGTAGGGGAGAATCCATCTCTATTGAAAGGGTTTGATAAAGAACGTTCCGTCAAGAATATCATCTTCGATAATGTGATTATCAACGGCATGAAGATGAAAAATATAGATGATTTTATCACGAATGAATACATAAAGAATATCACAGTCAAATAGCATAATCTGGTATATGAAGTATGAATGGAAAAATCTCTTTGTATTAGGTGCAAACTTCTTTTCTTCTAATATCAAACTTTCTTTAGGTTAAACATAAACTATAAATGCAAGTTTCATTTATATAATTAGAACTTGCAATTATATAAATGAAACTTTCGTTTTTATAATCAAAGCTTGCAATTATAGATTTCTATTAGATAAGAGTAACTTTAGTATTAGAAGGAAAGAACTTTGCAATAGGAAGATAATAACTTATCTATTAATAGATGAGAGCAAAGCTGCACTGGAATCAGAATTAAGGAGTCTGGAAGAGAACCATGAGTATAAATACAAGAGTTTTATTCCCGGGTTTATGCTAATCAAAGTAAATGTTTCATTCACTTTGAACTCCTTTTTATTACTAAATACTATCTTTGCTTATCACTTGTATAAAAAACGAATCGCACTATGATTAACAAAATTATATGGATTATTGGGATTGTATGGATTGGGAATATTCAAAATGGAGTGCAAGCGCAACGACGTAACTTTATCCATCCCGGAATCACCTATACCCAAGGTGATTTAGACCGGATGAAAGCTATGGTCAAGGCGAAACATGAGCCTTATTATTCTACTTTTCTGAAATTAAAGGAATCTCCCTATTCTTCACTCAATACGCAAGTTATCAATCGGGAAAACAAATCAGAGAAGGACGTTTTAATGCTACTATCGGAGTAGATGGCAGGCGGGCACATGACTTAGCATTGCTTTGGCATCTGACGGGCGATGAGGCTTATGCCCGTAAAGCGGTCGAATATCTGAATGCTAATTCTTATTATACCAATACAAGTAGTCGTGGAACAGGACCATTAGATAACGGAAAGATTTACCTTTTAATTGATGCCGCCGAATTAATGCGTGATTATTCCGGTTGGAAAGTAGAAGACCAGCAACGTTTTAAAAATATGTTGGTCTATCCTGGATATAGCAATACGGAAGATTTCTCTTCCAAATATGCAAATTACTGGGATGATTCAAAGAACGGAGTTACATTCTATTGGAATATTTTTAATTTCGATGCCGCAAGGTTTGGTAATCAAGGACTTTTCGCTGCTCGTGGAATGATGGCAATGGGGATTTACTTAGATAACGAAGTAATGTATGACCGTGCTTACCGTTATTTATTGGGAATGAAGCATCGACCGGATGATTTACCTTATCCTTCAGGACCGACGGTCACTAGCAAAGAACCGATTAAGAAATCACCAACCATGCTTGATTATAAATTGGAAGGAAGAGAAAACAAGATTTCAGATTATGGATACGATGAACAGCTACAGTATTATATCTATCCAAACGGTCAATGTCAGGAGTCGAGTCGCGACCAGGGATATGTATTGGCAGGTATCCACAATTATGTAGCTATCGCAGAAATGGCATGGAATCAGGGAGATTCTTTGTATAATTGTCTCAATAACCGTTTGCTTCTTGGTTTGGAATGGAACTATCGTTATAACCTCTCTAAAGTCCAGACCTATGAAGAGCAAAAAGAGCCTTGGGAACCGACAAGTTATAGTAAGAATTCAAATGAAGTTACCTTTGAGAACGGAAAATTTCTCCAGATAAAAAGCCGTAGTGGACGTTGGGAATCCGTAGCCGTATCTCCTCACGGACGTGGAGACGTAGCAGGTAGTGGCGGAACTCGTGAAATGGCATTGGCGCATTATGCAGTACGTGCTGGATTGCCGGAGAACAACTATACCTGGTTGAAACGTTACCGTGATTATATGATAGAACATCACGGTTGCGAAAACTGGGGGATAGCACCCAACTGGTTTTATGAATGGACTGGCTGGGGAACATTGACCAAGCGATTGACTCCCTGGATGGCAGGCGATCCCGTTTCTTTCTCTACGGGAAAGCGTGTATCAGGAATTCATTTGCTACCTAGTGAAATATCGGCTGCCGATTACGATTATTATTGTCTTGCGGAAGATCCCGAAGGGCATACCTATCACAATGTAGGAAAGAAACGTGGCAACGAATACAGACCTGACGGAGCAGTAGAGCTACGAAAAGAAGAAGATAATTACGTCGTTACCCAAATAGAAGATGGAGAATGGATGAATTATACTGTAAGTATTCCTACCGATGGAGATTATACCGTTTATCTTGTTTATCAATCAAAAGGAAATTCTTTATTGTCCGTAGCTTCTGATTCAGAAGTAAAGACAGAACCCATGCAATTACCCAGTTCTATACAATGGACGGAAAGAGAAATAGGAAAACTCACTCTTCCCGCAGGAGCTTGTGTACTTCGTTTACAGATAGAGCAAGCCGGAGATAAACTCGAAATTCAGAAAATAATAGTAAAGTAGGATAAGGGGATTTGATTCTTCGTTCGTACTTAATAATAGTACTACAAAAAAAGATGGCCATGAAAATTCGAATATGTTTGTTAATCATACTAATGGGATTATTGTATCCGGGTTATATTAGCTCGCAAGAATCCCCTTATGTATTCCGCCAGATTGGAGTTGTCGAAGGATTACCGGATAACTATGTAAAAAGCGTTTTCCCCATTCCCGACGGACGTATCGGTGTGCGAAGTACTGTGTTATTAAGCCTGTATGATGGTGCGAACTATTCAAATTTCCCTTTCAATATTCATGGCGAATATTCGATAGCATATAACCATATTATTCCCGAACAATATATTGATGCCGACAAACGTTTGTGGATGAAAGAACGCAAGAGCCTACGCGTCTTCGATTTGACTACCGAACAGTACATCTATAACGTAGATTCTTTATTTCAACAATTCGGCTTAAAGGATAAAGTGGCGGACCTGATTATTGATTCAGAGAAACATTGTTGGTTTCTGACGCCGGGTTCCTCTGTCTATATGTACGATGCAGAGACAAAATCAATCGAACAGGTTTGTAGGAATGATGAGTTTATGGAATACTATGGAGGATTACTCGGAGTAGAAAGTCATGGAAAATACAGTTGGATGGTTCATCAGAAAGGGGCTATCCGTTGCTACGATTTAGAAAAGAAACGTTTCGTGCATCAACTTGATTTCCTGAAAGACCAACTGAAACCGGATGACCGTGTGGTTTTGAAGATACTCGATAATGGTGACTTTTGGTTGATGTGGGATCGTGGAGTAGGCTATTATGATGTCTATAATAAAAAATGGAACCAAATTTCAGGTATCCAACTCGGACACTATTCATGGTTTACTTCTATGGATGTGGATAAAGGTGGAAATGCATGGGTAGGAACCGTTATCGATGGATTCTATGTCATTGATATGCACAATTTCTCTGTAACCCGGACACTGGATATTCCTTTATTATCAGGTAATACAGTACGAAACGGTATTCAAAGCATCTATTGCGACCGGGAAAATAATTCCGTTTGGATAGGACTTTATAATCAGGGAATGTGTTATTATCATCCCAGCATGAATAAAATAGTGCTGTACAATAAGAAGATGATAAATGGCGACTGGAAAGGAGAGGAAATCCGCTGTATGCTCGAAACATCTAAAGGAGAAATTCTGATGGGTACTACGCAGGGTGTCTATCGCTATGAACCGGAGACTAAAAGCATGAACAGATTCTATCATGAATTCAGTCAGAAGAATTGCCGTGTACTTTATGAGGACAGCAAGAAGCGTGTTTGGGTCGGAACATACCACGATGGGCTCTACTGCATAGATCATGGAAAGGTACAATCTTACGATTATCCCGATACGGATTATCAGAATGAATTGGATTTCAGTAATATCCGTGTCATGGTCGAAGATTCTTCCGGTCGATTGTGGGTAAGTATATATGGTGGTGTAGGATTATTCAATCCTGAAAACGGGCAAATAAACTTATTGTCCGAACAGTTTCCCGAACTCAAAAAATATAAAGTAGCGAATGCATTGGCCATAGATAATCAATCCCGGTTGGTCGTAGGCAGTGATAACGGACTCTACATTTACGATCCTGCAACGAATAAAATATGGATACCGGAGGAAGACGGCCAGGCTAATTCTATTTTCAATCAGGGAAGTATCAAGTATAATCAGATACTCAAAGACCATGAGGGAACTTTATGGTTTGCTACACAATATGGCTTGAGCGTTTTGACTTACAATGGGCAAAGCTACACATTAGGGAAAGAAGAAGGTCTGTCTAAAGCTATCCTGAACGTAGTGGAAGATAAGAACCATGATATATGGATTTCGACAGTCACTTCTATTTATAAGATAAAAGTAGACAGAAGAGCAGATAAATACAGCTTTCATGTAATCAGCTGTCTGTCGGAAGATGAAATCCGTCAGGATGATTTATATAGTTTCCCTTCGTTAATGACCAGGGACAATCAGCTTTTCCTGGGGCTGATGAACGGCTTTATTGCTTTCTCACCAGAAAACATGATAGATAATCAGTGCCTCAATCGTCCTCTGTTTACCTCATTCCGCTTGTTTAATGTTCCGGTTGTTTCGGGCGAAATATATAACGGACGTGTCTTATTTGATAAAGCATTAAGTTATTCGGACGAAGTACAATTAAAATATGATGAGAACTATATCACACTTGAGTTTTCTGGTCTGAACTTCCCTAATCCTTCTCAAACCTCTTTCCGTTACCAACTGGAAGGATTTGACAAAGAATGGACGGAAACCCTTTTTGAGAATGGACAAGGACGTGTGGTCTATAATAATCTCCCTTCGGGCGAATACATCTTCCGTGTGTCCGCTGCCGGAAACGACCGGATATGGGGACCGGAGTCTGCATTCAAAATTGTAATTCATCCCCCATTCTGGGATACACTGGCCGCTCGTATTTTCTATGCAATTTTAGTTATTCTCTTAATCTTCGGGCTGATCTACGTAATAAACCGCCGCAACCGGCAGAAGATGATTCGTATGCAAGAAGAGGAAGCGTTGAAGCAGAAAGAAGAACTGGATCAGATGAAATTCCGCTTCTTCACAAATATAAGCCATGAACTCCGCACTCCGCTGACATTGATTATCACGCCATTAGACATGGTGATACGTCGATTGACAGACGATGCGATGAAAAAGCAACTGAATACCATCTATAAGAATGCTCAAAACCTATTGTCATTGGTGAATCAGCTACTCGATTTCCGCAAACTGGAAATGAAAGGAGAGAGGTTGCATCTGATGAACGGCGATATGGAGGAATTTATTGTTTCTGCCTATAACAACTTCATGCCAATGGCAGTAGAGAAGCACCTTAACTTTGTGAACCAATCTGAACATAGAGCGCTTTATATGTTCTTCGACCGGGATAAGGTACATAAGATTATGAATAATCTCTTGTCCAACGCCTTCAAATATACACCGCAGGGAGGCACAGTGAACTTACAGCTCGCGACAGAAGAGATAGAAGAAAGAAACTACGTGAGAATAT
Source organism: Bacteroides sp. 2_2_4 (assembly GCF_000157055.1). Lineage (NCBI taxonomy): Bacteria > Pseudomonadati > Bacteroidota > Bacteroidia > Bacteroidales > Bacteroidaceae > Bacteroides > Bacteroides sp. 2_2_4. Next base: position 343,662 of record NZ_EQ973356.1, on the reverse strand, counting down.
CCGTATCTGATACTGGAATCGGAATATCCGAATCAGACCTTCCTTATATCTTTGACCGTTTCTATCAGGTAGGAAATGAAGGGGACGAAAAAATAGGCAGTGGCATCGGACTTCATTTGGTAAGGGAATATGTAAATATACATGGTGGCCGTATTAAAGTGGACAGTCAGATAGATCGTGGATCAGTATTCACCGTTTGGTTGCCGATGGACCTGAAACCGGAACCGAACGAACTGCCGGAAGAAATCATCGGAACGGAAACACCAGACATTAAAGAGAAAGAAACCACTACATCTACAGTCGATGATAACCTGAAGAAACTGTTGTTAGTGGAGGACAATCAGGAATTCCGTACTTTCCTGAAAGAACAGTTAGAAGATTTTTATCAAATCATTGAAGCGGCAGACGGCGAGGAAGGAGAGCGAAAAGCGATAGAGGAAAATCCGAACCTGATTATCAGCGATATTATGATGCCGAAAGTAGACGGTATCGAACTTTGCCGTCGGATCAAGACGAACGTGCAGACTTCCCATATACCTGTGATATTATTGACAGCCCGTACTGCCGATGATATCAAGATTAACAGCTATGAAGTAGGAGCAGACTCTTATATGTCGAAACCTTTCAACTTTGATATGCTGATGGTACGCATTGAAAAGCTGATAGAGCAGCAGGAAAAGAGAAAACAGGAATTCCGTAAAAACATAGAAGTAAATCCGAGTGCTATCACCATTACTTCAGTAGACGAACAGCTCATACAGAAGTGTCTGGAATACATAGAAAAGAACATGGACAATCCGGAATATGGCGTAGAAGAATTGAGTGGCGATTTGGGTATGGTGCGTATGAGCCTTTACCGCAAGCTGCAATCCATCACCGGACACACACCGACAGACTTTATTCGCAGCATCCGTTTGAAACGGGCGGCACAATTATTACAAGGAAGTCAGTTGCCGATTGTTGAAATAGCGAACCGGGTAGGATTCAGTTCACCCAGCTATTTCTCGAAGTGTTTTAGAGAAATGTTCGGGATGCTTCCCAAGCAATATGCCGAGGAATCGGGAAGAAAAGAATGACATTGTGTTTGTGTTTGTAGTTTAATTATTACATTTGCGCTCAATAAGTGAGATAATTGTAAGATCTTGTTCACATTGGAGCAGAAAAAGTTTTATTTTATAATATATGTTGATATGAAAGTATTAGTTTTAATTTCATTGGTAGGAGGTTTGATGTTATCTTCTTGCGGAGGTAGCAGTTCAAAAAATAATGCAAATGTTAAGGAGGTAAATCCTGCAGATACCATCTATTTGGGAGACTTACGTGAAAAATTTGCAAATGATAGTGTTTTCTTTAAAATAGTGGCACCGGATTTGATGTTGATGGATTATCAGTATCTTTGGGCAGTAACAGAATCGGAAGCAGTAGAGAAAGGACTGACAAAAGAATACTATAAACGTGTGAAGAAAGAAATCAGCGATACGAATGAAGCGATCAAAAGAGGTGTGATGAAAGGTGCGAACGTAAAACGTATACCGGATTTCCAGGCATCACAGGAAAATAAATAATGAATCCTTCCGGATGAAAGCTTTCATCCATGCAAATATAAGAACAGGGGAGTCGTCAAATGTAACGACATCCCCTTTTTTATTGGTGTAACGGTTAGATTTATCCCGATGAAATGGGAAGTTTTTGCAAAAATACACGCTTGTTACGATAGTTTTGTTATCTGTTACTTTTGTGGTATTTGAATTTGAAACTTGTTCCTACTTTTGTATCATCGTTAAACGGATAAATTTAATGCCATGAATAAACAGCAAGCTACATTTGACGACTTCTTCTCTGAATGCTATCTTAAATATAAGGAGTATATCAAGAACTATATCGCTATCCGCATTTGCCATCCGCATGAAGCGGAAGATTTGGCACAGGATGTCTTTGTCCGCTTATGGGAACACAGGGCATTCGTGAACAAAGATACAGTCTGGTCTTTGCTTTTTACCATCGCTCGCAATATAGTAACCGATAAAATCCGTCGTTATTATAAACAGGAAGATTTCGTCGCCTACGTATATAATAGGATGGAAGACACCAGTCGGAATACCACAGAAGATACCATTCATTTTCGTGAACTAAAGAAGATGCACGATCAGGTAATGGAAACTCTTCCTGTCAAACGCCGTCAGATTTATGAACTTAGTTTCAATCATGAACTCTCTTGTCCTGCCATTGCAGGAAAGCTGTCCTTATCTCCCCGTACAGTAGAATGTCAACTATTACTGGCTCGTAAGACTGTTCGCACCTATTTGAAAAATGAATTCTCCAAAGTCGGTTAAATACCAGATTCGGAAAAACACATATTAACTTTAACAATTTAATAGTATTATGGAAATTAAATCCAAATTCTTATGTTCAAAAGGAGTCGCATTGGCTTTCGCCATGCTGCTGGGTGGTTCGCCCGGTGTATTGCTCTATGCAAATGATTCTGTAGAAGAGAGTTTGATGGTAGTCCAGACGGGCCGCACCATCAAAGGACTTGTGACAGATGCGAATGGTGAACCACTGATTGGTTGTAATGTAGTGGTCGTAGGAAGCAATGCAGGAGTAATTACCGATATTGACGGTCGGTTTACGCTGAATATTCCTGCTGATGCCAAACAGATAAAAGTTAGCTATATCGGATATGTAGATCAGATTATTAACCTTCACGACCGCTCTGATTTTAAAGTGGTATTAAAGGAAGATAATAATGCACTGGACGAGGTTGTTGTAGTGGGTTATGGCACGCAGAAAAAAGCGACGTTGACAGGGGCGGTAGAACAAATTGGTAGCCAGGTATTGGAAAGTCGTGCCATTACCAATGTCGGTGCTGCTCTGCAAGGAGCCACTCCGGGGTTGGTAGTCACTCGTTCTTCCTCACGTCCGGGTAATGAAGGTTTAAATTTCCAGATTCGTGGTCTGACATCTGTCAATGGAGGTAGTCCGTTGATTATTGTAGATGGGGTACCTGTATTGAATTCAGAGTCATTCCAAAATCTAAACTCAGATGATATTGAGAATATTAGTGTTTTGAAAGACGGTTCAGCTTCCATTTATGGGGCGAAAGCAGCTAATGGCGTTATCTTGGTAACTACCAAAAAAGGTAAAGGCAAGACAACGGTTGATTATGGCTTCAATATGCGTTTCACTACCAATGGTATTATGGCTTTCTCTCCCAGTATGCAGGAATATGCTTCCATGTGGCTGGAAGCCAATAAAGAAATGCCGGAACATGACTGGTGGGGCTGGGGAGAAGAAAACCTGAAGAAGATGGCTCAAGGCATTGAAGGTATTTATGAGTCGACTGTAGCCGATTGGGGTACGATGTTCGTTGGTAATGCCAATCGCCTGGATGAATTGTTTGCCCGCCGTTATTCTTACCAGCATAATTTGAGTGTAGCAGGTTCTACAGATAAATCCGATTACCGCATCTCTTTAGCTTATGCTGATAACCAAGCCAATCTGGCCACTGCTTATGACGGGCAGAAACAGTTGAACTTGCGCTTGAACTACGGAATCAAATTGACTGATTGGTTCAAACTGGAGACTTCAGCCAGTATGATTAAAACAAATACCGAAACACCCACACATGCTATTGACCGTACACTTTACGGAAACGATGCTCCGTTTTTCCCGGCAAAAAATCCCTATGGACAATGGTACGCTAACTTCGGTAATGTCGGTGATCGCAATGCGGCAGCAGCTACAACGGATGGTGGACGTGACGAGAGAGAGAAGTTGACTACTCGTGTCGATTTTAAAGCATTGGTGGATATTTGGAAAGGAATCACTTTCGAGGGTACTGCTTCATTTCAAAATGAGGAATATCGCAGAGAACGCTATTCGCTTCCGGTACAGTGTTACAATTGGTTCGGCGAGCAGACGGCGAAGTTAGTATATGAAACAACACAAACCCTTAGTACTCCACAAGATGTGATGAATTTTAAAGACTCCCATCAGCCGGGATATTTGGTACAGGCAAATAATGCCCGGTATCAGTACTATTCAGGGTTATTGAAATATAAGCGTACATTTGCCGAAGTACATAATATAGATGCTATGTTCGGCATCAATGCCGAGAAATGGGTGACTAAGAAAGTTGTTACCGCCCGTGAGAAGTTTGAGGATGCCGGAATTTACGATTTGAATTTGGCTACGGGTACACAGGGTAACGGTGGAGGAAAGACTCATAATGGTACCTATTCATATATTGCCCGTTTGAATTATAACTATGCGGAAAAATATATGGTTGAATTGATGGGGCGTCGTGACGGAAATTCCAAGTTTGCTCCCGGTTATCGTTTTAAGAGCTTCGGTTCCGTTTCTTTGGGCTGGGCGTTCTCGGAAGAACAATTTGTAGAATTTCTAAAGCCAGTTCTTTCTTTTGGTAAGCTGCGTTTAAGTTATGGTAGCTCAGGTAATGATGTTGGGCTGGGCGATTACGATTATGTATCTACTGTTTCTCTTGGGACGGCCGGTTTTGGAACTATACCTGCCAACCAGGTATCTTCAGGTTTTGGCGGTTTAATTTCTTATGACCGTACTTGGGAGAAAGTTTCACAAAAAAACTTCGGTATCGATCTTAACTTTTTCGATAATCGTTTGAAAGCTACATTCGATTATTTTATAAAAGATAATACCGGTATGTTGGTGAATGTCACCTATCCGGGCGTATTAGGAGGTAAATCTCCTAAAACGAATAGTGGTCATTTGAATGTAAAAGGTTGGGAATTCACTATTGGATGGCGCGATCAGATTAAAGACTTTTCTTACTATGCCAACTTTAATATTGGTGATACAAAGAGTCTGTTGAAAGAGATGGAAGGAGCAGATTCTTATGGGGCTGGTTGGAATGCAGCTGTGAATGGGTATCCATTGAATTCGTACTTCCTTTATCGCACAGATGGTTACTTTAAAGATCAGGCAGAAGTAGACCGCTATTATGCACTCTATGGAGAGGGTAAAGAAGATTTGACTGGTGTAGGAGCAGGAAGTGCAAGCCGGTTGCGTCCAGGTGATACCAAACGTTTGGATTTGAATGGTGATTATAAGATTTCCGGTGCAGGGAATGAAAATAGCGATTTGCAATATCTCGGTGACTCCAATCCACATTTTGTTTTCGGTTTCACACTGGGAGGATCATGGAAAGGTATTGATGTGAACGCAATGTTCCAAGGTGTCGGCAAGCAGTATGTTATCCGTAATGACTGGATGGCTTATCCTTTTCAAACACGTACTGCCAATCAGAACCCGACATATTTGGGAAAGACATGGACAGAGAGCAATCCGAATGCTGAATTCCCTCGCTTGACTACCAATGCGAATCTCGCACGCTGGAATTATCAGAATAACGACTTTATGATGCAGAATAACCGCTATATCCGTTTGAAAACATTAATAGTCGGCTACACATTGCCGCAGATATGGACGCGCAAGGTGAAACTGGAAAAAGTGCGTGTTTACTTCTCTGGTAATGATTTATGGGAAGCTACCAGTATTCGAGACGGTTTCGACCCGGAAATGGGAGCAGCCTCCAACAACAGTGGATACCCGTTTGCACGTACTTGGTCGTTCGGTCTGAACATCACTTTATAGTAGCTATGGAAAATTAAATACAGAATAGAAGATATGAAAAAGATAACGAACTATATATTAATTTGCACCTGCGCATTGGGATTTTCTTCATGCGTGAATACGTTCCTTGACTTGGAACCACTGGATGCCAAGACAGATGTGATTTATTTCAAAACTCCGGAGCATTTCCGTGAATATGCTAACGGGCTTTACGGGCAATTATTGGGATGGCAGTCTTCCTATGGAAGTATATTCGATCACATGGATGCGGCATCTGATCTTTCTACTTGTTTCAGATATTCGTATGGTGTGGGGACCGGTGTGATGGGAGTTCCTAATGACGATAGCCGTTGGGGTAATTGCTATGGTAATATTCGTGCCACTAATCACATGTTTGAAAGAGCAGTTTCTTCCTATACAGGTAATTTAGCGGATATTAAAAAAGAATTAGCCGAAGGTCATTTTTTCCGTGCCTATAACTATTTTTACTTATTGAAGTTTTTTGGTGGAGTGCCTGTCGTTACGAAAGTTCTCGACGTGACTTCACCGGAGTTATATGGAAAACGTAACAGCCGTTATGAGGTTGTCAACTTGATTCTCTCCGATTTGGATGAGGCTATTGCAGGGTTGCCGTTGGAACAGAATATAACCTCTGCCGACAAAGGTAAAATCAGCAAACAGGCTGCACAGGCATTTAAGGCTCGCGTGTTACTTTATGAAGCTACCTGGCGTAAGTACAATGGTACTTCTACTGATTTTGAAGGTTCTGCCGGTCCGGCTTCCGATCAGGTAAATGCTTTCCTGGAAGAATCTGTTCAACTATCCGAAACAGTGATGGGGGATGCTGCTTATTCTCTTTGGAATTATAATAATGTGGCAGCAATGAAAAATTTGAGCAATCGTTACCTGTTTAATATTGAAGAAGAAGCTAGCAATCCTGCCGGTGCAGGAAGAGCGACGAACAAGGAATTTATCATCGCTTCTGTATATAGTCAGGAAACGCGTAAAGGACAGGTTGATTTGAATCAGGTGATTTATACGGATATGCGTCCCAGCCGGAAATTGATTGATATGTTTTTATGCACTGACGGGCTTCCGGTCAGTATGTCTGATAAGTTCCAGGGATATAAGAATCCGGGGGACGAATTTCAGAATCGGGATTTCCGTTTGACTTCTTATGTAGGTTCATATGCTACGAGCCTGACAGTTGAGAACTGTGGGTATGGTGTTTCCAAGTTTGCTATTACTGATATTCAACGCCAAAGTAAAGATGAATCGGCCAATTATCCGGTACTTCGGTTGGCAGAAGTATACTTGAATTATGCTGAAGCTGTGATGGAACGCTATGGTGAAATATCAGATGACCAGTTGAATAAGTCGATAAATAAAATCCGTGCCCGTGCGGGAATTGCCAACCTAACAAATGCATTGGCAAAGCGAATTCAGGAAGGAGTGCCGGCAAATGCGAGTAAGACAGTCAATCAGGTAATGCTGGATGAGATCCGCCGTGAACGTGCCTTGGAACTCTATATGGAAGGTTTCCGTTGTGACGACCTGAAACGTTGGGGTATTGCGGAGAAGAATCTGAATGAGTCTCGTTGCGGTGCGGTAGTAGGTAATGCCAGCTATCCGACGGCATTTATAGACGAAAACGGGAATGCTACCAGTGCTTTCAATCCGGCTATCTTTACGAAGGGGACGGAAGAAGTGGAAACAGGTAAAGGCAAATTACCTTGTGTAGTGCTTCTCAAATCATCCGACTGCGCATTTACTAAGGGAGATTATTTGTGGGCGATTCCAAGAAATCAAATCAACCTGAATTCAAATCTGGTACAAAATCCGGGATATTAATCATTCAATCGTTTAACGTATAATACCATAGATTATATGAAGTTTTTATTCAAATATACATTTCACTTGGCAATACTTGCTTGTGTTTCCGCACTTTTCTCCGGTTGTGAGCAAGACCCCAAGTATAGAGTTTATGATTATCCTGTACCAGTAGTGGAGAGTATTTATCCTACGGACGGATATGTCACTACACAGGTAGTTATTACGGGAACCAATTTTGGTGACCGTGCTGAAGCAGTGAAAGTTTTCTTCGGTGAAGCCCAATCCAATAAAGTGCTCGATTGCAAAAATGACCGTTTGGTAGTGGAAGTGCCGGAAACTGCAGTAACAGGCAATCTGTCTTTACAGATTTATAATAAAAAGGTGGAGAATATCGGTCATTATACAGTACTGCCTACGCCACGTGTCATTACAGTGACTTCTGATAGTGAAGACGGTGAAGGGGTAGCCGATACGGGAGACAAGGTCACTATAACAGGTGAGAACTTTGGTACGGATCCATCTGATATTTCTGTTAGTTTCAATGGAACGCTGGCCGAATTTGAGCTGGTGGATGAGTCTACTATTGTTGCGACAACTCCTGCTGATTATAAGACAGGTAATGTGACTGTAACTATTCATGGATATACAATGACAGGTAGTGCAATGTTTAATCCTAACTCAAAGGGTGATGTAACAGTGCTTTACCTTCAAAACTACAAGCAGCCGTTTGCCAAGGCAAATGATGAAAATTGGAAGAATGGTGAATGGTGGACTCCGGCAGTATGGAATCAGAATAAGGCATCTTTCAATGCAAAAAACAATACTACTGTTACCGGAATGCAGTATAAAGCAGCAGAGGGCTTCACATTAGCGTTCCAGAATGGATGGGAGAAGGAAGCTTATACGAATGGAAAAATATGGCAAGTTGCTACACTTCGTCCTGGTAAATACAGACTGGAAGTTACTTATGCCTATACGATGGTAGTAAGTGATGCGGGGAATTTTATTTCTGCATTGATGGCCAAAGGAAATAGTGAGAGTGATATACCGAATGTAGCTGATATTGAGCAATTAAATGGAGTTTGTGCGATCTATGACAAAGCTGGAACAAATGATGACTCGGGTGTTTTGGTAACCCCTTCATTTGAAGTGACGGAGACAACGGATGTTGTCATTGGATTCCTGACTTCTCTGGCTAAAGGTAATTCATACTTTAAGGTGACAGAATTGAAATTGATTCTTGAATGATGTGGAAAAAGAAAAAAGAGTAATTCATCGTGATAATATAATTAAGATTATGAAGAAAATATATAACTATCTGTTTCCCGTTTTTCTCTCGCTTTTCGCATTAGCTGCTTGTGACGAGGATAATGAAGAAATTGTTCCAATGAGTTACACTGATCCTGTGGCGACTGTAACAAAGATAGATCCCGTAGAAGGATATGTTGGGAATGAGTTTACCGTTAGTGGCAGTGATTTTGGTATCATAACAGAAGATGTGAAAGTATTTATCGGTTCCCAGGAGGCAGTAGTAGTCTCTTGCGCCGATGATGCTATCCTTGCGAAAGTGCCGGAATCGGCAACAAACGGAAAGATAACCGTTGAGGTTTTCGGGCAACGTGTGGAGACTGATCTAGTTTATCGTGTACTTGGTAAGCCGGGTGTCAGCGTAGTGAAACCTTCTTATGGTTTTCCGGGTGCCAGTATCGTTTTCGAAGGACAAGAATTTGTTTCTTCTAAAACACTGTATACTTTGACTTTCGGGACTTCCACAGACAAGGCAGAGATTGTGGGTACACCTACTGATACCGAATTTACGGCCAAAGTTCCCGAGACAGCTGTCAGTGGAGTTATGACACTTATTATGGCAGAACAAACGATTGATTTGGCTTCTTATCCTTTCACTGTGTTGAAGCATGCAACGCTTGATACTCCTAAGGAAGACGAACCGGTTCCATCAGGTTTTGCTGGCAGTAAATTTGCAATAACAGGAACCAATCTTGTGCAAGAATTGCTGGATAAGTCTGTTGAAGGGTTGGAGCCTTTGAAAGTAACTTTCTCTAAAGCTGGCGGAGAACCTGTAGAAGCTGCAATAGATACAGATAATTTGACGGATAAGAGTATTCCACTCACTGTACCTGCTTCGTTGGAAGCCGGAGATTATACAATTACTGTCATTACTCCGTTTGAAACTATCGGGACACAGTTGAAATATACGGTATTACCGATGCCGACAGTAACAGGCATTTCAACGAAAGCCGGATATATTAATGCGGAAGTAACGATCATTGGTCAGAACTTTGGTACGAAAGCTGAAAATATTCAGGTCTTTTTCGGAGAAACAGTTTGTGATAAAGTGACACTGAATGATAAAGGTAATATTGTAGTGAATGTTCCCAAAGGAGTTTCATCAGAAGCTCCGGTGAAGATTAAACTGATAATTCAGGGTAAGGAAATAGAGATGGGCGAATCGGGCACATTTGAGGTTTGGGAAACTCCGGAAATCACTTCTGTTGAAACACCGTATATTTATCCTAATGGCACATTAGTAAAAGCCGGACAGGAAATAACATTTACAGGAAAAGGTTTTGGAACGGATAAGAATTCTGTTACAGTTACTTTTGAGGGAATATCCGTACCCGTTACGGTTAAAGAGATTACTACGACTTCTATTACTGTAACGGTTCCGCAAGGTTTCAATGGTGGAAAAGTAACAATGGTGTTTGAAGGTATTGCACAACCCGTAGAGAGTGATATGTTACAACCTCTGCCGGTGGATGGAGATATTTCTCAATATGTACTCATGAACTATAAACAGCCTTTTGAATATGTAAAAGAAGGTGGGGATAAAGGATTCCATAAAAAAGGAGAGTGGGCAAAAGCTGCTTATTGGATAGTTCAGAACTCTAACTTGACTGCTGGTGAAGGAGGTGCTGCTGTTGATTTGGCATTTAAAACGAAATATGGTGATGGAAGTGATGCAGGTTTGGCTTTACAAACAGATTGGGGATTTGACAATCCTAAAAATGATGGTAAGGTATATCAGACTTCTCATCTTCAAAAAGGAAAATATAAGTTGACGGCACACGTTTATGAATATGACGGCAGAGGTTTTACCGGTTATGTTGCGGTTTGTAAAGGTAACGAGATGGCAAATACGAGTGATATACCAAGTAAGAGTCTGGCAAACGCTTCTATTTCGGGTACGGGTGATGTAGTAGTTGATATTCTTGTTGAAGAGCCTACCGATGTTGTCATTGGTTTTGTATGTACGATTACAGTAAAACAAGGACGGGCTAAGATAGATAATTTCAAATTAGAGTTAGTAGAGCAATAAACTATAATTGGGTGCACCGTAATCAATGGTAGATATGGTGTACCATTAAACCAAAAATATGATGAAAAAGATATATTATATAACCGCAGTATTTGCTACCCTGTTTTTGGTAGGATGTGGGGACGGCATTGACCTTCCGGGTGTCAATGTGGAAACTGATTTGAATAAAATTCCTCTTCCTGATAATAATGTAAATTTGGAACAGGTTGAACTTAAACCGTCAACGGAACCCATGCTGCATGAAGGGTTGCATACGGAGGAAGACTTCCAGCGTATCCGGGATAAAAAAGCTGCCGGAGAAGAGCCTTGGATAAGTGCTTATCAATTATTAGTAGAAAGTCAGTTTTCGCAGAAGACGGCAGATACTTATCCTACGGAATGGATTAAACGTGGAGTTTCCGGTGATGAAAATTATATGAATGCAGCCAGAGGGGCCACTATTGCATATCAGCAGGCGCTTCGTTGGAAGATTGAACAAGATGATGAATATGCGGCAAAAGCGGTGGAGAATCTGAATAAGTGGGTACAGACTTGTGTAGGTGTAACAGGTAATACGAATTTATCGCTTGCTGCAGGACTTTATGGTTATGAATTTGCTATTGCCGGTGAATTATTGAGGGATTATGGAGGATGGGATCGTGCGGACTTCGCAGCGTTCCAGAATTGGTTGCTTAAAGTGTTCTATCCTGCTAATGATGATTTCCTGAAACGTCATCACGATACGAATGCGTTACATTATTGGGCTAACTGGTGTCTTTGTAATATAGCGGCTAAAATGGCTATCGGCATTGTAACCGATCGTCGTGATATTTATAATGAAGGTATTGCCCATTTGCAGACAGGTGATACAAACGGACGTTTACGTCGTGCTATCTATCACGATTATGCACCGGACTATAACTTTGCTCAATGGCAGGAAAGTGGCCGTGACCAGGGACATACATTGATGTGTGTTGGATTGATGGGAATTATCTGTCAGTTGGCATGGAGCCAGGGAGACGATTTCTTTGCTTATGATGATAATCTCTTCCTACGGGCCTGCGAATATGCCGCTTGTTGTAATTACACTAATGAGACTGTACCATATACTACTTATATATGGCAAAAACAGAGTCAATGGGGATATCCGATTCCGGAAGAACAAACAACACTTGGTGGTGGTAAATGGATCAAACGTGCGATATGGGCGTTGCCTTACTATCATTACAAAGGGATAAAAAACATCTCGGATGATAATCTCAAATATACTAAGATTGCTACCGAATATGTAGGAATAGAAGGCGGCGGCGGTTATTATGATGCTAACTCTGGTGGGTATGATGTACTTGGACTCGGTACATTGATGTATGCACAATAAATGAATAATTCAAAATGAATAGATTGATACGAATAGCGCTTACATTTTTACTTGTAATGACTTCAGGAGTTATACAGGCAGAAATTGTCATCTATCCGGTGCCACAAGGCATCTACTATGCCCGCCACAATGACGATTATACAGTAAAAGTACGGCAAGTGGGTGAAAAAGATTGGGTAGACCTTTATGAATATAATGTAAAGGTGGATATGGATACCAAGTCGGATGCAACCATGGTACAGTTTGATTTTTCCGGTAAAGTGGAAGTGCTGGTGCAAAAGAATAACGGGGAACTCCGTTCAGCAGTAGTGCGTCCACTATCTAAAGGTATTCATCCGGAGATAGACGGAAATTTTCTGCTGTTCACATTGGATAAACCACAAAAACTCTCTGTAGAGTTCAACGGTGACCGTTTGAATAATCTGCATGTGTTTGCCAATCCGATCATTGAGAATGTGCCTGATAAGAATGATCCGAATGTGATGTATTTTGAGTCCGGTATACACGAACCCACAGATGTGGCAGGCAAATGCTTCCGTATTCCTTCCAACACGACTGTCTATCTGGAAGGTGGAGCGGTGCTGAAAGGTTGCCTGACTTGCGACAGTGTAGAGAATGTAAAGATTCTCGGACACGGTATGTTGCTTGAACCGCAGCAGGGAATATCGGTGGCATACTCCAAGAATGTACTGATTGATGGAATTACAGTTGTCAACTCCCGTCACTATACAGTTTCCGGTGGACAATCACAGGGAATTACTATCAAGAATTTGAAATCATTCAGTTATCAGGGTTGGAGTGATGGATTGGATTTTATGTCTTGCTCGGATGTAGTGATTGATGATGTTTTTCTTCGTAATTCAGACGACTGTATAGCCATCTATACGCATCGTTGGAATTATTATGGAGATTCTCGTAATATCCGTGTACTTAATTCTACACTATGGGCGGATATTGCTCACCCTATCAATATCGGTACGCATGGAAATACGAAAACAGGAGATGAGGTTTTAGAAGATATATTGTTCAAGAATATCGATATCTTGGAACATGATGAGGACGATCGTGATTACCAAGGCTGCATGACTATTAATGTAGGAGATCACAATCTGGCACAAAACATCACTTTTGAGGATATTCGTGTGGAACATATCCAGGAAGGACAGTTATTTCATCTTCGGGTGATGTATAACCAAAAATATAACACAGGTCCCGGCAGAGGTGTCAGAAACATAACGTTCCGTAACATTTCATGTACCGGAAAATATATCAATCCTTCTTTGATGGAAGGTTATGATAAGAATAGGAAGGTTGAGAATATTTTGTTTGAGAACATAATGTTGAACGGCAAACGGATCGCCTCTTTGGAAGAACTGAATATAGATAAAAAAGATTTTGTAGGGAAGATACAGATAAAGTAGCTAACAAATAAAAGATTGTGTTGATTTTACCCTCACACTCTCACCCGGCTCTCAATCCCTTTATCCATCGTACTTTCGTGGGTGAGGGTAAAGGTGAGGGTAGTGTGAGGGTAAAACTTACTCTCACACTGTCGACGCTTACCAAATGATATAAGTATGCATTGGCATTGAAAGGTTTAGCTATTGAGAGAACAGTCCGTTGTATTTATTGTATCGGAATTATATGATTATAACTAAAAGCCTAGAGACAGAATGGTTGTTTCTTGTCTTTGAGATAGAATTTACCTGCTTTAGAAACTATAGTTTCCCGCCTTTGGAACTGGAGTTTCGAGCCTTTGGAACTAAAGTTTCAAGACGGGAAACCATCAGTTTCAACGCTTGAAACAAAATGTTTCCCGCCTTGAAACAAATAATGAGGTTATTGCTCTGACGAAGCTCTGACTATATCAGCATTGTGATGATTATAATATTATCTGTCGTTTTTTCTCATCATCCACCACAGCCATCATTCCTTCTACTTGTGCAAGAGCCAGCATACGTCCGTGGAAAGAATATCCTGGGTTGTAGCCTTTATCTTCATCTCCCAGCATCATTCGTCCGTGGTCTACACGCATCGGTAATCCCGGATTCTCATTTTCGAAGATACGGATAAGGTCAACCAGATGTCCTCTTCCCGTAAGATGGGAGCTTTCAATGAAGTTTCCACCTTGCATGGCAGCTGTGCTGCGCAGATGTACGAAATGAGTTCTTTTTGCAAATTTCTTAGCCAACTCACGTGTATCGTTATGTTCGCCTGCACTCAAAGAGCCTGCACAGAAAGTCAATCCATTATGAGGATTATCTACGGCATTCAGGAACCATTCAATATCATTTTCATTGGTAACGATACGTGGTAAACCTAATACCTGGAATGGAGGGTCATCCGGATGTACGCACATATTAACTCCATATTCTTCGCATACAGGCATGATTGCAGATAAGAAATAACGCATATTTTCACGCAAAGCATCCCGGTTTATATCTTTGTACAAAGCAAGTAACCGCTTGAAGATGGAAACCGGATTTTTATCTCCTTCTTTGATATTGCCATTAACAAAACCTTGAGTTTTGACAATGATCGTATCAATCAAAGCGTCTTTTTCTGCTTCTGTGATAACCTTATCCAACTCGGCAACTTTCTGAAGTTCTTCTTCAGTGTAATCTTTTTCAGCTCCTTCACGTTCCAAGATTCGGATATCGAAATAAGCAAAGCGAATACGGTCGTAATAAAGTGAACTGGTTCCGTCCGGCCAGGGATGTTGCAAGTCTGTACGTATCCAGTCGATAACGGGCATGAAATTATAACACACTGTCTTTATGCCGCATTTACCCAAATTGGCAAGGCTTACTTTGTAGTTCTCAATCAACTGTTCACGTTCCGCTCCTGCGTATTTGATTGCTTCACATACAGGAAGACTTTCCACTACCGACCAACGTAAACCATAAGATTCGATATATGATTTCAAATCGTTAATAGCTTCCATTGTCCATATTTCACCGTTCGGTACATCATGCAGGGCAGTGACAATCCCTTTTACCCCTATTTGTCGGAGCATCGGCAAGGTTATCTTATCCTTTTTGCCGAACCATCTCCAAGTCTTTTCCATCATAGTCTTTCTCTTTATAACAGGCTATTATTTATTGCTTAAACTCCGCTGAATGCACTGAAACCACCATCAATAGGTAACATTGCTCCGGTTACGAAGCTAGCGGCTTCACTACACAGGAAATGCACTGCACCATTCAACTCTTTGATGTCACCGAAACGTTTCATTGGAGTTTTAGCCAATACTTTCTTGCTTCTATCTGTCAATGAACCATCTGGGTTGATGAGTACACGACGGTTTTGGTCGCCGATGAAGAAGCCCGGTGCAATAGCGTTTACACGGATACCATCACCGTATTTAAGTGCCATTTCGCTTGCCAGCCATTGAGTGAAATTGGCTACGGCAGTTTTTGCAGCCGAATATCCCGGTACGCGGGTGATAGCGCTGTATGCTGCCATTGAGGATACATTAATGATACATCCTTTGCCTTGTTTTGCCATTACTTTACCGAATATCATAGACGGATAAACCGTTCCGTTCATATTCAGATTAGTCACTTTCTCCCAACAGGAAATATCCATGTCATAAAAATGTTGTTCCGGTTCAAGAGTAGCTCCCGGCATATTGCCACCGGCAATGTTCAATAGAATATCGATCTGTCCCCATTTGGCTACGACTTCTTCGGCTACTTTCTCCAGGCTGGCGATGTCAAGTACATTACCGATGATGCCGATTACATCGTTACCGTATTGCTTAAGTTCAGCCACACGGTTGTCCAGTTGCTCCTGACGAATGTCAATAGCTACAACTTTTGCTCCCTGCTGTACAAAGTGTTGGGCAATATTTCCGCCCAGTACACCACCTGCTCCGGTAATAACAGCAACTTTACCGGCAATACTAAATAATTCGTTCATGTTTTCTATCAAATGTTTTTATGAATGGATGCAAAAATAGCGGGTTTTTATACATGCTATGATGCGTATTTTTGCAAGATATTTACCTATCTTTGCAAAAGCAGTTTAGAAAGGAGATTTATGAAGAAGATAATGAATGAGAAGTTGACTATTACGACTTCTAATCCCGTCCGTGCCCGCTTTTATGAATATCCACGTTTCACGTATCCGTGGCATTTTCATAGTGAGTATGAAATTATTTATGTGGAGAAGGGAGAGGGGGATTGTCTGGTGGGTGACAGCATTATCTCCTATTCAAAAGGTGATTTGATTCTTTTCGGTTCCGAACTGCCTCATAGTATGCAAAGTCCACCGGACGGCGGGGAAGAATCTGATAACGAAGAAAAATCCGAACTGAAAGTAAGAGGAGTCAATATTCAGTTTGAAAAAGACTTCATGCATTATTCTATATCTCAATACTCCCAGTTTATTCCTATCAGGAATTTATTGGAGGATGCTTGCAGAGGAATTAAATTCACAATTACCCGTTCGGGGAAAATCATTAAGCTATTAAAACAAATACCTTCTGCCAAAGGAGTAGATCAAATTATCCTGTTGCTTTCACTCCTACAAATGATGGCTACCAGTAATCACAGGAAGTATCTGACTACTTCTCATTATACTCCGTCTCCTTCGATTATGCGTAATGAAAGAATGGAAAAAGTGATTGCCTATTTGAATAAACATTATACCGAGTCTATCGGTCTGGATGAAATTGCTTCTTATACAGCGATGAACCCTACTGCTTTCTGCCGATACTTTAAAGAAAACACAGGAAAAACATTCAAAGAGTATGTACTTGATATGCGTATCGGATATGCTTGTAAACTATTGAATAGTAGTATGATGAATATATCTCAAATCAGTGCTACTTGCGGATTTGAATCACCTGTACATTTTAACCGCATTTTTAAAAGGGTGACAGGAATGACACCTACTTTTTATAGGGAACAGATGGAATAAGCTTTTCAGGCAATAAACATTTGAGTATAATTTCTTTCTCGTTCGTATATAATAGGAAAGATGAATAAACATGAACGTAAATAGAATGAAGAAAAGAATTTTGCTTTTGTTGTTGGTGATACCGGCATTGATAAAAGCGCAAGATGTGATGACAGAAACCCGTCAGGAACTGACGTCTCCTGATGGAGCTTATCGTTTTACCTTTTATCAACGTGCGGTAGGAGAGGATAATGCACAAATGTATTATACCTTGACTTATAAAAATCGTCCGGTGATTGAAGAAAGTAAACTGGGTGTTCTGATTGAAAATCAGTTGTTTGAATCGGCGTTGGGTATACCGAATGATACTTGTCATTTTTGGTGTGAGAATCTGAAGTTGACGGGGACTGAACATCAAAAGACGGACGAGAGATGGAAGCCTGTATATGGCGAGCGTGCGGAGGTTCGTGATTGCTATAATGAGATGACCTTGAAGTTCAAGAAAGGAGAAGGAAAAGGTAATCGGGATGGTGGTTATGATAAGCGTAAAAACTACTTTATGAATATCATAGTCCGCGCCTATAATGAAGGAGTTACTTTCCGCTATCATTTTCCGGAAATGACAAACGGGCTTTTCTTGCATATCGTCGGTGAGCAGACTAGCTTCACAATGCCTGAAGGAACGATGGCGTATTATGAACGTTGGGCACAAGGGCCTTATGAACTCCGTCCGTTGGAAGGATGGGGCAAAGAGGAGAGTGAGCGTCCTTTGACATTGAAACTGCCTGATGGATTATCTGTAGCCTTGTTGGAAGCGGAAATGGTGGATTATGTTCGTGGTAAATTCCGTTTATCGGCAGAGAAACCTTCCACTTTGGAGACAAGCCTGTATAGTAGCGTCGATATTATTTCTCCTTACAGTACTCCGTGGCGTGTAATCATGGTTGGCGAACGTCCGGTCGATTTAATTAATAATAATGATCTTGTCTTGAATCTGAATCCGGCTTGCAAACTGGCTGATACTTCTTGGATCAAACCCGGGAAAGTATTCCGTTCGGGCGACTTGAAACAAGATAGAGTAAAAGCGGCCATTGATTTTGCGGCAGAACGCGGTATTCAGTATGTACACATGGATGCAGGCTGGTACGGACCGGAAATGAAAATGAGTTCGGACGCTACTACAGTTTCTTCTGATAAAGACCTTGATATACCTGCTTTGTGTAAATATGCCGAATCGAAAGGAATCGGACTTATGGTGTATGTCAATCAGCGCGCATTAGTGCAGCAGTTGGATATTCTGTTGCCTTTGTATAAAAAATGGGGATTGAAAGGTATCAAGTTCGGTTTTGTACAGATAGGTAATCAGCGTTGGAGTACCTGGTTGCATGATGCAGTTCGTAAATGTGGAGAATATAATCTGATGGTAGATATTCATGACGAATATCGTCCGACAGGTTTCAGCCGTACTTATCCTAACCTGATGACGCAGGAAGGTATTCGTGGAAATGAAGAAATGCCGGATGCCACACACAATACGACTCTTCCTTTCACCCGCTATCTGGCAGGTGCAGGAGACTATACGCTTTGCTATTTCAATAATCGGGTGAAGAATACGAAAGCACATCAGTTGGCGATGGCAGCTGTGTATTACAGTCCTTTGCAATTTATGTTTTGGTATGACAGACCGGAATTCTACCAGGGAGAAGAAGAACTGGAATTTTGGAAAGCAATTCCGAGTGTATGGGATGACAGCCGCGCGTTAGATGGAGAGATTGGTGAATATATCGTTCAGGCACGTCGTTCGGGGAATGACTGGTTTGTAGGAGCAATGACGAATACGGAAGCCCGCACAATTACATTGACTACGGATTTTCTGGAACCGGGTAAGAAGTACATGCTTCACCTGTACGAAGATGATGACAAGCTGAATACACGCACGAAAGTACGCAGTACTCATAAGAAGATAAAAGCCGGAGATAAGCTTGTTTTGAAGCTAAAAGCAAGTGGCGGAGCCGCATTGCATTTCACTCCGCTAAAGAAATGACTCAAATTATTTTGATGGTCATTGAGTATGTGAAAATGACAAGTAAATGATAATTTTGCGGAGTGCCCTGAAAGGGCTTAATTATATAGCGTAGGGCGTTGCCCTACGCTATATAATTAAGCCCTTTCAGGGCACCCCAATAAATATATAATTGTAAGGCTTTCAGCCTAACCGATAAATTCTCATTTAACCG